>VGCZ01000009.1 GCA_016869975.1 Alphaproteobacteria bacterium
AGTCAGGGTGGATTTCGCTGTCCGAGTAAAAGCAGCGGCCAGCCTGTTCTTTCCACAGCTCGAAGCGCAGCAGGTCCTCGGCGTTCGTGGCTTCGCGTCCCACCGCATCCCGATACTCTTCGCGAAGGCGATCTTTCGCCTTGTTGCGTCGCTCGATTCCGCTCGTGATCTTGTCGCGCTCTTCCTTGCTCTTGCCGACGTCGCGCGCCAGCTCGATATGCATGGCACCCGGCAGCCCGTATTCGCGCACGATCGCGCGAACCTGCTTTAGGGCCTCGCTGAGCGCCTTGCGGGCGACGGGATTGTTGATCGTGGAAAGATCGGTCTCGGGGCGACGCGTATGGTCATAGCCCACTGCCTTGCAGGCATCCGAATAGACGAGCCCTCGCATGAGATGGGGTAGTATTTTGCGCGCAGCCTTGGACGAAATATGTCCGGCGCCTTTAAAAGCGGCGAAGTCACCGTCGATAACGCCCTTCATCATCGCTTCCAGCACCAACGGCTCGAAGCCGATCTCGTTCAACCCTGCCTGAATCGACTCGGGCGCCTCGCGGAAGGTGATGATCGCGGCGGCGCGGTCGATCTTGTCAGGCTGGTCCACAAGCGTCTTCCAGGCATTGCCCAGCACATTGCGGAATGCCTTGGTTCCGGCGGCTTGGTCGCGTGAGCGCGACGCGATCTCGCGTTTGCCCTCCTCCTCGCGAGGCACATCGAACGAGTTCCCGTCGTCGAGCTTCAGTAGCCTGCGTAGCCGCTTGTAAGTCAGCTTGACTCCCGGCGCACCGAAGTCGGCCATCGCGAGGGAGATTTCTTCGGCCGTCAGTGTCCTTTCGCTCCCTTCGGAGCGGACGCTCAGCGTGCATAACCGCGACGCAAGCCGGAACCTTTCGAACGATGGGCTGTGCTTTGCTGCGCGGCGCTCGTCCGGCTCGAATGGGCAGAACCCGACCCGGTCGTCGCTGTCCTGCAACGGCCGTTGAAAGAACGCCGTCTCGATGAACTGGCGCTGCAGGTCGGGATTCGCGATGGCGTTCCCCATCCGCCGCTGGCGATCGAATATCAAAGCGACTTCGCGCTCCAGATCGTCGCGCAAGACGGAGCGATCGAAATTGCCGTCGCGATTGCGCTTACGCACGGCGTAGGTCGCATCCTTGGCGAACATCTCGCCGACTGTGCGCCACTCATTCAGGTGCTCGCGCGTCTTCTCGATCGCGCCGAGCATCTTGGAAGACTCCTCGTCGGAGTTCTTGCCTCGGTCGCGTTTGCTATTCGACTTGAAGCCGCGATGCTTTGCGATATGACCTAAGGCCACCGCCAACTCCTGCCCGTTAAGGGGGCGGTCCAGCGCCTCGACTCGCAATGTCCAGGGATTCAGGCCCACGGCCAGCGCTTTCTTTAGATCGTCGATCAGCAGTCCGTGAACCTTGAACAGGGCCCGAACCCCGTTCATCCTCTGTCTCCGTCGCTTGAGTACGCGGCGTATCAGTCGATTCTGCCGCCTGATCTGATTCGTCGGTGTACGCTCCTTGGCAGTTTCCGGCGCATCGAAGCAGCGAACGCCCATTGCGACGATGCGGCCGTCGCCGCTGTCGACGTTCTCAATCATCGCCCAGCCGCACGAGGCGATGCCGAGATCGATGCCCAGCGTCAGACCTTCCCGCAATACGGGTTCGAACGATGCCGTCATGGAGTTCCCCGACTAGAGCAAGCATCTTGACGCAGACGGGCGGCAGTGCTCAAGTATCGATGGGAAGTCGGTTGGGAAACCACGGTAAAGTGGTGATCCACTGAAGGTTCAAACCCCGGACGCGGAAACGCGCTCCGGGGTTTTCCTCTTTTATGGTTGCATTAGGCGGAAGCGGTTGCAGTGCCCATTGCTGTATCTCGGGATCGCCGATGGTCTGCGGCGCGGCGTATGGTATGCTTTCCAGCCTTTCCCCGAACCCGCAAGAAGCGAGCTTGAGCAATCTGGTCTGTGGGCCTGCAGCCTGACGCTAGAAGCTGCTTTTTCATTCTGCAAATTGCAGAAATGGTTCGACGATTCTGGCGACTTAATCGAGAGGGCCACAGGCGGCGCGCGCTCACTCGTTCGGGGGTACCCCGGGGGGTGGGGGGCCAAATGTCGACGAGGAGTTGCGCAGGCGTCACCAAAGTCTCGCAATGCTCAAGATTGTGTGCCGCGAAAGGCGCATCATGTAGCGCGCTGGGTACCGCTGGCGCCTGACGCTGGCACTCACGCCCTGAAGCTCGCGCCGATCCGGCGCATCCCAACGGCCCCGCCCGGTAGCTTCGAGGCGGGGCTTCGCGTTTGGGCGCGGCGAGTGGATCGAGGGGCTTTCCTGCAACGCCTATTACCGACGCATTACCGAAATGAGACGAAGTTGCTTGCGTGTAGCAGCTAAGCCTTTGAAATGATTGGCGCCCCCTACGGGATTCGAACCCGTGTTTCAGCCTTGAGAGGGCCGCGTCCTGGGCCTCTAGACGAAGGGGGCGGAGGCCGGAGCCGGGCTTTTAGGCCATGAATCCCTGCCGCGCAACCCCGGTCCGTCGGACAAGCTGTTCCGCGAGGAGGGCGAATTCGAGGCTGATCTCGAGGAGACGATTGATTTCCTGCGCCGCCAGGTGCCGGCCGATCCGGCGTAGCTCCTGCTGGTGCCCGGTGATCCAGAGTACGCCGAGAAGGAGAACCGCCTGCGCGATCGCATCCCGGTCCCGCGCATGCTGGTCGACCAGATCCGCGACGTCTGCCGTAACAGCAATGCGGCGTATCTGCTGGAGGGCGGTTGAGGCGTCGAGCGGCCCCTTCATCCCAGACCCATCTACCGCGAGGGGAGAAGGGAGGATGACGCGCTGCGCTCACTGAGCGGGCGCCTCAGTCCGCGCCGCGCATGTCCCTGCGCTGCGAGCGCGACAGGATGTAGGCGGGCAGCAGCGCCAGCAGCGTGACGCCGCCCACGACCATAAACGTGTCCTGGAAGGCCAAGGTCTGGCTCTGCGCGTGCACCACGGTGCCCAAGTAATCGAGCGCCGCGTTGTGGCGGATGCGCTCGGTGAGGCCCACGGTCTTCAGCAGGGTCTCGACCTGGTGCACCAGGCGGTCGGTGGCGTGGTTGGCGTAGTCCTGCGTCGCCGTCAGCGCCTCGGCATGGAAACGGCCGCGCGTCTCGAGCACGGCGACGAAAGAGACGGTGCCTAGCGCGCCGCCGAGCTGGCGCATGAAGTTGGTGGCGCCCGCGCCCTGGCGCACCTTGTCGGGCGGCAGCACCTTCAGCGACGAGGCGTTGAGGCTGGGATTGATGAAGCCCAGGCCGAGCCGCGAGACCATGGTGACGAGCACCAGAGTCCAGAACACCGTGTTGACGTCGGCCAGGCTCATGAAGTGGAAGCCGATCGCAAAGATGATCAGCCCGCCCATGATCATCAGCGCCGGCGGCAACACGTCGGCCATGCGGCCGGCGATCGGGAAGATGAACGCCAGCATCAGGCCGGCCGGCATCATCATCAGGCCGGAGACCAACGGCGTGAAACCCTGCGTGGTCTGCACGAAGACCGGCACGAGATAGGTCGAGCCCATCATGCAGGCGCCGAAGATGAAGGCGACGATGCCGGCCGAGGCGAACTGGCCGTTGGCGAACATGCGCACGTCGAGCAGCGGCCGGTCGGTGCGCAACTCCCACAGCACGAAGAGTATCGAGGCCACCGTGCCGCCGGCCAGGCGCGCGACGATGGTGTCGGAGTCCCAGCCCTCGCTCTGGCCGTAGGCGAAGCCGGTCATGATTCCGAACAGCGCCGCGCCGATCAGGAAGAAGCCGATCCAGTCGAAGCGCGGCACCGTCTTGGGCAGTGGCTGGGTCGGCATGAACAGCGAGCCCAGGATGCCGGCCAGCAGGCAGAAGGGCAGGGCGACGTAGAAGACGTAGCGCCAGGAGAAGAACTCGATCATCAGCCCGCCCAGGGTCGGGCCGATCGCCGGCGCGAAGACCACGCCCAGGCCGAAAGTACCCATCGCCATGCCGCGGCGCTCCGGCGGGAAGACGCTGAAGATGATCGCCATGACCAGCGGCTGGCCGACACCCGAGGAGAAGCCCTGCAGCACGCGGGCGAAGATCAGCACGTCCTCGTTGGGCGCGCTGCCACCCAGCACCGCCCCGCAGGAGAAGATGGCGAGCGAGCCGATGAAGGTGCGGCGTTCGCCCAGCACGCCCACCACCCAGGCGCTGAGCAGCATGCCGAAGGTCATGGTCGCGGCGAAGGCCGACGACATCCATTGCGCCATGTCCTGGCCGATGCCGAAGGCGCCCATGACATCAGGTACGGCGACGTTCACCGTGGTCATGCTGAGCACCATGGCAACGACACCGACCATGCCGGTGACGGTGACGAGCCACCGATAGGACGGGCCGTAGCGTTCGGCCAGCACCTCGGTGCTATCGTACATCGATCGCGATCTCGACCATCATGCCGGGCGACAGCATCTTCGGCCGCTCGACGAAGTCGATCTTCACCGGCACGCGCTGGGTGATCTTGGTGAAATTGCCGCTGGGGTTGGGCGTCGGCAGCAGGGCGAAGCGCGCGGTGGTCGAGCTGCCGATACGCGCGACGCGACCGATAAAGCGCTCGTTCGGATAGGCGTCGACGGTGACCTCGACCGGCTGGCCGACGCGCAGGTATCGGATGCGCGTCTCCTTGATGTTGGCCTCGATCCACACGTCGTTGGGATCGTGCAGCATCAGGATGCGCTGGCCCGGCCCGACATACTCGCCGGCCAGCATGAACGTGCGGTCGATGATGGCGGCGATCGGGCTGCGGATCGTGCGGTCCTCGACATCGACCAGCTGCTGGCGCAGCTGCGATTGCAGGTTGGCCTCGGCGTGCGCCAGCCCGGCGACCTGGCCGTCGATCACCGCCAGCCGGTCGCGCTCGGCCAACGCCTCCGCCAGCGCGCCCTCGGCCTGCGTGCGTTCGGCGTCGAGGCGCAGGCGCTGATTCTGCAGGCGCGTCACGGCGGCCTGTGCCGTCTCCAGTTGCTTGTCGGTGATGACCCGGCGCTCGTAGAGCTGCTTGCTGCGCTCCAACTCCTGGTTGGCCAGCAGGATGTCGGAATCGAGCATGTCGCGCGCCGCCTGGGTGACCTTGACGCCCGAGGCGCGCGTGCGCGCCTTCGCCTCGGCCTGGTTCTCGATCAGCTTGCGCTCGGCCAGCAGACGGGCGCGGTCGGCCTGGATCGACTGGATCTGCGCCCGCAGCGCCTCGGCGCGCAATATCGCGGTGCGGTCGTCGATGCGGGCGACGACCTGGTTGGCCTCGACGCGCATGCCCTCACGCACCGGCACCTCGACCAGCCATCCCTCGGCGCGGCTCGACATGGTGACGATATCGGCGGTGACGCGCGCGTCGGTTTCGTAGACGTGCGTCGAGCGCAGATAGACTTCGTACCCGCCGAAGACGAGGACGACGGCGAGGATCGCGCCAATGACCAGCAGCCGCACCCGCTGGCGACCCATTCGGCCCCGGCCGGCCTGCGTTTCCGGCCTATATTTCAGTGACCCGTCGATGCGCGTATCGTCCCGATGCTCATCTTGTGATCATCCGCTCACCGGCGTCCCTGTTCAATAACCTTCCGACACAGGGCTGCTACGCAGTCAGGGAAGCTCCAGGCTGACCACCACGGCGGCGTTGGCGATGACTGCAATGTCGCCCAGTTCCTCATCCGGCACGTCAAGACCGCCCTTTACCGCCTTCACGGTGACGATGCCGTGCGGCAGGGAGGCCTTGACCGCCGCGATATCGACCTCGTCGGGCCGCTGCACGCCGATCGTGACCTCGACAAACATCGAGGTCTTGGGGTTCACCTTCAGCGTGCGCAACACGGTCAGCGAGCTGTGATGGATCGCGTCCTGGACCGCCCTGAGGGCCGCCTTGGTGTAGTCGCCGCCGTGCAGGTCGTTGCCGGTGCCCATCTCGAGGATGACGCGCTTGATCGCCATGGCCGGTCTCCTCAGGGCAGGTCGAGCCGCACGACGGCGGCGGCGTTGGCCATGACCGTGACGTCGGTACCGGCGGCGTTGGGAATCTCCAGCCCGCCCTCGACGACGGTGACCGTGCCGGTGCCGTGCGGCAGCACCGCCAGTACCTCGGCCTTGTCGACCTTGTCCGGCTTCGGCACGCCGATGGTGACGTCGACCCGCATCGAGTCGACTGGCTTGCCCAGCGCGTCGGCCACGGTCAGGGAGTTGTGCCACAGCGCGTCCTTCAGGGCGCGCACAGCGGCCTTGGTGTAGTCGCCGCCGCGGATGTCGGTGCCCATGCCGATCTCCAGCACTACGCGCCTGTAGGCCATTGTCTTCGTCCCCGTTCGTGTCGAGCCGGCCGCGACTGTAGGCGGGTTGCAGCGGGCATGCCACGACGCGAAACCGGCGGGCAGCCATGCCTGCGAAGCGGTCGGGCTGCATGCTAGAAAACGCGCCATGGACGCCGACGCAGCCCTCGACCTTTCCGCCATTCCACCGATGGCCGACGGCCGAACCGCCGCCGACCACATCGCCGACATCGAGGCCCGGTCACACGCCGAACGCGTGCCCATGGGCAATGGCGGCCGCATGATGTGGCACGTCTGGGGTGCCGAGCCGGACAAGCCGATCCTGGTGCTGCTGCACGGTGGCGGCGGATCGTGGCTGCATTGGGTCCGCAACGTGCTGCCGCTGTCGCGGCACTACGCCCTGTATGTCGCCGACCTGCCGGGTCTGGGCGAGAGCGACTCGCCCGACAACCTGGGCGACGTCTGGTCGGTCACCAACTGCGCCAAGCACGCGATGGACGCGCTGCTGCCGAAGGATCGGCGCTTCGATATCGCCGGCTTCTCCTTCGGCGGCAATATCGGCTCGCATATCTGCACGCTCTACGGCGATCGCGTGCGCAGCATGACGCTGGTCGGCCCGGGTGGCTTCCGCATGAAGCGCCTGGCGCGCGCCGCCCTGACCCGGCTGACTCGCGACATGTCGGGCGAGACCTTGGTCGCCGAGGCGCGGCGAAACCTCGAAATCCTGATGGTGCACGACCCGAAATCGATCGACCCGATCGCGCTGCACATGCAGGTCGTCAACTCGCTGCGCGCGCGCACCAAGAGCCGGGGCATCTCCTCGAAGGGTCTGCTCAGCGACGTCGTGCCGACCCTGCGCACGCGGGTGAACGCGATCTGGGGGGAGTTCGACTCGACGGCCCATCCCTATTTCGAGGAGCGCGAGGTCTTCCTGCGCGCGCATCACCCCGGGATCGACCTGCGCTATATCCCCGGCGGCGGCCACTGGATCGCGTTCGAGGGTGCCGACGCCTTCAATACGATGCTCCCGGATATGCTGAGCAAGCCGACTGACTAGGGGACTGTTCCCGCCGGCAACGACAGGCAATGCGCGGCGATCGCGCCTGGTGTCGTAATCCATACTTCATCGCGATGGGCGGCGATGTGCGCCAGCGCCCGGCGCAGATGCTTCAACCGATAGGGCTGGCCCATCAGGTAGCCGTGCAGGGCGATGCCCATGACGAGTGGCTGGCTGTTGGATTGCCGGCGCATCTCGTCGAAATTGTCGACGATCATATCGGCAAAGATCGTGGCGTCGATCTTGCGCCCGACGATCATCGGGATGTCGTTGAGCTCCTGCGGATAGGGCACGGCGAGGATCGTGCCGCCGTTTCGTACGCGGAAGCGGATAGGCTGATCGTCCATGCACCAATCCAGCAGGTAGCGATAGCCGGCCTCGGCGAGCAGATCGGGCGTCACGCGGCTTTGCGAGATCCATGGGCCGAGCCAGCCGGTCGGCGGCGCGCCTTCTTCCCGGGCGATACGCGCGGTCGCCTCGACGATCAGGCCCCGCTCGGCGGCCTCGTCGAGCACGCCCTGGCGTTCGCTGTTGGTGCGGCCGTGGCCGACGATCTCGTCGCCGCGGGCGCGGTGTGCGGCGATCAGCTGCGGCGAGTAGTCGTACATCGCGCTGTTGACCAGCGCGGCCGAGGGTAGGGCGTGCTCGTCGAACAGCTCCAGCAGCCGCCAGGCGCCGACGCGGTTGCCGTAGTCGCGCCAGGCGAAGTTCAGCACGTCGGGTTGCGGCCCGCCCGGCGCCAGCTCGGCGCCCAGGCCCTCGCCGAAGGCGAAATGCTCGAGATTGAGCGCGAGATAGATCGCCAGCCGCTTGCCGCCGGGCCAGTGGTAGTTCGGCCGGGCGTTGATCGGCACGTAGTCATAGCGGCCATGGGTTGGAAGGCTCATCGCCCATCTTCATAGCACGCGCCGTGCCTTGGCATGTCGGTTGCTACCGGGTGGTCAACCATCGACGGAGAGTCGCCATGAAGACCACGCGCCGTATGCTGATCGCCACCGCCGCCGCGACGCTCGCCTTGCCGGCGGCGGCGCGTGCCAACGCCTGGCCGAGCAAGCCGATCCGGCTGATCGCGACCTTTCCGCCGGGTGGCTTGGCCGACACGATCTGTCGGGTGATGGCACCCAAGTACAGCGAGCTCCTGGGCCAGCAGGTTCTCGTCGACAACCGGCCCGGTGCGGGTGGCACTTTGGGCGCCGATCTGGTCGCGAAAGCGCCGCCGGATGGTTACACGCTGGTCATGTCGCACGCCTCGCCGCACGGCGTGGCGCCCGGTATCTATCCCAAGCTGCCATACGATCCGATCGCCGATTTCTCGCACCTCACGCTGATCGGCGATGCGCCCAACATCTTCATGGTGCCGCCGGAGTCGCCCTTCAAGACCCTGGCCGACTTCGTCGCCGCGGTGAAGGCCAAGCCCGGCGAGATCGCTTTCGGCAGCTCCGGCGTGGGCTCGACGACGCATCTGATGGGCGAGAATTTTGGCCAGCTGATCGGTGCCAAGCTCAAGCATGTACCCTATCGCGGCTCGGCCCCGTCGCTGGCAGACATGTGGGCGGGAGTCATTCCCTCGATGTTCGACCCGATCACCACCAACGTCGGTCACATGCGGGCAGGCAAGATCAAGGTGCTGGCGATCAGCACCGCCAAGCGCATCGCGCCGTTCCCCGATGTGCCGACCTTCGCCGAGCAGGGCTTTGCCAAGATGACGACCTCGACCTGGGTCGGCCTGTCGGGCCCCAAGGGCATGCCCGCCGATATCCAGGCGAAGCTCTACGAGGCGACGATGAAAGTCGTGGCCATGCCCGACGTGCGGGCGCGTTTCGACGAGCTGGCGCTGTTCCTGCCCGAGAAGCCGATGGCGCCCAAGGAGTTCTCGGCCTTCATCGCGGAGTTCGTGGGTATCTGGACCAAGGTCAGCAAGGCCGCCAACGTCCAGGTCGAGTAGTCCGCTTCAGCCGGCGAGCCAACCGCCGTCGACCGGCAGCTCGACGCCGGTGACGAAGGCCGATTCGTCGCTGGCGAGGTAGAGCGCGGCCGAGGCGATATCGCGGACATCGCCGAAGCGCCCCATGGGATGACGCGCCAGTGAGCGCGCACGAGCGGCGTCGGGGTCGGGCTGGCGGCCGAAGGAACGACGCAGCAGCGGCGTGTCGGTGGCGCCGGGTAGCACCGTGTTGCAGCGGATGCCCTTATCGACATAGTCGAGCGCCACTGATTTGGTCAGCGCGACGACGGCGCCTTTCGATGTGACATAGGCGGCATTGCCCCGGCCGCCGGCGCGCGCGAGCTGCGACGCGATGGTGACGATCGAACCGCGGCCGTTCGCCGTCATCGGGCGCAGGCACTCGCGGATCCACAGGAAGGTGCCCGTGACGTTGACCGCCTGCACGGTGTTCCAGTCGGTCAGCGATGTGTCGAGCGCCGGTTTGCCGAGCGAGATGCCGGCGGCGGTGACGAGGACGTCGACAGTGCCGCATTGCTCGACGCAGGTCCGCGCCTGCGCCTCGTCGGTCACCTCGGCGACGAAGGGGCGGGCATGACCGCCCAGCTCGGCGGCCAGCGCGGTGACGCCCGCCGCGTCGCGATCGACCAGCGTGACGCGCGCGCCTTCGGCCACGAAGAGCCGCGCCGTCGCTGCGCCGATGCCCGAGGCCGCCCCGGTGATGATCGCCGTCCTGTCCTTCAGTCGCATGGGACCCTCCACTGGCGGCGAGCCTAGCACCCTGTTCGCGCGGGCGGGGATCGGCTATCAGCGCGGGATGTCCTATGTGCTCAGCCCCGCCGTCACCGGCATCGAGGCGGCGCCGATCGCCGCCGTGCGCGCCCTGATCGCCGGCCGCTCGTTTCCCGCCGACAGGCCGCTGATCGATCTGACCCAGGCCGCGCCCGGCTACCCGCCACCGGCGGAGCTGACCGATCATCTCGCCCGTCGCCTCGCCGATCCGGCGATCCATCGCTACGGCGATATCCTGGGTGTGCCGGCGCTGCGCGAGGCCTACGCAGAGCATCTCGGCGCCTTTCATCGTACGACGATCAAACCATCGCAGGTGGCGATCACCGCCGGCTGCAACCAGGCCTTCTGCGCGGCGATGATGGCGCTGGCCTCGGCCGGCGACTCGGTGCTGCTGCCGCGCCCGCATTACTTCAACCACGCCATGTGGCTGCGCATGCTGGGTGTCCGCCCGGTGCCGCTCGACTTCCGCGACGGCAGCGGCGCGGTGCCCGATCCGGCCGACGCCGAGGCGCTGATCGATCGGACGACGCGCGCCATCGTGCTGGTGAGTCCCAACAACCCCAGCGGCGCGACGTATCCGCCTGCGGTGATCGAGGCGTTCTATGCGCTCGCCAAGCGCCGCCGCATCGCGTTGGTGCTCGACGAAACCTACAAGGATTTCTTGCCTGACACGACACGCCCGCATCGGATCTTCGACGATCCGGATTGGCCGCAAACGCTGATCCACCTCTACAGCTTCTCCAAGGTCTACGCGCTGCCCGGCCACCGGGTCGGCGCCTTGACCGCCGGCCCGGCGGCGCTGGCCGAGATCGAGAAGGTGATGGACTGCGTCGCGATCTGCGCGCCGCGGCCGGGCCAGGAGGCGGCGCTCTACGGGCTGCGGCACCTCGCGGGCTGGGCGCGCGAGCGGATCGCCGCGGTGGTGGCGCGTGGCCGCGCATTCGGCGATCTCGTCGCGCGCTCGAACCGCTGGCGGCTGGTCAGCCTGGGCGCCTACTTCGCCTATCTCGAGCATCCTTTCGCCGGGGCGCCGGCGATGGATGTCGTACGCCGTCTGGCCGATGCGCAGCATCTCCTGCTGCTGCCCGGCACGACCTTCGGCGAAGGACAGGAGCGTTTCGTGCGTCTCGCCTACGCCAACGTCGTCGACGACGTCATTCCCGACGTCGTGGCGCGGCTCGACGAGGCGGCGCGATAGGCAAGGGGAGGGAGCGATGCCGTACATCACCTGCGACGACGGCGTGAAGCTGTACTACGAGGAGGCCGGCAGCGGCACGCCGCTGGTCTTCGTGCACGAATACGCCGGCGACTGGCGCGCCTGGGAGCCGCAGATGCGCTTCTTCGCGCGCAAGCACCGCTGCATCACCTACTCGTTCCGCGGCTACGCGCCGTCGGACATTCCCGACGATCCCGCCAAGTACGGCCAGGACCGCGTCGTCGAGGACATACGCTGCGTGCTCGACGGGCTGAACATCGACAAGGCGCATATCTGCGGCCTGTCGATGGGCGGCTTCGCGGCGGCGCATTTCGCCCGCGTGCACGCCAAGCGCGCGCTGTCCGCCGCGATCTGTGGCTGCGGCTTCGGCTCGGAGAAGCACCTGCACGCCGCCTTCGCCGCCGAGTCCCGGGCCAACGGCGAGAAGATCCGCAAGATCGGCCAGGCCGCCTTCGCCGCCGATTATGGCAAGGGGCCCAGCCGCCGCCGCTATCATCAGAAGGACCCGCGCGGCCACGCCGCGTTCATGGAGGAGTTCGCCAGCCACGATCCGATCGGCGCGGCGCACACCGTGTCGGAGTTCCAGGGCAAGCGTCCGTCGCTGTGGGATTTCGAAGCGGAGTGGAAGGCCTGCATGGTGCCGTCGCTGATCGTCGCCGGCGACGAGGACGATCTGGTGCTGCAGCCCAGCCTCTATTTGAAGCAGGTGATGGGCAATGCCGGGCTGCTGGTGATGCCCAAGACCGGTCACGCCGTGAACCTCGAGGAGCCCGACGCTTTCAACCGCGCGATCTGGGACTTCATCACCCTGGTCGAAGCCGGCCGCTGGACGCCGCGCGAGGCTTAGGCCGGCTTATCCGAGCATGAGAAGCACAAGATCGACGCCGTCGACCTCCCGGGGCTATATGAGTGCATATGCACTTATCTGGAGACGATCCGATGTCCGCGTGGAGAGAAGAAGTCGAGGCCAACAAGCGGCGCCTGGCGCCGCCGGGGCCGCTGCCGCTGGCGGAAATCGCCGATTGGCCGGGTGAGCGGATCTTCGCCGCCATCGGCGCGGGCGAGTTGCCGTCGCCGCAATTCGCCGTCGCCGCGGGCATCCATCCGATCGAGGTCGGAGGCGGACGCGCCGTGTTCCAGGGTGATCCGGCCGAGGCGTTCCGCAACATCATGGGCGCGGCGCATGGCGGCTGGATCGCCACCTTGCTCGACACGGCGTTGGCCGTGGCTGTGCACGCCACCTTGCCGCCACGCATGATCGCCACGACGGTCGAAATGAAAGTGAACTACGTCGCCGCGGTCACCGAGAAGACAGGACCGGTGCGCGCCATCGCCAACGTGCTGTCATCGGGCCGCGCGCTCGCGACCGCGGAGGCCAAGCTGGTCGATGAGGCCGGCCGCCTCTACGCGCATGCGACCGAAACCGTGGCGATCGTGCCCGTACGGGCGCCACACTGAAACTTGCAGCGGCCAGCGCGGAGGAAGGCGCGGCTGGAGTTTGGGCTCGAGCGAACGGTGTCGTGCCGCGCTTCCGCATGTACCGGCAGGCGAGGAGTCCTATGCCGGTACGGTGCTTGGACAGGATGGAAAGGAAGGGAAGGAAGGGAAGGGAAAGGAAGGGAATGGTATTCCGCCGGAGGCGGCGGCGTCTGGCGCCGCGTCGGTCGCTGACGCTTGGCTGCCGCAAGAGAAGACCCCTGATGCGGCGACCGTCGTCTTTCGCCAGCGGCCACGGTGACTCCGTCGCGTGACCGACCTAAGCGGCGCCCAGTTTCTGCTCGACCGGCGCCGGCTGCATCAGCGGCGTGACGGACCAGTCCTTGCCCTTGCGCTCGAAGGCGAGCGGCAGGCCGTTGGTCGTGAGCTCGTGCGGCAGGGCGACATCGAGCGCCCCGGTCAGCACGCGCAGCACGCCGCCATGGCTCACCAGCAGCGGCATCGGCCCGTTATTGGCCAGCAACTCGGCGACGCCGGTCAGGGTGCGCTCGATGAAGCCGTGCATGGTCTCGCCGTTGGGCGGGTTGACGCGCCAGTCGAGACCCGCGCTGGGCGTGCCAATGAAGTCGCCGAAATAACGCTCGCGCAGGCAGCGGCGCAGCCACACCGGCCGGCCGGTGAGGTCGGCGACGCGGCCGGCGGTCAGCCAGGCGCGCGCCATGTCGCTGGCGTAGATCAGGTCGAAGGCGTGGTCGCGCAGCACTTTGGCGGCGATGTCGGCGTCGACGAATCCCTCGGTCGCCAGCGGGATGTCCGGGTGCTGGTAGAGGCCGCCGATGTTGCCCGGCGTGCGGCCGTGACGCACAAAGAAGAAGCGGTCGCGGCCGATGCTGACGCCGTGGTCGCGTGCGGCAGCGCGCAACGCCAGCTGGCCGGCGTCATTCTCGTGGGCGGCTGAGGTGCTCATGTCGAGGCGGTTCCTGCGGAAACGGAGGGACGGGGTCAGCCCACCCTAGCACGCTCAGCCATGCAGGCGCTTGGCGACTTCCTCGAGCATCACTTCTGTTGCACCGCCGCCGATCGACTGCACCCGCGCGTCGCGCACCATGCGCTCGATCGCGGTTTCGCGGATATAGCCCATGCCGCCGTGGAATTGCTGGCAGGCGTACATCACCTCGTTGACCAGCTCGCCGCACAGCGCCTTGACCATCGAGACTTCCGTGACACATTCGCGACCCTGCGCGTCGAGCCAGCCGGTGTGATGGACGAATTGCTGCGCCGCGGCCACGCGTGCCGCCAGCATCGAGAGCCGCTGGCGGATTGCCTGCTTTTCCCACAGCGGCGCGCCAAAGGCTTGGCGCGTCTGGACGTGCTGCAGGGTGATCGCCAACGCCGCCTCGGCCTCGCCCATGGCCTGTGCGCCCAGCACCAGCCGCTCGTTCTGGAAGTTCTTCATAACCGCGTAAAAGCCGCGGTTCTCCTCGCCCAGCAGGTTCTCCGCCGGTACGTGGGCGTCCTCGAATACCAGCTCGGCGGTGTCCGACGACAGCCAGCCGGTCTTCCTCAGCGCCCGGCCGACCGAGAAGCCCGGCGTGTCTTTCGGCAGGATGAACATCGAGATGCCGGCCGAGCCGCGCGCCCGCGTGTCGGTCTTGGCGGCGACGAAATAGACATCGGCGTGCACGCCGTTGGTGATGAACATCTTGCTGCCGTTGAGCACGTAGTGGCCGCCCTCGCGCCGCGCCGTGGTGCGGATGCCCTTCACGTCGGAGCCGGCGCCGGGCTCGGTCACGGCGACAGCCGTGATCGTCCGGCCGGCGACGATATCGGGCATCAGCCGGGCGATCTGATCAGGCGTGCCGGCGTTCATCAGATGCGGCGAGGCCATGTCGGTATGCACCAGCACGGTGATGGCGAAGCCGCCGAAGGTCGACTTGCCGAGCTCCTCCGCCAGCACCACGCTGCCCAGCGAATCCATCGCCGCACCGCCAAAGCGCTCGGGGTAGCGGATGCCGAGAAAACCCAGCTCGCCCATGCGCCGCAGTACATCGCGCGGCACGAAGCCGTCCTCCTCCCATTTCTCCGCTTTCGGTTTCACCTCCTCGTCGATGAAGCGGCGCAACTGGTCGCGCAGCATCTCGTGTTCTTCACGGAAGATCGGCGAGGCGGGGGTGTTGTTGGGCATGGTTGCTCTGCGATCCGGCCGGCTTGACGACGCCGGACATAACCCGCCAGCTTCGATGCCTCAACAGGCGTGGAGGAACGCGTGGCCGGGCTGTGGTTCGAGGAATTCAAGGAGGGCATGGTCTTCGACCATGCCTGGACGCGCACGGTGACCGAAATGGACAACGTGCTGTTCAGCTCGCTGACCATGAACGTGCAGCCGTTGCACCTCGACGAGGAGTTCGCGTCCAAGACCGAGTTCGGCCAGCGTATCGTCAACAGCCTGTTCACGTTGGGCCTGATGATCGGCATCACGGTCAATGACACGACGATCGGTACCACGATCGGCAATCTCGGTATGACCGACACGCGCTTTCCCAAGCCGGTGTTCCATGGCGACACCTTGCGCGTGCAGACCAAGATCGTCGGGCTGCGCGAGAGCAAGTCGCGACCCAATGCCGGCATCGTCGAGTTCGAGCACCGCGCTTTCAACCAGCGCAACGAAGAGGTCGCCTATTGCCGGCGCCAGGCGCTGATGCGGCGCAAACCGACATGATCCGCTCCTACCTCTTCGTTCCGGGCGACGACCTCAAGAAGCTCGATCGCTCCAAGACCTCGCCGGCCGACGCGCTGATCTATGACCTTGAGGATTCGGTCGGACCGGAGCGCAAGGAGGCAGCGCGCGTCATCGTGCGCGACCACATCCGGGCGCTGGGCGCCGGCGGTCACCACAAGGTCGTGCGCGTCAACAGCTTCCCGACGGGGCTGACCGCCGGCGACCTCGCGGTGGTGATGCAGGCGGCACCCGATTCGATCCTGTTGCCGAAATGCGAGAGCCAGGCCGAGCTCGATCGGCTCGGCCACGTGCTCGACGCGCTCGAAGCGCGCGAGGGTATCGCGGCGGGCCGCACCAAGGTGCTGGCGCTGGTGACGGAAACGGCGCCGGCGGTGCTGGTGGCGGCCTCGACGCGGCTGTCGCATCCCAGGCTCACGGCGCTGACGTGGGGTGCGGAGGATCTGTCGGCCGATATCGGCGCGGTGGCGAAAGCCGGCCCCGACGGCGTGCTCGACGACACGTTCAAGTACGCCCGCGTCGTCTGTCTGCTGTCGGCCAGTGCCGCGGGCGTCACGCCGCTCGACACGGTCTACGCCGACTTCCGCGACCTCCAGGGCTTCGAGGCGGAGTGCGTCACGGCCAAGCGCATGGGCTTCCTGTCAAAAATGGCCATCCATCCGTCGCAGGTCGAACCGATCAACCGGATCTTCAGCCCCTCGCAGGCCGAGCTCGACTGGGCGCGCAAGGTGGTCGAAGCCTTCGCCAAGTCAGGAAACGGCGGCGTCACGCAGATGGATGGCAAGATGCTCGACAAACCCCATCTGAAGCTGGCGCAAAGGCTGTTGGGTACGGCATAAGGACGACAACGAACCGTAGGGGAAACGCCATGACCATCGCCACCAAACGCCGCGCGTTGCTCGCCGGCGCCGCCGCCATCCTCGCCGCGCCATCGATCGCGCGCGCGCAGGGCGCCTGGCCGGAGCGCCCCATCAAGCTCGTCGTGCCGTTTCCAGCCGGCCAGGCCGCCGACACCTTCGGCCGCCTCATCGCCGAACGTCTGTCGGCGCGCTGGAAGCAGCAGATCGTGGTCGAGAACAAGGGTGGCGGCGCCGGCATTCCGGCGCTGGAGTCGGTCGCCAAGGCGCCACCCGACGGCTACACCCTGGTGGTCGGCACCAGCGGCACGATCGGCATCAACCCGTCCTTCATGAAGGGGCAGATGACCTACGACGCGATCGCCGATTTCGCGCCGTGCTCTAATATCTTCCAGGTGCCGCTGATCATCGTGGCGCATCCCTCCCACCCCGCGAACTCGGTGGCCGAGCTGATCGCGCAGGCCAAGGCGGCGCCGGGCAAGCTGGGTTACGCGTCGGCCGGCGTCGGCGCCTCGCAGCATCTCAGCATGGAACTGTTCAAGGCCAAGGCCGGCGTCGACATCGAGCATGTGCCCTACAAGGGCAGCGGGCCGGCGATGCAGGACCTGCTGGCCGGCCACGTCACCCTGATGATGGACAGCGTGACCTCGGCGATCGCGCATATCCGCAACGGCAAGATCAAGCCGCTGGGCGTGACCACGCTCAAGCGCGCGCCGCTTCTGCCCGATGTTCCGGCCATCAGCGAGACGGTGCCGGGCTTCGACGCCGCCGGCTGGTCGGGCATCCTGGCGCCGGCGAAGACTCCGCGGCCGATCGTCGAGAAGATCAGCGCCGACATGCGCGCCGAGATGGCCGTGCCCGAGGTCGCCAAGCGCATCATCGAGCTGGGCGGCATCGCCCATCCGACGACTCCCGAGGAGTATGCAGCCTTCATCAAGGCGGAGATCGAGAAGTGGGCCGAGGTCGTACGCATCTCGGGCGCCAAGCCGGGTTGAGCGACCATGAAGCTTTACCTGCTGAAGAACGGCGTGAACCCGCGCCGCGTGCGTATCTTCCTCGCCGAGAAGCGGCTGCGTCTGGGCGAGGACGTGCCGTTCGAGGAATTCGACATGGACAGCGCCGGCCACAAGGATCCGGCGTTCCGCGCCAAGAATCCGATGGGCACTCTGCCGGTGCTCGAGCTGGACGACGGTACCGTCTTGGCCGAGTCAGTGGCGATCTGCCGGTACTTCGAGGAGCAGCGGCCGGAGCCGCCGCTGATGGGGCGCGGCGCGCTGGGTTCCGCCACGGTCGAGATGTGGAACCGGCGCATGGAGCATGAGCTGCTACTGCCGGTGATCGGCGCCTTCGTGCACACTCATCCATTTTGGGTCGGCAAGCGCGAGCAGATTCCGGCCTATGGCGAGTTGCTACGCCGCCAGGTGGTCGAGCGCATGACGTGGCTCGACCGGGAACTCGCCGAGCGTGCCTTTGTCGCGGGCGACACCTACTGCATCGCAGACATCACGGCGCAGGTCGCGCTGCTCACCGCGCGCGGCGCATTGAAGCTGCCCGTGCCCGAGGACCAGGTGAATCTCACGCGCTGGTGGACGGCCGTCTCGGCCCGCCCGAGCGCGCGCGCCTGATCGCCGCCGTCACTTACGGACGGGCTTCTTCGCGGGCTTGGCCTTGGCGCGCTTCGCCGGTTTCGGCGGCAGGCTCTGTGCATAGGTGAACGCGCGAGCCATCCACGGGCGCACCTTCGCAACGTCAAGGCGATGCGCGTCGGCCAGCGCCACATAGTCGCGCATGGTCCGAGCCGGCATGGGCTCGAAGGGCCGCGCGCCGATCTTGCGCACGGCCTCCTCACGGCCCTCCGCCGGCAGGCGAAGGATCAGGTCCTCCTGGTGCAGGCCGGCGAACAGGTAGCCGTTGGCGAAGGCGGCGGGATAGCCGAACATCTTGCGCCGCTCGACGCGCGGGTCATCGGGCAGAGTGGCGTCGAACAGCGCCACCAGCGCTTGCGGCGACTTTCGCCAGGCCATCGTCCATCTCCTACATCGGCGGCATGCCCTCGAAACGCGGCACCCCTTGCGCGTCGCAATCCCAGGCGCGACGGCGCTTCACTTATACTTCCATTGCTGGGGACAAGCCGGTCTCGCCGTCATACGCCGCGACGCGCACGGCGGTCATCCCGGGCATGCGCGCGTTCCGACCGAACAGTGGCGAGCCACAGGCCGCGCAGACGACATTGGTCACCGTGCTGCCGCTGTCGGCGCTGTAGCTGAAGCTCCGCGTCTCGCCGGCGATCGTCATCTGGGCGTCGGCGAACATGGCGTGGAAGACACGGCCGGCGCCCGACGTTTTCTGACAGTTCAGGCAATAGCACATGCCACTGAACATTGGCGCGCCGCGCGTCTCGAAACGCACGGCGCCGCACAGGCAGGAGCCGCGGCGGGTATCGATGGGATCGCTCATGGCGTCACTCCTCGGTCGGTGGTTGCGGCCATCCTGCGAGTCGTCAAAATATGTTCAAGATCATCTTTTGCCTGGACCTATCCTGCGATCGGCGGTCGACGGAGACAGACGATGCCCTACAAGCCCGAGCACAAGCGGCGCACGCGCGCACGCATAGTCGCCAGCGCCAGCCGGCTGTTCAACCGGCACGGCTTCGGCGGGGTATCAATCGACGCCATCATGGCCGACGCTGGCCTCACGCGCGGCGGCTTCTATGCTCATTTTCCGACCAAGGAGGCGCTCTACGCCGAGGCGGTGACGCATATCCTCGGCAATAACCCGGCCGCCGAGTGGGACGATTTCCACGTCGACTTCTCCGCCGTCGGCGCTCGGCTCGCGCGCCAGATCCTCGAGGCCTATCTATCGCGCCGGCATCACGAGTTGGTCGATCTCTCCTGCCCGATGATCACGCTGTCGGCCGATGTCACGCGCGGCGGGGAGGAAGTGCGCGGTGCTTTCCGCACGGTGCTGGCGGCGATGAGCGGCGCGTTCGCCGCTGGCCTCGACGGCCCGACGACCGAGGCGCGGCGGAAATCCCTGGCCCTGGTCGCGTCCGTCGTCGGCGGCATGGCGCTATCGCGCGCGGTGGGCGATGAGGCGCTGGCTGACGAGATCAGAGCCGCCGTACGCGCGCACGTCCTGCGCGAGAGTGGTTGGGACGCGGTCGAGTATCCAGGCGATAGCTGCGTGCTCGCCGCGGCGAGGCTCAGGTCTCCAGGGTCGCGACCGGCTGGCCTTCGGCGACCGAGTCGCCCTCGGCGACGAGGAAGGCCTTGATCGTGCCGGCGCGCGGCGCCAGCACCGGAATCTCCATCTTCATCGATTCGAGGATCATGATCTGGCCCTCTTCCTCGACCGAATCGCCGACCTTGCTTTCGATCTTCCACACCTTGCCGGCGATTTCCGACTTCACCGCGACGCTGGGCATCGATCTATCTCCTCTGTCCAGGCGATTTTTCAGCCGCCGCCACCGCCGGATCAAGCCCGCGCTGAAGGACCGCCGCGCCGAGCGAAATGGCGCTACAACGGGATCATGACCGGCACTGTCGCGCCTCCAACACCGATCGATTGCCCGCGCTGCGGCAAGCCGGCAGGGCTGTGCGTCTGCGCGGCGTTGGCGAGCATCGACAACCGCGTCGAGATCCTGGTGCTGCGCCACCCGCAGGAGCAGGACCGCGAGCTGGGCACGGCGGGCATCCTCTGCCGGCAGCTGGCCCACGCCACGCTGCGCACCGGGCTGTCGTGGCCCAACCTGGCCAAGGCGCTGGGCCGGCCGGCGGAGGTGAGGCGCTGGGGTGTGCTTTATCTCGGTACGCGCACCCAGGCGCCGGCGCCCGACGCACCGCCGCTGCTGGCCGTCGACGCCGACGGCGCGGAGCTGCCCGACCAGGAGGGCGCGCTCGACTCGCTCGAAGGGCTGATCCTGCTCGACGGCAATTGGGCGCAGGCCAAGGCGTTGTGGTGGCGAAACGCTTGGCTGCTCAAGACGCGCCGGCTTGTGCTCAATCCGCGCGCGCCCTCGCTCTATGGCGATCTGCGGCGTGAACCGCGACGCGAGAGCGTCTCGACCCTGGAAGCCGGCGCGCTCGCGCTGTCGATCCTCGAAGGGCGGCCGGATATCGTGGCGCCGATGCTGGAGCCGCTACGGCTGCTGCTGCGCAAGTATCGCGATAGCGGCGCGCGTCCGAAGACGCCTGATCGGCGGCGTTGGCGGCGGCGTTGACTCCGTCTCCCCGCTCGCGGGGCGAGGGGGAAAGACAAGAAATCAATAGGCGGCGTTGGCGGATTGCAGCTCGCGCCGTAGCCCGTGGCGCAGCGAGTCCGACTCCACGCCGCGACGACGCAGCGTATCGTTCCAGCGTTCGACCAGCGGCTGAGTCAGATCACGCCAGGCCTTGAGGTCGCCGCCGGTCGGCCGATGCACGGTATGACCCGGCGCCTTGAGCATCGCCTCGTGCCCACGCCGCTCGTCCTGTGCCCAGCCGGTCGCGACCTTAACCGCCCAATCGGTGGTGCAGTGCGCGTCGACGACCTTGCGCTGTGCCGGCGACAGGCGGGCGTAGGTCGCGGCGTTCATCACGATGGCGTAGCCGCCGACATAGAGTGGCAGGTCGAGGTGATAGGTGGCGAGCTTGTCGACGCCCCAGATCGAAAGCGTGCTCCATGGCATCAGCACCGCGTCGATGGCGCCCTTCCTGATCGCCTTGTGCGCCTCGGCCGCCGGCACGCGTACCGGCACGCCGCCCAGCGCCTTGACCAGCGCGTGGGTGGAATCGCTGACCGTGCGCACGCGCGCGCCCTCGACGTCGCCCGGCGTCGCCACAGGCACGCGCGCATGCAGCGTGCCGGGGTCGTGGACATGCGCCAGGCAGAAGCGCACGTCGGGCATCTCCTGGGTGGCGTATTTGCGGTACCAGCGGTCGAGCGCCGCCGTGCCCTTCAGCGGGTCGGTGACGCTGAACGGCAGCTCGATGGCGGTGAAGATCGGGAAGCGGCCAGGAACATGGCCGGGGTTGATGAAGGCGAAATCGGCGACGCCATCGCGCGCCATGTCATAGTGGTCGGCGGTCCTGCCCAGCTCCTGCGCGGCGTGGATCACGATCTTGAGCGAGCCGTCCGACGCCGCCTCGACCGAGCGCGCCCAGGCCTCGAAACCGGTCTTGTGCAGCACGTGGTCGGCGGGCAGCCAATGGGCGAATTTGAGCTCCGCCGGACCGTCCTGCGCGGCGGCGGCGCCTAGGCTCATCAATGTCGCTGCGATCGCTCGACCGACGATCCTGAGGATCATCAACTGGCACACCCCCCAACGATCGGCGTTGTTGGTCACGCCTTCGCCCCGGAAGCCGAATCGTAGGCGCGCACAGGGGGGGCGGCAAGGGAAAACGCATTGACAGGGCGCCGCCGGCGCCCGATCACTCGGGCGGCGGAACGCCGGGAAAAGGCGTTCCCGGAGGGACCGCTTGGCCGAGAGATCGTTCAAGGAAGAGGTGAAATCGCTGCGCCTGGGCGACGGCGAGACCTTCCGTGGTGAAGGCATTCTGGCCGTGACCAAGGCCATCCTGCAGGCCGGCGTGGGCTATGTCGGCGGCTACCAGGGCGCGCCTGTGTCGCACCTGGTGGATGTGCTGGTCGACGCCCAGGACCTGCTCGACGAGCTCGGCGTGCACCTCGAGACCTGCGCGAACGAGGCCTCGGCTGCCGCCCTGCTGGCCGCCTCGATCAACTACCCTATCCGCGGATGCGTCACCTGGAAGTCGATCGTCGGCACCAATGTCGCCTCCGACGCGCTCTCCAACCTCGCCTCGGCCGGCGTAGTCGGTGGCGCGCTGATCGTCGTCGGCGAGGACTATGGCGAGGGCGCTTCGGTGATCCAGGAGCGCACCCACGCCTACGCCCTGAAGTCCTCGGTCTGGCTCATGGATCCCCGGCCCGACCTGCCAACCATCGTCCGGCTGGTCGAGAGCGGCTTCGCGCTATCGGAGGCGTCCAACACGCCGACGATCATGGATCTGCGCATCCGCGCCTGCCACGTAACCGGCGAGTTCACCGCCAAGGCCAATGTCGCGCCATCGATCTCGCGCAATCGCCAGCTGTCGAAGCCGGCGCCGCACGACTACGCCAAGCTCTCGCACCCGCCCTCGACCTACGCGCATGAGAAGCTGAAATTCGAGGTGCGCCTGCCGGCGGCGCGCCAGTACATCGTCGAGCGCGGCCTGAACGAGACCTTGCCGGGCGAGCTCGACGATATCGGCATCATCGTCCAGGGTGGCTTGACGAATGTCACTCTGCGCGCGCTCGAGCGGCTGGGTCTGGCCGATGGTTTCGGCGGCACCCGGGTGCCGACCTTGGTGCTGAACGTCGTGCACCCGCTGGTGCCGGAGCAGGTCAGCGGCTTCTGCACGGGCAAGCGCCACGTGCTGGTGATCGAGGAGGGCAGCCCGAACTTCATCGAGACCGCCATCGATTCGATCCTGCGCAAGGCCGACGTGCAGACGAAGATCCACGGCAAGGGCGCGCTGCCGATGGCCGGCGAGTACACCGCCGAGGTGCTGACCGAAGGCCTGCTGACCTTCATTGGCGCGGCGCGTCCGGATATCGATATCGGCGAACCGGCCAGGCGCTTCGCCGCCGTTCGCGAGCGGCGCGCGCGCGTGCAGGCGGCGCTGGGATCGCCGTTGCCGTTGCGGCCGCCGGGCTTCTGCACCGGCTGCCCGGAGCGGCCGGTGTTCACGGCGGTGAAGCTGGTCGAGCGCGAGATCGGCAAGGTACATGTCTCGACCGATATCGGCTGCCACTCCTTCGCGACCTTCGCGCCGTTCAGCCTCGGCAACTCGATCCTCGGCTTCGGCATGTCGTTGGCGGCGGCGCAGGGCGTGTCGTCGTTCATGGACAAGCGCACGCTCACCGTGATGGGCGATGGCGGCTTTTGGCACAACGGATTGCTGTCGGGCGTGTCGTCGACCTTGTTCAATCGCGGCGACGGCGTGCTGATCATCCTGCAGAACGGCTATACCTCGGCTACCGGCGCGCAGTATCTGCCGTCGAGCGCGGGCAACCGCCGGGACGATCAGAAGACATCAGACATCGCCAACACGTTGCGCGCCGTGGGCGTGAAGTGGCTGCGTATCCAGCACACCTACTCGTTGCGCGACATGATCAAGGTGCTGCGCGAGGCCTTCACGGCCAAGGAACGCGGCCTGAAGGTGATCATCGGCGACGGCGAATGCCAGCTCGCGCGGCAGCGCCGCATCCGCCCGCTGCAGGCCGCGGCGCTGTCGCGGGGCGAGCGCGTGGTGCGCACGCGCTACGGCGTCGACGACGAGGTCTGCACCGGCGATCATTCCTGCATCCGCCTGTCGGGCTGCCCGTCGCTGACCATCAAGCCCAGCCCCGATCCGCTGCGCACGGATCCCGTGGCCTCGGTGATCAATTCCTGCGTCGGCTGCGGCCTGTGCGGTGAGGTCGCAGACGCCGCCGTACTGTGCCCGAGCTTCTACAAGGCCGACATCGTGCAGAACCCGAGCTGGTGGGATCGCCTCGTATGGAAGGTGCGGGCGACGGTCATCGGCGCGCTGCAGGGCAAGGCGCCGGTGCGCGCGATGCAGCCGGCGGAGTAACGGCGATGGTGGTCAACTTCGCGCCACTACCTTCCCCCGGAGGGGGGAGTTAGTGGCCAGCAACCGCGTCGCCATCCTGATCGCCGCCATGGGCGGCGAGGGCGGGGGTGTGCTCGCCGACTGGATCGTACGCGCGGGGCAGAGCGCGGGTCTCGCCGTGCAGCTCACCTCGATCCCTGGCGTGGCGCAGCGTACCGGCGCCACGACCTACTACATCGAGATGGTGCCGCCCGACGGCACGCGGCGCAGCAACAGCGCGCCGGTACTGGCGCTCAACCCGGCGCTGGGCGAGGTCGACATCATGATGGCGACCGAGCTCCTGGAGGCGGCGCGCGCCGCCGCCAATGGCTTCATGTCGCCGGAGCGCACGGTGCTGATCGGCTCGACCCATCGCGTCTTCGCCACGTCGGAGAAGATCGAGATGGGCGACGGCCGCTACGACGCGGCCAAGCTCCTGCGCGTGGTCAAGGACAACAGCCGCGAGCGCATCCTGTTCGACATGGAGCAGGCGGCGGAGGAGAGCGGCTCGGTGCTCAACGCCGTGCTGCTGGGCGCGCTGGCCGGCAGCGGTCGCACGCCGGTCACGGTATCGCACTACGAGGCGGCGATCCGCGAAGGCGGCAAGGCGGTCGACGCCAACCTCGCCGGCTTCGCCTTCGGCCAGGCGCATGCGCGCGGCGATCTCGAGGAGATGGCGCGCGAGGCCGCCAAACGCGCGGCGCGCAATGCCGGCGCCGAGGCGCCGCTGGCGCGCGCGCGCACGACCTTCGCCGGCGAGGCGCTCGATGTGATCGAGGAGGGCGTGCGCCGGCTCGTGCACTATCAGTCCCTCGCTTACGCCAGCCTTTACCTCGACCGCCTCGATCGCCTGCGCAAGGCCGGCGCCGATGACCGGCTGCTGCGCGAGAGCGCGCGCCACCTCGCGGTGCGCATGTCGTTCGAAGACGTGATTCGCGTGGCCCAGGCGAAGGTCTCGGCTGAGCGCTTCGCGCGCGTGCGCCGCGAAGCACGCGCCAAGGAGCACGAGCCCGTCTTGCTCACCGAGCATTTCAAGCCCGGCATCGAGGAGATCGCCGCGATCCTGCCGCCCGGCATGGGGCGCGCTTTCATCCGCTGGGGCGAGCGCACGGGCCGGCTCAACAAGACCTATTGGTCGATGCGCGTGAACACGACGTCGGTGTTCGGATTCCTGCGTCTATGGACCTTGTCCAAGCTGCGCTGGTGGCGGCCGCGCAGCCTGCGCTTCCAGGACGAGCAGGCGCAGATCGAGCGTTGGGTCGACGCGATCGTCCGCGCCGTCGCGATCTCGCCCGCGCTGGCGTTGGAGATCGGGGAATGCGCCCGGTTGATCAAGGGTTATGGCGACACGCATCGCCGCGGCTCCGCCAACTACGCCGCGATCGAGCGCGCGGTGATCGGGCCGGCGCTTTCAGGCGCGCTGCCGGCGACGCTGGCGGCCGACGCCGTGGCCTCCGCCCGGGTCGCCGCGCTGGCCGACCCCGAAGGCGCGTCGCTGTCGCGTACGCTCGCCGAGATCGGCGATCGAACGCCAGCGCTGGCGAAGGCCGCCGAGTGAGCCCGCTACCGCCGCGCCACGACGATTTCGACGTCGTGCCGGGAGTCGATGGTAGCGGCCTCTCGGTGCGTCATCGCGTGACGGTGGAGTGGGGCGATTGCGACCCCGCTGGCATCATCTTCTACCCGACCTATTTCCGCTGGTGGGACCAGGGCAGCTGGCGCCTGTTCCGCGCCATCGGGCTCGATCGCCGCGCCATGCGCGAGGATCTCGGCGGCGTCGAGATCCCTATCCTCGAGGCCGCTGGCGCTTTCCAGTCGACGGTGGCGCCGGGCGACGCGCTGGTCGTCAGCAGCCGCGTCGAGCGCTGGGGCAACAGCTCTTTCCGCGTCGCCCATGCCGTGGCCCGCCTCGACGGCTCGCCGGTCGCCAGCGGCCACGAGACGCGCTGCTGGACGACGGCGGTCGCGGGTCAGCCTGGCAAGCTGAAGGCGACGCGCATTCCCGAAGATATTGTCGCCCGCTTCGACGGCAGCCGAGCCTAAGTCGGAAACGACACGCTCGTTGAGCCAAGGCCCGGAAACCGCGCCTCGACCTTGGCGCCGGGCTGCACGAATTGCAGGCCAACCCAGGAGCCTGTGGTGACGATCTGGCCGGCGCGGATGCCGCCGCGGCGCGCGACGACGTGCCGGGCGAGCCATTGCACGAGCCGCAGCGGCGAGCCGCCGGTCAAGCCACCGATCTTGTCGACCAGCGGCGCGCCGTCGACGAGCAACGTGACCGGTTGCTTCGCGTAGTCGTGTGTGCGCCAGTTGGCGAAGGACGGACCGACGACCAGCGCCTTGTTCATGCCGTTGTCGCTGAGCGCCCAGAGCGGATCGAGCGACTTGTAGTTCGCCAGCCGCGTGTCGACGACCTCCATCACAACATGCGCCGAGCCGATGGCGTCGAGCACGGCGGCGTCCGACGGCGCGCTGGTGATGTCGCGCGCGAAGCGAAAGGCGACCTCGGCCTCGACGCCCAGCATGGCCATGCTGGCGGCCGGGAAAGACGCCGGACCGTCGATCACGTTGCCCTTCAGCAGCGGCGCGCAATTGGGCGTCGCCTCCGGTGTCTTGGCGCCGGTCTTCCAGCCATCGACCGGCCGGTAGCCGTTGGCGACGATGTCCTGGATGGCGTAGGCGTCGTCCTCGCTCGAGGGCGCCGGGCCGGACGGCGTGACCTGCGTATGCGTGAAGCGCGCACGCAGCAGCGCGACGGCGGCGGCGTGGATCTCGGTCGGGGTCATGGCGGTCTCCCTAGCGCCCGAGGCGGCCGCTGACCATGTCGTCGATGGTCACGACGCTCAGCATCGCGCGATCCTTGTCGAGCACCTCGAAGACACGGCCATCTGGCGTATGCATGCTGAAGAACAGCAGCGATCCCGATGGCCCAGCGTATTCCATGTGGAGGTCGCCGGCGGGGCTGTGGGCATAGTGCCCGGCCGGGCGGATGCGGTGATGCTCGCCCGCGTCGGTGATGTCGAGGACGTGATGCTCGCCTTCGAGCACCAGGGTCGTGGTGTCGCCGACATGGCGATGGAAGTGGCAATAGGCGCCGGCTTTCCAGCGGCCGAGGAAATCGATGCGGCCCTCGGCCGGCCGCGCGCCCAGCACCGCGAGGCCATAGTCGATGGGATAGTCGAAGCGCGGACTGCCGCGAAACCACATCCAGTCGAGCTTGGCGAAGTCGGCGGCGGGCAGGATCGACATGGGCTTCACTCCTCGTAGCGGCTTACGCCGCGATCGGCGCCGGCCGCTTGTCCTTCCACGGCTTGGCCTGCTCGAGCTGCGCCGCCAGCCGGAACAGGCGGGCCTCGTCGCCGAACGGGGCGACGAACTGGATGCCGATCGGCAGGCCCGAGGCGCTCCAGTGCAGCGGCACGCTCATCGCTGGATTGCCCGCGGCGTTGAACAGCGAGGTGAAGGCGATCGAGCGGTTGACCGCGGTGAGATAGGCGTCGGTGTCCTTGGTCGAGAGCGACAGCACCCCCAAGGGCCAGGGCGGCGAGCACATGGTCGGCGTCAGCAGGATGTCGTGAAGCTGGAAGAAGCGCGCGACGATGCGGCCGACGCGGTGGATGGTGGTGATCGCGCCGGCGTAGTCGGCGGCGCTGTATTTCAGTCCAAGCTCGGCCATGGACCAGGTCAGCGGTTCGGCGTCGGTCGCCTCGAGAGTCTTGCCCAGCGCCTTGGCGCGCGCGGCGAGCGAGGCGTAGACGTTGGCCGCGACCAGAATGCGCGTGGCGTCGCGGAACTGCTGCACATCGAACTCGGGTCGCGCGATGGTCACGCGATGGCCCAACGACTCGCAGAGCTTGGCGGCGTCCTCGGTGCCCTTGCGGCATTCGGGATCGACCGGCTCGCCGTTCCAGGGATCGATGCAGAGCGCGATGCGCAGCTTGCCGGGGTCGCGGCCGACCTCGTCGAGGAACTTGCCCGCGGGCGCCGGCGCGAAATACGGATCGCCGATATCGGGGCCGTGAGATGCGTCGAGCAGGGCGGCGCTGTCGCGCACGCTGATACTGACGCAGTGACCGACGCTCTGGCCGCCCCAGCCTTCGCCGACATCCGGCCCGCTGGGATTGCGCGCGCGGGTC
Source organism: Alphaproteobacteria bacterium (assembly GCA_016869975.1). Classification (GTDB taxonomy): domain Bacteria; phylum Pseudomonadota; class Alphaproteobacteria; order Reyranellales; family Reyranellaceae; genus JAFAZJ01. The sequence continues at coordinate 28,125 of VGCZ01000009.1, forward strand.
GGCTTCAGACCGAACAGACCGCAGGCCGAGGCGGGGATGCGGATCGAGCCGCCGCCATCGGTGGCGTGCGCCATCGGCAGGATGCGCGCGGCGACGGCGGCTGCGGCGCCGCCCGACGAGCCGCCGGCGCTGTGGCCGAGATTCCAGGGATTGTGGCAGGGGCCCCACATCGCCGGCTCGGTCGACGGCGCCAGCCCCATCTCGGGCGAGGCCGACTTGCCGAAGGTGATTAGTCCGGCGGCGCGGTAGCGCGCGACGATGGTGGCGTCATGCGGCGCCACGAAATCGGCGAACAGCTTGCCCGAGCCGCTGGTGCGCGTGCCCTTGTACGAAGCGCCGAGATCCTTGAGCAGGAATGGCGCGCCCGACAGCGGGCCGGACGGCAGCTTTGCCTTTGCCACCGTGCGCGCGAGGTCGTAGAGCGGGATGGTGATCGCGTTGAGCGCGCCGTTGCGCTTCTCGGCGCGCCCGATGGCCTCCTCGAGCACCTCCGACGCCGTGACCTCGCGCCTGGCGATCAGCGTGCTCAGCGCCATCGCGTCCAGCTTCTCGTACTCCGCGATCGCCATCGTTCGGTCTCCTTCAGCCCTTCTTCTCCGTCAGCGCCACGCCCTCGCTCAGCAGCGTGGCGATGTCGGCGTCGTTGTAGCCGGCTTCCTTCAGCACCGCCTTGGTGTCGACGCCGAAGCGCTTGGGCTTGCTGCGCACGCCGGGCGGCGTGCGCGACAGCTTGATCGGATTGCCGACGTTGCGGTAGCCGTCCTTCTCCCAGATCATGCCGCGATGCTTGGTGTGCGGGTGTTCGAGCACATCGGGCACCTCCAGCACGGCACCCGACGGCACGCCGGCCAGCATCAGCTCCTCGGCGAAGGACTCGCCGTCGCGGTCCTTGGTCAGCGCCGCGAGCTCGGCCTCCATCGCCGCCTTGTTGGCCAGGCGATCCTTGTTGGTCTTGAAGCGCGGATCGTCGGCCATCTCCGGCTTGCCCAGCATCTGCGTCAGCTTGCGGAACTGCTGGTCGTTGCCGGCGCCGATGACGATGTTGCGGCCCTTGGTCGGGAAGTTCGCGTAGGGCGCGAGATTGCCGTGGCTGTTGCCGAACAGCTTGGGCTTCACGCCGCCCATCAGATAGTTGGGCGCGTGCGGCTGATGCAGCGCCACGGCGCTGTCGTAAAGCGTCGCGTCGACGAACTGGCCCTTGCCCGAGCGCGAGCGCTCGAACAGCGCCATCAGGATGCCCATGCAGGCGTTCATGCCGGTCGACAGGTCGACGACGGGCACGCCGATGCGCACCGGCCCGCTGTCGGGCGCGCCGTTGACCGATACCAACCCGGCCCAGGCCTGCACCATGGCGTCGTAGCCAGGATAGGCGCCCATCGGCCCGTCGCTGCCAAAGCCGGTGACGCGCGCATGCACCAACCGGGGATACTTCTTTGACAAGACCTCGTCGTAGCCGACGCCCCATTTCTCCAAGGTGCCGGCCTTGAAGTTCTCGATCAGCACGTCGGCGCCCTCGAGCAGCTTCAGCAGCACGTCGCGGCCTTTGGGCTTGGCGAGGTCGAGCGCGACGTTGCGCTTGTTGCGATTGATGCCGGCGTAATAGGCGGAAATGCCCTCGTCGTCGAAAGGCGGGCCCCACAGCCTGGTCTCGTCGCCCTGCGGCGGCTCGATCTTAATCACCTCGGCGCCGTGATCGGCCAGCATCTGCGCGCAATAGGGCCCGCCCAGCACGCGCGACAGATCGATCACCTTCAGCCCGGCCAACGCGCCGCCACTCATTCGTCGTCCCTCCCCGATCGCGGAGGCGACCTTATACTGTCAGGCGGCGGCGGGCGCGACTGCTATGCAGCGCGCGACATGCGCCGGCCCGACACCCACCATCGGCGGCACGGCGCCCTCGCAGGCCGGGGTGGCGAGCCTGCAGCGCGGCGCGAAGGAGCAGCCGGTGGGCGCGGTGGCGAGGCTGGGCGGCGCGCCGGCGATCGCCTCCAGCCGCGTGCCGCGCATCGCACCGTGCACCGTCGAGGCGAGCAGGCCGCGCGTGTAGGGATGGCTCGGCGACTTGATGACATCGGCGACACCGCCGCTCTCGACGATGCGGCCGCCATACATGACCGCGATACGATCGGAGACCTCGACCGCCACGCCCATGTCGTGGGTGACGAAGATCATCGCCATGCCCATCTCGCGCTGCAGTTCGCGCAGCAGCAGCAGGATCTGGATCTGCACCGTGGCGTCGAGCGCCGTGGTCGGCTCGTCGGCCAGCAGCACCTTGGGCCGGCAGGCCAGCGCCAGCGCGATCATCGCGCGCTGGCGCATGCCGCCGGACATCTCGTGCGGATAGGCGTCGAGGCGGCGCGCCGGCGAGGGGATGCGCACGCGCTCGAACATGTCGAGCGCGCGTTGGCGCGCCGTGGCGCGGTCGCAGCCCTCGTGGCGGATCACCGACTCCGCGATCTGGTGGCCCAAGGTGTAGACCGGGTCGAGCGCCAACGCCGGCTCCTGGAAGATCATCGACACCGTCTTGCCGCGATAGTCGGCGAGCGTGTCGGCGTTCATCGCCAGCACGTCCTGGCCGTCGACGGCGATCGATCCTGCGACCGTCGTACGTCGGGGCGGCAGCAGGCGCAGCATCGCCTTCAAGGTCACGCTCTTGCCGGAGCCCGACTCGCCCAGGATGCCCAGGCTCTCGCCCGGTGACAACGCGATGTCGACGCCATTGAGCGCGTGCACCGTGCGCTGGCCCGAGAACTTCACGCGCAGGTCGCGGATATCGACGAGGGGTGAGTTCATGGCATCGCCTCTACCTTCCCCCTCCGGGGGAAGGTAAGTGTGAAGAGAGTCATGTCCCGCTCCCCGCGCGGGAGTGGCCGGAACTGGCATCGGCCATGTGGCAGGCGACGGCGTGCTGCGCGGTCTCGGGTTGGCGCAGCAGGTCGGGGACGCGCGTTGAGCACACCACCTCGGCGAACGGACAGCGTGTGTGGAAGCGGCAGCCGGAAGGCGGGTCGATCGGGTTCGGCGGATCGCCGGCGAGCGGCGCTTCCATCGTGCGCTTTGCCGGATCCATGCTGGGCATCGCCGACAGCAGCGCGCGCGTGTAGGGGTGGCGCGCGCCGCCGTAGATGATCTCGACCGGGCCGATCTCGGCGACGCGGCCGAGATACATCACCATCACCCGGTCGCTCATGTACTGCACGACGTTGAGATCGTGCGAGATGAACATGTAGGTCAGGTCGAACTGCGCCTTCAGATCGACCAGCAGGTTCAGCACCTGCGCCTCGACCGATTTGTCGAGCGCCGAGACCGCCTCGTCGAGCAGCAGCAGCTTGGGCTGCAACGCCAGCGCGCGGGCGATATTGACGCGCTGGCGCTGGCCGCCGGAGAGCTCGTGCGGATAGCGCCGGCCGAACGACATCGGATCGAGACCGACCTTCTCCAGCAGGTCGTGGGCGCGGGCCAGCGCCTCGCGCTCGGGCGTGCCGTATACCTTGGGTCCGAAGGCGATCGAGTCCTGGATCGTGAGCCTGGGGTTGAGCGAAGCGAAGGAATCCTGGAACACCATCTGCACGCCGCGCCGCAGTTCGCGCAAGGTCAGGTTCAAGCCGATGGTGCGACCCTCGACGCGCAGATCGCCGGCGTCGGGCTGGATGAGGTGCATCACCAGCCGCGCCGTCGTCGACTTGCCGCATCCCGATTCGCCGACGACGCCCAGGGTCTCGCCCTTGGCGATGTCGAAGTCGACGCCGTCGACCGCCTGCACCGTGCCGACCTTGCGGCCCAGGATGCCGCCGGTGATGGGGAAATGCTTGACCAGACCGCGGACCGACAGCAGCGGCGGCGTGGTCTGGGCCGAGGACTCCGGGGCGGCGACCGCCGCGGCGCTAGGTGCGGACATCCATCGCGCTCCGCAGTCCGTCGCTCAGCAGGTTGAAGCAGATCGACACCATGAAGATCATCGCGCCGGGCAGCGCCGCGACCAGCGGCTGCTGATAGATCGCCGTGCGCAGCGTGTTGAGCATCAGGCCCCATTCCGGCTCGGGCGGCTTGGTGCCCAGGCCGAGGAAGGACAGGCCCGAGGCCAGGATCATGCTGACGCTGATCAAGCTGGTGGCGAAGACGAAGATCGGCCCCAGCACGTTGTTCAGCACGTGCACGCGGATGATGGTGAAAGCGCCGGCGCCCGAGGCGCGTGCGGCGTCGACGAAGTCCAGTGAACGCACCTGCGTCGTGACGCTTTCGGCGACGCGCGCGATCGGCGGGATGAAGACGATGGTCAGCGAGACGATCGAATTCAGGATGCCGGCACCCAGCGCGCCGGAGATGGCGATCGCCAGCAGCACCGAGGGGAAGGCGTAGAACACGTCGATCGTGCGCATGATCATCGTGTTGACGGTGCCGCCGCGATATCCCGCGACGATGCCCAGCAGCGAGCCGATGACGAAGGCGTTGAGCACCGGCAGCAGGCCGATGAACAACGACAGGCGCCCGCCGTGGATCAGCCGGGCGAGCATGTCGCGGCCCTGCTCGTCGCCGCCTAGCCAGTAGATATGTGGGCCCCACGGCGTCGACACGGCGGCGCAGTCGAGCGTCCCGTCCAGCCAGCAGATGCCGCGCAGGCGCCGGGCGATGGCGCCGCGATAGGGATCGGCCAGCCCGAGCCACGGCGCGAGGATCGCGGCGGCGATCAGCAGCAGGATGATGCCGAGGCAGGTCATCGCGACCTTGTCGCGCGCCAGTTTGCGAATGACGCCCGACCAATAGCCTTGTGTGTTGCCGGCGAGGGCGGCGGCCTGGGTCGCCACGTCGGCGGCGCTGACGTTGCTCATGCCGTCAACCCCGCTTGATACGCGGATCGAGCGCCGTCTGCACGACGTCGACCACGAGGTTGACTGCGACGAAGAACATGGCGAGTACCAGGATCGTGCCTTGCAGCAGAGGCAGGTCGCGCTGGAAGATCGCCGAGTTCAGCAGGAAGCCGGTGCCCGGCCAGGAGAACACCGTCTCGATCAGGATCGAGCCGCCCAGCAGGTAGCCGAGCTGCAGACCCATCACCGCGAGCGCGGTGGGCGCCGCGTTCTTCACCACGTGTCGAAAGATGCCGCCATCGGTCAGGCCCTTGGCGCGCAGCGCGTCGACGAACTCCTGGCTCAGGATGTCACCGACCAGCGCGCGCACCGTGCGTGTGATGATGCCCATCGGGATCACCGACATGGTGATCGCCGGCAGGATCAGGTGGCGCATGTGCTCCCAGTCCCAGCGCCAGTCGGCGCTGCTGCCCGGCCCGGCGCCGGTCGCCGGCAGCCACGGCAGCAGCACCGAGAAGCAGATCACCAGCACCATGCCGAGCCAGTAGTGCGGCACCGAGACGCCGAGGATCGAGACGGTGACGGCGATGCGGTCGATGACCGAGTCGCGGAAATAGCCGGCGACGAAGCCGAACAGGCAGCCGAAGAAAAAGCCGATCAGGGTCGCGACCATCGCCAGCAGGAGCGTGTTGCCCACCGCCTTGCCGATCTCGCCGGCCACCGGGCGCGAGGTGGCGATCGAGGTGCCGAGGTCGCCAGTCACGACCTTGCCGAGCCAGATACCGAACTGGACCGGCATCGGCTGGTCGAAGCCGTAGCTCTTGCGCATCTGCTCGACCAACGTCTGCGGCGCGTCGGGTGGCAGGATCGAGACCAGCGGATCGCCCGGCGCGATATGCACCAGCGAGAAGCACACCACGCCAACCGCCAGCGCGATGGGCAACACGAAGATCAGGCGGCGGATGAGGTAGATGAGCACGAGTTATCGCCTTTCCTTCTCCCCGCGAAGGCGGGGAGAAGGTGCCCGAAGGGCGGATGAGGGGCTTAGCGGTGTTCCAATAGGCACGCCTGTGATGTTGCGCGAGGAAGCCCCTCATCCGCCTCGCTGGCGCTCGGCACCTTTTCCCCGCCTTCGCGGGGAGAAGGACACCCGACGACTACTGCATCGACACCGTGGTGAGGTCGATGAACCAGCTCTTGGGCTGCACGTAGCCCTTGACCTTCGCCGTCATGGCGCGCGGGCCGACGTCATGCGCCACCCATAGGAACACGGCTTCATCGACCGCGCGCGCGTGCAGCTTGGCCAGCGCCGCGTCGCGGTCCTTGCCGTCGAAGGCGACGCGCGCGTCGGCGACCATCTTGTCGAACTCTGGGTTGTTGAAGAATCCCCAGTTGTTCGAGGTCGGCGGCGCCATCTTGCTGTCGAGGAAGCGGGCCATGGCGAAGAACGGATCCATCGCCGCGAAGGTCACGTTGATGGCGTTCGCGCCGCGCGCCGATTCATCCTTGGCGCCCTTGCGCCAGTTGGTGAACAGCGTGTTCCACTCGATGACGTCGATCTCGACCTTGAAGTGGCAGTCCGCCAGGTTCTGCTGCATGAACTCGTTCATGGGCAGCGGCTGCATCTGGCCTGAACCGGACGCCGACGTCTGCACCTTCACGGTGAGCGGCTTGGCCTTGGAGAAGCCGGCGGCCTCCATCAGCGCGCGCGCCGCAGCCGGGTCATACTTGATCTGGAAGGACGGGTTGCCCCACCAGGGATGGCCCGGCGGCACGGTGCCGACGGCCGGCTCCATCATGCCGCCCAGTAGCTGCTTCATGCCGGGGCGATCGACGCACAGATTGGCCGCCTGGCGCACGCGCTTGTCGAGCCAGGGCGAGCCGTCGGCGAAGGAGAACTGCCAGGGCCAGACATGCGGCTGGGCGTTGGCGGTGACGGTGAAGCCGCGCTGCCGGATCTGCGGCAGGGCGTCGGGCGCCGGCGCCTCGACCCAGTCGACCTGGCCCGAGAGCAGGGCGGCGGTGCGCGCGTTGGGCTCAGGCATCGGCAGCAGCACGAGGCGGTCGAGCTTGGGCACGCGCTTGGCGTCGTAGTAGCCGGCGTTCTTGACCAGCTCGAGCCGCTCGCGCGGCACGAACCGCTCCATCTTGAACGGCCCGGTGCCTGAGGCGTCGGCGGCGAAGGCCACCCAGGCCTGCTTGGCGCGCTCCTTGGGATCGGCGACCGAGGCCGGCACCGCGTCGAACTTCTTCTGCCAATGCGCCGGGCTGGCCATGAAGAGGTTGGTCAGGTTGATCGGCAGGAAGGAATCCGGCTGCGCGGTCGTCAGCTCGACGGTGAGGTCATCGATCTTTCGCGCGCTGCGCAGGGTCGGCATGCGCGAGGCGGTGACGCCGACCTGGCTGGCGTCGAAATGGACGGCGTCCTGCTTCAGCACCTTCTCGACGTTCCACACCACGGCGTCGGCGTTGAAGGCCGAGCCATCGTGGAACTTCACGCCGGGACGCAGCTTGAAGACCCACTTGGTTTTGTCCGCGTCGCTGACCGCCCACTCGGTCGCCAGCGCCGGCAGCAACACGCTGGGCTTGTCGGCCGACGACAGGTCCCATTGCGTCAGCCCGTCGTACATCGGGATGCCGGTGAAGCGGTTGCCCTCGAAGCCTTGGTCGGGCTGACCGTGCGTCTTGGGGATATCGGCGGCGGTCATGCCGATGCGCAACGTGCCCTGGGCTTGGGCGGCCCCTGCCTGAATCGCGAGCGCCGCACCGGCCGCCGTCACCGCGGCGGTGATCCTTCTCATGGTCATGAAGCTCCCCTGTTCAATACGGCGGCACACTGAGCGCACCGCCACGCGTCGGTCAAGGCAGCAAGTCGTATGCCATCGTCAATTTCCAACCACACGCAAGATCGGAATGACCACGCCGCGCGCGCGGCAGTCCTGCATGCCGAAGATTTGGGCGTCGGCCCGGGCGCGCGCTACAGTTCGTATCATCGGGGTAGCGGCAGGTAGGGCTATGGCATATGGCGTTTCCCCCCTCTCCCCGCACGCGGGGAGAGGGAGTCATATGCGATGGTCCTGTGGCGGCGGAGAATGAACATGAAGCGGCATCGTATTGGCGGGTTCACAGCGGCGCGCGTGGTCGAGATCGAGCCGCCGCTGGCGACGCCGGCGCAGATGTTCCCCGATTTCGACCCGGAGATTTTCCGCGCCCATGCCGGCTGGCTGACCGAGCGTGACGCCTATGATCCGGTGACGGACATGCTCAAGCTCAGCATCCATTCCTGGGTGCTGCGCACCAAGCACCATACGATCGTCATCGACACCTGCTGCGGCAACGACCGCGAGCGGCCGAAATTCCCCATCGCACATCACCTCGACACGCCCTACCTCGACAATCTGCGCGCCGCCGGCGTCGATCCGGACAAGGTCGACTTCGTCTGCTGCACGCATCTGCACGTCGACCATGTCGGCTGGAACACGCGGCTGGAGAACGGCCGCTGGGTGCCGACCTTCCGCAATGCGCGCTATCTCTTCTCGAAGGCCGACTACGATCACTGGGACACGATGAACCGCGCCGATCCGGCCAAGCCGGCGAACTACGGCGCCTTCGACGATGGCGTGCTGCCGGTGGTGTCGGCGGGTCTGGCGACCTTCGTCGACGGCGCACGGCACGAGCTGGAGGACGACGTCGCCATCGAGCCGGCGCCCGGCCACACGCCGGGCAGTGTCATGCTGGCGGCGCGCTCCGAGGGCGCGGAGGCGCTGTTCATCGGCGACGCCATGCACCATCCACTGCAGATCGTGCTGCCCGACTGGAGTACTCGCTTCTGCGTCGACCGCGCCCAGGCGGCGCGCACGCGGCGCGCCATCCTGGAGCGCTGCGTCGAGAATCGCTCGCTGCTGGCGCCGGCGCACTTCAAGGCGCCACATGCCTGCCGCGTGCATCGTGACGGCGCGGCATACCGTGCGGAGTTTGTCGAGATGGGCGAGGCATAGCCCGGATCAGGGGCCGCACCAGGGAGGAGACGATCGCATGCAGGACCGTATGATCGGGGACGCGCGCGTCACCCGTGTCGAGGAGATTGCTGGACCGGGCTTCCCGGCCGCGCAGTTCTTTCCCGAGTTCGACGCCCAGACCTTCAAGGCGCAGGAGCACTGGCTGGCGCCGAGCTACTACTCGCCCGAGAGCGGCCGGCTGGTGCGCAGCATCCATAGCTGGGTGATCCGCATGAACGGGCTCACCATCCTGGTCGATACGTGCTGCGGCAACCACAAGCCGAGGCCCGGCATGCCGGGCTTCAACATGCTCGACACCGACTACCTCGATCGCCTGCGCGCCGTTGGCGTTCAGCCCGAGGAGGTCGACCTGGTGCTGTGCACGCACCTCCATGTCGATCATGTCGGCTGGAACACGAAGCTCGAGAACGGCAAGTGGGTGCCGACCTTCCCGAAGGCGAAGTACGTCATGTCGCGCCGCGACCACGATCACTGGCAGGCGGCGGCGAGGAAGCCGGAAACCGAGGAGTACGAGCGCAACACCTACAACGATTCGGTGCTGCCGATCGTCGAGGTCGGGCTGGCCGAGATGGTCGATAGCGAACACGACCTCGGCCGCGGGCTGATGATCAATCCGTCGCCCGGCCATACGCCGGGACACATCCACATCACGCTGGAGTCGAAGGGCAAGCGCGCGTTGTTCTCGGGCGATGCGCTACACAATCCCGTGCAGGTGCCATTGTGGACGTGGAACAGTCGCTTCTGCGAGGACACCAACGTGGCGCGCCAATCCCGAAACAAGATCCTCTCGCATTGCGCGCATGAGCATGCGCTCCTGATGCCGGCGCATTTCGGCTCACCGCACGCCGCTTTCATCAAGGCCAAGGGCGACGACTTCGCGTTGGACTGGGACCATGGCCCAAGCTGAACGATTGAAGGGCAAGGTCGCGCTGGTCACTGGCGCCGCCTCTGGCATCGGCCGCGCCACGGCGCGGCGCTTCGCCGACGAGGGCGCGATCGTCGTCGGCACTGATATCGCGGTGCCGGCGTCGAGCGAAGCGGCGTCGATTGTCGGAACGGCGGGCACTTTCCTGCCGCAGGACGCGGCCAGCGAGGCGGACTGGTCACGCATCGAGAACGAGATTCGTGGCCGCTTCGGCCGCCTTGACATTCTGTTCAACAACGCCGGCACCAGCGGCCCGGCCGATCCCGAGACCTGCACCCTGGCCGAATGGCGCCGGGTGATGGCGGTCAACCTCGACGGCGTGTTCCTGGGCTGCCGCACCGGCATCGCACTGATGAAGGAGAAGGGCGGCGCGATCGTCAATGTCTCGTCCTGCGCGGCGTATGGCGGATTCCCGCTATCCGTGCATTACGGGGCGAGCAAGACGGCGGTGCGCCAGTTCACCAAGAGCGTGGCGCTGCACTGCGCCGCCAAAGGCTACGGCATCCGCTGCAACTCGATCCATCCCGGCCCGACCATGACCGGGCTGATGAAGGCCAGCATCGCCCGCGCGCCCAGCGAGGCGGAGGGCCGCGCCCGCTGGATGGCGCAGACCCCGATCGGCCGCTTCGCCGAACCCGAGGAGATGGCCGCGCTGGTCGCTTGGCTGGTGTCGGACGAGGCGACCTACGTCACCGGCGCGGAGTTCGTCTCCGATGGCGGCATGACGGCGGGCATGGGCGCCGGCTGACGCTTCGCCGCGATATCGCAATAACGCAAGCCCGATACCTGGAGGCACCAGGTCATTGGTTGAACCTCTAGGTCAAGATCAACCGCGTTGTCGCCACCTGCAACGACAAGTTCGCCCGTTCCTTTCTCGACACGCTACACTTGGTTCTCATCCGCCGCTTGTTGCAGTTGTAGACCGCGCTTGATCAACGGAGCCCGATCATGACCTTGCCCATTGTCCGCGTCTCCATCCTGCGCTGCCAACCCGACCAGTTCACCATGTTCCACTCCATGATGACTGAAGCCGAAAGTGTCCTTGTTCCTGGCATACGAGCGATGAACGGCTTGATCAGTTACTGGGCCGGCGCAGACGAGGCGACCGCCTCGCTCACCAATGTCAGCGTCTGGAGGACCCTTGCCGATGCGAAACAGATGGACCGGTTTCAGCCGATGCTCGATCTGGGCAAGCGCTTCGCCGAGAAAGGCGCGATGTTCGAGCGTCCCATCATGAACTATGCGGCGCTCTGGCAGATTCCAGCATAAGAGGTTTGACTGCAACCGCACCCCTGGCATGTGGCGTGTCAGGTTTGCATTATTGCGCTGGTTCGGGTGCGTCGCTTTGATCATGTCCCGAGCTCTAGTGTGCTGACGAATGGTCAGTCCGGCGCTTCCAAGCTGGAGGCGAATCGCTCAGGCGGCCACGGCGGGCAGCGGGATGATGGAGAATGCCGCCGACTACGTCGCCGGTCGAGCCGGGGACATACGCACCCGCCGGCGACAGCAGGCCCTCCTGCGGATTGGCCAAGACCTGGATGAAGGGCGCATCGACGAACGCGGCACCATCCAGGAACTCGTCAAGGTGCTGGCCGCCTGAGGTGGGACAGCGGCGCCGCATGTCGAGCGTAGGGCTCGCATTGTCGCGACGGTCTTTCCGCCGTAGGGGCGGAAGAAAGGCCCATGGCGCAGAGAGAACCGCCCCCAATAGCGCACGCGTAGCGGCGGAAATCGGAGCGGCGCTCGGTCCCCGGTACACTTGTGAGAATGATTGTGTCCGGAGCCCGCCCGATGGGCCGTGAACCGCGAGATTCCGCCGACGTCTCGACCCAGAAGACCGTTGTTGACGGCCCGTCGATGAGCCGCGTGCCGTTCCTTGTCGTGTGGAATATCGCCGACGATTTCGGCGCTCATCCGATCGGGCATCTGACGATCCGCCCGCGGGGGCTTCCCGGGTCGGCGGGCGAGGCAGCGTCACCAGCGATGGCAAACCATAGCAACGCTCAGAGTCCGCGATGCCCGTAGTCCGGCGACGCCGGCAAGCCGCTCGCGCCGACCATGTCAAACCATAGCAAAGCCGGGAATCCGCGCCGCCCGCGCTCCGGCGCGGCGGGCGGGCGATCCTCGCGGGCAACAGCAATCCATAGCAACGCCGGGATCCCGCGACGCCTCCCATCCGCCGAGGCGAGCGGTCGGGCGTCGCGGACCATGGCAAACCATAGAAACGCGACGCCCGAGCCCCGGGCGTCAGCGACCCTTCCAGTTGGGCTTGCGCTTCTCGGCGAAGGCGCGCGGTCCCTCGACGGTGTCTTCGCTGCGCGTCATGGCGACGAAGGCGGGGTAGTGGAGGTTGCGCATCGAGATCTCGGTGACCGGCACGTCGAGCGAGCGCATCACCACCTGCTTGGTGGCGCGGATGCTCATCGGCGAGCACTCGAGGATCTGCTGCGCCCAGGCCTTGGCTTCCTTCATCAGCTCGGCCTGCGACACCACCTTGGTGACGAAGCCCAGCTCGTAGCCTTCCTGCGCCGAGACGTGGCGGCCGGTGAGCATCATGCCCATGGCCTTCTTCAGCGGAATCTGGCGCGACAGGCGCTGCATGCCGCCGGCGCCGGCCGCCAGGCCGACCCGGGGTTCCGGCAAGGCGAAGCGCGCGTTGTCCGAGGCGATGATGATGTCGCAGGCCAGCGCGATCTCGAAGCCGCCGCCCATGGCGACGCCGTTGACCGCGGCGATCACCGGCTTGTCGAGGTCGAAGCGGTTGGCCAGGCCGCCGAAACCCTTGGGCGGCCCGTGCGGGCGCTTGCCGGTCGTGCGCTGCAGTTCTGCGTGGTATTTCAGGTCGTTACCGGCGCTGAAGGCCTTGTCGCCGGCGCCGGTGATGATCGCCACCCACATCTCGGGATCGGCGGCGAACTCGTCGAAGATGTCGCCCAGCTCCTGGTTCGCCATCGGGTGGCAGGCGTTGTAGACCTCGGGCCGGTTGATCGTGACGATCAGCAGCCGCCCGTCCTTTTCGACCTTGCTGTACTTGAGCTCAGCCATCGCGTTTCCCTCCTGAAGGTGCCGGCGCGGATTGCGTCCCGCCCGGCAGGCACGGTCAAGAGGCAAGGTTCGCGGCGCGGTATGGCGCATTCGGGCCCGCGACGGATCGACCGGCGGGCTCCGTCTTGCGAGCCGGGATTGTTGCGCGTAAAGTGCAGTTGGGTTGGGTGGGACAGACTAAATATCGTTGTTTTTCGGGTGTCGATGATGTCGAAGGATCGGCGTTGCGCCGGCTTCGTGCTCCTCGTCGCGCTGGCTTTTTTGCCTGGCGTCGGATCCGCGGGAGCTACGGATGCGCCTATGGTGGTGGGGATCGGCGGCAGCATCGATCACACGATGCAGCCCCGTGTCGACACGGTCGCGGGCCAAGCCGCCAGTGCCGCCGATGCGCTCGACCTGCTCAACCGGTTCGTCGGCCAGCCTCGACCGACGCGCCAGCCCGCGCAAGGCGCCACGCCGCTGTCGATCGGCGGGCTTCGCGGCCTGCCCGTGCAGGAGAGGCTGAGCCCAGCATTTTCCGCCTTGCCGCCGGTGCCCGCCGGCTCAGGCTGGACGCCCGCGCCGGCGAAGAGCCGTGCGGCGCCCTACGCCCGCATCCGTGAACGCGAGCAAGTGCTCGGCGTTTTGTTCAAGATACAGCCGCCGCCGCAGGCCCCCGAACGGCCCTCTCCGGGCCTCTGAACCAAGCGGGCGGTTGTTCTATAAGTGTCGTGATATCAATGCATTGACGGTGCTTTGCTGCGGACTGTGACTTTGCGGCCACAGCTTCGGTCAAACCGCCTCCGCCGGGTTGCGGGGTACTCATTCTGGTATATAGTCGGCGCGCAGGGTTGGTGATGCTCCCGTCGGCCAACTTAAAGCCAGTTGTTAGACCTTTAGAGAGGGGATCCAAATGAAGACGAAGGTCGGGGCTGTGGTGGCTGCGGCTCTTATTGCCGCTCCCCTGGCGGCGCAGGCGCAGAACCTGTCGCCCGGTTTCTACGTCGGTGTCGAAGGCGGCTTGAATTTCGTCCACAACCTGAACCCGAACATCGCGGGTCAGACGAACAGCCCGCGCGTCGGCTTTATGGTGGGTGGCGTGGTCGGCTACGATTTCGTCGGCCCCCGCGTCGAGCTCGAGATTCCGTACCGTCGCAACAACGTGGCGACCAACTACGGCCTGACCAACGTCCAGTCGATTGCGGCGATGGTCAACGTGCTCTATGACTTCTTCCCGCAGAGCATGATCTCCCCGCACATCGGCGCCGGTGTCGGTATCGCCCGCGTCACGGCTTCGCAGACCGAGTTCGCCTATCAGGGCATCGCCGGCCTGAGCGTGGTGCTCGAAGACAGCTTCCGCATTTCGCTGGACTATAAGTTCTTCGGCACCACCAACCCGAACTTCGCCGGCGCCAGCTATCGCTACCTGAACCACTCGGCGATGCTGACCCTGGCCTACAAGTTCGGTTCGTCGCCGGTCGCTCCGCCGCCGCCGCCGCCGGGCCGTGCCAGCAACTACATGGTGTTCTTCGACTTCGATCGCTCGGTGATCACGGCGACCGCCGCGACGACGATCAAGCAGGCCGCGGCTGACGCCAAGGCTGGCCAGCGCACCCGCATCGGTGTCACCGGCCACGCCGACCGCTCGGGCGCCGACGCCTACAACATGGCGCTGTCGCTGCGCCGCGCCAACGCCGTCAAGGACCAGCTGGTCCGCGAGGGCATCCCGGCGGCGAACATCACGGTCGTCGGCCGTGGCGAGAGCCAGCCGCTGGTGCAGACCGCCGACGGTGTGCGCGAGCCGCAGAACCGCCGCGTCGAGATCGTCCTGAACTAAGGCGTCGGGACCTATCGAGAATCGCGAAACAGCCGGCGCTGCCGGCTGTTTCATTTCCGCCGCACATCCCCGGGAATCACGCCAAACAGCGGTGAATTCCATTGGTTTGACGATCGGGGCCGTGCTACACAAATCGAGTTGTTGATTCTTTTGGGGGCTATCCATGAAGAAGCTGATCCTGGCTGCCGCGGCGCTGATGTTCGTCGCCGCTTGCGAAGACACCCCGCCGCCCGCGCCGGCGCCCACCGGCTCCGTGAAGCAGTACATGGTGTTCTTCGACTTCGACCGTTCCAACATCACCGCGCAGGCCGCGGCGACCATCAAGCAGGCCGCTGCCGCCGCCAAGATGGGTGCCGGTGGCCGTTCGGCCAACGACTGCGCCGCCGACGCGCGTCGCCGTGGCATCGTTGGCGAGGCGCTGCGCACCTTCGTCGCCCAGTGCACGGCCAGCGTGACCCGTATCGCCGTGACCGGCCACACCGACACCTCGGGTGCCCCGGCCTACAACATGGCGCTGTCGCTGCGCCGCGCCAACGCCGTGAAGGACGCGCTGGTCCGCGAGGGCATCGCGGCCGCCGCGATCGCCGTCACCGGCCGTGGCGAGACCCAGCTGCTCGTGCAGACCGGCGACAACGTCCGCGAGCCGCAGAACCGCCGCGTCGAGATCGTGCTGCAGTAAGCGCGTTTCGATCGTGATCTGAGCGACGGCCGGCGCAAGCCGGCCGTTTGCTTTTGAGCCACGGTCGATCAACCTGGCGAAAAGAAAAACGCGGGCCCCTCGGCCCGCGTTTCATTTGGTCGGCGCGTCGCGCGTCAGCGGCGAATCTGCGGCTGGATGCACGGCTTGGTGCTGTGGTCCGCGGTGTTGTCGAAGAGTGGCGGCACGGCGGCGAGCTGCGTCGTCGAGGGCGAGAGCGCCCAGCGATACGCCTCGCGCGCGTCGGCGCAGAAGGCCGGATAACTCGTCGCGCGCGTCCCTGCCTTGTTGGCGATGTCGGTGACGAAGCTGTTGATGTTGATGCCGCGCTTGCGCAGCAGCACGCTGAGCTCGTTGCCGTTGCGGCCCAGGTCGGACGCGTACTTGGTGGCGAACTGGTTGTACTCCGCCGTCATGTTGCAGGCGCGCGCAGCGTAGGCCAGTTCCTGCTGCAGGATACGGCCGCGCACGGTCTGCGCCTCGGCCTCGTTGAGGCACTGGCCGCGGCCGGGCGAGGCGGTCGCCGCGCCCATCACCTTGGCATAGGCGGGCGAAGGCGGCGGCGGCGAAGTGGCGACCTTCTGGGTGCACGCCGCCAACGAGGCGGCGGCCAGCACCACGAGGCCGGGACGGATCCAGACGTTCATGCGCGATATCCTATCGATTGTCAGGCTGATGGCAGGCAAGGCGGCGGACGATATCAAAGCGCTTCCGCACCGCCAGTGAGATTACGCCGCACGCCCCAGCGCGGCGCGGACCAGCGGCAGGCGGTCGTTGCCAAAGTACATATCAGTGCTGTTGATAAAGATCGTCGGGCTGCCGAAGCCGCCGCGCGCGATCAGCTCGTCGGTATTGGCCTTCAGCCGGTCCTTGCAGGCCTGCTCGCCGATGCGGGCGAAGAAGTCGGCGCGATCCAGGCCGACCCGGGCCAGGATGCTCTCGATCACCCTGTCCTGGGATATGTCGCGGTCATCGCCCCAGTAGGCCTCGAAGACCGCCGTGGCGTAGGGTATCAGCCGGCCGCGTTCCATCGCGACCAAGGCGCCGCGCATGCACTTGACGCTGTTCACCGGAAAGACCGAAGGCGGCATCTTGATGCGCAGCCCGTAAAGCCGGGCCCAATCGGCGAGGTCCTTCAGCATGTAGCCCGCCTTGCGCGGGTTGGGATTGGCGCGGTTCTGGTAGACCGTGTCGTTGACCGCGTTGAAGACGCCGCCGACCAGGATCGGCTTCCACTCGATGGCGACGCCCAGCTCGGCGGCCATCGGCTGGACGGCGTGGAAGGCGAGATACGTCCACGGGCTGGAGCAGTCGAAGAAAAACTCTAATCGCGCGGCCATGCACAAGCCTGCCATCGCCTCGGGGCGATGTCGATGTTAGGATTCCCTACACGGTCCGGGAGCGTCCCCATGTTGTCTCGTGCCTTCCTTGTATCGATCTTCGCCCTGCTGGCCCTCGCCGCCTGCGAGGAGACCGCGCCGGCGCCACCGCCGGCGCAGCCACGCGACGAGCCACCGGTGCACGTCGTGTTCTTCGACAAGGGCGCCGTGAAGATCGGTCCTTGGGGCCTTTCCATCATCAAGCAGGCAGCGGCCGAGGCGAAGAAGCCCGGCGTCACGGCGGTGGCGGTCGTTGGCCATTCCGACCGGGCCGGCAGCGATAAGGTCAATCAGGCGTTGTCACAGCGGCGCGCGGCGGCGGTACGCGAGCGCCTGATCCGCGAGGGCGTGCCCGCGAAGCTGGTCACCGCGCGCGGCATGGGCGAGAGCAAGCCCTTCATGGCGACCGAGGACGGTGTCGGCCAGCCCGAGAACCGGCGCGTCGAGATCACGATATCGCGCTAGCCTTTGGCGCCGCCGGCGCCCCCGGGATCCGCGCGCTCGACGATCGCCCGCGTGTCGATGCCGGCCGGCAACGTGCCGAAGGCGTGGCCGCGATCGCCTGAAACGCGCGAGGCGAGGAAGGCCTCGGCGACGACACCGGGGGCGTGACGCACAAGCAGCGTCGCCTGCAGCGCCAGGGCCATGGCCTCGACCAGGCGCCGCGCGCGCGCCTCGAGATCGCGCGTGTCGGCCAGACGGCCGCGCAGCTCGTCGACGAAGGCGTCGAGGCGGTAATCCGCGCCGCGCGCCCGGGCGAGCTCGGCGAAATAGACCTCAAGCGACTGCGGCGCGCGGCCGAGGGCGCGCAGCAGGTCGAGGCACTGTACGTTGCCCGAGCCTTCCCACACCGAGTTGACCGGCGCGTCGCGGTAGAGGCGCGGCATCACGCTCTCCTCGACGAAGCCGTTGCCGCCCAGGCACTCCAGCGCCTCGGCTGCGACGTTGGGCGTGCGCTTGCATAGCCAATACTTGGCGACCGGCGTGGCGACGCGCGCGAACAGGGACTGGGCCTCGCCGTCCGACTCCTCGTCGAAGGCGCGGGCGACGCGCATGGCGAGCGCCGTCGCCGCTTCGGACTCGACGGCGAGATCGGCCAGCACATTGGCCATCAGCGGCTGGTCGACCAGCTTGCGGCCGAAGGCAGTGCGCTCGCGGCAATGGTTGACCGCCTGGGCGACGGCGTGGCGCGTCACCGCCGTCGCACCCAGCGCGCAATCGAGCCGGGTGTGGCGCATCATCTCGATGATGGTCGCTACGCCGCGGCCTTCCTCGCCCAGCAGCCATCCGAAGGCGTCGTCGAGCTCGATCTCCGAGGAGGCGTTGGAGCGGTTGCCGAGCTTGTCCTTGAGCCGCTGGATGTGGAGGCCGTTGCGGGTGCCGTCGGGCCGCCAGCGCGGCACGAGGAAGCACGACAGGCCACCGGGCGCCTGCGCCAACGCGAGGAAGGCGTCGCACATTGGCGCCGAGCAGAACCATTTGTGGCCCACTAGCCGGTACGCGCCGCCCGGCCCGCCATTATCGAGCGGGGACGCGATCGTCTTGTTGGCGCGCACGTCCGAGCCGCCCTGCTTTTCGGTCATCGCCATGCCGATGGTGACGCCGCGCTTCTCGCCCACGGGCCGGGCCGCCGGATCATAGGCGTTGGCCAGCAGGCGCGGCTCCCATTCGGCGGCGATCTCGGGCTGCGCGCGCAGGGCCGGGACCGAGGCGAAGGTCATGGTCACCGGGCAGGCCGGCCCGTCGTTGGTCTGGTTGAAGGCGATGAAAAGCGCGGCGCGCGCCACGTGCCGGCCGCGCCGGGTCTCGGTCCACGGCAGGGAGTGCAGGCCGCTTTCGAGGGCCAGCGCCATCAGCTCATGATAGGCCGGGTGGAACTCGACCTCGTCGATACGGTTGCCGAAGCGGTCGTGGGTACGCAGAACCGGCCTGTTGCGCTCGGCGAGCTCGGCGGCGCGCACCGTCGCCGCCGCCCCGCAACGGGCCCCGAAGGCGGCGGCCCGCTCGGCGATCCATCCACCGCCCTCGCGCTCGAGCGCCTCGAGGAGCGCGCGATCGCCCGACACGACATTGTAATCCTCAAGCGGCCGGGCCTGGTTCTCGGCCCGGGTGCTGATGGCTGCCATGACGGCCTCCTTGCCTGTCGCAATCGATAGGCGAATGGATACTCATTTGCTACAGTGCGGGCCGCGCGGCGCCGGCGGACGGCGTGTTGGGGAGGTGACATTGACCGGCTTTACGATCTTCATCCTCGTCCTCGTTCTGTTCGCCATCCTGCTGCTGTTTCTCGGCGTCAAGCAGGTACCGCAGGGCTGGAACTATACCGTCGAGCGCTTCGGCCGCTTCACCGCCACGCTGACCCCTGGTCTGCGCTTCCTGGTGCCCTTCGTCGACAGCATCGGCAAGAAGGTCAACGTCCAGGAATCGGTCCTGGACATTCCCTCACAGCAGGTGATCAGCAAGGACAACGCCATCGTCACGGTGGACGCGGTGGCCTTCTACCAGGTGATCGACGCCGCCAAGGCCGCCTACGAGGTGCGCGATCTGGTGCAGGGCATCACCAACCTGGCGCTGACCAACATCCGAAACGTCATGGGTAACATGGCGCTGGACGACGTGCTGTCCAAGCGCAACGAGATCAACGACACGCTGCTCTCGGTGATTGATCACGCCACCAACGCCTGGGGTGTGAAGGTGCTGCGCGTCGAGCTCAAGGACATCGTGCCGCCGCAGGACATGGTGCAGACCATGGCTCGGCAGATGAAGGCCGAGCGCGAGCGTCGCGCGGTGATCCTCGAAGCCGAGGGCATCCGCCAGGCGCAGATCACGAGGGCCGAGGGCGAGAAGCAGGCGGCGATCCTCTCGGCGGAAGGCCGCCGCGAGGCCGCCTTCCGCGACGCCGAGGCGCGCGAGCGCGCCGCCGAGGCCGAAGCCAAGGCGACCGAGGTGGTGACCGCGGCGATCGGCGCCGGTGGCTCGCAGGCGATCAGCTACTTCCTCGGCCAGAAGTACGTCGATGCGCTGCAGGCCATGGGCGCGTCGAACAACAGCAAGGTGTTCTTCCTGCCGGTCGAAGCGACCGGCATCATGGGCACGCTTGGTGGCATCGCCGAGCTGGCCAAGGAAGCCCAAGCGCGCGCTGCGGCGGGTATGACGGCGCTGCCGGCACCGGCCGCGCAGGTCGGCGGCGCGCCGGCCCGCCCGTCGGGCCCATGGACGCAGCCGTGATCCGCCAAAGGGGGCCGTAATGTCAGGCTTCGTCATCGAGTATTGGCACTGGTTCGCGCTCGCGGGTGTGCTGCTGCTGCCCGAGATGATGATGCCGGGTGTCGCGTTCCTGTTCCTGGCGATCGGCGCCTTCGCCACCGGCGTCCTCAAGCTGTTTTGGTCGACGGCGAGCCTCGATATTCAGCTCGGTTGCTTCGCCGTGGTCAGCATCGCCGCCTTCGCCGGGATGCGCAGCTGGATCCGCCAGATTTTCGCGGTGCGCGAGGGCGACAAGCTCAACGAGCGCGGCGGTCAGCTGGTCGGCACGACGATCACGCTCTCTGACGCCATCCGCAACGGCCACGGCCGGGTGCGGGTGGGCGACGGCAGCTGGAACGTCAGCGGCCCCGACATGGCGAGCGGCGCCAAGGTGCGCGTCATCTCGGTCGACGGCGCTACCCTGAAGGTCGAACCGGCGCCCTAGTCTGTTCGTCAGTGATGCCGGGCGCGCGGGCTGTCGCGTCGCGCATCCGGTAGGTCGTTGGCGATGAGATAAGCGTCGATTTCCCGGGCGCCCCACAGCGCCAGGGGATCGAGCTTCAGCCTGCCATCGACGAGGTCGACGAGCGGCCGGGGATCGCCCGAGCCCGACTGCCGCCGCCCGTCGATCCACGCCTCGAAGCCGTCGAGGGCGTGCTCGAGCGACGCCGCGGCGCGCACATCGCGCAGGCCCAGCCGTCGGGTGGGCGCGCCACGCATCGGCGCGTCGGGCACGATCACGGGTGTATTGCGGTCGATGCCGGCGACGATGTGCAGCAAGACGGCGGCCTCCGGCCCATCGGACACCACCAGCGCGATGCGCTCCCGGTAGGCGCCGCGGATCGCCAGCCGCAGGAAGTCCGGCGCCGACGCGGCTCGCGACACTTGGTCAAGCAACCGCAGATCGTCTTGCACCGGGTCGAAAGCGGTGTTGGGCATGGCCTCAGATCACCGCGTTCGCGGTCGGGCCACAAACAATCATGTCTAATGACGGTGTAAAATAAGTCTATTAAACACTTTCAGAGTGTTCAATATCCGAGTCACCCGCCGATCAACTCCTTCTTGATCATGCAGTGGATGCCCTTGTTGCCGTCGACCGTCTGGGTGACGTGCAGGTCGGCGGCCAGGCTGCACAGCATGTAGGCGTCCTCGGCCGAGATGCCGGTCTTGCCGCGGATCAGGCGGATCATGTCTCGCAGGGCTTCCTTGGCGGCGTCGTCGAGGTCGGGATCGAAGCCATGGGTGATCCAGTGGGTCGGCGTCTCGCCCCTGGGGTTGTTGAGCTTCATGTCCTTGCGCACGGTGAAGCGGAAGGTACCGGTGAGGCAGGTCTCCAGCGCCGTCAGATTGACCTCGCCGTCGCCCTGCACGCCATGGCCGTCGCCGGTGGAGAACAGCGCGCCCGGGGCGAAGACCGGCAGATAGATGGTGGTGCCGACGCCCAGCTCCTTGTTGTCGATATTGCCGCCGAAGGCGCGCGGTTCGACCGAGCTGCACTGGCCCCAGGCGGGTGGCGGCGCCACGCCCATGATGCCGAAGAACGGCTTGAGCTCGATCTCGGTGCCCCAGGGCATCCGGCAGACGTTGCGGTTGCGCTCGATGGGGATGTGGGTAAGGCGATAGGTCGGGAAGTCCTCCGGCAGGGTGCCCATCAGCGGCCGCTGGACGTTCCAGCCCCAGTCGACGCGGAACTGGATGTCGACGATATCGACCTGCAGCGCGTCGCCCGGCTCGGCGCCCTCGACGTAGACCGGGCCAGTGAGGATGTGGCGGCCGATATGCGGCGTGCACTTCTCGTGGATCTCGCGATGCTCGGGCAGCACCGAGAAAGGGGGATCGGGCAGGATCTCCTTGGCTCCCGAGACGCATTCGATCGTCACCATCTCGCCCGACTTTACGCGCGCCTTGGGCTCGAGCTTGCTGTCGAAATAGCCCCAGTGGATGGTCTGCGGCGACGACTTCAGGACGATGGGCGCGGACATCGAATGATCTCCCGAACGATGGCGCGAGATCCAAGCATGAACCGGGCCGCCGTGGTATAGCCGCGTCCATGAACTACCAGCACGGATTTCATGCCGGCGGTTTCTCCGATGTGCTCAAGCACGCGACGCTGGCGAACCTCATGGCGGCGCTGTCGGCCAAGGACAAGCCATATCTGATCATCGACACCCATGGCGGCCGCGGCGGCTACGATCTCGGCGACCAGGGCTCGGTGACGATGGAATGGAAGATGGGCATCGGCCGCCTGCTGCCCATGCGACAGCCGCCGCCGGCGCTGGTCGACTATATCCGCGTCGTGCGCGCCTACGACAAGAAGTTCGGAAACTTCAACATCAAGCCGGCCGAGGGCGTCCGTCATTATCCCGGCTCGCCGCGCATCGCGCGCGCCCTGCTGCGGCCAGACGACCGGCTGGTGGTGGCCGAGCTCAATCCGCGCGAGGCGATCTTTCTCAAGCGCGAGTTCGCCGGCGACAAGGGCATCGACGTACGCGAGGAGGATGGCTACGGGCTGCTGAAATCCATGCTGCCGCCGCCCGAGCGACGGGCGCTGGTCCTGATCGATCCGCCCTACGAGTCGCGCGACGAGACCGAGAACGCGGTGGCGGCGATCGACCACGGTCTGCGCCGCTTCGCGACCGGCGTCTACGCGCTGTGGTACCCGATCAAGGACATGAAATTCGTTCAGGCGCTGCACGAGGCGGTGATCGCGCTCGACCCGCCTGAGACCATCGCCGTGCACGTCCAGATGATGCGCATGAACCCCATGCCGCGCATGCTGGTCGGCTCCGGCATGATCGTGATCAATCCGCCGTGGAAGTTTGCTGATACCATGCGCGAACTCGCGCCGTGGCTGGCCGCGAATATCGGCGGCAATCGCGGGGCCACGGCCGAGGTCAAGACCCTGGTGCCGGAGAAAGGCGCGCGTCCGCCGGAAGGCTGACGCCTTGTTCGGGCCCGCTCGCCATCGGAGGGACCGCTTTGCTCCTGGCCATCGTCATCGCGTTCCATGTCGCGGGCATCGCCTGCGCGTTGCGCGCGCTGATGCTGGGGCGCTCGCCGCCGGGCACCGTGGCGTGGATCCTGTCGTTGGTCCTGGTGCCGTATCTCGCGCTGCCGGTCTACGCGCTGTTCGGCCACGGCAAGTTCCGCGGCTACGTCGTCGCCCGGCGCGCCCGCAACGAGGAGCTCGGGAGGCTGACACGGCATGGCGCCGAGGCGATCGAGCGGGCGGGCGCCAAGCTCGACGGCGCCGAGCGCGAGCCCCTTGTGGCGCTCGAGCGGCTCGCTGGCTTCCCCTTCACGCGCGGCAACAGCGCCAAGCTGCTGATCGACGGCCCCGAGGCCTTCGCCGATATGCTGCAGGGCGTACGGCAGGCGACGAAGTACGTGCTGGTGCAGTTCTATGTGGTTCGCGACGACCGTCTCGGGCAGGCCTTCAGGCGCGTGCTGATCGATCGCGCGGCGGCGGGCGTGAAGGTCCATGTGCTCTACGACGACATCGGCAGCGAGAATTTGTCGAGCGCGTATGTCGAGTCCCTGGTCGCCGGCGGCGTGTCGGTCAGCTCGTTCAACGGTCGCAAGAGCTGGTTCGTGCGGCACAGCAGGATCAACTACCGCAACCACCGCAAGATCGTCGTTGTCGATGGCGAGTCCGCTTGGGTTGGCGGGCTGAACATCGGCGACGAGTACGTCCATCGCGATCCCGTTCTGTCGCCGTGGCGCGACACGCACGCGCATGTGCGCGGCCCTAGTGCGCTGTGCTGCCAGTTGAGCTTCGTCGAGGATTGGTACTGGGCGACCGGCGATACGCTCGAGTTGAACTGGGAGGTCCCGACCAAGGAGGTCGAGGATCGCCTCGTGCTGGCCATGCCGACAGGACCGGCCGACGAGCTTGCGACGTGCGGCTTGGCCTTCGTGCAGATGATTTCGCTGGCCCGCAAGCGGGTGTGGATCGCCAATCCGTACTTCGTGCCTGATTCGGCGGCGCTGTCGGCGCTGATCCTGGCGGCGCAGCGCGGCGCCGACGTACGCGTGCTATTGCCGGGCCGGCCAGACCACTATACGGCGTGGCTCGCCAGCCTGTCCTTTGTGCCCGAGCTCGTCCACGCCGGAGTCAAGATTCTGCTCTACGAGCGCGGCGTCCTCCACCAAAAGGTGGCGCTGATCGACGATGGATTGTGTACCGTGGGAACCGCGAACTTCGACAATCGTTCCTTTCGCATCAACTTCGAGATCACGCTGGCGTTTCTCGACGAGGGGTTCGCGAGGGAGGTGGCGACGATGCTTGAGCGCGATTTCGCCGGCGCCCGAGTCGTGACGGAGGATGTCGTGCGGGCCCGCTCCTTCCCCTTCCGTGTCGCGGTGCAGGCATGTCGTTTGCTGGCGCCCGTACTCTAGTCGGCGACGACCAGGCGCGCTCGGCCGCCGGCGATGCGCCGGCCGAGCCGGGCCTGATCCGCGCCGTCACCTACAACATCCACTCCTGCATCGGCATGGATCGACGCAGCGATCCCGACCGCGTGCTGCGGGTCATCGGCGCGATCGATCCCGATGTCCTCGCGCTTCAGGAAGTGCGCGCCTATTCGCCCGACCTCGACCAGTTCGAGCTGTTCCACCGGCGGCTGAAGATGGCGCCGGTCTTCGGCCGGACCTTTCGCGCGCGGCGCTTCGGATTCGGCAACGGCCTCTATGTGCGTGGCGGGATCCTGAAGACGCGCGTCGTCGACCTCACCATCCCGCCTTACGAGGAGCGCTGCGCCATCGACGCCGTCGTCGAGGTGCGCGGGCAGCGGCTGCGCGTTCTCGCCGCCCATCTCGGTCTGCGCCCCGCTGAGCGCGGCCGCCAGATCGAGCGGTTGCGCGACGCGCTCGAGCATGAGCCCGAGGCCTTGACCGTGGTGATGGGCGACCTCAACGTCCTCGGCCCCGAGCGCCGCCGCCTGATGAAGATCGGCGCGCCGATCGGGCTCAAGCGCGTGCGCACCTTTCCGGCGCCACGGCCGCTGATGGCGCTGGACCGGCTGTGGTCGATCCCGTTCGACAACCTGGAAAGCCTCGAGGCCTTCTCGACCGACGGTGCGCGCTGGGCTTCGGATCACCTGCCGCTGGTCGGCATGATTCGCCCGCTCGGGATGACAGGTTCCTAGTCGACGATGAACAGTCGCGCGCCGACAGCCGTGCGCGAGCGGTGCGGCTCTGCGTTGTCGGCGACCTGGTAGCTCATGCCCGGCTTGAGCACGAAACGGCGGCCGTCCTTGAGCTCGGTGTCGAGCTCTCCATCCAGGCACATCAGGATGTGGCCTTTCTCGCACCAATGGTCGGCGAGGTAGCCCGGCGTGTAGTCGACTAGGCGCACGCGGATGTCGCCGAACTGGCGGGTGCGCCAGATCGCCTTGCCGGTCTCGCCGGCGTGCTCGGTCGGCTCGACGGCGCTCCAGTCGGTGGTGCCGAAGGGGATCGCGGACATCTTCATCGCGAAAACTCCATACCCAGGCGCCGCGCGCGGTGTGCGGACGGCTCGGGGCAGAACAGCACGGTGAGCCCGGCCGCCAGCGCGAGGCCCGCGCTGGCGACGATCGCCACCGTATAGGACTGCGTGGCGTCGAAGATCCAGCCCGCAGCGGGTGGGCCCACGAGGATGCCGACGGCGACGCTGGCGTATTGTGCCCCGAGAATCGAGCCCACCGCCTTGGTGCCGAAGTAGTCCGCCATCACGGACGGCGCCATGGCGACGAAACCGCCGTAGAGCGCGCCGAACAAGGTGGCGAAGATCACCAGCGCCAGCCAGTGGCTGGTCGAGGCCCACAACAGCAGCGCCGGGCACGAGCCCAGGATGCTGAGCGCGTACATGCGGCGCCGGCCAATGCGATCGGCGATGCCGGCAAAGACGAAACGGCCCAGCGTGCTGCCGACGCCCAGCAGCATGATCAGGCTGACTCCGAACGCCTCGCCATGACCCACGTCGCGCGCGTAGGGCACGAGGTGCACGAAGGGCGTGAACAGGCCGAAGGAATAGGTGGCGCAAGCCGCGAACAGCAGCCAGAACACAGGCAGGCGCATCGCCTCGCGCAGGCTGTCGCCGGAAGCTGGTGGGGTCGGACCGGCGCTCGCCGGCGGCGCGGCGTCGCCGTCCGGGCGCAGGCCGTAGGTCTCGGGCGAGCGCCGGATGGTGACGATCGAGAACAGCGCCGCGGCGAGCGCGATCGACGCCAGGCCGATCCAGGCGCCGCGCCAGCCGACGCTGTCGATCAGCAGCTTCGCAAGCGGTGGACCGGCCAACGTGCCGATACCGATGCCGGAAACGGCGATACCGGTGGCCAGCCCGCGCTTGCGGTTGAACCACCGCTGCAAGGCGGCGACGGCGGGCACGTAAGCCGCGCCCATGCCGACCCCGACCCCCAGGCCGTAGCCGGCGAAGACCTGCCACAGCGTGTCCGCCTGGCTGGCGGCGAAGGTCCCCAGCGCCACCAGCGCCATGCCACCACCGACCACCAGCCGCGGGCCGAAACGATCGGCGATCGCGCCGGCGACCAGGCCGAGCGAGAAATACAGCGCGCCGGCGATCGAGAAGACGAGAGATATCTCGCCGCGCCTGGCCGCGAACTTCTCTTGTAGTGGCAGGAAAAAGCTCGAGAAGCTGTAGGCGATGCCGAAGCCGACGCCGAGCACGACGAACGTGCCGGCAACCACCCACCATCCGGGGAAGACGCGGTGGATCATGATTCCTTCTCCCCGCAACGGGGGCCACGGACGGCCCCAACGCGGGGAGAAGGGAAAACTCGGCGCGTCATTTCTTCTCGGGTCGCGAGGTGAGCGGGCTGGCCTTGTCGGGATTCCAGCCAATGACCTTGCGCGCCGCCTCGGCGACCTCGGGATCGACCGGCGGCGGCTCGAGGTCGGCACCCTTGCCCAGCAGGTCGGCAACGAGCTCGACCCCATCGACCCGGCCGCGCTTCTTGCTGTCTGTGGAGATCACGTGCCAGGGCGCGGCGTCCGTGTCGGTGCGCTCCAGCATATCGTCGAACGCCTCGACGTAGTCGTCGCGCTTGCCGATGTTGCGGAAGTCGTCGAGCGTGACCTTGAAACGCTTCTCTGGCGTCTCCAGGCGGCGGATGATGCGTTTGCGCTGCTCCTCGGCGCTGAGGTTGAGCAGGATCTTGATCAGCCGCACGCCGTCGTCGGTCAGCATCTTTTCGAAGGCGTTGATTTCGCCGTAGGCGCGCTGCCAGTCGCCCTTGTCGGCGTAGCCCTCGACCCGCTCGACCAGCACGCGGCCGTACCAGGTGCGATCGAAGATCGCGACCGTGCCCGGCGCCGGCAATTTCTCCCAGAAGCGGTAGAGATAGTGCTTGCCCTGCTCGTCGGGCCGCGGTGCCGCGATGCGCCAGACCTGGACCGGCCGGGGGTCGAGCTTCTCTGTCAGGCGCTGGATCAGGCCGCCCTTGCCGGCCGCGTCCCAGCCCTCGATGGCGACAATCGCCCGGCGGCCGGTGCGTGACAGCCATTGCTGGACCCGCAACAGCTGCATCTGCGCCCGTACAAGACGCTTGAGATAATCGTCTTCGTCGATGCCTTCCGCCAATGGCAGCTTGTCTAGCTTCTTCCAGCGCCCCATCTTGAGTATCCACGTCCCGCTGCTGTTCAGTATTTCTTCATCGTGCCCCGTCCCACCCGTCCCGTCGAGCGTTGACACGCATGGCCGACATCTCTCGTACGCGCGACATCGCCGAGGGCGACGAGTCTGCGCCGTGGTGGCGGGTGGTCGAGCGCGACGGCGGCCGCGTCGTCGAAGCCGGTGGGCCGTGGATCGTCATGGCCCTGCGTGGGCTGGAGCCGGGCGCTGCCAACCCGCCCGCCGCAGCCCGTGCCATCGACATCAAGGCGGTGACCGCGTTGGACACCGCCGGGGTGACCGAGTTGCTCCACCTGCGCCGGGCGGCCGGCGGTTGCCCGATCGAGGGCGCGGACGAAGCCCGGAGCGGCCTGATCGAGCTGGTCGAGAAGAATGCCCGCCAGGCGGCTGCGGCGCCGCCGCCTGTGCCCTTGCTGATCGCCATCTTGAACGATGTCGGCGAGAGCTTCACGCGCTTCCTCGATCGGTCGGCCCGGCTGCTGGAGTATTTCGGCGAGGTGCTGGTCATCATCGCCAAGGGCCTGTTGCGGCCCGGGCGGATGCGTGTGAACGCGACCATCGTGCAGATGCGCGAGGTCTGGATCCGCGCCTTGGCGATCGTCGCCGTGCTGTGCTTCCTGATCGGCGTCGTCGTCGCCTATCAGGGCGTCGAGCAGCTCAAGCAGTTCGGCGCCGAGACTTTCACCGTCGAGGCCGTGGGCATCAGCATCCTGCGCGAGCTCGGCGTGCTTTTGACCGCGATCATCGTCGCCGGCCGTTCGGGCAGCGCCTTCGCGGCGCAGATCGGCACCATGCGGGTCAACCAGGAGCTCGACGCCATGCAGGCGATGGGCCTGTCGCCGGTGGAATGGCTGGTCGTGCCGCGCATCGCCGCGCTGACGCTCTCGATGCCGCTTCTGGTGTTCTGGGGCAACGCTATGGGCCTGCTCGGCGGCGCCTTCGCCTGCGAGATCTACCTCGACTTCACGGTCAGCCAGTACTTCGCGCGTCTGCGCGACACCGTGGGCATCAATCATTTCTGGGTCGGCATGATCAAGGCGCCGGTCTTCGGCTTCGTCATCGCCGCCATCGGCTGCTACGAGGGCCTGCAGGTCAAGAGCGACGCCGAGAGCGTCGGCCGGCAGACGACGACGGCGGTGGTCGAGGCGATCTTCTTCGTCATTGTGCTCGACGCGCTGTTCTCGATCTTCTTCCTCTCGGTGGGCCTGTGAGCACGGCTGCCCAGGCATCTGGAGAGCCCGCGGCCCGGCCACCTCTGGCCGAGGGCGGGCAGATCACGGATCGTCGCGATGGCCGCGACCGGGTCATCAGCCTGCGCGGCATTCGCAACAAGTTCGGCACCACCAACATCCACCGCAATCTCGACTTCGACGTCTTTCGCGGCGAGATTGTCGGCCTGGTCGGCGGCTCCGGCACCGGCAAATCGGTGCTGCTGCGCACGATCATCGGCCTGCACAAGGCCAAGGAGGGCAGCATCGAGATTCTCGGCCAGGCGACCGCGTCGGCCAGCGAGGCCAGGCTCGCCAACCTCCAGACCCGCTGGGGCGTGTTGTTCCAGGAAGGGGCGCTGTTCTCGTCCCTGACGACAGCCGAGAATATCGAGTTGCCGTTGCGCGAGCGCGCGCGTCTGCGCGAGTCGAAACTCGAGGAGTTGGCGGCCTTGAAGATCGCCATGGTCGGGTTGCCGCCGGACACCGCTGGCAAGAAGCCGTCCGAACTGTCCGGCGGCATGAAAAAGCGGGTTGGCCTGGCGCGCGCTCTGGCGCTCGACCCCGAACTGCTGTTTCTCGACGAGCCGACGGCCGGTCTCGACCCGATCGGCGCCTCGGCTTTCGACGATTTGATCCGCCAGCTTCAGCGCAGCCTGGGCCTGACGGTGCTGATGGTCACCCACGACCTCGACACGCTGAACGCGATCTGTGATCGGGTCGCTGTCCTGCTCGACAAGCGCGTCGTGGCCGGTACGATGGAGGAGTTGTTGGCTTACGACCATCCCTGGGTGCGGGGCTATTTCCACGGGCCGCGGGCGCGCGCCGCCGGGATCGGCGGCGACAGCGGGCGGCGCAGGGGAACCTAATGGAACATCGCTCGCCCTATGTCGCGATCGGCGCCACGGTCCTGGTCTTCGTCCTGGCGGTGGTCGGTTTCGTCACCTGGAAGCTGCGCTCCGGCGGCGACGAGAAGCTCGCCTATTACCGCATCCTGTTCGACGAGGACGTCCAAGGCCTGACGCGCGATTCGCCGGTCTATTACCGCGGCCTTCGCGTGGGCCGCGTGCAGGCGATCAGCCTGGTGCGGTTGCCGGTGGATCTCAGCGACGCCGAGCGGGCGATGAGTCCCGACAAGGGCGGCCGGCGCATGGTCGAGCGCATCGCCGTGGTCGTCGGCATCGAGCGAGGCGTCGACATCCACGACGCCTCGCGCGCGGTGTTCGAGCGCCCGCTGATCACCGGCGCTGCCTATATCCAGATCATCACAGCCATGGGGCGCGTGAGCGCCGATACCGCGCTGCCCAAGCGCCAGCTCGACGAGGAACCGTTCCCCGAAATCACGCAAATGCCATCGACGCTGTCGAGCGCGACGCAGAGCCTGCAGGAGCTGATGCAGAAGGCCGGCGCGCTGATCGATCGCCTCAACCTGGCGGTTTCGGCCGACGCGATCGCGTCATTCAACGAGAGTCTGAAGAATCTCTCCACGCTCACCGCCGCGGTGGCCCGCAACGAGGGCAATATCGACAAGGCGCTGGCCGAGCTCCCCAAGGCGATCGCCGAGATGCGCGGCAGCATGGAGAAATTCACCCAGGCGGCCGACACTATCAACCTGATCGCGCTGGAGATCGGCCCGCAGGACGAGGCGACGCGCAAGGCGCTGGCGGGCAAGGCGCCGAGCGAGGTGCGCCGCACGCTGGGCAGCCTGCGCGAGGCGGTCGACGGCATCAACGCCACCACGGCCTCGCTCAACAAGATGGTCGCCGACAACCGCGGACCTGTGCGGCAGTTCACCGAGCAGGGCCTGGCCGAGCTCAACGCCACCTTGCGCGAGCTCAAGAACCTGTCGTCGAACCTCAGCGCCATCTCCACGCGCCTGGAGCGCGATCCCGCCAACTACCTGTTCGGCAGCAAGCAGGGATACCAGCCGAAATGAGCGATCCGGATTCCAGGGTCGCGCGACGGCTCGGCGCCACCGCGGCGCTCGTCGCCCTGCTCGGCGCCTGCAGCCTGATCGACAAGGCCGACGCGCCGGTCAACCTGTTCACCGTCACGCCCAAGAGCACGTTCGACAGCGGCCTGCCGACGGTGCGCTGGCAGCTGATCGTCGAGACACCCTCGGCGGCGGCCAACCTCAACAGCGGCCGCATCGCGCTGCAGATGACGCCGACATCGTCGGATTACTATGCGCAAAGCGCCTGGATCGATCGCGCGCCGCTGATGGTGCAGACCCGCGCCATTGAATCCTTCGAGAACTCCAAGCGTATCTTCGGCGTCGGCCGCGATCCCGTCGCGGTGCGGGCGAACTACATCCTGCAGACCGAGCTGCGCGAGTTCCAGGCCGAGTATTTCCACGGCGGCGCACCGATCGTGCGTGTCCGCCTCGTCAGCCGGCTGGTACGCATGCCCGACCGCCAGATCGTCGGCGCCGCCGCCTTCGAACGCTGCTGGCGGGCCCGTGCCGACAAGGTCCCCGAAGTGGTGAAGGCCTTCGACGAGGCGCTGGGCTCGGTGCTCAAGCGTCTGGTCACCTGGACGCTCACGGCGGCGCCGCCCTACGTGCTGCCCGAGGGCGCGCCATCGCCCGCGCCGCGCGGCGGCGACGCCGGCATCGACAACAGCGCCGGCTGCCCCAAGCCCGGCCAGGCGGTCGATACGCCCGTGGTGCAGGACTGAACTCTGTCATCCCGAGCACAGCGAGGGATCCAGGACCTCTCTGGATTCCTCGCTGTGCTCGGGATGACAGGTGCGCTCAACGTAGGGCACGATAACGCCCGACAACCAAGGAGAGGGCGTCATGCAGGTACTACAGCCAGCCGATTGGGCGCGGCCGCGCGGCTTTTCGCATGGGCTGGTGCTCGACAAGCCGGGCCGCTGGGTCGTGCTGGCCGGGCAGACCGGCACCAACGAGCAGGGCGACTACGACGACGATTTCGCCGCCCAGGTCGCCTCGGCGCTGAAGCGCGTCGTGAAGCTGGTGCGCGAGGCCGGCGGCGGCCCCGAGCACATCGTGCGGCTGAACTGGTACATCACCAGGCAGGACGAGTACGAAGCCGCCGGCGCCGGCATCGGCGCGGCGTGGAAGGAGACCTTGGGGCGCAACTTCCCGACCTCGACCTTGCTCTACGTCTCCGGTCTGGTCGACCGCCGCGCCAAGGTCGAGATCGAGGTGACGGCCTTCATTCCGCAGTAGGACGTGGCCAATCGTTGGACCAACTGGGCGGGCAATGTCGAGTGCGCGCCCCAGGCTATCGCCGTGCCGCGCGACGAAGCGGATGCGATCGCCACGGTGCGCGCGGCGATTCGCGAGGGGCTGACGATCCGCGCCACCGGCGCGGGTCACTCGCACGCGCCACTCTGCGCGCATGACGGTGTCTTGATATCGCTCGACCGTTTGTCGGGTGTGCGCTCGGTCGATGTCGAGCGCGGTCGCGCCACGATCGGCGCCGGCACGCGCATCGCCGCGTTGGGCGAGCCGCTGCTGGCCCGTGGCCTGGCGTTGGCCAACCAGGGCGACATCGACGTGCAGGCGCTGGCCGGCGCGATCTCGACCGGCACGCACGGCACGGGCCCGTCGCTCGGCAGCCTGTCGACCATGGTGCGCGGCTTGCGGCTGATCGATGGCCGCGGCGATCTGATCGACATCGACGAGAATACGCCGGCGCTGCTGCGCGCCGGCTCGGTCGCCATGGGCAGCGCGGGCGTGATCCTGCGCGTCACCTTGCAGCTCGTGCCGGCCTATCGGCTGCATGAACGGCTGTGGTCGGCGCCGCTCGAGCAGACCATGGACCGGCTCGACGTGCTGATCGCCGCGACCCGGCATTTCGAGTTCTTCTGGCGGCCCGACACCGGCCTGTGCGACTGCAAGGCGCTGCACCCCACCAACCTGCCGCTCGATCCGATGACGCATCTCGATGGCCAGCGCATCGACCACAGCTATCGGGTCTTCCCCTCGGTGCGCCAGGTCAAGCATGTCGAGAGCGAGTGGTCGGTGCCGGCCGAGAACGGGCCGGACTGCTTCCGCGAGATCCACGCACTGATGACGACCAAGCACACCGATGCGCGCATGGCCGTGGAGTACCGCACCGTGGCCGAGGACAATCTGCTGCTCAGCCCCAATTATGGGCGGCCCAGCGTGACGATCTCGATCCACGAGTTCGTCGATCGCGACTGGCTGCCGTACTTCACCGACGCCCAGGCGATCTTCGTCAACCACGGCGGCCGGCCGCATTGGGGCAAATGGCATTCGCTGCGCGCGCTCGACCTCGCCAATCTCTATCCCGGCTTCAACGCCTTCCAGGCCACGCGCCGTTCGCTCGATCCTGACGGTGTGTTCCTTTCGCCCTACATGCGCGGCTTGTTCGGCTGACTTGTTTGGTCGACGGGGGTTCGTTAAAGCACCCCTGTCCCGAGCGTAGCGAGGGATCCTGGATGACCCTGGATCCCTCGCGGCGCTCGGGATGACAGTGATCGCGCATCCCACCGCAGGAGCCCCCGCCATGAGCCTCGACGTTTCGCGCCCCGACCTCGTGGTCGGCGTCGTGGGTACCGGTGCGATGGGCCGCGGTATCGCCCAGGTCAGCGCCCAGGGCGGCATCCGCACGCTGATGTACGACGCGGCCGAAGGCGGCGCCGCCAAGGCGCGCGCCGCCATCGTTGAGCAGCTCAAGGGCATGGTCGCCAAGCAGCGGTTGAGCCAGGAGGATTGCGAGAAGGCCGAGCGCAGCCTCGAAATCGCCGAGGGTCTGCAGGCGCTGGCGCCGTGCCATGTCGTGATCGAGGCGGTGTTCGAGAATCTCGAGGTCAAACAGAAGCTGTTCGGCGAGCTGGAGGCGGTGGTCGGCGAGGGCGCGGTGCTGGCGTCGAATACCTCGTCAATCCGTATCGCCTCGATCGCGCGAAACCTGAAGAAGCGCGACCGCGTTTGCGGGATGCACTACTTCAATCCGGTGCCGTTGATGAAGCTGGTCGAGGTGATCCGCTCGGCCGACACCGCGCCCTGGGTGGTCGAGGCGATGGTGGCGCTGGGAAAGCGGCAGACCCGCGTGCCCGTCGTTGTCGGCGACACGCCGGGCTTCCTCGTGAACCTCGGCGGCACGGCGATCGGCACCGAGGGCCTGCGTATCTTCCAGGAAGGCCGCGCCACACCCTCGCAGATCGACGCCATCATGCGCGACGCCGGCGGCTTCCGTATGGGCCCGTTCGAGCTGATGGACCTCACCGGCATCGACGTGAACTTCCCGGCGCGCAAGATCATCTACGAGGGCTTCTTCCACGATCGCCGCATGACGCCCAGCCCCTATCATGAGGGCCTGTTCCACGCCGGCCGATTCGGCCGCAAGACCGGCGGCGGCTGGTATGACTACAAGGACGGCAACAAGGTCGATCCCGGCGCCGATGTCGTCAGCGAGGCCAAGGTCGCCGAGTAC
Source organism: Alphaproteobacteria bacterium (assembly GCA_016869975.1). Classification (GTDB taxonomy): domain Bacteria; phylum Pseudomonadota; class Alphaproteobacteria; order Reyranellales; family Reyranellaceae; genus JAFAZJ01. The sequence goes on from VGCZ01000009.1 coordinate 62,330, forward strand.
CTCGTGGCCGACGCCGAGGCCGACGAGACGGTGCTCGACCTGCTGCGCGCCGGCGGCGCCGACGTCTCCTCGCACGACGATGGTGAGGCGCCGATCATCGTCACGCCTTTGGGCGACGACTGCACGACCGTCTGCGTCGCGGGTGGCCTCGATCCCAAGCGCACCGTGGCGATCGATCCCACCGGCGCCTTCAGCAAGCGCGCCACGATCATGATGGCGCCCGGCGGTGACGTCGCCGCACGCAACGCGGTGGCGGCGACCCTGGCGGCTGCCGGCGCCAAGGCCACCGCGATCAAGGACAGCCCGGGCTTCGTGCTGCAGCGCATGCGCGCGATGATCGCCAACCTCGGCTGCGAGATGGCGCAGATCGGCATCGCCTCGGCCGCCGATGTCGACACGGCGATGACCCTGGGTCTCAACTACCCGCAGGGCCCGCTGGCGATGGCCGACGTGATGGGTGCGAAGGAAACGCATCGCGTGCTGGAGCGCCTCCAGGCGATCACCGGCGACGATCGCTATCGGCCGAGCCAGTGGCTGCGCCGCCGCGCGCTGCTGGGCCTGAGCGCCACGACGGAGGAGTAGGGCGCGCCGTGCCCCCGCGCCACATCGCCGGCGCGATCCTGGTCGCGGTCATCTGGGGCTTCAATTTCGCCGCCATCCGCATCGGGCTGGACTCGTTTCCGCCACTGCTGATGACGGCGCTGCGCTTCGTCGTCGCGGCGATCCCGGTGCTGTGGCTGGCGCGGCCGGCCAACGCTTCTTGGCCGCTGATGCTGGCGGTGGCCTTCACCTGGTATGTCGGCCAGTTCGTGCTCCTGTTCTCGGCCATGGCCGAGAGCGTGCCGCCCGGCCTCGCCGCGGTGATCGTCCATACCCAGGCGCCGCTCACCATTGTCTTCGCGCTGCTGATCGGCGAGCGGCCCACGCGCAAGCAGGCCGCCGGCGTAGGCATCGCCGTGCTGGGCCTGGCGCTGGTCGGCGCCTCGGTGGGCGGCGCCGGCATCGGCGCGGTCACGGTGATCGGCTTCGGCCTGGCGTTGATGTCGGCGACCAGCTGGGCGGCTGGCAACATCCTGTCGAAGCGCCTGGGCCGCGTCGACCTCAACATGGTCGCCTGGCTCAGCCTGCTCGCGCCGCTGCCCTCGCTGGCGCTGTCGCTGTGGTTCGAAGGCTACGCCGCTATTGTCACGTCGCTCGCCAACGCCAGCTGGGCAAGCTGGCTCGCGATCGCCTACCTCGCCGTCATGGCGACCCTGGTGGCCTACCTGATCTGGGGCTCGCTGCTGCGCCTCTACCCCGCCAGTGCGGTGACTCCCTTTGCCCTCCTGGTGCCGGTGATCAGCGCCATCGTGTCGTACATCGCCTTCGACGAACGTTTCGGCCCGCTGCGTCTGTCGGGCATGGCACTGATCGTCGCCGGCCTGGCGGTGATCGCCTGGCCGGCCGCGCGCAGGACGATGGACGGCCGTCCCGGCTGACGATAGCCTCACTGCGAGTAGATCGAGGAATGCCTGAATGGTGAGCCTGCCCGACGGATTGGCTGTCGTTGTGAAGCGCGATTGCCCGACCTGCGAGTTGATCACGCCGGTGCTGCGTCAGCTCGCCGGTGGAAACGAGCGGCTGACGGTGCTGACGCAGGACGATCCGAGCTTTCCGCCCGGCCTGTCGGGCGTGGTCGACGACACCGATCTCGAAAAGTCCTGGCATCTCAACATCGAAACCGTACCGACGGTGATCCGCATCAAAGGCGGCCGCGAATCGGCGCGCGCCTTCGGCTGGCATCGCGGCGAGTGGGAGACGCTGACCGGCGTGCGCGGCCTGGGCGAGGGCCTGCCGGCGGAGCGGCCGGGTTGCGGCTCGAAGACCGTCGACCCCGGCATGGTCGACGAGCTGGAGCTGCGCTTCGGCGGCGTCAGCTTCGCCTCGCGGCCGGTCGAGATCGGCGGCTACGAGGACGATGTCGAGGCCTGTTTCGAGCGCGATTGGAGCGACGGCCTGCCGGTGGTGACGCCGACGCCGGTGCGTGTGCTGCGCATGCTGCGCGGCACGACGCGCGATCCGAAGGAAGTGCTCGGCATGATGCCGCCGGACTATCCGGCCTGCACGGTCGAGAAGGTGGCAATCAACGCCGTGATGGCGGGATGCAAGCCCGAGTACATGCCGGTGCTGTTGGCCGCCGTCGAAGCCGCGCTCGACGATCGCTTCTGCCTGCACGGCGTGATCGCCACGACGATGTATATCGGCCCGATCGTGATCGTGAACGGCCCCGTGCGGCGGCAGCTCGGCATGAATTCCGGCGTCAACGTGCTCGGCCAGGGCAATCGCGCCAACAACACCATCGGCCGCGCGCTGCAGCTCACCATCCGCAATATCGGCGGTGGCAAGCCCGGCGGCGTCGACCGCGCGACCTTGGGCAATCCCGGCAAGCTGGGCTTCTGCTTCCCCGAGGACGAGGAGGGCATGTCCTGGGATCCGCTCTCGGTCGAGCGCGGGATCGCGCGCGGCAAGTCGGCGGTGACGGTCTTCGCCGGCTACGGCGTGCAGGGCATCGTCGATCAGAACTCGCGCACGCCGGAGTCCTTGGCCAAGAGCTTCGCCATGGTGCTCAACGCGGTGTTCCATCCCAAGACCTTCCCCGGCCCCGACGTCTTCATCGTCTGCTCACCCGAGCATCATCGCGTCTTCCGCAACGCCGGCTGGAGCAAGGCGCGGCTGAAGGAAGAGCTACACAAGCTCTGCGTCGTCGAGGCCGACAAGATCATCCGCGATGTCGATGGCTGCGCTGTCGGCGTGCCGGACAAGCTCGCCGGCAAGACCCTGCGCAAGTTCCGGCCCGACGGTTTGCAGATCGTGCATTCCGGCGGCACGGCGGGCCTGTTCTCCGGCCTGCTGGTGGGCTGGGGCGCCGCCGCCGAGATCAATTCCCAACCCGTCACCAAGGAGGTGCGAGGCTGACCATGGACAACAGAACCCTGCTCGACCCGACGGGCGAGCTCAAGGTCGTGGGCCGGCAGAAGCCGCCCAGACCATCCTCGCTCGACGGCGTGACCGTCGGGCTGCTCGACATCGCCAAGGCGCGTGGCAACATCTTCCTCGATCGCCTCGATCAGCGGCTGAGCGAACGCGGCATCGCGGTGAAGCGCTACGCCAAGGCGACGCCCAGCCGCCTCGCGCCGATCGATCTGAAGCAGAAGATCGCTGGGGAGGTGCAGGTCGTCGTCGAAGGCCTGGCCGATTGAGGGTCTTGCACAACGTGCAGTCTGCACGACATTGCTGACCTCGAGAGCCGCGGTATTCCGTCGATGGGCGTCGCCACGACCGCCTTCGTCGAAGCCGCCGCCGCGCAAAGCGCCACGCTCGGCTACGAACCCAGCCTCGTCTGGGTGCCGCATCCGATCCAGGACCGCACCGACGACGAGATCCGGCAGATCGCCGACAACGCGTTCGACGAGATCCTGCGCCGCCTGACCTCGACTTGAGGTCTTCAACTTAACCTTCCCCCGGAGGGGGAAGGTGCCCGAAAGGCGGATTGGGGATGTCGAAGACGGACTCAGGAGTCTGTGTTCGACATCCCCATCCGTCGCGCTACGCGCGCCACCTTTCCCCCCTCCGGGGGAAGTTAGAGGAATGGCGCAGGGGGAGAGACGTGATACGCAAGCTCTTGCGCCGCTGCGCTGTCGTCGTTGCGTTCGGCGTGCTTGGCGCCTGCGCCAGCACGCCGCAGGCGATTCAGCCGATGAACGCCACCGACACCCAGGCGGTACGCGATGACATGCGGGCGCTCAACCTCAAGGGCGAGGACGCTGACCAGTTCGTCGGTCCGATCCCAGCGCTGTTCCGCTGGGAGTCGACCGAGGTGCCGGTGGCGATCGCGTATGGTGATGGCTTCGATCGCGCCTGCCGCACGCGCACCCAGGCCCACTTCAATACCGTCGCGGCGAGGCTTCAGCGCGAGACCAATCTGAAATTCACCCGCGTCGACGATCCGGCCAAGGCGCGCATGCTGTTCGAGTTCGCGCGCGAGCGCGGCGCCGACTAGGCGTTCCGCGCGCTGTCAAAGGGCGACAACATCGCCGAGACCTGGAAGAACCCGCCAGTCGCCGGCGCGCGCCGCTGGGAGGCCTGGCAGCTCTCCGATCGCGCGCGCAAGACCATCGAGCGGGCGTATGTCCTCGACACCGCGCACTACCTCGACAACGGCCCGGGCAGCCGGCAGCGGCCGTGCAAGCCATTCGACTTCGCCGTCTACCTCAAGCAGTTCTCCGCCAAGGTCGAGATCGCGCCGCTGAACTTCGGTATCGAGCGCTTCCAGGAGCCGGCGCAGGTCGAGCGCTATGACACCATGCTGCTGCGCCTGTCCTACGCCGAAGGCTCGCGCCCTGGCATGACGGGTGCGGAACTCGCCGGACGGGCCAAACTTGCCGCTCCGTGAATTGAATTGACGTTTACGTAAAGGGAAAGTATGTGGCCGGCTGGACGTTGCTGGTGGGCCGGCCCATGGTGACGCCGACGGCAGCGGGGAGGGAGTGGCGCCTTTGAGTGCGTTGGCCAGCGTCTATACGCCGGAACACCAGATGTTCCGCGACACCTGCCGCCGCTTCTTCGAGACGGAAGTGCAGCCGCATCATGCGCAATGGGAAGACGAGGGCGTCGTCCCGAAATCGGTCTGGCGCAAGGCCGGCGAGCTCGGCCTCTTGTGCATGGACGTGCCCGAGGAATACGGCGGCGCCGGCGCCGACTGGCTGCACAACGTGATCGCCATCGAGGAGCAGTGGCGCGTCTTCGCTTCCGGCCCCGGCTTCTCGCTGCACAACGACATCACCTCGCCCTATGTCAGGCACTTCGGCACCGAGGAGCAGAAGCGGCGCTGGCTGCCCAAGATGGTGAGCGGCGAGATGATCACCGCCATCGCCATGACGGAACCGGGCACGGGTTCGGACCTGCAGTCGGTTCGCACGAACGCCGTGCGCGATGGCGACGAGTACGTCATCAACGGCTCGAAGACCTTCATCACCAACGGCCAGAACGCCGACCTGATCATCGTCGTCTGCAAGACCGACCCGAAGCAGGGCGCGCGCGGCACCTCCCTGATCTGCGTCGAGGGCGATCGCAAGGGATTCCGCAGGGGGCGCAACCTCGAGAAGATCGGCATGAAGGCGCAGGATACGTCGGAGCTGTTCTTCGACGACGTGCGCGTGCCGGTCACCAATCTCCTGGGCGCCGAGGGTACCGGCTTCGCCCAGCTCATGCAGGAGCTGCCGCAGGAGCGCCTGGTGATCGGCGTGCAGGCCATCGCCGCCATCGAGGCGGCGCTGAAGGCGACGATCGAGTACACCAAGGAGCGCAAGGCCTTCGGCAAGCCGATCATCGATTTCCAGAACACGCGCTTCAAGCTCGCCGAGCTGAAGACCAAGGCCACGGTGGCGCGCACCTATCTCGACGACTGCGTCGCGCGCCATCTGCGCAAGGAATTGACCGTCGCCGACGCGGCGATGTGCAAGTATTGGCTGACCGACCTGCAGTGCGAGTTCGTCGACCAGTGCCTGCAGCTCTTCGGCGGCTACGGCTACATGTGGGAATACCCGATCGCGCGGCTCTATGCCGACAGCCGGGTGCAGAAGATCTACGGCGGTACCAACGAGATCATGAAGGAACTGATCGGCCGCACTTTGTGAGCAACACGTCAGCCCGAGCGCTGCGAGGGATCTCCTCGGCACGTGGTTCAGGTAGCGGGATATTCCTCGCTGCGCTCGGAATGACGAACCTTGGGAGAGGCAGATGACCGAAGCCTACATCTACGACGCCGTGCGCACGCCGCGCGGCAAGGGCCGCAGGGATGGCTCGCTGCACGAGGTCACCCCGGTGCGTCTCGCCGTGACCGCGCTGCAGGCGCTGCGCGATCGCAACAAGCTCGACACGTCGCTGGTCGACGACGTCGTGCTGGGCTGCGTTATGCCGATTGGCGAGCAGGGCGCCAACATCGCCCGGACCGCCGCCGTCATGGCCGGCTTCGAGCAGACGGTGGCCGGCGTGCAGATCAACCGCTTCTGCGCCTCGGGCCTGGAAGCCACCAATATGGCGGCCGCGCAGGTGATGTCGGGCCAGTCGCAGGCGGTGATCGGCGGCGGCGTCGAGTCGATGTCGCGCGTGCCGATGGGCTCCGACGGCGGCGCCTGGCCGGTCGATCCGGCGGTGGCGATCCCGATGTACTTCGTACCGCAGGGCATCTCGGCCGACCTTGTCGCTTCGAAGTACGGCTTCAGTCGCGACGACGTCGATGCGTACTCCGTGGAATCCCAGAAGCGCGCCAAGGCGGCCTGGGATGCCAAGTACTTCAAGAAGTCGATCGTGCCGGTGAAGGATCAGAACGGCGTCGAGCTGCTGGACCACGACGAGCACATGCGGCCGCAGACCACGATGCAGTCGCTGGCCTCGCTCGAGCCCTCGTTCAAGATGCACGGCGAGATGATGCCGGGCTTCAACGCTGTGGCGCTGCAGAAGTACCCGGAGGTCGAGAAGATCAACCACGTCCACCACGCCGGCAACTCCTCGGGCATCGTCGACGGCGCGGCCGGCATCCTGATCGGCACCAAGGAGTTCGGCGAGAAGGCGGGCCTTAAGGCGCGCGCGCGCATCCGCTCCTTCGCCTCGATCGGCTCGGAGCCGACCATCATGCTGACAGGCCCGGCGCCAGCCTCGGAGAAGGCGCTGAAGCGCGCCGGCATGTCGACCAAGGACATCGACCTCTACGAGCTCAACGAGGCCTTCGCCGCCGTCGTGCTGCGCTACATGCAGGCGCTGAACATCCCGCACGACAAGATCAATGTGAACGGCGGCGCCATCGCCATGGGCCATCCGCTAGGCGCCACCGGCGCGATGATCCTCGGCACCCTGCTCGACGAGCTGGAGCGCCGCGGTCTGTCGACCGGCCTCGCCACCTTGTGCATCGGCGCCGGCATGGGCACCGCCACGATCATCGAGCGGGTGTGAGTTTCCTTCTCCCCGCGACGGCGGGGAGAGGGTGGCGCGCAGCGCCGGATGAGGGGCTTCTCTGGCCACTCGCGCGCCGCAAGAGTTCAACACGAAGCCCCTCACCCCGACCCTCTCCCCGCCCGCACGGAGAGGGGGGGAGGAGACGAGACCATGATAAACTACGCAGTCGATTCCGACGGCATCGCCACGATCACGTGGGACATGCCGGGCCGCACGATGAACGTGCTCAACGAAGGCTCGATGGCCGCCTTCGCCGACGCCGCGCAGAAGGCGGTGAAGGACCCGGCGGTCAAGGGCATCATCCTGACCTCGGGCAAGGCCGACTTCATCGCCGGCGCCGATCTCGAGATGATCCTCAACGTCGACACCTCCGACGCCAAGGCGCTGACCGAGCAGTTCAGCCAGCTGCAGAAGATGTTCCGCGCCATGGAGACTTCGGGCAAGCCGTGGGTCGCCGCGATCAACGGCACGGCGCTCGGCGGCGGCTTCGAGATCTGCCTTGCCTGCCACTACCGCATCGCCGCCGACAACCCGAAGGCCAAGATCGGCCAGCCCGAGGTGAAGATCGGCCTGCTGCCGGGTGGCGGCGGCACGCAGCGCATCCCGCGCCTGATCGGCGTGATGGCCGCAGCGCCGGTGCTGATCGAGGGCAAGGACCTCTCGGTCGCCGAGGCCAAGGGCATGGGCCTGATCCACGAGGTCGTGCCGGCGGGCGAGTTGCTGGCGCGCGCCAAGGCGTGGCTGATGGCGCCCTCCACGGAGAAAGTGTCGCCGACCTACACCAAGGGCGTGACGTTGGACGCGCGCGCGGTGCAGCCCTGGGACAAGCCGAACTACCGCATCCCCAACTTCGCCGGCGGCAAGGTGTGGCCGGGCGGCGTCGAGATGTTCATCGGCGGCAACGCCATGATCTCGGGCAAGACCAATGGCGTCTATCCGGCACCCAAGGCGATCCTGAGCTGCGTGTATGAAGGCCTCAACGTGCCCTTCGATACCGGGCTCAAGATCGAGACCCGCTACTTCGTCTCGCTGCTGCGCGATCCCGTGTCCAAGAGCATGATCCGCACGCTGTTCTTCGGCCTGCAGGAGGCCAACAAGCTGGCGCGCCGGCCCAAAGGGGTGCCGAAGCAGGAGTACACGAAGATCGGCGTGCTGGGCGCCGGCCTGATGGGCGCCGGCATCGCCAATGTCTCGGCGCGCGCCGGGCTGTCGATCGTGCTGCTCGATCGCGACCAGGCCTCCGCCGACAAGGGCAGGGCGCATATCCAGGCCGATGTCGAGAAGGACGCCGGTCGCGGCCGCCTGACCAAGGAACGCGCCGCCGAGATCCTGGGCCGCGTGAAGGCCACTGCCGACTACGCCGATCTCAAGGGCTGCGATCTGGTGATCGAGGCGGTGTTCGAGAACCGCGAGGTCAAGGCCGCCGCCACCAAGCAGGCCGAGGCTGTGCTGGCACCCACCGCGATCTTCGCGTCGAACACCTCGACCCTGCCGATCACCGGCTTGGCCGAGGCGAGCGCACGGCCAGCGAACTTCATCGGCCTGCACTTCTTCTCGCCGGTCGAGAAGATGCCGCTGGTCGAGATCATCGTCGGCAAGCAGACCTCGCAGGAGACGCTGGCGCGGGCGCTGGACTACGTCCAGAAGATCCGCAAGACGCCGATCGTCGTCAATGACAGCCGCGGCTTCTTCACGTCGCGTGTGTGCGGCGCCTTCATCAGCGAAGGCCACCGCATGCTGAAGGAAGGCATCCCGGCGGCGATGATCGAGAACTGCGCGCGCCTGGCCGGCATGCCCGTCGGCCCGCTGGCGCTGAACGACGAGGTCGCCATCGACCTGTCCTACAAGATCATGGACCAGACGCGGCGCGACGCCGAGGCGGCCGGCCAGAAATACGAGGGCAGCGGCACCGAGGACATGCTCGAGCTGATGGTCAAGAAGCTCGAGCGCTTCGGGCGGAAGAACGGCAAGGGCTTCTACGAGTACCCCGCCGACGGCAAGAAGCGGCTGTGGCCGGGCCTGAAGGAGCACTTCAAGGAGCGTGAGGAACTCGCCCACGGCGAAGGACCGGCCAAGGACGCCGTCGCCGCCGAGGTCAAGAAGCGCCTGCTCTACGTGCAGGCGATCGACACCGCGCGCTGCCTGGAGTCGAACGTGTTGACCGATCCGCAGGACGGCGACATCGGCTCGATCATGGGCCTGGGCTTCGCGCCGCAGACCGGCGGCGCCATCAGCCTGATCGACCAGGTCGGCATCGCGAAGTTCGTGCAGGAGTGCGATTCGCTGGCGCAGAAATACGGCTCGCAGTTCGCTGTGCCCAAGCTTCTGCGCGACATGGCGTCCAAGGGCCAGAGCTTCTATGGCGCCAAGTCGAAGGCCGCTTGATCCTCAGAGCCTGATCCACGGAGCGGGGCGGCCGATCAGCCGCCCCGTTTGGTTTGTCCATCACACGCTGCGGAGAATCGGTCGAAGTCGCGTGTTGTTGACCGCGACAACGATGAGTACTGGTCCGTTCGCGCGTTCAACGGTATTGAGCGCCGCCTCAACCAGTCGGACACGCTCTGCGATATCCACGTTGTCCAGACGGACCAACACGATGCTTTCGCTGGCCTGGCCCAGATGGACAACCAATTCAGCGAAGTCTTTGTCTTCGGTCACGAGAGTGCGTTGCGTTTCCACCGCGCGGGCCAAGACCGCTGTGTCCGACGCCCCCAACGTCGCGCGCTCGATGTCATGTCCAAGGTCTTGGAGACTCGCCCGACCCCGGCCATCGAGCGATTCCTCCGCCAGTAGCCTCACCGAGGCAGCGCCAGCTCGATGTCGCCATCCGTGAGGAAGTCGGCCGTGAAGGCGAGTGCCTGGCGGATGTCTTCGCGACTCAGGTGCGGATAGCCCCGTAGCAAGTCGGCCTCGGTTTCGCCAGCGGCGAACTTCCGCAGGATTAGGTCCACCGTGATTCGCGTACCCTTGATGCAGGGCTTGCCGACCATCACGGCAGGATCGACGGTGATGCGCTCGTACCTCATACCGACAGTATAGCCGGGGTCCCGGTGTCAGGCACGGTGCTGGTCGGCGGGCGATATTCGCGCTATTGTTGAAGGGATATCGGATCGTCCCACAGGCCTTTGATTCGCAATGATTCCAACCGCTCTAAAGAACCTCTATTACGGCGCGATGCAGGGGCCGATGTGGGTCAATGGCCGGCTCTACAAGACGTTCCGGCAGCCGCGCGACGGCACGCTCAACGTCCATCTCGGCTGTGGCCGGGAGCGCTACATCCCGGGCTGGCTTAACGTCGATGCCAACCTGGTCTCGGCCAAGATCGACCTCTGGATCAACTTCCTCGACCAGCTGCCGTTTCGCGACAATTCGGTCGACCGGTTCTACTCGTTCCATGTCGTCGAGCATCTGCCGGAGCACCACCTCGCGACGCATTTCGCCGACATGTTCCGGTGTCTGAAGCCGGGCGGCGGCATCCGCATCGGCGGCCCGCATATCGAGAACGCCGCGCGCAAGTTCGTCGCTGGCGACGCGTCGTGGTTCTCCGACTTCCCGATCAATCGCAAGAGTGTCGGCGGCCGCTTCGCGAACTTCGTCTTCTGCTCGGGCGAGCATCTGACGGCGTTGTCGCCCTCGTTCCTGCGCGAGCTGGCCGAGGACGCTGGCTTCGTCGACTGCCGTACCTGCCTGCCGATCCGCGAGAGCACGGTCGTCGGGCAGGAGATTCTCTCCACCGAGTACGAGGACGATTTCGAGTGCCCGCACACGGTCGTGATCGAGGCACGCAAGCCGCAGGCGTGATCGACGTCTATCTCGCCAGGCTCGTGCCGCTGCGCCACGAACGCGGCGAAGCGCTCGATGCACTGATCCGCGGGTTGGCGCCCGACGCCACCGTCGACATGAGCCACCGCATGCCGACCTATCGGCGGGGCGAGCACTTCGTTGCCTGGGCGAGCCAGAAGCGTTGCCTGTCGGTCTATACCTGCTCGGCCGAGCGCTCGGCGGCGTTCCGCGCCAAATGGCCGAAGATCAAAGCCGGCGTGGGCTGCGTGAACTTTAAGGACACCGACCCGTTTCCCCTCGACGATCTCAAGACTCTTGTGCGCGATGCGCTCAAGCCATCGGTCGAGATTCTCGCGCGCGAGGCGGCGGCGCGTGGCAAGAAAGGGACTCGAAAGAAGGAGGGATCGCCCACATGACACCAGCCGAGATCGCCGCTCTGGCCGACAAGGTCGCCACCGCCCGCCGCGAGCGGCGGGTGATGGACTTCATGCCCGGTGCCACCGACGCGATGAGCGAGGACGAGGCCTATCATACGCAGTTCGCCGTGCATGATCGCCTGACCGCCAACGGCGCCGATCGCATCGCCGGCTGGAAGGTGGCACTGTCGCTGCCGGCGCTCTATCTGCCGGCCGGCCTGAGCCAGCCCGCCTTCGCCGGAATCTACGGCAGCGGCGTGAAGCAGAGCGGCCTCACCGTCGCCAAGGGCGCTATCTTCAAGGCCGGTGTCGAGTGCGAGATCGTGGCCCGCATCGCCAAGGACGCCGCGCCGGGCGCAAAGCCCTATGACGCCGAGAGCATCAAGCCGTTCATCGCCTCGCTCCATTGCGGCATGGAGATCGTAGAGAACCGCCACGCCGATCTGAGCAAGGTGAGCGGCAAGGGCCGCATCGTCGACGAGGTCCTGCAATACGCCTGCGTTGTCGGGCCGGAGATTGCCAACTGGCGGGGGATCGACCTGGGCGCGGTCGACGGCAGCTGCGCACTCGATGGCAACAAGGTCGCCGGTGGACCGGGCACCAACGTCATGGGCGGGCCGCTGATCGCGCTGGCCTGGCTGGCCAATCGCCTCAACCAGTTCGGCAAGCAGCTGAAGGCCGGCGACGTGATCCTCACCGGCTCGACCCATCCGCCCTACATGTTGCCCGGTGCGGGCACGGTCACCGCGACATGGCAGGGGCTGGGAGAGACGAAGGCGACGTTCGGATGAACTGAGCAGCGGCCTCGATGTGGCTGCTGTCGCTGCGGCCCAGCCAATGGGTGCCGCCCGGGATGATCATCAGGCGCTTGGGCTCGCGCGCCGCGGCGTGCACGGCGCGGCCCTGCTCGACGCCGATGATCTCGTCGCGATCGCCGTGTACGACCATAACTGTGCAGCGGGCGCGGCCGATCTTGCCCACGGTGTCGAAGCGGCTGCGCGTCAGCGCGTGGAACGGTTCGGGTAGCCAGGGATACATCGCCGCGACCTGCGCCGAGACCGAGGCCAGCGGCGCCACCAGCACCACGGCGCGGCAGGGATGGTTCACCGACAGCTCTGCCGCCACGGCGCTGCCCAGTGAGTAGCCATAGTGCGCGATGCCGTCGGCTGCCACGCCGCGGACGCGCACGAGATAGTCGAACGCCGCCTTCCCGTCGGCGAAGAGCGTCTTCTCGTCCTCTGACTCGCCGCCGCTGCGGCCGTAGCCGCGATAATCGTAGAGCAGCACATCGAAGCCGAGCGACGCGATATGCGCCGCCGCCGGCGCGAAGCGCTGCACATGGCCGGCGTTGCCATGAGCGTAGAGCACGGTGATCGGCGCCGGCCTGTCCTTGTTGGCCCGCCAGTACCAGGCATGCAGGGTCACGCCGGGCGCGCTGTCGAAGAACACATCCTCGGCGCCCGACGGCGCGGTCCACGCATAGGTGGCGACCCGCGGGCGGAAGGTGAAATGGTGCTCCAGCGCCGGCAAGCCGATGAAGGCGATGCCGCCGAACAGTAGCGTCACGAAGGTCAGCAGGCGAAGCGTATGCTGGATCATGGGCTTCAGTTGCGGGGGACGTCGACCTTATCCTTGATCACGTCTCAGAAATGTGGCGAGCGAATGAATTCCGTCGCCGCGTCGATATGCGTGGTGCTGCCCCCGGAACCGAGCCAGTGCCGGCCCCCCGGGATGATCATCAGGCGCTTGGGCTCGCGCGCCGCGGCGTGTACGGCGCGGCCCTGCGCGACATCGATGACCTCGTCGCGATCGCCATGGATGATCATCACCGGGCAGTTGGCGCGCGCGATCTTGCCGACCGTGTCGAAGCGACTGCGCGCCAGGCCGTGCAGCCACCGCGGCAACCAGGGAAACATCAGCGAGACATGCATCGACGTCGATGCCAGCGGCGCGAGCAGGACGACGGCTCGGCACGGGTAGGTCACCGATAGCTCGGCGGAGAGCGTGCTTCCCAGGGAATAGCCGTAATGGGCGATCGAGTTCGGTGGCACGCCGCGCAGGCGCACAAGGTAGTCCATCGCGGCGCGGCCATCGCTGAACAGCGTCGCTTCGTCGTCGGATGTGCCGGCGCTGCGGCCGTAGCCGCGATAGTCGAAGAGCAATACGTCGAAGCCCGCGGCCGCCAGGCGCGCCGCTCCGGTCGCGAAGGGCACGATGTTGTCGGCATTGCCATGGGAATAGAGAACCGTGATCGCCGCCGGCTTGGCCGGATCGGCGCGCCAGTACCAGCCATGCAAGGTGATGCCGGGTGCGCTATCGAAGAAGATGTCCTGCGCGCCCGGCGGCGGTGTCCAGGGGCGCGCCGGATCAGCGGCGACCGGTAGAAACGTAAGGCGGCGCTCCAGGATGGGCACGCCGATGAAGGCCATGCCGCCGAGAAACACTGCCAGGGAAAGCAGAAATCCTGAGATGTGCCGGAGCACGGGCCTCTAGGCGCGCATCGGCCGGCGCATCGACTCCGGCATCGAGTGGCGACCCGCCAGGCCATTGCGCACGTCGCGCACGAGGGTCACCAGGCGCGGGCCCCAGAGCTGCTCGAGCTTCTCCTTGGCCGTCTGGTAGATCGGCGCCGAGCAGGTGAAGGCGTGGGTGGCGACACCGTCAGGGCCACGCAGCGGTACGCCGACGCCGCAGATCTCCGGCAGCCATTCGCCCCAGACGACGCAGAAGCCGCGCTCGGCGATCTCGCGCTCGGCGCGCTCGACACCGGTCTTCACCTTCGTCCAATCGTCGCGCCAGCGGCGGCGGATGGCGTCGAGCAGCTTGACCTTCTCCGCTTCCGGCAGGCCCGCGACATAGGCGCGACCCATCGCCGTGCTGGCGATCGGCACGCGCGAGCCGACGTCGTAGGTGATGGCGATCGCCGCCGGGCCGCGCTGGGCCTCGAGCCAGATCATCGAATGGCGATCGCGCGCGCCCAGCGCCATGGCGCAGTTGAGCGTCGTGGCGAGCTGCTGCATCGGCTGGCGCGCGACGTGGCGCACGTCGATGTTGCTGAGCGCGGCGTAGCCCAGCGCCAGCACAGAGGCGCCCAACTCGTACTTGCGGAAGCGGCGGGCGTAGCTGAGGTAGCCGAGCTCGGTCAGCGTATGGGTCAGGCGCGCCACGGTCGGCTTGGGCAGGCCGGTGCGCGCGGCGATCTCCTGGTTGCCGAGCATGCCGTCGCCGGCTTGGAACGCACGCAGGATGTCGAGGCCGCGCGCCAGCGCCGTCACGAACTGGCGATCCTTGGGCACTTCGACCAACGCATCGGCGGCGTGGCTGAAATTGGTTCCCGGCATGGCCGCGCCGCGCGTGATCGTGTGGCTGACGTTGCCCATGGCTTCCTTCCCACCTGAATGGTTGTTCATATTGGCGCGGACGCTAGCACGAGACCCCAGCGCTCGCAATTTGCAGAATGCAATTCTGCAATGAGGAAATGACGCGCTGCAATGCGGGAAATGGTGCGGTGCTGGGGGGCACCGAAGGGTTTTCCTTCCCGCTCTTCGGCCGGAGGGCTATCACCCAAGGAACGAGACAAGTTCCTGTAGGGAAGAGACATCGGCGTGGCTACCTACCTTTTCACGCATCCGGCATGCCTCGGACACGATCCTGGACAGGGCCATCCGGAGCGTCCGGCGCGGCTGGCGTCGGTGCTGAAGGCACTCTCGGGGCCTGAGTTCGCGGCCCTGCGACGGCGCGAAGCGCCGCTGGCGACGACGGAGCAGCTGCAGCGCGCCCATCCGCAACGCTACGTCGAGGCGGTGCTTCAGGCGTTCCCGACGGCAGGCTACGTGCAGCTCGACGGCGACACCGTGGTGTCGCCCGGCTCGAAGGACGCAGCCCTGCGCGCGGCTGGCGCGCTGGTGGCGGCCACGGACGCGGTGATGGGCGGCGAGGCGGCCAACGCCTTCTGCGCCGTGCGGCCACCAGGCCATCACGCCGAGCCCATGCGGCCGATGGGCTTCTGCCTGTTCAACAACGTCGTCGTCGCCGCGCGCCACGCGCGCGCGCTGTACGGCATCGCCAAGGTCGCGGTGATGGATTTCGACGTGCATCACGGCAACGGTACCGAGACGCAAGCGATGGCCGACGCCGATCTATTCTACGCCTCGACGCATCAGAGCCCGCTCTATCCCGGCAGCGGCACGCACAACCACGCTGACCATCCCAACATCGTCAACGCGCCCTTGCCGCCGCGCTCGGGCTCGGCCGAGTTCCACGCCGCCATGAGCGATATGGTGCTGCCGGCGATGCGTACCTTCGCGCCGGAGCTGGTGATCATCTCGGCCGGCTTCGACGCCCATCACGCCGATCCACTGGCCGAGTTGCGCTTGACCGAGGACGACTTCGCCTGGGCGACCACGCAGCTGCTGGAGGTCGCCCGCGACCATGCCGGCGGCCGGCTGGTTTCGGCGCTGGAGGGCGGCTACGATCTGGACGCGCTGGGCCGCTCGGCGCAGGCGCATGTGCGCGCGCTGATGGCGGCGTGAGGAAGAGGGTATGGCGGAACAGAAGCAGGCGGCCGGCAAGGACATCGCGGCGCTGTCGTTCGAGGACGCGCTGCGTGAGCTGGAGGGCATCGTCCAGCAGCTCGAGCGCGGCCAGATCAAGCTCGACGAGGCGATCTCGGCCTATGAAAGGGGTGCGGCGCTGAAGAAGCACTGCGAGGCCAAGCTGGCCGAAGCCAAAGCCAAGGTCGATCGCATCGTTGTCGCCATCGACGGCACCGTCACGAGCGAGCCCTCCGGCATGAGCTGAGCGGCGCGCTGCATGCTTTCGGCACAAGCCGGCCATCGCGCCGGCACGGCCGATCCTCAAGATCGTGCCCGGAGGACGACCATGTCGCGACCCGGGCAACACCATAGCAAATTCGGTTTCGACGCACCCATGCCCCTGTCCGACCACCGCGACTTTGCTGCCGCGCTGCCTTTCTCGTCCGAGGTGGTCGAGCGCGCCATGGATCGGCTGCTGCCCTCGGCCGACGACCCGGAGGGCAGGCTCTATGAGGCGATGCGCTACGCGGCGCTGGGCGGCGGCAAGCGGCTGCGCGCGTTCTTCGTGCTGGCCGGCGCGACGCTGTTCAGCGTGGGCTACGTCTCGGCGGCGCGCGTCGCGGCGGCGGTCGAGTTCGTGCACGCCTATTCACTGATCCACGACGATCTACCGGCGATGGACGACGACGATCTTCGGCGTGGCCAGCCGAGCTGCCACCGGAAGTTCGACGAAGCCACCGCGATCCTCGCCGGCGATGCCCTGCAGGCGCTGGCCTTCGAGGTGCTGGCGCACCCCGATACGCACGGCGATCCGGCCGTGCGCGTCCAGCTGGTCGCCGCCCTGGCGCAGGCCATCGGGCCGCACGGCATGGTGGGTGGCCAGATGCTCGACATGATCGCCGAGGAGCGGTCCTTGAGTATCGATGAGATCACGCGGCTGCAGCGCCTTAAGACCGGCGCGCTGATCGCCTTCTCGTGCTCGGCCGGCGCGATCCTCGGCAAGGCCTCGGAGCCGGCGCGCGTGTCGTTGGCGGCCTACGCCCAGAATGTCGGGCTGGCGTTCCAGATCGCCGACGACTTGCTGGACGTCGAAAGCACGTCGGAGGCGCTCGGCAAGACGGCGGGCAAGGACGCGGCCCAGGGCAAGGCGACCTTCGTCTCGCTGCTCGGCCTGGAACGGGCGCGCGACCAGGCGTCGCGGTTGGCCGATCAAGCCGCATTACACCTTGATTCGTTTGGCCCGAGGGCGGACCTGTTAAAGCAGGCGGCGCGCTTCGTCGTCGACCGCCGCGCCTGAGAGTCTCCATGTCCGATCCCCTCCGCCCCACCACGCCGCTGCTCGACCAGATCGACACGCCGGCCGATCTGCGGCGTCTGCGCCCGGAGCAGCTGCGCCAGGTGGCCGATGAATTGCGCCAGGAGACGATCGCGGCGGTGTCGCTGACCGGCGGCCATCTCGGCGCCGGGCTGGGCGTGGTCGAGCTGACCGTGGCGCTGCACTACGCCTTCGACACGCCGCGCGATCGCGTCCTCTGGGACGTCGGCCACCAGGCCTATCCGCACAAGATCCTCACCGGCCGGCGCAAGCGAATCCGCACCTTGCGTCAGGAAGGCGGGCTATCGGGGTTCACCCGGCGCAGCGAGAGCGAGTACGACCCGTTCGGCGCGGCGCATTCCTCGACCTCGATCTCGGCCGGGCTGGGCATGGCGGTGGCGCGCGACCTGTCGGGCGCGAAGAACCACGTCGTGGCGGTGATCGGCGATGGCGCCATGAGCGCCGGCATGGCCTACGAGGCGCTCAACAACGCTGGCGCGCTGCGCTCGCGGCTGATCGTCGTGCTCAACGACAACGAGATGTCGATCGCCCCACCGGTCGGCGCGCTGTCGGCGCACCTGACGCGGCTGCTGACCTCGCGTCCGTTCCAGTCGCTGCGCGAGCTGGGCAAGAGCGTCGCTGAGCGTCTACCGCCGCCCTTCGCCGACGCCGCGCGCCGCGCCGAGGCCGTCGCGAAGGAATTCGTGCATGGTGCGACGATCTTCGACGCACTGGGCTTCCACTATGTCGGCCCGGTCGACGGCCACAACATGGATCATCTACTGCCGGTGCTGCGCAACGCGCGCGCGTCGACCTTCGACAAGCCGCTGCTGATCCATGTCGTGACGCGCAAAGGCAAGGGCTACGCGCCGGCCGAGGCGAGCGCCGACAAGTACCACGGCGTGGTGAAGTTCGACGTCGTCACTGGCAAGCAAGCCAAGGCGGTCAGCAACGCGCCGAGCTACACCTCGGTCTTCGCCAAGGCGTTGATCGCCGAGGCTGAAGCCGACCCCAAGATCGTGGCGATCACCGCGGCGATGCCCAACGGCACGGGCCTCGACCAGTTCGAGAAACGCTTCCCCGAGCGCAGCTTCGATGTCGGCATCGCTGAGCAGCACGGCGTGACCTTCGCCGCCGGCCTCGCCACCGAGGGCTTCAAGCCCTTCGCGGCGATCTACTCGACCTTTCTGCAGCGCGCCTACGACCAGGTCGTGCACGACGTGGCGATCCAGAAACTGCCGGTGCGCTTCGCCATCGACCGCGCCGGTCTGGTCGGCGCCGACGGCGCCACGCATGCCGGCAGCTACGACGTGACCTATCTCGCCTGCTTGCCGGACTTCGTCGTCATGGCCGCGTCCGACGAGCTAGAGCTGATGCACATGGTGGCGACCGCCGCGGCGATCGACGACCGGCCTTCGGCCTTCCGCTACCCCAGAGGCGAAGGCGTCGGCGTCGAGCTGCCGGCTAAGGGTACGCCGCTGGAGATCGGCAAGGGCCGCATCGTGCGCGAGGGTACGAAGATCGCGCTGCTGAGCTTCGGCACGCGTCTGCAGGAATGCCTAAAGGCGGCCGACGATCTCACCGCGCGCGGCCTGTCGACGACTGTCGCCGACGCGCGCTTCGCCAAGCCGCTCGACACCGACCTGGTGAAACGCCTGGCGCGCGAGCACGAGGTGCTGATCACTGTCGAGGAGGGCGCCATCGGCGGCTTCGCGGCGCAGGTGATGCAGTATCTCGCGATGGCGGGCGCGCTCGACCACGGCCTGAAGATCCGGCCCATGATCCTGCCCGACCGCTTCATCGACCACGCCGCGCCGGCCAAGCAATACGAATGGTCCGGCCTCGACGCCAAGTCGATCGCCGCCACCGCGTTGGCCGCGTTGGGCATCGCCCGCGAGGAACGCGCGCGCGGCTAAGTCAGTCGGCGGCGGCCGAATCCCAGCGTGCCGCGCCGACGATTGGCCCGAAATCGCGACGCTGCACGAGCACCGCGACCGAGCGCGCGGTCTGACCGACGGTCCACGACGCGGCCGCGCCATTCCACACCGCGAGCTTCTCGACCGAGCGCACGACGTGGCGATTGACCAGGGTCTCGCCACGATTCTCGCCATGCAGGACCTTGGTGGTGTGCGCGGCGTCGTAGGTCACCAGCCAGACGTCGAGCGCCGCGGGGGCGTCGCGCCAAGCCGGCAGGCTGATCACGAGACTCTTGTCCGCCGCGCTCTTCACGACGGGCTGCACGACGAGCTTGCCACGCGCCGTGCCCTGGGCGAGCAGTCGGCTGACGCTGCCCGGGCTGTTGCCGGGGTCATGGACCACGCCGTTGACGACCATCTCGGGCGTATAGACGTAGCTCTGTGCCAGCGCCCTGGCGTAGCCGTGCTGACGCGCCGTAGTGGCCTCGCCGGCGAACGGATCCTTCCAGCCGAGCCGGTCCCAGTAGTTGACGTGGAACGACAGAGCGATGACATCCGGCCGCTTCGCCAGCTCGCCCAGCAGCCGATCGGCCGGCGGGCAAGACGAGCAACCCTGCGAGGTGAAAAGCTCGACGACAAGCGGCGCGCGAACCGGATCGGCGGCCGAGCCAAGGCTGGCGCACGCGACCATGGCCGCGACGGCGATCGTGAGGCGTCTGGCGACGAGGAGCAACCGATCCACGACGCGATTTTCCGCCAGCGCGACGACGCGGCCAAATCACATCGCGATCAATCCGGCGTCATCGCGCGTCACGCCGGCGGTACCCAGCTGATCAGGCCGATGCCGCCGGCGGCGCCGGTGACCAGCGCCGTCTCGCCGGCCAGCAGATTGGTCGACATCGTCTTCTCCCACTTGATCTCGGTGTCGATGCTAGCATGGCTGCATGGTAGGAACGCGCCGCCGACTCGACATCGCGCTCGCCGCGCGCGGCCTGGTGCGCTCGCGGGCGGAGGCGCGCCGCGCGATCGAGGCCGGGCTGGTCACCGTCGGCGACCGGGCCGCCGCCAAGGCGAGCGAGATGGTCGGCGACGACGAGGCGATCACGCTGGCTGGCCCGGTCCATCCCTACGTCTCGCGCGGTGGGCTGAAGCTGAGCCATGCGCTCGACCACTTCGCGATCCCGGTCGAGGAGCGACTCGCGCTCGACGTCGGCGCTTCGACCGGCGGCTTCACCGACGTGCTGCTGCGTCGAGGCGCGCGCAAGGTCTACGCCGTCGATGTCGGCCATGGTCAACTCGATGCGAGCCTGCGCGATGATCCACGCGTGGTGTCGCTGGAACGACTCAATGTGCGAGCGATCGACCAGGCGCATGTGCCGGAGCCGGTCGATCTGATCGTCTGCGACGTCAGCTTCATCGGCCTGCGTGTGGCGCTGCCGGCGGCGCTCTCGCTCGCGGCGCCCGGCGCGGATCTCGTGGCGCTGATCAAGCCGCAATTCGAGGTCGGCCCGTCACGAGTCGGCAAAGGCGGCATCGTGCGCGATGCGGCGTTGCATCGGCAGGCCTGCGCGACGATCAGTGACTGGCTCGACGCTCAACCCGGGTGGAGCGTGCGCGGGATCATCGACAGTCCGATCAAGGGTGGCGACGGCAATCTCGAGTTCCTGATCGCGGCGCACCGGGCTTGATTGCAAGGAGACAAGTTCCCGCTGATCAGGCGCGGTCCGCGGTGATAGGGCACTGGAAGGCTGACTCGCTGAACTCTCGAGGGGTGCCTGCCATGGCCGAGACTCTGACCATCTGGACGCTTGATTGGGTGCCTCCAGGTCCGCGCGGCTTCGTGCGCGACCTGCGCCTGCGGTGGGCGGCGGAGGAAGCGGGCCTCGCCTATGTCGTGCGCACCATCGCGTTCGAGGATCGCGAGACCAATCATCTCGACCGCCAGCCCTTCGGGCAGGTTCCGTTCCTGACGGACGGTGACGTGGCGCTCTTTGAGAGCGGAGCGGGTCTGCTGCACCTGGCGGGAAAGAGTGAAACGCTGATGCCGCGCGATACGGCCGGTGGGGCGGAAACGCTTCAGTGGACCATCGCCGCCCTCAACTCGATCGAAATGGTGTCCGTCCCCTGGTGGTTCTTGAAGGTGACCGGCCAGGCGGAGAATGGGCTGGCCAGCTGGATGGACAAGCGGCTCGCCCAGCTCGAGGTGGTGCTGAGCAAACGTGACTGGCTTGCCGCTGGCCGCTTCACCGTGGCCGACCTGATCATGGCCGATGTCCTGCGGGTCTCCGACGTCCGCGCGCGCGGCGAGCGCCCCGCGACCGAGGCCTATGTCGCGCGCGTCACCGCCCGTCCCGCGTTCCGAAAAGCGCACGCCGACCAGATCGCGCATTTCGCGGCGGCGGACAGCGAGCGGTCGAAACGCGGATAATCGATGATCAATCCCACAGCGGCGGCAGCGGCGGCAGGCGCATGGCTTCGGCCTGCCAGGCGAGCGGCAGGTCGCCGAGGCGGCGGCTGATCTCCGTCGTCACGCGCCGCAACTCGGCGCGGGCGGCGAGCTCGGCACGCTGGCCGCTGACCAGCTCCATCAGCTGCTCGATGCGGCCCTTGGGCGCGGGAAACCGCCGCACATGGACGTCGCGGGCGGCGTCGATGCCGGCCTTGGCCTTGGCGAAAGCGATGGCGAGCGTCAGCCCGCCCAACTCGTCGACCAGGCCGGCGGCCTTGGCGTCGACGCCGGTGAAGACGCGGCCGCGCGCGGCGGCATCCAGTCGCGTGCCGTCGAGACGACGCGCATCGCTGACCTTACGCGTGAAGTCGGCGTAGATACGATCGAGCTGGCGATCGACGGCGGCCTGCTGCTGCGGCGTGTAGCCGAGCGTTGGCGTATTCATCGCGGCGTTGGCGCCGGCGTTGAGCGTCTCGACCTTAACGCCCAGCGAGTCGAGCAGGTCGCCGATCACCGGCTTCAGCCCGAACACGCCGATCGAGCCCGTGATCGTGCCGCGCTGGGCGACGATCACGTCGGCGGGCAGGGCAGCGAAATAACCGCCCGAGGCCGCGACGTCGCCGAAGGAGACGACGACCGGCTTGCCCTTCTGCTTGGCGCGCTCGATGGCGCGGCGCAGCGTGTCAGATGCCGGGTAGGAACCACCCGGCGAATCGATGCGCACGACGATGGCCTTGATCGAGGCTTCGCTGGCGGCCTCGTCGATGGCGCGCGCCAGCTTGTCGGCGACGGCCAGCCGGCCGCCGGTCAGCGGCGAGCCGCCTTCGTCGCTCGACACAATGGCGCCGTCGATCGTCACGACGGCGATCGCCTCGCCGCGGCGCGCCCGCACGCCGGAATCCTCGAGATAGTCCCTGAACTCGTAGAGCGAGTCCTTGCGGCCGGCGCGGCGGTCGATTTCGGCCATCACCTCGTCGCGATAGCCGAGCTTGTCGACCAACTTCGCCGACAGCGCCTCGGGCGGTGCCAAGGGCGCGCTGTCGATCAGCCGGCGCAGCTCGGCCGACTGCAAGTTGCGGTCGCGCGCGACGTCCTCGATCATCTGGCCGAACAGGCCGTCGACCAAGGTCTGGAGATTCTCGCGATGCGCCGTGGTGAAGCCCGGTTCGAGGAAGGTGTTGGGCGCCGACTTGAACTCCAGGCGACGACCGCCTTCGAAGCGCACGCCGAGCTTGTCGAGGCCGCCCTTGAAGAAGGGAACCTGGGTGGCGATGCCGACGACGCCGAAATCGCCGGAGGGCTGCAGCCAGATCTGCTCGAAGGCGGTGGCGAGGTACCAGTTGCGCAGGCCCCCGGCGCCGGTGTCGAAGCTCTCGCTGAAGATGATCGCGAACTTGCCGGCGGCGCGAAAGAAGGCGATGGCCTCGCGCAGCTCCTGCACCGAGGCGAAGCCCGGCCCGCCGCCGCTCACGGTAGCGACCAGGCCGATGACGCGCTTGTCGGCGGCGGCGCGGCGCAGCGCGTCGACCGTCTCGGCCAGGCTGGCGCCGCGCGGGCCGAAAAACGCGGTCCCGCCACCGCCACCGTCCTCGCCCGGGAGCTGGCGCCAGTCGAGCTTCAGCACCGTGCGATCGCTCGGCGCCGGGCGCGAGCCGCCCATGACGCTGCCCAGCAGCAAGACGCCGCCGATACCGAGGATGGTGATGAAGCCGATGGTGGCCAGCAGGCCGACGATGAATCGTCGCATGGATGTCGTCCTGATCGGGAGCGAGAATTCCCTGTTCCTGTCATCCCGGGCGCAGCGAGGGACCTTTCAGTGGCATCAAGATCCCTCGCTGCGCCCGGGATGACAGCGTTGACGTTGCTCTACCGCCGCTCGGCGCGCGGGTCGAGGGCATCTTGCAGGGCGTCGCCCAGGAAGTTGAAGGCGATCACCGTCAGGAAGATCGCCAGGCCGGGCCAGACCGCCAGCAGCGGGGCCGTCCAGACCAGCTCCTGGGCGCCGGTCAGCATGTTGCCCCAGCTGGCGTGCGGCGGCTGGATGCCCAGGCCGAGGAAGCTCAGCACCGACTCCATCAGCACGATGCCGCCGATCGACAAGGTGGTGGCGACGATCAGCGAGGCCGCCGTGTTGGGCAGGATATGGCGGAACATCTGCCGCGTCGGCGAGGCGCCCAGCGCGCGCGCCGCGCGCACGAAATCGCGCGCCTTCAAGGACAGCGTCTCCGCCCGCACCAGCCGCGCCACGCCGGTCCAGCCGGTGAGCGCGACGATGACGACGATGCGGTAGAGCGACATCATCTCGGACTGGGCGGTATCGGCCGGGATGCCGAGCTTGCGCACGTCGATCGCCGCCAGCACGATCAGCAGCGGCAGCAGGGGCAGGGCGATCACCATGTCGGTGACGCGCATGATGGCTGCGTCGAGCCGGCCGCCGACATAGCCGGAGACTACGCCGATCACGGCGCCGATCGCCGCCGAGAGGATCGCCGCCACCAGCGCCACCAGCATCGACACCCGGCCGCCTTCGAGCAGGCGCTGCAGCACGTCGCGGCCCAGATCGTCGGTGCCCAGCCAGTAGCGCGCGCTGGGCGGCTCGAGGCGGGCCAGCAGGTCGGCGTTGGTCGAGTCTATGCCGCGCCACTGGGCGAGCAGCGGCGCCAGCAACGACGCCACGAATATCAGCGACAGCAGGACCAGCGAGGCGACGCCCATGCGGTGCCGCAGGAAACGTCGCCAGGCGCGGCGTGTGGGCGAGCCGGCCCTCATCGGGCGCAATCGCATCGGGCGTTCCCTCCTTCTCCCCGCCTTCGCGGGGAGAAGGAAGACCCTGCGGAGCCGCGGCCGCTCACTGGGCCTCGCGCAGGCGCACGCGCGGATCGAGCGCGGCGTAGCCGAGATCGGCGAGGAAATTGCCCATCAGGGTGGCGAAGGTCGCCAGCATCAGGCCGATCAGCGCCAGGTTGAAGTCGTTGCCGAGGATGGCGTCGTAGATCGTCTTGCCCATGCCGGGTCGCGCGAACATGGTCTCGGTGATCACCGCGCCCGAGAACAGCGCGCCGAACGACAGCGCCAGCACCGTCAGCACCGGCGCCATGGCGTTGCGCAGCACGTGGCGCCACATCACCTGGCCCTCGCTCAGCCCCTTGGCGCGCGCGGTGCGCACGTGGTCGGCGCGCAGCGCGTCGATGGCAGCGGCGCGCACGAAGCGGATGTGGTGGCCCAGCTGCGACAGGCTCAGCACGAGCACCGGCATCACCAGATGGCGCGCCTGCTGCCAGGCGCCCTCGCCGACGCCGCCCGCCGGCAGCCAGCCGAGCACCACGGCAAACAGCGTGATCAGCAGCAACGCCAGCCAGAAGCTGGGCAGCGAGACGCCGGCGAAACACAGCAGGTTGACGACATAGTCGATCCAACCCTGGGCGCGGCGCGCCACCCACAGCCCGGCGGGAATCGCGATCGCCGCCGAGATCGCCAGTGCCAGGCCCATCAGCATCAACGTGTCGACGAGACGCGGCGCCAGCACCGCCAGCACCGGCTGGGTGAACAGCCGCGAATAGCCGAGACGGCCCGACAGCGCCTCGCCGAGCCAGCTCAGGTAGCGCGACCAGATCGGCTGATCGAGGCCGTAGAGCGCGCGCAGCCGCGCGGCGTCGGCCGGCATCATGTCGGGATCGCCCTGGATCATCAGGTCGATCGGATCGCCCGGCATCAGCCCGATCAATCCGAAGACGATCGCGCTCATCGCGAGCAATACCAGGAGCGTCTGGAGGAGCCTGCCGAGCAGGTAACGGGTCATGCGCAGAGCATACCGACTTCCTTTCGCCCCGCGAAGGCGGGGAGAAGGAAGACGGGTCAGTACCGCAGCCGACGCTCCAGGCCCGCCTTCACATCAGGCCAGTCCGTGTCGATGACGCTGAAATACACCGAGTCCCTGATATGGCCGTCGGCCAGCACCATGTGCTTGCGGAAGATACCCTCTTGCGTGGCACCCAGGCGCAGGATGGCGTCGCGGCTGCGCTGGTTGCGCGCGTCGGTCTTGTATTCGACACGGTTCCACTTCAGCGTCTCGAAGACGAAGCGCATCAGCAGCAGCTTGCATTCGGGATTGACCACGCCGGCCCACACCGTGGGGTCGTACCAGGTCGAGCCGATCTCCAGCCGCTTGTGTGCCGGCTCAATGTTCATGAAGCGCGTGCCGCCGACCAGCCGGTCCTCGGCCAGCAGACGCACGGCGAAGGGCCGCTCGGCGCCCGATTGGGCGCGCTGCAGCGCCGTGTCGAAATACGGATCGAAGGCGGCGCCAAAGGCCGAGGCCGTCAAGGTCCAGATGCGCGGGTTCTGCGCCGCCGGGCGCAGCATCTCGCGATGACGCTCGACGAGCGGCTCAAGCCGCACGTAGTGGCCGGCGAGTTCGACGGGCTCGAAGGTCATGCGCGGATCATAGGGAGGCGAACAATCGGGTGAAGGCGAATCTTGTGCCACCTATTCCCAGCGCCACTCCTCGATCCACAGGGTCGAGGAGTTGAGGTGTCCGGTCGGGCGGATGCCCTTGAGTTGCTTGGGAAAGATGAATGCGTCGGCGCGGTGATAGAGCGGCAGCACGGGCAGGTCGTCGGCGTAGAGCCGCTGGATCTCGGCGAAGTGGACGCGCCGCTTCGCTGGGTCGATCTCGCGCTCGGCAGCGTCGAGCGCGCGATCCATATCGGGGTTCTTGTAGCCGGGATGATTCTGGCCGCTCCAATTGTTGGCCGCGGTCGGGATCTCGTTCGAATGCAGCGTCGAACGCGGCACGCCTTCCGGCCGTGTCACCCAGGCGTACATCGCGAGCCCGGTGAAGCCGCGCTTGTTCAGCGACTCCGAGGAGAAGACGCGCGGCGGCTCGGCCTTCAGCCGCACGTCGATGCCGATCTGGCGCCACTGGCTCTGCAGCACCTGCTGCACCTGTTCGCGCGTGCGGTTGCCCGCGGTGGTCACCAGCTCGAAGGTCAGGCGCTCGCCCTTGTCATTGTGGCGGATGCCGCCCTTGATATCGCGCCAGCCCGCCTCGTCGAGCAGCGCGCGCGCCTTGGCCGAATCGAAGCCGTAGTGACGCGCCTGCTTGTCGTACATCGGATCGAGCGGGCTGAGCCCGCCATGCGCCACCGGCTGCTTGCCCTCGAACAGCCGCGTCGAAATCGCCTGACGGTCCATGCCGTGCATCAGCGCCTGGCGTACCCTGAGATCCTGGAGAATCGGGTTGTCGAGATTGACGTCGATGTGCTCGTAGATCAGCGCCGGCTGGTAGTGGACGATGAAGCGATCCTTGTGGCGCTTCTCGAAGGCGATGGCCTGGTCGATCGACAGGCCGAGCTCGCCCAGGATGTAGTCGACGCTGCCTGACAGCAGGTTGGCCTCGAGCGCGGCGCTGTTCTCGATGGTGCGCACGACGATGCGCCGGAAGAACGGCTTGGCGCCCCACCAGGTGGGGTTGCGCTCCAGTACGACCTGCGCACCCGGCGTCGCCGAGACGACGCGATAGGGGCCGCTGTAGAGGCCGGGATTGGCAATGTTCGTGTCGTAGGTGTTGCGATTGCGATATTCGAGCGGATTGGCCTCGAAGATCGGCTTCTCGATGTGCGCCGGCAGCAGCATCAAGCCGGTCGAGTTGTAGTCGAAGGTGACGCGATCGATCGTCATCGTGAACGACGTCTCGTCGCGCGCCGCGATCTTGAGGATGCGGCGATAGCCCTCCGCGGAGGCGACGCCCGATTGCGGATGCTTGCCGAACGCGATGGTGAATTCGACATCCTTGACTGTGACCGGCGTGCCGTCGCCCCATTTCGCTTCGGGCCGGATCGTGAAGTCGATCTCCATGCCCTTCTTGCCCTCGGGCAGGTCGACCACGCGCGCCTTGCCGTTCTCCAGCGTCGGCAGCTCAGTGCACAGCATGCACACCAGCTTCCAGTCCGGGTCGTAGGCGGTGAACGGCCGCGCCGTCATGTTCTGCACCACCGACTTGGCCAGCATGGCGCCGATCAGCGGGTTCCAGGTCGAGGGATACTGGGTCAGGCCGATCACCAGCTCGTCCTTGGCCTGGCCCGGCCGGGCTGTCGCGGCAAGGCTGGCGACGAGCGCGAGGACGAGCGCGATCGATCTCGGGAGCATCAGGGCGGCCTCGCGGACGGGAACGGCGTGCTAAACGTCGCACTCGCGCCCATGTCGAGGCAAGGGAGAGCGCGATGGTGGAACCATTGAGCGCGCGGCTGGTACGGCGCTTCTACGACGAGGTCTGGAACCACGCCGAGGAGACGGCGGCGCGCGAGATCCTCGCCGCCGACCTGTCGTTCCGCGGCTCGATCGGCGAGGAACGCGTCGGCGCCGAGGGCTTCATCGACTATATGCGCAAGATCCACCGTGCTTTCGCTGACTACCACTGCCGTATCGACCATCTGGTGGCCGAAGCCGACAGCGCCGCCGCGCGCATGACCTTCGCCGGCCTGCATTGCGGATCGCTGTGGGGCGAGACGCCGACCGGCCACACGGTGACATGGGCCGGCGCCGCGTTCTTCACGGTCAGGGACGGGCAGATCGCGACGATCTGGGTGCTGGGCGATACCGAGACCCTGCGCCGCCAGCTGGCGGGTGGATAGGCGCCACTGTTATCCCTCGCTACGCTCGGGATGACGGGTCTGGAGTGGCAGGTCGCCGCTTAACGCGCCGGCAGCTGGGCCATCGCGCCGGCGGGCGGGCGGATATGGTTGGGCCGCTGGCCGGCGCCGCCATGGGTGGCCGACCAGCCGTCGGGCGATTCGAGGAAGGCGCGAGTCTCGGCCAAGCCCTGGGCGTCAAAGTATTTGTGACGCTCCGCGGCGTCGAGCACGTCCCACCACGTGGCGAGCGCGCGCAACTTCACGCCCATCATCGAGAGCGTATCGATGCTCTGCGGGAAGATGCCGTAGTGGAAGATCACGAAGCAGTCCGTGACCTTGGCCTCGGCCTTGCGCAGCGCCTCGATGAACATGACCTTGCTGCCGCCGTCGGTGGCGAGGTCTTCGACCAGCAGCACGCGCTGGCCGGGCTTGAGCTCGCCCTCGATCTGCGCCATGCGACCGAAGCCCTTTGGCTGCTTGCGCACGTAGATCATCGGCTTCTTCGCCGTCTGGGCGATGAAGGCGGCGAAGGGAATGCCAGCGGTCTCTCCGCCGGCGACGACGTCGATCTTCGACCAGCCGATCGTGTCGCCGATCAGCTTGTGGCCATGCGCCATGATCTTGGCGCGCGCCTCCGGGAACGAAATGATCTTGCGGCAGTCGATGTAGACCGGGCTGGCGCGGCCCGACGTGAAGATGAATGGCTTGTCGGCCCGGCAGTGGACCGCCTCGATCTCCAGCAAAAGCCGCGCGGTATCCCGCGCACCCGGAGATGCGCTCGCCTTCGACGCCTTGCCACCGCCAGCCGGCTTAGCGGCTTTTTTCGGCGCCGGCTTGCGGGCGGCTTTCTTCTGCGGCGGCGCTTTTTTCGCTGTGGCTTTGCCCTTCTTGACGGCCATTCACGTCCCCCGGGCACGTCCCCGATATGACGGCCGAAGCGTGTGTAGCCTCAGTGGGTTAGCCGGGCAAGACCCATGCCGTCAAACCGCTCGACGGGGCATGATCGACAGTCGAAAGTAGCGCTGGAAGTGCTGCCTGTTTTCGCTTTCAGGCAAGCGGCTTGCGCTGCGATATCAATCTCCGATCGCGGCCGATCGCAGGGCGCGTGCGATCACTCCACCTTGGCCCCCGACGCCTTCACGACCGGTGCCCACAGAGCCCGTTCCTTGGCGATGAAGTCCTGCAGGCCGGGCCGACCCACGGGCGGAACGTCGAGGCCCAGCTGGTCCCAGCGCGCCTGGATCTGCGGCTTGGCCATCACCTGCCGGATGGCGTCTTCGAGCCGAACGATCACGGCCTCGGGCGTGCCCGCCGGCGCGCCCACGCCATACCAGGAGGTGGCGACATAGCCCGGCAGGGTCTCGGCCACCGTCGGCAGTTCGGGGATGGATTTGGAGCGTTGCGGACCGGTGACGGCCAGGCCGCGCAGCTTGCCGTCGCGCACCTGCTGCAGCATCGAGGTGATGTTGCCGAATTGCATGTGCACACGGCCGGCCAGCAGGTCCTGGAAGGCGGCCCCTGCGCCCTTGTAGGGCACATGCAGGATGTCCACGCCGGCCATGGTCTTGAACAGCTCGCCGCTCAGATGCAGCGAGGTGCCCAGCCCGGACGACGAGAAGGCCAGCTTGCCCGGCTCCTTCTTGGCCAGCGCGATCAGCTCGGGCACGGTGTTCACCGGCAGGCCGGGCCACACGCCCAGCAGGTTGACCAGGGTTGCGAGCAGCGACACCGCGACGATGTCCTTGTCCGGATCGTAGGGCAGCTTGCCGTAGAGGGCCGGGTTGATAGCGTGACTGGCCACCGTAATCAGGCCGATCGTGTGGCCGTCCGTTGCGCGCGCCATTTCCGTCGTGCCGATATTGCCGCCGGCGCCCGGCCGGTTGTCGACGATCACCTGCTGGCCGAAGATCTCGGTCAGCTCCTGCGCCACGATTCGGCTCACCGTGTCGGTGCCACCGCCGGGCGTGAAGGGGCAGATGAAGCGGACCTGCTTGGTCGGCCAGGCCTGCGCCCGGGCGGTCGACATGAACGGCGCGGCGAGGCCGCCGACGAGGGCGGTACGACGGTTGATCAACGACTCCTCCCCAACTTCTTGTGGAGCCTAGGCGAGCATCACGTCAGGCTGTCGTCAACTGTCCGGTTCGCGAGCGTGCCTTGCGAAATCAATCGCGCGGGCGCCTGTCGGGGACCGCCAGGTAGCAGAGCGCCGAGACGAGCAGGACGGCGGCCACGGCGGCGAAGCCCATGCGGTAGGCGAAATCGGTGCGCGGGCCGTCGAGCGAAAGCTGGCTGATGACGGCGCCGGCGAGCAGCGGCAGCGTCATGCTGCCGCCGACCTGGGCGATGTTGAGCGTGGTCACACCGCGGCCGACGAGATCGGGTGGATACATTGCCCGGCCATGCGCCACGATCTGCACCGAATAGGCCGCGAAGAAGCACAGCGCGACCAGCAGGGTCACCGCGAGCCAGGTGGCCGGCGCCGGGACCAGCACCAGCGCCAGGAAGGGTGCCAGGGTGAGCGCGACACCCCCGAGCACCACGCCCTTGCGCGTGTTGAAGACGCGGTCGAGCGGACCGTAGGCGCTGACGCCAATGATCTGCGCGATCGCCATGGCGGTCACCACATGGCCGCGCGCCAGCGCGTCCATGCCATGGACATCGGCGAGATACGGGCCGCTCCAGGCGCCCATGATCGCCAGCATCGAGGCGTAGGCGGAGAAGTGCATGGCCATCAGGATGGGCATGCGCGGCAGGCGGAGGATGCGGCCGATGCCGCGCAGCATGTCGAGGAACGAGCCGGTCGATGGCCGCCGCCGCGGCGCGCCGGGTGGCGTGTCGTGCACGGTGAACCAGAACAGGAAGCCGGTGGCGACCGCCACCGCCGCCATCGCACCGAACGCGCCGCGCCAGCCCAGCCACTCGGCGAGGACCGCGAGCGGCGTGCCGGCGAGCAAGGTGCCGACGCCGCCCAGCGCGAAGACGCGCGCCAGCATCGTCGAGAACTGCGCCGGCGCGAACCACACGCCGCACAGCACCGCACCGGCCATGAAGTAGCCAGAGCAGCCCAGGCCGACGACCAGACGCGCGGCGATCATCTCCTGGGGCGTGCGCGCCAGCGCCTGGCCGATCGCGCCCAGCACGGTGATCACCGTGAGCGCTGCGACTGGCCCGCGTACGCCGTAGCGGTCGAAGGCGATGCCCAACGGCACCTGCGCCAGCAGCAGCGAGAGGAAGAAGACGCTGACCGCCACGCCATAGACCGCCGCCGACATACCGAGATCGCGCATCACGTCGGGCGCCACGGTGTTGAGCAGCACGCGGAAGGACTGGCTGAGCGTGGCGATGGCGACGAGGCCGGTGAGGAACAGGGCTATCCGCAGGCGCGTGGGCGCGCCGGTATTGTACGCGATCGACATGGCCGACTCATCGACGCGGGCGTGACGAAGATGCTTCGTTCACGGCCGAAACGTCATTGCCTGGCCACCGCGTTGGTCTCGGCCTCGCTGCGCGGCAGCGAGGCCAACTCGGCGACGGTGATCGGCTTGACCGGCGGGCGCAGGCGATAGTGGCCGATCTCGTCTGGCGTCTTGCCCCGTGCCCGTGCGATCAGCTCGGTCACCGTCAGGCCGCACAGGCGTCCCTGGCACGGGCCCATGCCACACCGCAGATAGGCCTTGAGCTGGTTGGGGCCAGTCGCGCCGATGCGCACCGCGTCCTCGATCTGAGCCGCGCTGACCTCCTCGCAGCGACAGGCGATGGTGTCGCCCGAGGGAATGCGATGCGCCTCGATCGGCCGAAAGGCGCGCTCGAGGAAGGCGCGGCCTCGGCCGTACGTCGCCAGCACGCGGCGTGGCGCCTCGGCCTCGCGATCGCGCCGCGCCGCATCGATGCGGCCCAGCCGGCAGGCCGCGTCGAGCGCCGCCAGCCGGCCGCGCTCGGCCGCCGACTCGGCACCGGCTATGCCCGCGCCGTCACCGGCGATGGAGACGCCGTCCGTGCCGCTGTGGCCCCAGGCGTCGAGCGTCGGCACGAAGCAGAGCTGCGAATCGTCCCAGCGATGCGCGCAGCCGATCGACATCGCGAGATTGACGTTGGGCACCACGCCTTGGTGCAGCAGCAAGGTGTCGCAGTCGATTCGCCGCGTCGTGCCGGCGCGGTCGAAGAACGACACGCCGCGCAGCCGGTCGTCTCCCTCGGCGCGCAGCCCGGTCAAGCCGCTGATCGGCGCGAGGTGCCGCCTGGTCTCGCGCATCAGCGCCAGCCCTTTGGACAGGTAGGGCGAGGTCGCGAAGGCCAGCATGTCGAGGCCGGGGCGGATACGGGGCGTCGTGTCGAGGATGGCGCTCAGCGTGCCCCCGGCGCGCAGCAGCTGCGCGGCGAGCAGCCACAGCAGCGGGCCGCTGCCGGCCAGCACGGTGCGGCCCGACGGCGCCAGCCCGGCGCTCTTGAGCAGGATCTGCGCCGCGCCGGCGGTCAGCACGCCGGGCAGGGTCCAGCCGGGAACCGGCATCGGCCGTTCCTGCGCGCCCGTGGCGACGATGACATGGCGCGCGCGCAGCAATCGCGCCTGGCCGCCGCTGGAGATGCCGATCTCGCGTCGATCATCCTCGACGCGCGGCGCGACGCTGAAGACGGTGGTGCCCGGCAGATACGTGGCGCCGCTGCCGATGAATGCGCGAGCCAGATCGAGGCCGCGCCAGTAGTCGTCGCCGAACACCGTGCCATGGCGCACCGGCGTCTCGGTGATGGCGCGATAGATCTGGCCGCCGGGCGAGGCCTGCTCGTCGAGGACGACGGTGTCGACGCCGAGCGTCGCGGCGGTGATCGCGGCGGCCATGCCGGCGGGGCCGGCGCCGATGATCGCCAAATCGCGGGCTTCGCTCATCGTCCGGCCACGCGCTTGCCGCGTTGCGTTTCGACCCGCATGCCGTCACGCACGCGCACGAGACAGCCCTGTCGGTTGCCGAGGCCGTCAATGCTCACCAGGCAGTCGAAGCATACGCCCATCAGGCAGTATGGCCCGCGCGCTGAGTTCGATACGGCCGTCTCGCGGCAGGCGGCATGCCCGGCGGCGAGCAGGGCGGCGGCGACCGTGTCGCTGGCGCGCGCGGTGATCGCCTCGCCATCGACGGTGAGCGTCACCGAGGCCGTGTCGGCGAGATCAGGCAGCCGGCGGAACATGGAAGCGCTTCGCGCTGAAGGCGGTGAAATCGTCACTGAGTCCGCCGCCGGCGATCAGCGGCGCCAGGAGCTTGGCGTGCGCCGCCGCCAAGGTGACGCCGCTGTGGCAGGTGGCGACGAAGGCGCCGGGATGGCTCTTTGATTCCTCGTAGATCGGGAAGCCGTCTTGCGTCATTACCCGCAGCGCCGCCCAGGTGCGCACGACGTTGAGCGAGCCCAGCAACGGGAACATGCGCACCGCC
The DNA here is from genome assembly GCA_016869975.1 of Alphaproteobacteria bacterium. Classification (GTDB taxonomy): domain Bacteria; phylum Pseudomonadota; class Alphaproteobacteria; order Reyranellales; family Reyranellaceae; genus JAFAZJ01. The sequence continues at coordinate 95,792 of VGCZ01000009.1, forward strand.
CGCTCGGCGATGGTGCCGACCACGCCCAGCCCGACGCGATCGTCGAAGCCGGCCTCTTCCAGCGAATCGCCCATCATCACGCCGCCCTCGTCGGTCTGGCGGATGGTGACCACGGGATAGTTCAGGAACGGCGCGGCCTTCTCGGTGATGACGATCTGGCCGCGCTGCGGGCGCACCGGCACGTCGAGGCCGACCATCTCGCCCAGCTTGCGGTTGCCGTTGCCGGCGGTGAGCACGATGCGTGGTGTCTCGATGGTGCGCGTACCGCTTTTCACCACGAACACGCCGCCGCGATGCTCGATGGCATCGACACTGTGCTCGGGCAGATAGGACACCCCGCGCTGTTTCAGCGCCGTGTGCAGGGCGCGCAGCAGGCGTGGCGAGTTGGCGTGGCCGTCGAGCGGGCAATAGGCGCCGCCGACGACCTCGGGCCCGATATCGGGCAGCATCTTGAGCAGCCGCGCGCGATGAACGATCTCGTAGGGCAGGTCGGACTGGTTGTGCAGGCGCTTGAGCGTGGTGTCGCGCCGCTCAAGCTCGTCTTCCGACAGTGCCAGCGAGAAGCCGCCGGGCCGCTGGTGCGCCACGTCGATGCCGGTCTCCTCGCGCAGCTCGCGGGCGAAGCCGGCCCAGGCATCCGACGAGGCACGCGTCCAGCGCGCGTATTCGGGCATGCCCAAGCCCTTGCTCTGCACCCAGACCAGCGCGAAATTGCCGCGCGAGGCGCGAAACGCGATGTCGCCTTCGTCGAGCAACGCGACGCGCTTGCCGGCGCCCGCCAGGCCCCAGGCGATCGCCGAGCCGACCAGCCCGCCGCCGATCACCGCGACATCGGGTTCAGCCATGTTGGAAGTTTCGCGCCGGCTCGTGCATGCTTGCCCGACCATGACGCGCCGGCCGTGGAAGTCAACGACGGACGGCGAGGGTCGATGAGGAGGTCGGGTTGGAGTTCGCCTTGAGGCGTCGTCGCGTGCTGAGCACGGCCGGTCTGCTAGCGCTGGTCGGCGCGGTGCCTGCGCTCGGCCAGGCGCCACCGGTTTCCGTGCCGGCGGAACCGCTCAACATCGTTGTGCTCGGCGACTCGCTGGGCGAGGGCGTGTGGAGCAGCCTGTACTGGCGCTTCTACTCCACGCGCGAGGTCAAGGTGATCAACGCCGCCAAGGCGGCGACCGGCTTCAATCGCACGCCCTACGAGGAGCAGCTGGGTCTCGCCGGCGGCCAGACGGCGCAACTCGCCGTGATGATGACCGGCGCCAACGACGCGCAGAACGCTTGGCCGCTGCAGGAAGGCGGCGCGATCGGCGTGTTCGGCACGCCGGGCTGGGCACCGCTCTATCGCCGGCGCATGGACCGCTTCTTCGACGCGGCCGAGGCGCGTGGCACCACGGTGATCTGGATCGGCATGCCGGTCATGCGCGATCCCGGCTTCGAGCGACGCATGGCGGTGGTGCGCGCGGCGCAGCGCGAGGCCTGCGCCGCGCGCGGCGTGACCTATCTCGATCTCATGCCTGCCAGCGTCGACGAGACAGGCGCCTATACGCATATCAAGAAGGACGACAAGGGCCGTATCCGCGCCTTTCGCGGCGACGACGGCGTGCACCTGACGATCTACGGCTCGGAGTGGGTGGCGGAGATCGTGCTCTTTACCCTGCTCGAGCAGAAGCCGGCGTGGATGGACGCCGCGCGCGAGAGGCTGTTCCGCGCGGCGTTGGGGTAGTGTTTTCCTCCCTCTCCCCACGCGCGGGAGAGGGAGCAAGAGAACGGAGGCGACGCGTGCGCATCACCGATGGCCAGATCCATATCTGGAGCAGCGGCATGCCGATGAGCATGCATCGGCAGGTCACGTCTTACTCGGTCGATGAAGCGCTCAGCGACATGGATGAAGCCGGTGTGGACTCGGCCATCATCCATCCGCCGAGCTGGGATCCGCGCTGCAGCGAGGTCGCCGCCGAGGCGGTGAAGGCCCATCCGCATCGCTTCGCGATCCTCGACGCCTTCGACGTCACCGCGCCCGGCGGCCGCGCGACCGTCGAGGGCTGGCGTAGGCGGCCGGGCATGTGCGGCCTGCGTTTCGCCTTCCTGCGACCGGGCACGACCAACTGGCTGACCGATGGCAGCATGGAATGGCTGTGGCCGGAGGCGCAGACCCACAACATCCCCATCGCCATGCTGGTGCCCAGCCGGGCGCGCGAGGTGGGCGAGATCGCCAGCCGCTTCCCCGATCTGAAGCTGATCATCGACCACTGCGCGGCGCGCCGGGGCAAGGTCGACGCCGACGCCTTCGAGGATCTCGACACTTTCCTCGACGTGGCGCGCAAGCATCCCAATGTCGCGATCAAGGCGACCGGCGCGCCGAGCTATTCCAGCGGGCCCTATCCGTTTCGCACCGTGCACGATCCGCTGCGGCGGATGTTCGACGCCTTCGGGCCCGAGCGTATGTTCTGGGGCACCGACATCACGCGCATGCCGTGTTCGTGGCGTCAGTGCGTGACGCTTTTCACCGAGGAGCTGGCGTGGCTCAAGGGCCGCGACCTCGAGCTGGTGATGGGCGAGGCGATGTGGCGTTTCATCGGTTGGACGGGTTGAAGGATCGAAGGGAGGACGTCATGTCGGCGGACAAACTGCGCGCGCTGCTGCGCGCCAAGAAGCTGATCATCGCGCCCGGCGCGATTGACGGCATCACCGGGCGGCTGATCGAGCAGGCGGGGTATTCCTGCGCCTACATGACCGGCGCCGGCACCTCGGCGACGCTGGGCTATCCAGACTATGGTCTGGTGACCATGAGCGAGATGGTCGCCAATGCCGGGCGTATCGCGTCCTCGCTGTCGATCCCGCTGATCAGCGACGCCGATACCGGCTACGGCAACGAGCTCAACGTCTTCCGCACGGTGCAGGAGTTCGAGCGCGCCGGGGTGGCCGCGATCCACATCGAGGATCAGGTGTTCCCCAAGAAGTGCGGCCATCTCGACGACAAGGAGCTGATCCCGCGCGAGGACTATGTCGCGAAAATCCGGGCCGCCGCCGCGGCGCGCCGCTCGCGCGACTTCGCGATCATCGCCCGCACCGACGCGCGCGCCGTGGTCGGCTTCGACGAGGCGATCGCGCGCGCCAACGCCGCGCTGGCCAACGGCGCCGACATCGCCTTCGTCGAGGCGCCGCAGACCATGGAGGAGATCGCCGCCGTCCCGAAGCGGGTCAACGGGCCGTGCCTGCTCAACGTCGTGCGCGGCGGCAAGACGCCGGACATCGACATGGCCGACGCCGAGGCGATGGGCTACGCGATCGCCATCTTCCCCGGCCTGCTCTTCGCCGCGATCATCGCCGCCTGCGACCAGCAGCTGGCGGAACTGAAGAAGACCAACCGGCACCCCAAGATCGCCGGCGGCGTGCCGCTGCGCGAGACCTTCGCGCGCTTCGGCGCCAATGACTGGGACGCTAGGCGCACGGCCTATCGCGATCGGCCCAAGGCGGCGGAGTAAGGCTGGGAGCGCGCCACTCCAGTGGCGCGTCTTGGTTCACAGCGCGCCACTGAAGTGGCGCGCCCGACCGCTACGCCGTGCGGCTCCGCCGGCGGCGGGGCAAGGCGCGGGCAGCGCCGGTCAGCAGCTTCTGCGATTCGCTGACGATGGTCGTGCCGACCGACTGGCGGACCTCGCGGTCGAATTTCGACAGCGCCTCGCGGATCTGCGCGATCAGCGGCGCGGCGTCGGCGTCGGGCATGCGGAAATAGGCCTGCGCCTCGGCCATCAGCGCGGGCAGCGCGGCGGCGGCCGACTTGGCGACGACGGCCGAAGAGGAGGCGGCGGATTTCGCCGCGGCGGCCGACTCCGACACCTTGGCCATCAGCTCGTGGATGTTGCGGCCCATCTCCTCGGCGTGCGCCTTCCAGTCGGCGGTGGCGATCTGCAGGCTGGCGTGACGCAGGCAGAGCGGATCGCCGCTGACGGCGGTGTTGCGCACGGCCAGCCGGCCGCAGCGCACGCAGGAATGGGCCATCTCGGCCGACGCCACCTCGACGATCTGCGCGATCAGCTCGGACGACTCCGGGGCGCCGGTCCAGGTCGCGTCGAGCCCGCCGTCGCGCTTGGCGATCGAGATCCAGCGGAAGCTGTCCAGCTCCGAATCGTCGAGGATCTGCGTGACCTCGGAGAACATGTTGGTGACCGACGAGATCCAGCCCAGCGGCAGGGCCGCGAGCTGCGTCCGCGCCGTATCCTCGATACGCTCTTCGCAGGCCGCCAGAAGTGTCCGCAGCCGCTTGTTGGATCGTTGCTGTACCATCGCGCCACTCCCGGCGACAGGCCGGCCTCGGCACACCTCGTGCCGCTACTGCCACATATGGGAACGGCCGGGCCCAAATCCCAGCCTCATGGTCAGAGTACAGTCGAGTTGCTGCCAAGTCACGATTTCTCGGCGATATCTAATGTCACAGCCGCGCGACGGTTCCCGCTACACTTCAGGGATGGACGACGAAATCTCGCTTCGCGTCTACGCCGATCCCCTGGCGCGCTGGTTCGTCACCGAGGCGTACCGCATCACCGACACCGGCGCGCTGATCGCCCAAGCCGGCGAGCAGCTGGTGAAGGCGGGTATCCCGTTGTACCGGCTCGCCTATTTTCAGGGCACATTGCACCCCGAGTTCGCCGGCAAGGGCTATTTCTGGCGGCGGGGTCAGGGCGTCGAATCCTTCAGCGCGCAGCACGGCCTCTTCGAGTCCGACGCCTATCGCGACAACCCGCTGCCGGCGGTGCTGGAGCGGCGCAAGACCGTGCGGGTACGGCTCGGGACCATCGAGCCGCAGGCGCCGGTGCTGCGGCAGCTCAAGGAGGAGGGCGCCACCGACTATGTCGCCCTGCCGCTGATCTTCTCGACCGGCCATGTCGACGCACTGAGCGTCGTCTCCGACCAGCCGGGCGGGTTCTCCGCCGCCGATCTCGACCGTATGTTCATGCTGCAGTTCGCCTTCACCCGGCTGGTCGAGGTCCATTCCCTGAGGGACACCGCGGTCAACCTGCTCGACGCCTATGTCGGCCACGCCGCCGGCGAGCGCATCCTGGCCGGCGAGGTCCGCCGCGGCGGCGGCCAGACCATCGAGGCGGTGATCTGGTATTGCGACCTCAGGGGCTTCACCCGGATCTCCGACAGCCTGCCGCGCGACAGCGTCATCACGCTGCTCAACGACTATTTCGGTGCCATGGGGGCCGCGGTCACCGGCGCCGGCGGCGAGATTCTGAAGTTCATGGGCGACGGCATGCTGGCGATGTTCCCGGTCGCCGTGCCGGCCCAGCGCCCCTTCATCGCCCAGCGCGCCGTGCTGGCCGTCGTCGACGCGCAGCGCGCCATCGACGATCTCAACCGGCGGCGCGCGGCGGAGAACGAACCGGTGGTGCGCTTCGGTCTGGCGCTGCATGTCGGCGAGGTCAATTTCGGCAATATCGGTGCCAGCATGCGGCTGGATTTCACCGTCATCGGCCCGGCCGTGAACTACGCCGCGCGCCTGGAGAAGCTCTGCGCCACAATCGGCCGGCCGGTGATTCTCTCGTCGGCGCTGGCGGCGCTGCTGCCCGAGGGCGACGTCGTGAAGCTGGGCGAGCACGCGCTCAAGGACATCGCCGAGCCGCAGCCGGTCTACGGTCTGCCACAATCGGCTGTCACAGGCTGATACCCGAAGCCACCGCGGCGCCGCGATCTTGTCCGTTGGCCGCCCTTGTCGGCGAGCCATATAGGCGCCCGACCGGCTCCAGGAGGACGCCCATGAAACGCTTTGCCCTCATCGCCCTGACGACCCTCTCGCTCGGCCTCGCCGCCTGCGGCGACAACCAGATGGATCGTAGCCTGAGCGGCGCCGGCATCGGCGCCGGGGCTGGCGCGGTCGGCGGCCTGCTGGTCGGCGCGCCGCTCGAGGGCGCCCTGCTCGGTGGCGTGCTCGGCGGCGCCACCGGCGCGCTCACCCAGCGCAACCAGATCGATTTCGGCCGCCCGATGTGGCGTTGAGACTACCTTCTCCCGCCAGCGGGGGAAGGCATTGAGGCTCAACCCTTCATGAACCGCGTCAGGCGCTGGGCGATGATCTCCTCGGCCTCGCGCATGATGCGGTCGATGAGTTCCTTGACCGTGGGCACGTCGTGGATCAGGCCGGCCACCATGCCGCACGACCAGGCGCCGGCATCCATCGCGCCGTCCTTCATGATCCTGGGATAGACGCCCGCGACCTCGGGCAGGATGTCCTCGAACTTGATCTTCGAGCCGAGCGCCTTCTCCTTCTCGAGCAGGCGCTCGACGGCGGCGTTCTTCAGCACCCGTTCGGTGTTGCGCAGCGGGCGCATGACCAGGCGCGTATCGAGCTCGCTGGCGGCGACCAGCGCTTGCTTCACGTTCTCGTGGATCGGCGCTTCCTTGGTCGCCATGAAGCGCGTGCCCATGTTCATGCCCTCGGCACCCAGCGACAGCGCGGCCACCAGCGAGCGGCCGTCGGCCATGCCGCCTGAGGCGACGAAGGGGATCTTCAGCTCCTCCGCCGCGCGCGGCAGCAGGATGAAGTTGGGCACGTCGTCCTCGCCAGGATGGCCGCCGCATTCGAAGCCATCGACGCTGACCGCGTCGCAGCCGATCGACTCGGCCTTCAGCGAGTGGCGCACCGAGGTGCATTTGTGGATCACCTTGATACCGGCCTCCTTCAGCGCCGGCATCCATTTCTGCGGGTTGTTGCCCGCCGTCTCGACGACCTTCACGCCGCCCTCGATGATCGAGCGGATGTAGCCGGGATAGTCCGGCGGCGTCACCGAGGGCAGGAAGGTGAGGTTCACGCCGAAGGGCTTCTTGGTCATCTCGCGGCAGCGCCGGATCTCGTTGGCCAGCAGCTCGGGCGTGCGCTGGGTCAGCCCGGTGATGATGCCCAGCCCACCGGCGTTCGACACCGCCGCCGCCATCTCGGCGAAACCGACGAAATGCATGCCGCCCTGGATGATCGGATGCTCGACGCCGAGCATCTCGGTGATTCTGGTTTTCATCGTTCTACCTCCCACGTGTCATCCCGAGCGTAGCGAGGGATCCAGTATGAGCCTAGATCCCTCGCTACGCTCGGGATGACAGACAGATCAAGGAAAGCTGTAGCGCCGCGCGATCGGCGGCACGTGGCTCTTGCCGTCGTAGCAGACGATCATCGCCGTGTGCACCATGTTACCCTTGCCGTCGGAGCGGTACTCCGCCGCCAGGCCGCGATAGTGCATTGTCGAGAGCGTCGCGCGCACGGACTCGCCGGTGACGGCGCCGGTCCTCGCGATCTCCGCGATGGCCGCGGCCAGCATCGAGACGGCGTCGTACTCCGCCACGGCGAAGGCGTCGGGATCGGCGCTGTACTCCTTGCGATAGGCCTCGACGAAGGCCTTCATCTTCGCGTCGTCGACCGAGGCGGCGGGAAACGACGCGGTCTCGGCGCAGACGCCCATGAGCTCGGCCGGCTGGAACAGCGCGGCGGTGGCGGGCTGTGCCATGGCCGAGCCGGCGATGACCGGCAGGTCGGGCGCTACGGAACGCGCGGCGCGGATGGCGAGCGCGGTGGACTGCGAATGCAGGTGCAGCACCAGCGCGTCGGCGCCTGACGCCTTCGCCTTGGCGATGATCGGCGTGAAGTCGTTGATCGAAGTGGCGACGCCTTCCTCGAGCGCGACGGTGACCTTTGCCTCGGCGAAGGCCTTGGCCAGCACCTCGCGGCCGGACTGGCCGTAGGCGGTGGTCTGGAAGATCACCGCCGGCTTCTTCGCCTTGGTGACCTCGGCGACGTAGCGGGCATGGGCGACCTTGACCACGCCATCGGCGGGGAAGAAGCGGAAGAACCAGGGACTGCCCAGCTCGCTCAGGCGCGCGGTGCCCGATACCGCGAGCAGCGGCAGCTTCGCGCTCGCCGCCTCGGGCAGCAGGGCCAGCATCTGCGTGCCCAGGATCGGACCGAGCACCGCGACCGGCGCCGCCGCGCCATCGCGCGCGCCGTCGCGCAAGGCGCGGTGCCAGGCCGTGACGGCCGCCTCCGGCGCGGTCGTCGTGTCGAGCACGTCGGGCACGAAGCGCACCGTGGCGGCGACGTCGCGGATGGCGAGCAAGGCCCCCTCGCGCTGGCTCTTGCCCTCGAGCGCGGCGAAGCCGGTCAGCGGCAGCAGGATCGGCAGCCGAAAAGACGGCACCGCCTGGGCGCGCGCGATCGCCGGCGCCGCGAGAGTCGCCGCAGAGGCCAGCAGGACTCGCCGTGACAACATGGCTAGACCGCGGCGCCACCCGCCCAGGGTGACATTACCTCGTTCATGCCGGTGACCGTGCCGGTCATCGGATCGCGGCGGATGCAGCTGGGATTGGCGAAGTTCAGCGGGTAGATGGGATTGGGGACTTCGACGAGGGGCATCTTCTTGGAGATGGCGCGCTTGATGTCCTCGTCAAGGTCCCAGTTGGCGCGCACCGGGCCGACACCCGATACGTCGATGCGCGGCTGATGGAAGGCGGCCTCGACGTCCATGCCGCGATCGGTCTGCATCATGATCAGCTGCGTGATCGCCGGCACGATGCGCCGTCCACCCGAGGCACCGATGGCGAACCAGCCCTCGCCGTTCTTGGAGACGACCGTCGCGCAGATGTTGCACAGCGGCCGCTTGCCCGGCGTCAGCGAGTTCGGTTTGCCCTGCTCGGGGTCGAACCACATGATGCCGTTGTTCATCATGATGCCGGTCCTGGGGAGCATCACGCGCGAGCCGAACAGCGACAGCAGGGTCTGCGTCAGCGCCACCATGTTGCCTTCGGCATCGACGGCGTTGAAATGCGTCGTGCACGAATCGGTATGCCTGTCGCCCATGGTACGCAGGCGCTCCTCGTAGGCGGTGTGCAGGCTTTCGGCCACGGCCATGAAGGCCTGTGCGTCGGGCGCCCCGTCGCCGATCGTGCGATCGCCGATCAGCTCGAAGGCGCGTTTCATCGTCGGGCCGGCGGTCAGGTAGGGCACGGTGTGTACCGTGGCACCGTTGCGCTCGAACGTCACCGGCTCGACAACGCGCGCGTGGTAGTTCGCGAGGTCCTCGAGCGAGATCGCCGAGCCGCCGGCGTTGAGGTCGGCGACCAGGTCCTTGGCGATCTGGCCCTCGTAGTAATCGCGCGGGCCGGCGTCGCGCAGGCGCTTGAGCGTGTTGGCGAGGTTGCCCAGCTTGACGCGCGGCGGATTGCCTTCCCAATCGATCACCGGCGGGAAGCCGTTGGGCAGATAGGTCGCGCGCGATGTCTCGTAGCGATTGAGCGCGGCGGCGCCCGTGGTGATCAGCGTCGTGCCGTACCAGTCGCAGCTCATGCCGCGCTCGGCCAGCTCGATGCCGGCCTCCATCACCTGCTTCCAGTCCCAGGTGCCGAAGCGCTTCAGCGCCGTGGCCATGCCGTCGACCTGCCCGGGCACGGCGATCGAGTGGTAGCCCATGACGTTGTTGTCGTTGACCACCGGCGGCCAGCCGAACAGGTCGCTGGTCGCGTTGCCGCCGGTGAGCGCGTAGTTCTTGAGGTCCAGCCCGCGCGCCGCCACGGCGCCATAGTCGACGATGTAGGCCTTGCGCTCCTTGGCGATCCACACCGCCATGTAGCCAATGCCGCCGATGCCGCTCATCCACGGCTCGACACAGCCAATCGCCATGGCCGTGGTCACGGCCGCGTCGATGGCGTTGCCGCCGCGCGCCAGGGTGCGCGTGCCCATCTGCGCCGCCAGCGTATTCTGCGCCACGACGGCGCCCTTGCCGCGCACGGCGTGCTTGATGATGCGCTGGTTGCGGTTGAAGTTCTCGCTCATGACAGGACCTGTCCCCCGGCTGTGGCGGCGGACCATAGCAGACGAAACCCGCGCCGAATCAGGGATTTGCCCGCATGCCGGGGATGCATGCGGGGGCGCCGTCGTATAGGCTCTGCGAGCGCGATCGTGACGGCCCTGGACGACATCGACCTCAGCGCCCTGCTGGCCGGCGACAAACGGACCTGGGACCGTTTCGTCGCCGCCGCGGCGCCTCTGATCCACGCCGTGGCTCGCCGCGTGGTGTCGACGCACGGCCTGTCGGCGGAAGAGGCCGGCGACGCCGCCCAGGACGTCTTCGTGCGGCTGTGCGCCAACGAGCGCCGGCTGATGAAATCGTACGACCGCTCGCGCGCCTCGCTGGCGACCTGGCTGGCGGTGATCGCGCGCTCCTGCGCCGTCGACCACCTGCGACGCCGGCGTCAGCCGACCGCGGCGCTCGACGACGTGCCAGAGACGGCGGTTGCCATCGAGGACCGCCATGTCGAGAAGCTCAGCATTCCGCCCGGCCTGCTGACCGAGCGCCAGGCCCTTGTTCTGACACTGCTTTACGACCGCGAGATGGAGGTGGCCGACGCCGCCGCTCTGCTGCGGGTCGATGCCCAGACGGTACGCAGCACGCACCACAAGGCGATGCTGCGGCTGCGTGAACATTTCCGCGTGAGCGCCTAGGGGGATGGGGATGATGACGGCTCACACAGCGTATCGTCAAAAGGCCCCTCTCCCCGCAAGCGGGGAGAGGGCGGGATGCCTATCTGACAAGGGACTTCGCCGGAGTGAGAGACCATGACCCAGGATGACGGATCGAGGAGCGCGCCCGACGCGTTCGGCCGCGCCCTGTGGCAGCGAACCAAGGTGGCAGAGACGGCTGGGGCGGCGGCAAGCCGCGCGGTCGATGACGCGATGATCGCCGCCTGGCTCGACGGCCGGCTGTCGGAGGCCGACACGGCGCGGGTCGAGCGGCACCTGGTCGAGTATCCCCAGGCCTTGCAGGCGGTACTCGATACCCGCAACGCGCTGGCCGACGCGGCGCGCGCACCGGTACCCGACCGGGTGGTGGTGCGCGCCCAGGCGCTGGTCGGCTTCGCCGCCGAGCGCAAGGTTGGCGGCGGCGGGCTGGCCGGGCTGTTCGGCAGCTGGCGCCGGGCGCTGGAGATGGCGGCGGTGGGCGCGGCCTTCGTGGTCGTCATCGCCGGCGGCTTCTCGCTGGGCGGCGGCACGCAGGAGGCCTATGCCCATTCGGCGCTGAACAACGCCGCCGCCGTCGAGCTGGTGCTCAATCCGCTGGGCGCGTTCCGGCTGACCGACGACCTCGCCGATCTGGTGACCGAGCAGGGAGGCCGCTGATGCTGCGCAAGCACCTCGCCTGGATCCTGCTCGGCCTGTCGGCGGCGCTCAACGTCGCCTTTATCGGCGGCTTCGTGCACGCGCGCTACGTCGCCGAACCGGCGTCCCTGGTCGACTCGCGGCCCATTTCGTTGCCGACCGGGCCGACGCCGATGCCGACCATCGGCAAACCCGGGTCCGGCCCGTCGCCTCAGGAAGCGGTGCGCGAGCTGGGGCTCACGGAGAGCCAGGCGCGCGGCCTGCGCCAGATGCTGGCGGAGCAGCGTCGCCGCGCGATGCCCGTGTTTCGCGAGATGACGGCGCAGCGCGACGCGCTGGTCGCCGAACTCGGCAAGGATAAGCCCGACGCCGCCGCCGTGGATCGCGCGCTCGACCGCATCGGCCAGTTGCGCGCCCAGCTGCAGAAGGACAACGTGCAGGCGGCGTTGCGCTTTTCCGAGACGTTACCCACGGAACAGCGCGAACGGTTCCGCCGGGCGATGGTCAACCGCGCCATGGGCCTGCAGCAGCCCCGCCGTCAAGCGCCGGCCGAGCGCAAGTGAACCACGGAGGTCGATCATGACCGTGACGACGAGGCTGGGACGCCGCGCGATGCTGGGCGGCACGGCGCTGATCGCTTTCGCCGCGCCGGCGATCCTGTCCACGCCGCTGCGCGCCGCCGGCGCCGGCTTCGACGGCGCGCGCCATCTGCTGTCGCGCACCGGGTTCGGGCCGACACCGTCGGAGATCGCCGCGTTCGAGGCGCTTGAGTACGACGCGGCGGTCGACCGGCTGCTGCGCAACTGGAAGCCCGAGGCGGTGACGCCGCCGCCATCCTGGATCGGCATGTCGCCGCCGCAGGCGCGCGAGGCGCAGCGCAGCTTCCAGGAGAAGCGCGCGGCGCGGGCCGCCGGCGGCAATCCGCCCGGCTCGGCGCCCGGCGCCGATGCCGGCGCGCCGCCGCCGCGTCCCGGCAACATCCCGGCCAAGCCGCTCGAAAACGCCAACCCGCTGCAGGAGCAGGGCCGCGAGCTGCGCAACTGGTGGATCGAGGAGATGCTGGTCACCGACCAGCCGCTGGTCGAGCGCATGGCGCTGTTCTGGCACAACCATTTCACCTCGGGCCTGCAGAAGGTGCGCTTCGCGCCGGCGATGTATCGCCAGAACGCGCTCTTCCGCCGCCATGCGCTGGGCAACTTCGCCACGCTCTTGCGCGAGATCGCCCGCGACCCGGCGATGCTGCGCTACCTCGACGGTGCGCAGAACCGCGCCAGCCAGCCCAACGAGAATTTCGCCCGCGAGCTGCTCGAGCTGTTCACCCTGGGCGAGGGCCACTACAGCGAGGCCGACATCAAGGCGGCGGCGCGCGCCTTCAGCGGCTGGGGACTCGATCCACAGACCGGCGCTTTCCGCTTCTATCCCGGCGCGCACGATACCGGCGCCAAGACCTTCCTTGGGCGCACCGGCGATCTCGACGGCGGTGACATCCTCGATGTCCTGCTGGCGCGACCGCGCACAGCCGAGTTCCTCGTCGGCAAGCTGTGGCGCGAGTTCGTCTCGCTGAAGCCGCACGACGGCGAGATCAAGCGGCTGGCCGGCGTGCTGCGCGGCGCCAACTACGAGCTGCGGCCGCTCTTGAAGGCGATGTTCGCCGCCGAGGCGTTCCGCGATCCCGCAAGCCGCGGCGGGCTGATCAAGTCGCCGGTCGAGCTGGTCGTCGGCACGGTGCGCCTGCTTGGCCTGCCGGTGCCGGAGAAGACCCGGCTGGCGCGCGCCATGCAGGCGATGGGCCAGAACCCCTTCGAGCCGCCCAACGTCAAGGGCTGGCCCGGCGGCGAGGCGTGGATCACCACCAACACCCTGCTGATGCGCCAGCAGATCCTGCGCCGCATCGTCGAGGCCACGTCGGTCGCCGCGGCCGACGACGGCCCTGGCGGCATGACGCCGCCCGGCATGATGCCCCCGGGGATGGCGCCAAAGCCCGGCCGGCGCGCCGACCGGCGCGAGCAGATGGAGCCCGATCCGCGGCCGGTCGAAGGCCGCAGCCTGCGCGGCGCCGGCATGAGCGCGCGGCTCGGCCCCAGCCTCTCGGGCGTCGACGTGCCGACGTTGACGCGCGCGCTGCTGCCACTGCCGCCGCTTTCGCCGCTGCCGGCCGATGCCGGGCCGGGCGAGGCGGTGGCGACCTTGCTGCTCGATCCCGTCTATCAGCTGAAATGAGGCCTCCGATGTTGCGTCGCGACCTCCTCGCCGGACTCTCCGGTTTTGCCGTGGTCATGGGCGGTGGCGCTGCCTGGGCACAGAACCGCCAGACACCAACGTCAGCTCCCGCGGCATCGTCGAGCCCGCGCTTCGATCGCATCCTGGTGTTGGTCGAGCTCCGGGGCGGCAATGACGGGCTGAACACGCTGGTGCCCTACGCCGATCCGGCGTACCGGCCGGCGCGTCAGGGCCTCGCCGTCGCGCGTGAGCGCGTGCTGCAGCTCGACGAGCGCGTCGGGCTGAACGCGCCGCTCGAGCCTCTGATGGATTCGTGGAAGGCGCGCGACCTCGCGATCCTGCAGGGCGTCGGCTATCCCTATCCCAATCGCTCGCATTTCCGCTCGATCGAGATCTGGGACACCGCCTCGGCGGCAAGCCAGACGCTGAGCGAGGGTTGGCTGGCGCAGGCTTTCGCCGGCGTGACGCGGCCCGCCGACCGGCGCATCGACAGCGTCGTCATCGACACCAATGCGCTGCCGGCGACCGGCGGCGACCTGCACACCATCGTGATGCAGGACGCCGAGAACTTCATCAATCAGGCCAAGGCGATGCGCGAGACCGGCATGCGCCCGCCGACGACCAACCCGGCGCTCGCGCACATCCTGAAGGTCCGCGCCGAGACGCACGCCGCCTCGCTCGGCCTGGCCGAGCGCATGAAGGGCGCGCCGTCACAGGCGAAGCCCTATGGCGAGGGGCCGCTGGCCAATCAGCTCGAGCTGGCAACGCGCATTCTTCTCGCGCGGGTGCCGGTGCTGGCCGTGAAGGTGGCGCTGGGCGGCTTCGACACCCATGCCGGCCAGCGCGAGACGCACGAGCGCCTGCTGGGCCAGCTCGGCCGCGGGCTGGCGACGCTGCGCCACAACCTGATCGCCGGCGGTCGCTGGAACGACGTGATGGTGATGACCTATACGGAGTTCGGCCGCCGCGTGAAGCCCAACGCCAGCGGTGGCACCGACCACGGCACCTCGTCGCCGCAATTCGTCATGGGCGGCGCGGTGAAGGGCGGTCTGCACGGCGCCTATCCCTCGCTCGCCGACCTGCAGGATGGCGACCTCAAGCACACCATCGACTTCCGCAACGTCTTCGGCACGGTGGCGAAGCGATGGTGGGGCCTGAACCGCGACTTCGGCGTCCGTCAGCCGCAGACGTTGTCGTTTATCGCCTAGGCTTCACCGGCCCTGCATCACCACGTCGCGCACCGAGGGGCGCAGCGCCTCGATGCGGATGTACCAGATCAGCACGCCGGCGAGGATCTTCACGCCGATCGGCAGCATGATGTAGGTCACCACCAGGCCGGTCGTGTCGAATTTCGCGTTGCCCGGGTCGAAGCCCAGCATCGCCGCCACGGGCAGCGAGAACGCCGCGCCCACGGCCGTGGCCAGCTTGGTCGACAGCGCCCACAGGCCGAAATAGGCGCCGGTCTCGCCCTTGGAGTCGGCGCCTTCCTCGGCGTGGATGATGTCGGCGAGGATCGAGGGCGGCAGGCCGTAATCGGCGCCCAGCGCCAGGCCGGTGAGCACGGCGACGGCGATGAACAGCCAGATCTGGCCCTCGCCGATCAGGCCGGCGCCGCCGAAGGAGACCACGGTCAGCACCATGGCGGCGAACCAGGCGGCCGCCTTGCTGGTGCGCTTCGACAGCCACATCCACAACGGCACGCTGGCGGCGGCGGAGACGAAGTAGGTCAGCAGCACCATGCCGGCCTGCACCGTCGTGCCCTTCAGCACGTACTCGACGTAGAACAGCATCACGCTGACCGCGATGCCCAGGGCCGAGCCGTTGACGACGAAGACCAGCAGCAGCCGGCGGAAGCGCGGGTTCTTCAGCGGCGCCAGGAAGTCGTGGAACACCGAGGCGCGGCCCTTGCGGTCGACCGGCGGGTGCACCGAGTTAGGCGACCACAGATAGCTCGGCAGGAAGCAGATCAGCGCGATCGGGATGAACAGGAGGCCGAAGATGCCGTAGCCCTCGATCTCGGCGGTCTGCTTCAGGCCGTTGACGACGGATTGCGCCGCGGCCACGGCGGCGCTGTCGCCGGATGCCTTGGCGGCGGCGAGCGCGGCGGTAGCGGCCTTCCAGGCGTCGGCGACTTCGCTATGGATGTTGGGATTGATCAGCAGCGCCGGCAGCACGACGGCCAAGGTCATGCCGGTGAGCCCGAAGACCTCGCGCGCGACGGTGACGCGGGTTCGCTCGTTGTAGTCGTCGGTGAGATCGGCGCCATGCGCGTGGTAGCTGATCGACACGCCGGCGTAGCCGAGATGAACGATGATCAGCGCCGCCAGCAGCCACGCCGTCAGGCCGGCAGTGCCCAGCGACGCCTTCGATGGCGGGTCGAACAGCATGACGAAGCCGCCGATCAGCAGCGGCATGCACATCGCCACGAACAGCAGCCGGCCGCGTGGCCGCTTGGTCATGCGGTCGCTGACGTAGCCGATCAGCGGATCCTGCAGCGCGTCGATGACGCGGGTGATCAGCAGATAGGTGCCCAGCGCGGCGAAGGACAGGCCGAGCGCGTCACCGTAGAATTTCGGCACATTGAGCACGACCGGCAGCGCCGCCATGTTGAGCGGCAGCTGCAGGGTCGCGTAGCCGACCAGTCGGTTGAAGGGCAACTTGACGTGCGTCGTCGGGTCCGGCGAGCCGGCGGCGGCGATTTGCAAGGGGTAGCCTTCCTGTCCTTTATCTTGGCCGCGACTATGCGGCTTCGCGGGTCCGGCGCCAAGCCTCAGCTATGGGTGAATTCGGCCTGGACGACGTCGGTGCGGCCGCTGGAGAAGCCAGCGGCGCAATAGGCCAGGTAATAGCGCCACATGCGCACGAAACGGTCGTCGAAGCCCAGGCCGCGCACGCGCTCGACCACGCCGTCGAAGCGGCCGAGCCACGCCTCCAGGGTACGCGCGTAGTCGCGGCCAAAGGCGTGCGCGCCGGCCAGCGCCATGCCGGCGCGTCGCGCCTGGGCGCGCAGGGTCTCGGCCGAGGGCAGCATGCCGCCGGGGAAGATGTAGGTCTGGATGAAGTCGGCGCCCCGGCGATAGCGCTCGAAGCAGTCGTCGGCGATGGTGATCGCCTGGACGATGGCGCGGCCGCGGGGATTGAGGTGGCGCTTGAGCGCGTCGAAATAGCTCGGCCAGTGGCGCTCGCCCACCGCCTCGATCATCTCGATCGACACGATGTGGTCGTAGGTGCCCTCGACGTCGCGATAGTCGCGGAACTCGACCGAGGCGATGTGCGCCAGCCCGGCGCGGCTCAGCCGCTCGCGCGCGTAGGCGAGCTGTTCCTGCGAGATGGTGATGGCGCGCACGCGCACGCCGCGGCGCGCCGCCGTCTCGGCGAAGCCGCCCCAGCCGCAGCCGATCTCCAGCAAGGTGTCGCCCTGGCGCGCGCCCAGCCGGTCGAGGATGCGCTCGTACTTGGCGCGCTGTGCCTGATCGAGCGAACGCGCGCCGTCGCCGTCGTAGAGCGCCGACGAATAGGTCATCGTCGGATCGAGCCATAGCGAATAGAAGGCGTTGCCCAGATCGTAATGCGCGTGGATGTTGCGGCGCGATCCGCGCCTGGTGTTGTCGTGCCGCAGATGCGCCAGGCGCAGCAGCTGGCGGCGCCACCACGAGGCGCGCGCGACGCGCGCCAGCGCCGCCTCGTTGGCGGCCATCAGCTCGAGCAGGCGCACGAGGTCGGGCGTGTCCCATTCGCCGGCCATGTAGCCCTCGGCGAAGCCCATGTCGCCCGAGGACAACACGCGCGAGAAAACGTGCCAGTCGCGGATCTCCAGCGCCGCTTCGGGGCCCGGCTGGGCGCCGACGACGCGCCGCGTGCCGCCATCGGGCAGGCTGATCGCGAGCGTGCCGACCTTCAGGCGATCGAGCGCCTTCAGGGCCGCGAAAGCGGCGAGCGGCAGAGCGTCGCGTGCGGTCCCCTGGCGAGCGGTCATCGCGTGAGCATCTCCTCCGGCGGCTCGGGCCTCGGATGGAAACGGGTCCGTTTGCGCCACAGCCCGAATGCCTGCCAGTGTATGCGGAAAATCACGGCCAACGCCACCAGCGGATTGGCCACGTAGCGGCGCAGAACGGCGGCCCGGTCGAGAGTGCGGCGCGGACCGCTCAGCCCGGTCGCCAACACAAGGCCCTCGGCGTCGCCGTAATGTACCTGAGCGCTGATCGCCCGCTGATCGACGGCGAAGCTGAAGCGATACACGCCCTCGACCGGCAGGAAGGGCGAGACGTGGAAGACCTTGCGGCCTTCGATCCACTCCTCCGCCGCGATCGGCCGGCCATCGTCGTGGGCGACGAGATAGTTGTGCGTGTCGCCGAAGGTGTTGGCGACCTCGCACAGCACTGCGCGCAGCCCGCTCTCGCGGTCGAGGCAGAACCAGAAGCTCACCGGGTTGAAGACGTAGCCGAACTGGCGGGGCAGGGTGAGCAGCAGGATTTCGCCGTCGCACAGTTGGTCCAGCGCGTAGCGCGCCAGGATCGCGCGCATCCAGGGCAGCGGCGGCGAGCCGTCGCGCGCGCCGTGATCGACGTTCTTGAGGTCGACCAAGCCGCCGCGATCGAACCAGTCCTGGCGCGACAGCGGCACGCAGAAATACGGCACGTCGTAGCGGAACGCATGTGCGCGCGGACGCAGGCGCTTGTGGAACACCTTGCCGAGGACGAGGCCGCCCTCGACGGGGCCGCCCTCGATGGGGCGTGTCACGGGCGTGTCGCGCGCACCGGCACCGGCGCGGGCGACGGCAGCGGCACGAGATCGCCGAGATCGGGCAGGTGCGGCGTCTCGGGCAGCGGCGGCCGCGCGGTCTGCGGCAGGCGCCACGGTCGGTGCGCGCCCAGGCGTTCGGCGACATCGAGGCCGGCGGCGAGCGCATCCTCGTGGAAGCCGTAGCCGGCGTAGCTGCCGCAGAAGAACACGCCACCCTCGCCCTGCAGGTCGGGCAGCGCGCGCTGCGCCTCCAGCGCGGTGCGATCGAACAGGGGATGGTCGTAACGCATCTCGGCCAGGGTCAGCTCCTGAGACGGCGGCCGCGTCGGATTGAGTGACACGAAGATATCTGGGGCCCCGCCGAGGTTCTGCAAGCGGTTCATCCAGTAGGTCAAGCTGGCCGGCGCCTCGATCGTGCCATCGTCGGCGACGTAGTTCCAGCTCGACCAGACGCGGCGGCGACGCGGCATCAGGCTCGGATCGCGATGCAGGACTGCGGCGTTGGCGGTGTAGCGGAAGGCGCTGAGCACCTGGCGCTCGCGCGCCGAGGCGTCGCCCAGCAGCGCCAGCGCCTGATCGCCATGCGTGGCGATGATCACGCGATCGAAACGATCCCACTGACCCGCCGTGTCGCGCACGCGCACGCCGGCGGCGCCACGCTCGACGCGCGTCGCGCCGATGCCCGCACGCGCCCGCGCGCGCAGCGGCTCGAGGAGGCGCGCGACGTAGTTTCGGCTGCCGCCGCTCACCGTGCGCCAGCGCAGATGATCGGCGACGCGCAGCAATCCGTGATTGGCGAAGAAGCGCACGAAGCTGCGCGCCGGATAGTCCAGCATGTCGCGCATCGAGGTCGACCAGATCGCCGCCGCCATCGGCAGCAGATAGCGATCGGTGAACGGCGCGCCAAAGCCGCGCTCCTCCAGATAGCCGCCCAGGCTCAGCCCGCCATCCTCGGCGCGCGCCAGCAGCTCGGGCGCCTCGCGGTTGAAGCGCGTAATCTCGCGCAGCAATCGCCAATGCGCCGGATTGGCGAGGTTGGAACGCTGGCCGAGGAAAGAGAGCCAGCCGCTGCCGTACTCGTAGCGTCCGCCGTCGAGGCTGACGCCGAAGCTCATGTCGCTCCACTCGGTCGCGACGCCGAGATGGCGCAGCAACGCCGACAGGTTCGGGTAATTGGGTTCGTTGTAGACGATGAAGCCGGTATCGACGGCGACCGGACGTCCTTCGACCACTACTTCGCGCGTGTCGCTATGGCCACCGAAACGCCGCTCGCGCTCGTAGAGCACCACCTCGTGCCGATCCGCCAGCGACCACGCCGCGCCGAGACCCGCCACACCAGACCCGATCACCGCGATTCTCACGCGCACTCTCCGCCCACACTCCACCCGGATGGGCGGTCTTGCACTGTACGTTGGGGATGGCGCGCTGGATGACCACGCCCCGTGCCCCCGAAACTACGCCCCGACCAGTCTTTTGTCGTCGTCGCCGCGCATCGCCTGGAAAGCCGCGAGCGCGCGCTGTCGGGCGCCGTCGTGCTCGACGATCGGCCGTGGATAGGTGTGGCCCAGCGTGACGCCCGCGGCCAAGAGCGCGGAGGCCGGTGCGAGCCATGGCTTGTGGATGAAAGCGGCGGGCATCCGTGCGAGCTCGGGCACGAAGCGGCGCACGTAGTCGCCGGCGGGATCGAAGCGCTCGCCCTGCAGAACGGGATTGAAGATGCGGAAATAGGGCGCGGCGTCCGCGCCGCTGCCGGCGACCCACTGCCAGCTCGCCGCGTTGTTGGCGAGGTCGGCGTCGACCAGCGTGTCCCAGAACCATTCCTCGCCGGCGCGCCAGTGCACTAGCAGGTGCTTCACCAGGAAGCTCGCCACCACCATGCGCACGCGATTGTGCATCCAGCCGGTGCGCCAGAGCTGACGCATGCCGGCATCCACGATGGGATAGCCGGTGCGGCCCGCCTGCCAGGCGGCCAGCGCGTCCTCGTCGTCCGCCCATGGGAAGCGATCGAACGCCGGCCGGAAATTCTCCTCCGGCAGCGAGCCATGGTGGTAGAGCAGATGCCAGGAGAATTCGCGCCACCCCAGCTCCGACAGGAACTTGCCGGTGTCGCGTCCGCCGGCGCTGGCGTGGTGCGCCGCGTGCCAGATCTGCCGTGGACTGATCTCACCCCAGGCCAGATAGGGCGACAGGCGCGAGGTCGAGTCGAGATCGGGCCGGTCGCGCTCCTCGCGATAGGTCGCCAGCTTCTCGTCGAGGAAATCGGCGAGACGGCGCCGCGCCGCCTCTTCGCCCACGTCCCACGTCTCGCGCAGTCCGCCAGACCAATCGGGCGCGACCGGCAGAAGACGCCACGACTCGAGCCTGTCGGAGGCGACGGCGTCGTTCGCGGCCGCCATGCGCGCAGGCGCGGTGAGCGGCGGTGCGGGCGGCTCGGCGCCAAGGCAGGCGCGCCAGAAGGGCGTGAAGACCTGGAAAGGGCCGCCGCCACCCGTCTTGATCGCCCAAGGCTCGAACAGCAGGCTGCCGTTGAAGCTCTCCACCGTCAGACCGCGCTCGCGCAGCCGGGCCTTGATCGAGGCATCCAGTTCGCGCCCGCGCGCATCGTACCGCCGGTTCCAATAGACGGCGTCGGCGCCGCTTTCGGCGATGACCGCGGCGAGCGCGGCGGCGCAATCGCCGCGGCGCAAGATCAGCCGGCCGCCGCGCTGGCGCAGCGCTTCGTCGAGCTTGGTGAGACTGTGGTGCAGCCACCAGCGCGAAGCGCCGCCCGGACGCCAGCGATCGCCTTCATCGTCGAGAATGAAAAGCGCCAGCACGGGACCGCCGCGCGCTACGGCGGCGCTCAGCGCCGGATTGTCGTGCAGCCGCAAGTCGCGGCGCAGCCACACGATCGACGTCTGGTTCATGTTGATTGACCGGGCCCTGGGCATGACGGCTGAGTCGGTTTTACGGCGTCGGCGCGGGGTTGGATGACCTCAGGACAGCGGACAATCCGGGCGCGGTTCCATGACCAGGGTGGTGAGATCGGCACCGGCGGTGACTAGCCCGGCGCTGACGCTGATGCGGTCCATCACGCCGGTGTCGTAGAGCAGCGTCGACAAGGTGAACAGCGGCCGCCCGCCGAAGCGGGTGCGCGAGAAGGCGACGGTGATCGGCCACGCCTGCGTGTTGAGCGCGGCGGCCGGCGAATCGGCGCGCGGCGGGCGCAGCAGTTCCGGCGTGGCGATGCCGCCATCGACGGTCATGACGTCGCTGGTCACCTCGGGATCGAAGATGGGGAAGGAAAACGCGGTCTGGCCCGCCTTCAGCCGGTCGATCGCGCCGGCGATCGCCGCCACCGGCAGCGCCGTGCCGCCGGGCATGGCGAAGTCGATGGTACGCGCCGGCAGGCGGATCTCGGCGGTGCCGCCGACCTTGCTGGAGGTCGCCTTGCCGGAGATGCGCTCGGGATGATCGTTGACGCGTCGCTCCAGCTCGTAGGCGAAGGCTGTGCCGCCCACCGTCTCCTCGCCGCGCAGCCGCGACTGCGTCGAGTAGCGCAGCATCGCGGTCAGAGTGAAGGCGAAGCCGACATCGCGCTCGATGCGCCAATGGCGACAGTCGAAAGTCAGGCGCTGGCGCGCCGTGCCGATCTGCGCACCGTTCACCGCCGTGCCGAGCCGGACCACGTACTCGGCGCGGTGCGGGACGAGATCGGCGGCCAGCGCCGGCGTGCCCAGCGTCAGCGACAGTGAGATGAGGCAAGCCGCGAGGCATCGGAGTGAGCGCATCGCGCGACCATGGCGGCGGATCGCCTGATGGTCAACGCGACACGCCGTCGGCGTTTCCGCGCTCGCGCGCCCGGGTGTATGCTCCGCGTCCCCGTCTCGCGCGCCAAACCAAGAACGCCGCATTCGTCATGGACCCCGCCGACCATCTCGTGCCGCCTGGTCGCCAACCCGCGACGCCGGTGGCGCGTGCCGCGGGCGGGCTCGCCTTCACCTGCAATGGCGTCGACCTGGTGGCGCGACCCGACGGTTCGCTGTGGTGGCCGCGGGAGCGGCTGCTGGCGGTGGCGGATCTGCATCTCGAAAAGGGCAGCTGGTATGGCATGCGCACCGGCCAGCTGCTGCCGCCCTACGATACGCGCGCCACGCTTTCGCGGCTGGCGCAGGCCATCGAGCAAACGCAGCCAAGCATCGTGCTGTGCGTCGGTGACAGCTTCCACGACGGCGAGGCCGCCTCGCGCGTCGACGCCGCCGACGCAGGGGAGATCAAACGCCTGATCGGCGCGGCTCGGGACTGGATCTGGATCACCGGCAATCATGACCCGGCGCCGCCGCGCCAATGGGGCGGGCAGGCCAGCGTGGAGCTCGCCCTGGGATCGCTGGTGTTCCGACACCAGGCCCTGTCCCTGCCGCTCACGGACACTGCCGGCGAGGTCTCCGGCCACTATCATCCCGTGGCGTCTTTGGTGGTGCGCGGCCGCGGTCTGCGTCGGCGCTGCTTCCTCACCGACGGCACGCGACTGATCCTGCCGTCCTATGGCGCCTACACCGGCGGGCTCAACGCCCGCGACGACGCGGTGGCGAGGATCTTCGATGGCCCTTACGACGCGCTGGCGATCGGCACCGCCAGCGTGCACCGCCTGCCGGTCGAAGCGCTACGCCGCGACGCCGAGCTGATGGCGGCGAAGTAGGATCCGACATCTTCGGGCCGCGCCGGTCTAGCGGCGCTTCTGTCATTCCGAGCGGAGCGAGGAATCCAGGCGGCCACCCTGGATTCCTCGCTCCGCTCGGAATGACAGAGTGGTACGGCCCGGGCGGCATCAGAACTCGTAGCGTACGGTGACCTCGCCCAGCCCCTCGATGCGGCCGACCGCTGTCGTGCCGACAGGGATGAACTGGCAGGCGACCATCGAGCCGGTCGAGACGATCATGCCCTTCTTCAGGGTCTTGCCGTGATCGGCCAGCCGGTTGGCGACCCAGGCCAGCGAGTTCACGCAATGACCCAGCACGTCGCCGGAATTGCCCGACGCGACTTCTTCGCCGTCGAACGACACCGTGCCTTTCAGATTACCGATGTCGAGCTTGCGCCAGTCCGGATTGACCGGCGCCAGCAGCGAGCCCCAGTTCCAGCCGACATCGATGATCAGCGCCATCGCCGAGAGCCTGGAGTAGTCCGAGCCGCGATCCTCGATCAGCTCGAAGCCGGCGCGCGCCGACTCGATGTAGGGCGTGATGGTCTCCTTGGTGTAGAGCTTGCCGGCCTGCGGCGGCGGCACGTTGGCGTTCACCGTGAGGATGATCTCCAGCTCGAGGCCCAGGCGCACGTGGTTGGACGCCTTGAGCGTCACCTCGCGCTCGAAGACGCGCGACTTACGGATCGCGCCATAGGCGGGGTTCTTTAGCCCGGTCTGTTTGAGGATCGCCGGCGAGGTGAGCCCGATCTTGTAGCCCACGACCGCGCCATCCTCGAGGATCACGCGCTTCAGAAGCGCGTCCTGTGCGGCGTAGGCGGCGTCCTCGCTGGCCGGCGTCAGCGCCTTGGGCCACCAGCCGACGGTCGCGCGCGTGCGGCGCAGGTTCATCACGTAGTCGGCGATCTGCTCGGACGTCGCGGCCATGGTCGTTTCCTCTCGATGCTTAGGTATGACTATAGTCCAGCCATGCCGCGCATCCATCCCGCTATCGCTCGACCGGTTCGCGTCGGCGGCCTGATCGGCGCCGTGCTGGTGGGCGGCGAGGGCCGCCGCATGGGCGCTGGCCTGCCCAAGCCGCTGCGTCCGCTGGCCGGACGGCCGATGCTGGCGCATGTCATCGACCGCGTGCGGCCCCAGGTCATGGACCTGGTGCTGAGCGCGCATGACGAGGCCGGCCCGTGGCGCGGCTTCGACGCGCCCGTGGTGCTCGACTCCCTGCCGCGCGATCCCGAGGGCAGGCGCCCAGGACCGCTGGCCGGGGTGCTGGCGGCGCTGGAGTGGATGCACCGCCACCGTCCCGCCGCGTCGTGGCTGCTGACCGTGCCGTCCGACGTGCCGTTGCTGCCGGCCGATCTCACGGTCTATCTCGCCGGCCATATGCATGTGCCGGAGGCTGACGTGCTGGCGGTGCGCTATCGCGGCCGCACGCATCACGCCATCGCCATCTGGCGCGTCGAGCTGCTCGATGCGCTGCGCCGTGCGGTCACGGAGGAGGGTGTGCGCTCGATCGAGGCCTTCGCGCGCCGCCACGACTTCGCGACGCTGGACTGGCCGCGCCGCGCGACCGATCCCTTTCTCAACGTCAACACGCCCGCCGACCTCGCGCGCGCCGAGGCGATGTTAAGTCATTCTCCCTCTCCCCGTTTACGAGGAGAGGGTTGGGGTGAGGGGTAGCTCCAGGTTGGGCAGGGCGGTGGTGCGCCACTCGCCGCAGCCCCCCACCTCTCCCTCTCCCCGTAAACGGGGAGAGGGAGAGGTGAAAGCTATTGTCGCCATAGCCGGCGGTGACGTGCGCCTCACGGAAATTTCAGGCACCTTGATTCGAGCGCGGGCGGCTTCGTCGCTAGGCTCCGCCCGTCCAATCAGGAGGGTTTCCATGAAGACGTCGCATCTGCTCATCGCTTCCGCCGTTGCCGCCGCCATCGGCCTGCCGGGCACCGTGCTGGCGCAGGCCAAGGCCGAGACCGAGAAGTGCTACGGCATCGTCAAGGCCGGGCAGAACGACTGCCAGACCGCGACCTCGTCGTGCTCGGGTACCTCGAAGAGGGACTCGCAGAAGGACGCCTGGATCTCGGTCCCGAAGGGCACCTGCGCCAAGATCGTCGGCGCCTCGCTGACCGCGCCGAAGTAGTCCCGTCATGGCCAATGGCGCGCAGCCGCCGCTGCCAACAGGCATCGGCCTGCGCGCGCGCCACCTCGAGGAGCTGCCCGCGCGCAAGCCGGCGGTCGGCTTCCTTGAGATTCACGCCGAGAACTATCTCGGCGGCGGTCCGGCGTTGCGGCGCGTCGAGCGCCTGCGCGCCGACTATCGATTCAGCGTGCACGCGGTCGGCCTGTCCTTGGGCAGCGCCGAGGGTCTTGACACGGCGCATCTCGCGCGCGTCAAGGCGCTGGTCGACCGTCTGCAGCCCGACCTGGTCTCCGACCATCTGTCGTGGAGCGTGACCGGCGGCGCCTATCTCAACGACCTGCTGCCGCTGCCCTACACCGAGGAATCGCTCGATGTGGTCCGCCGCAACGTCGAGCGGCTGCAGGAAAGCCTGGGTCGCCGCGTGCTGGTCGAGAACCCGTCGTCCTATCTGCGCTTCACGCATTCGACCATCGGCGAGGCGGAGTTCCTCGCCGCTCTGGTCGCGCGCACCGGCTGCGGCCTGCTGTGCGACGTCAACAACATCCACGTCACCTGCTCGAACATGCGGCTCGACCCGCAGGCCTATCTTGCAGCGCTGCCGGCGGCGGCGATCGGCGAGTTCCACCTCGCCGGTCACGCGGTCAACGACTCCGATGGCGAGACCATCCTGATCGACGACCACGGCTCGCGCGTCGCCGAGCCGGTCTGGACGCTGATGCGCGCGGCGCTAGACCATATCGGCGACCGGCCGACCCTGATCGAGTGGGACACCGACGTTCCCGAACTCGATGTCCTGCTCGACGAGGCGGCACGCGCCGATCGCGAGCGGGGTACGTTGCGCATGGGCGTGGCGGCATGAGCGCGCTGTCGCTCGCCGATCTGCAGGGCGCGTTCCGCGGCGTCTGCCTGGGCCGGGACGCGCCCGCGCTCGCCGCCCCTGAATTCGTGGGCCTCGTCGATGGCGCGCGCATCGCCGCCGATGCCCGGCTGCGCATCTATCGCCACCACGTCTTCGACAGCCTGTCGACGGCCCTGGGCGCCACCTTCTCGACCGTGCGGGCGCTGGTCGGCGAGGGCTTCTTCCGCGCGCTGGCGCGCGACTACATCGCGGTCTCGCCGCCGTCGGGGCCGGTGCTGAGCGAGTACGGCGCGGACTTCCCCGATTTCATCGAGCGGCACGCGCGAACGGGCGAGCTCGTCTACCTCGCCGACTCCGCGCGGCTCGACTGGGCGCTGACGCGCGCCTATGGCGCCGAGGTCGGCATGGCGCTGACGGCGGCGCAGCTCGCGGCCATGGCGCCAGAGGCGTTGGGCGATCTGCGGCCGCGCTTGCGCGCCGGCGTCTCGCTGCTGCGCTCGGCCTGGCCGATCGACCAGATCTGGGCGGTCTCGCACGGCCACGACGACTCCACCATCGACCTCGCCTCCGGCGGCGTCGAGCTGGTCGTGTTCCAGCGCGACGACGATGCCGCCTTCGCGCGGCTGACGCGCGGCGAGGCTGTGCTGCTCGCCGCCTGCGACGGCGCGACGGACCTCGCGACCGTCGTCGAGCGCGCGAGCGCTGCCGATCCATCCTTCGATTTCGCCACCACCCTGCCGAAATGCCTCGGCCTCAGCATCCTGGACACGCCATGAACGCCTATCGTCGCCTCGTCGCCCGCCTCGACGGCTTCCCGCAACCGCTGCTGCAGCTGGCGATGCGCGTCGGCATCTTCTTCGTGTTCTGGCGCTCCGGCATGCTCAAGGCCGCGAACATGGAGCAGGCGGTTGGCCTGTTCCGCGACGAGTACTTCACCGTGCAGGACAAGGAGCCGGTGCCGGTCTTCTTCCAGGAGCTGTTGCGCATCCCGAAGTGGCCGGCCGAGGCGAGCGCGTGGCTGGCGACGTCGGTCGAGCTGGCCGCGCCGGCGCTGATCCTCGCCGGCCTGGCCACGCGGGTCTCGGCGCTGGCGCTGATCGGCATGACGCTGTTCATCCAGTTCTGCATCTACTGGCGGGACTACCCCTCGCATCTGCTGTGGTTGTCGATCCTGCTGTTCATTCTCGTGCGCGGGCCCGGCCCGTGGTCGCTCGACCGCGTCCTCGGGCTCGACGGGACGCGGCGCGCCTGACTATTTGCCGAGTCGCTGAGTTTTCGGGCATCGCTCCGTCAGCGGCCGTAGTTCCTTGATTTATCAGCAGGAATCCCGGTCTTTGACGGATGTTGCGGTGCACGATGACCGCCGCGGCGCCGCTGTGTAGGCGCTTGTTTTTCCCCATCCTCGCCCACTATATTCCGCGCGCTTTTTCGGGGTGAGTAGCGGGCTCCCGTGGGGCTCGCTGGAGGAGCATGGCGTATGTCGATGACTCTGCCGCCGGGCTACCGGCCGACGGACCGCGAGCAGTTCATGAATCCGCTTCAGCAGGAATACTTCAAGCAGAAGCTGCTGAAATGGAAACAGGAACTCATCAACGAATCGAACCAGACGCTCGCCTCTCTTCAGGAAGAAAGTCTTTCCCAGCCCGACCTCGCCGACCGGGCCACGGCCGAAACGGACAGGGCGCTGGAGCTGCGTACCCGCGATCGTTTCCGCAAGCTGATCGCCAAGATCGACTCGGCGATCCGGCGCATCGACGAAGACACCTACGGCTATTGCGAGGAGACCGGCGAGCCGATCGCGCTCAAGCGCCTCGAGGCCCGGCCGATCGCCACCTTGAGCGTCGAGGCGCAGGAGCGCCACGAGCGCATGGAGCGCACGCGACGCGACGAGTAGCGCGCCGGTCGTGCCGTGTCGGAGGTACGGGCGAGCGTGAAGCCCGGCTTGCCTCGTCCTCGTCGTTCATTGTGACGATCATCCGATCGGCCCCTGCGAGGCCTTCCGCAAGCTGCCAATCTGGCACGCGAACGCCGACTATTTGCGATCTGTATTGAAAAAGTTCTTACGCCAGAACAAGAGATCTAATTCTGGCTTAGAGCGCTGATAAAAATCGGTAATTCGTATATTCTGTATACACATATGATTGGCAGACCCATCGCGACGACCCTGTCAAACCATCTCATTTCGACGCTCGTAGGGGCGGAAAAAAGGGGTCTGTATCAAGACGCGGTACAATGGCCGCCATGACGACCGCCGCCCCCGCCAAACACCTCTCGCCACGCCACGCGCGCTTCGTGGCGCTGTATCTCGAGGACTTCAACGCCACCCAGGCCTATCTCCGCGCCGGCTACAGCCCGCGCGGCGCGCAGGCCAACGCCTGCCGGCTGCTGCGCCGACCGGAGATCGAGGCGGCGGTCGCCGAAGGTCAACGTCGCCTCGCGGCGTCGCTGGCGATCGGCGCCGAGCGCGTGGCGCGGGAATACGCCCGCATCGCCTTCGCCAATGTCGACGACTTCATCAGCGTCGACGCCGACGGCGCCGTGCGCATCGACCTGGCGAAGGCCGATCGCGGCAAGCGGGCCGGGCTGGTGGATCTCGTGGTCAGCGACGGCACCGAGACACGGCCGCGGCAGGTCAGGATCAAGCTGGGCAAGCTCAGGGCGCTCGACGCGCTGACGAAGCGGCTCGACCTGTTCGGCGCGAAGCCGGCGGTGGAGGCCCCGGTGGAGGCCCAAGGGCATCTGCATGACATGGTCGAGGGGCTTCAGCGGCTCCTGATGTTCGAGCGCGAGGAACGCGCCGAGCTGGAGCGGCGGCTCGGGGGAGAACGGCCGCCCGCCGAGCACGAGGCGCCGAACGAGGAGTCGTACGAGGTTCCTTACGAGGAGCCGCCCGAGACGCCGTACGAGGAGCCCCCCGAGGAAGAGCTGGAGCCGATCATTCTGAAGGGACTGGGGCCGCCCGATCCGCCCAGGCGCCAGCAGCCGTCATCGCCGCCGCAACAGGCGGCGCCGATCCTGTGGCGCCACGTGTCCGGCCTGTATCCGAACGCCAAGATCATCTGTTCGGGCGGACGAAAACCCGGCGACCCGCCCGACTCCTACGAGGCGTTGAAGCGATGGGCGGCGGCGAACCCACGACGATGAGGCGGACATCCGCCACCCCGCCTTCGCTCGAAGGGGCGGGGCGATCGTCCTCGGCGCGCCGGCCGCCCACGTCCCGGACTCATCCGCGCGCACGATGGCGGCGGGGCGTGCCACGCCTACTCGAACTTGATGTCGAGCTCCTTGAGCTTCGGCCCCCAGAAGGCGTGCTCCTTGCGCACGGCGTCGGCGAATTGCGGGCGCGTCATCTCCGGCGGGAAATCCAGCCCGTCCTTGTCGAGGGCGCTCTTCATCTTGGGATCCTTCAGCGCCGCTTTCACGTCGCGCTCGACCCGGTCGATGACCTCGACCGGCGTGCCCTTGGGTGCGAAGACTCCGTGCCAGCCCTTGAGCGTCGCGCCCTTGATGCCGACTTCCTCGAGCGTCGGGATGTCAGGCAGCGCCGAGACGCGCTTGCTGCCGGTGACCGCCAACGCGCGCAGCTTGCCGGCCTTGATCTGGCCCACCGCCGGCGGCAGCGAGGAGAAGTTCATCGTGATGATGCCGCTGATGACGTCCATCAGCGCCGGGCCGGTTCCCTTGTAGGGCACATGGGTCAGCTTGGTGCCGGTCGCGGCCGCGAACAGCGCGCCGGCGAGGTGGTTGTTGCCGCCGGCGCCCGACGACGAGAAGGTCAGCTTGTCGGGATCCTTCTTGGCCAGGGCGATCAGCTCGGCGACGGTCTTGGCCGGCACGTCGGGGTGCACCGCCAGCACGTACTGGTAGTCGGTGGTCTGCACGATCGGGATCAGGTCTTCGAGCGTGTCGGTCTTGTAGCCCTTCAGCACATGCGGATTGAGCACGATGTTGGTGCTCACGGCGTAGAGCAGCGTGTAGCCGTCGGGCCGGGCGTTGGCGACGATGGTCGTGCCGATGCCGCCGGCGGCGCCGCCCTTGTTGTCGACGATGATGCTCTGGCCGAACAATGGCGTCATCAGATGTGCCAGCTCGCGCGCGACGATGTCGGCGCCGCCGCCGGCGGCGTAGGGCACGACGAAGGTCACGGGCCGTTCCGGCCACTTGGATTGCGCGAAGACGGCGCTCGGCGAGGCCAGCGCGGCGGCGCTCGCGGCGATGGCGTGGCGGCGGCTCAGAAGCATGGGCGTTTCCTTCGGCGACACAGTTGGTTGGCGGCAGACTACGACGGAATCGCCTCCGGGGCCAATCGCCTTGCCCCTGCGCGCGCAAGCGCTAGACTGTGGCCAATCGACAATCCCGATGACGGGTCACGATGCCGTCCCATGGGTGACCGCAACCACAGAAGCGCGCTGCATCCCAACTCCGAGCTGCTGCTGCGGCGGCCGGGGATCGGCCACAATGGCGGCCCCCTGGACATGTCATGGGAGGCCTGGATCTGGCGTCGCGCCGTGGCCAAGGCGTGGAAGACGCCCAAGCCGGAGATCGCGCTGCGCCGCATGGCGCGCGCCGAGAAGCTCGGCATCACCTATCGCGAGTTCACCGCCGTGATCCTCGACACCGGCACCTATCTGTCGGCGGCGCTGGTGCCGCTGGGGCTGGTCGCGCGCCTGTCGCGCGCCGGCGACGGCGCGATCTCGGTCGAGGCGCGGCCGGAGATGGCGGCGAAGCTGGCGCGCTTCGGCGGCAGGCTGCTGCCGATCGCCGATCCGCTGATCCACGGCAAGCTGTCGCCCGACGCGTTGATCGACCTGCGCGCGTCGCTGTCGGCGAGGTTGCCCTGCGCCGTCGAGGCCGTCGGACTGCGCGACGACGTGAAGGGTCTGCTGCGCGCCGCCGCCGTGCCGAAGCAGGAGGTCTTTTTCGTCGGCACAGGCTTCGCCGATGTCGCCGTGGCCGAGGCCGCCGGCTTGCCACTCTTCAAGTGGGCGCACGAGTGGCTGCTCTAGGCGAGGCGGCGCTGCCCCTGGCGGGCGTCAAGGTCGTCGAGTTCTCGCACACCGTGATGGGGCCGACCTGCGGTCTGATCCTCGCCGACCTCGGCGCCGAGGTGGTCAAGATCGAGCCGGTCGACGGCGATCGCACGCGACGGCTCAAGGGCTTCGGCTCCGGCTTCTTCGGCTTCCTCAACCGCAACAAGAGCTGCCTCGCCATCGACATCGAGAAGCCCGAGGGCAGGGCGGTGGTCGACAGGCTGGTGGCGCAGGCCGACGTGCTGGTCGAGAACTTCGCACCCGGCACGATGACCAAACGCGGCTACGGCCCCAAGCGCTGCGCCGAGCTCAATCCGCGCCTCATCTATTGCGCGCTCAAGGGCTTCCTCGGTGGTCCCTACGAACACCGCGCCGCGCTCGACGAGGTCGTGCAGATGATGGGCGGCTTGGCCTACATGACCGGCCCCAGCGGTCGGCCGCTGCGCGCCGGCGCCTCGGTGGTCGACATCATGGGCGGCAGCTTCGGCGTCTTCGGCGTGCTCCTGAAGCTGCGCGAGCGCGAGCGCACCGGCAAAGGCGGGCTGGTCGAGAGCGCGCTCTTCGAATCGGTGGTGATGCTGATGGGCACGCACCTCGCCGCCGGCGCGGTGCTCAAGCATCCCGTGCCGCCGATGCCCGAGCGGCTGAGCTCATGGGCGATCTACGAGCCCTTCGACACCGCCGACGGCGTCAAGATCTTCCTCGGCGTCACCAGCGACGGCCAGTGGCGCCGCTTCGTCGATGTCTTCGGCCTCGACGAGCTGAAGAACGATCCGCGGCTCGCCACCAACAACGATCGCATCGCGGCGCGGTCCTGGCTGCTGCCGGCGCTGGCCAGGGTGATCGAGCGCATGCCCTTC
This sequence comes from Alphaproteobacteria bacterium, assembly GCA_016869975.1. Lineage (GTDB taxonomy): Bacteria > Pseudomonadota > Alphaproteobacteria > Reyranellales > Reyranellaceae > JAFAZJ01. Next base: position 127,450 of record VGCZ01000009.1, read on the forward strand.
GACGAGGTCGAGCGCAAGGCGGCCGAGGCCGACATCTCCTATTCGCGCGTCGCGCGGCCCGAGGATCTGTGGGACGACCCGCATCTCGCCGCCACCGGCCAGCTCGCCGAGACGATCATGCCCGGCGGCGAGATCACGCGCCTGCCGCTGCTGCCGTTCCGTCTCGACGGCAGGCTCGCCGGCGTGCGCACCCACGCCGCGGCGAGGATCGGCGCCGACAGCCGCGCGGTGCTGTCGGCGCTGGGTTACGACAAAGCGACGATCGCCGCGCTCGCGGCGGCGGGCGTCGTCGCGCTGGGCGACTCGACTGACGTCAGTTGATCTTGACCGCCGACAGCGCGCGATCCAGCGTCTCGACCAGCCGGTCGCATTCGGCGCGGGTGATCACCAGCGGCGGGCACATCGTGATGGTGTTGCCGTAGCGCCGTCCGCCGCCAGCGCGGCCGACCAGCACGCCGTTGTCGCGACAGAAGTCGGAAATGGCGGTGATCGTCTGGGCGTCGACCGGCTCCTTGCTGGCGCGGTCCTTGACCAGCTCGACGCCGACCAGCAGGCCCTTGCCGCGGACGTCGCCGACCGACTTGTGCTTCGTCATCAGGGTACGCAGCCCGTCGAGCAGATAGGCGCCGGTATCGGCGGCGCGCTCGGTCAGCTTCTCGGCCTCGAGAATCTCGATGTTGCGCACCGCGACGGCGGCGGAGACCGGATGGCCGCCATAGGTGTTCACCTGGAAGACCTGGCGGTTGTCCGAAACCTCGCCGTAGAAGCTGTCGAACACCTTGTTCTTCACCATCGTCGCGGCGATCGGCAGATAGGCGCTCGAGATGCCCTTGGCGATGGCGATGATGTCGGGCGACACGCCGTAATGCTGGTGCGCGAACATCTTGCCGGTGCGGCCGAAGCCGTTGATCACCTCGTCGATGTGCAGAAGGATGCCGTACTTGCGGCAGAGCTTCTCGACCTCGGGCAGGTACTCATCGGGCGGCACCGCGACGCCGACGCCGCTCATGATCGGCTCGATGATGACCTCGGCGATCGTCTCGGGGCCTTCGCCGAGGATGGCCGTCTCCAGGTTCTTGACGCAGGCCATGCCGCAGCTCGGATATTGCAGGCCGAACGGGCAGCGATAGCAGTAGGGATGGGCGACGTGCACGAAGTCGCCCGAGAACGGCTCGAACTTCGCCTTGCGCTCGCCCATGCCGCCGGCGTCGAGCGTCGCGAGCGTCGTGCCGTGATAGGAGAAATAGCGGCTGACGGTCTTGAAGCGATAGTGCTGCGGGTGCTCGTGCTTCATGTACTGGCGGGCGATCTTGAAGCCCGCTTCGTTGGCCTCGGAGCCCGAGTTGACGAAGTAGGTGTGATAGCCGCCGCCGACCAGCGCGTTGAGCTTCTCGCCCAGCGCCGCGGCCGGCACGTTCATGGAGGTGTGCGGGAAATACGCCAGCTGCCGCAGCTGCTCGGCCGCCACCGTGGCCAGTTCCGTGCGGCCATAGCCGATGTTGACGCACCACAGCCCGGCCATCGCGTCGAGATAGGCGGTGCCGTCGGCGTCGTAGACCGTGGAGCCTTCGCCGCCGGTGACGACGATCTGCTTGGCCTCCAGCGCCTTGTGCTGGACGATCGGGTGCAGGACGTGTTGCAGATCCTGGCGCACGACGGCGGCGCGAATGGCGGGATCGGGTGTGTTGGTGAGTGACATCACGGCCTCCTGGGAGTGGGCTAGATCCAGCCTACCAGCATCACCCATGCCAGTGTGATGATGGCGATGAACAGCGAGGCCAGCACGGCCAAAAGCAGCGGGCGGATGCCGAAGGCCAGGATCTGGCCGAACTTCAGGCCGAGCCCGACGCCGGCCAGGGCAATGACGAAGAAGCCACCGGCGACCCAGGCCATGGTCGAGCGCACGACGCCGGGCAGCTCGACGACGCTGCCGATCGCCGCCGTCGCCAGGAAGCCCAGCACGTACCACGGCACCAGCGGCACCTTGGCCTCCTTGCCGTCGCCGCCCTCCATGCGCCGCAGCACCAGCGACAGCACGATCAGGCAGGGTGCCAGCCACAGCACACGGGTGAGCTTGACGACGGTGCCGACCTCGCCGGCGACGGGACCGCCGGCGAAAGCCGCGGCGACGACCTGGGCCACCTCGTGGATCGAGGCGCCGGCCCAGAAGCCGAAGGCCTGTTCCGACAGGCCGAGGATCGGCATCAGCGCCGGCTCGGCGAACAACGCCACCGTGCCGCACAAGGTGATCACGCCCAGCGCGTAGCCGGTCTCCTCGTCCTTCGCCTTGGCCGGCGCGGAGGCGGCGACGATGGCGGCGGCGCCGCAGATGCCGGTGCCGATGGCGACCAGCACCGAGAGCGCGCCCGACACGCCCATGCGCCGGCCGATCCACCAGAAGAGCGCGATGGTGCCGCAGGTCGCCACCAGCGTCACCGGCACGGCCGGACCGGCGGTGACGATGATGCGCTTGAGGTCGAGCTGCAGGCCCATCAGCACGATGCCCCAGCGCAGGATGGTCTTGGAGAGGTTGCCGATCTCCTTCGACACGTCCTTCGACAGGGTGACGAGTCCGGCGGCGAGCATGCCGATCAGCATCGCCAGCGCGATCGGGCTGATCTGCAGGCTGACCTGACGCAGCGCGTACCACGCGGCATAGGCGAGCACGGCACAGGCCAGCAGGGGCGGCGCCGCCATCGCGGCTGTCTTCACTTTTGCGGAAACCACGCTCGGCGCCCCCGATTTCCTGAGCGGACTTTCGTGCCCGTCGTTCTCAACGCGAGGCGCGAACGGTGAAATTGTTCGGGTTTCGCTATAGCGCGCCGATGACCGGGCGCGCCACTGCCGAGCGCGGTGGCCTGCGCATGACTCCCGTGCCTTGGGGGGCGGCCGACGCTTTCGCCGGGGTGCGCGAACTCTTGCGGCCACTTGCCGTGAACAATACTAGAACATGTGTCAAGTTCTAAAGAATTTCAGAGGCTTAATTTTCCGCTTCCGTCAGAGAACAAAATGCGTACATTGCGCTTGCTCGTCCGATTTATCCTGATTGTCGCGGAGCCGAAGGGCTGATCTAACGAGGAGCAGACGATGTCGCTGGCAAACCTGAAAGTCGTCGAGAAGGACGGGATGGACAACAAGGGCAAGGCGCTGGATGCGGCGCTGGCGCAGATCGAGCGGGCCTTCGGCAAGGGCTCGATCATGAAGCTCGGCCAGCGCGAGACGCTGGAGATCGAGGCGATCTCGACCGGCTCGCTGGGCCTCGATATCGCGCTCGGCATCGGCGGCCTGCCCAAGGGCCGCATCATCGAGATCTACGGCCCGGAGAGCTCGGGCAAGACGACCTTGGCGCTGCATTGCGTCGCCGAGGCGCAGAAGAAGGGCGGCACCTGCGCCTTCATCGACGCCGAGCACGCGATGGATCCGGGCTATGCCAAGAAGCTGGGCGTCGATGTCGAGAATCTGCTGATCTCGCAGCCCGACGCCGGCGAGCAGGCGCTGGAGATCGCCGATACGCTGGTACGCTCGGGCGCGATCGACGTGCTGGTGATCGACTCGGTGGCCGCACTGGTGCCCAAGGCCGAGCTCGAGGGCGAGATGGGCGATTCGCTGCCCGGCCTGCAGGCGCGCCTGATGAGCCAGGCGCTGCGCAAGCTCACCGCCTCGATCTCGAAATCGAACACGCTGGTGGTCTTCATCAACCAGATTCGCATGAAGATCGGCGTGATGTTCGGCAACCCCGAAACCACGACCGGCGGCAACGCGCTGAAGTTCTACGCCTCGGTGCGCCTCGATATCCGCCGCATCGGCGCGATCAAGGAGCGCGAGGACGTGGTCGGCAACCAGACCCGCGTGAAGGTGGTGAAGAACAAGGTGGCGCCGCCGTTCAAGGTGGTCGAGTTCGACATCATGTACGGCGAGGGCGTCTCCAAGGTCGGCGAGCTGGTCGACCTCGGCGTCAAAGCCGGCATCGTCGAGAAGTCGGGGTCGTGGTTCTCATACGATGGCCAGCGCATCGGCCAGGGCCGCGAGAACGCCAAGACCTTCCTGCGCGAGCATCCCGAGGTCGCCGACAAGATCGAGCACGCCATCCGTGCCAATGCCGGCGTGCTGTCCGGCGCGCTGATGGATGCCGAAGGCGGCTCGGACGAGGACGAGTGATCATCGGTTGAGGGGCGTCCGCGTGGCCGGCCGGGGAAGGCGGTCACGCGGACATTTTCCCACAGATCCCGTCACGTCCGCATGGCCAAGCGCATAATCTGATATGAAGCTGACGATATACATTGAGATTATTGAGTGGGTTGGCGTGGATCGTTGAAGTGATTGGTTTTCCACATTTTTTGATTTCACAGTCTTGATGCGCCGTTGCCTTGTGGCGAACCGCGCTCAAGCTTGAATACGGAACTCGCGCCATCCCTTGGACCCCCATCCATTGGCGCGAGGTCCCTGGCGCCCTGCGATTTTGGGCGTCACGCGGGCGGCGCACCCCACGGCGCCGCCCGCCCTATTTCAGGCCTCTCGCACTTCAGGCCCCTCTTGTTTCAGACCGTGCGGGCGATCAGCGTCTCGATTTCGCGCGCGACCTGTCGCGGATGCTGGCGCACCACCCAGTGATCGCCGCTGTCGATCTCGACCAGCCGCGCTTGCGGCATCAGCGCGGCGAGATGGCGGCCGATGGCCACCGGGCTGATCGCGTCGCGCGTCGCCCAGACCAGCAGCACCGGCATACGAAGCCGCCGCAACGCATCGCTCAAGTCGCCGGTGTGCTCGAAGATCCAATCCGGCGCATGCGGGTAGGTTTTGCGATAGTCGGGCCGCCAATCGGCGAGATCGAACGCCGTCCGGTCGATACCGCCCGACGTGGCCGTCAGCACCAGATGACTGACGCGCTCGGGTCGCCGCACCGCGACCTTGGCCGCGACCACGCCGCCCATCGACTGCGCCACCAGCGCGGTCGGCTCCTCGAGCCGGTCGAGCACGAGATCGGCGAGGTCGTCATAGGAGGCGATCCGAGGCGATGGCGGCACCGCGCCCATGCCGGGCCAGTCGAGGTAGCGCTTGCGCCAGGCGGCGGGCAGCAATTCGCCGACCGGCAACCAGAAGCTCGCCGCGCCGGAGGAACCCGGCATGAACAGGAGCGACGGTCGGCTCATGATTCCGGCACGTTGCCTTCGCCCCTGGCCAAAGACGACTGGATCGCCATCAGTCGCTCGATCCATTCCTGCGCCGGCTTGACCGCGGTAGGCTTGGGGTTCAGCGCCAGCCAGCGCAGCAGCAGCGCCAGCAGCGTAGCGCGCGGTCGCGGCGGCGTGTCCTCGGAGGTCAAGCGCAGGAGCGCGCCGGCCATTGGCGCCGAACGCACGCCTTGGACCAAGCCACTGCTTCCCGTCGAGCAATGCTGGGGCGGCGATGTCACGAGGTGCTCGCGACAGGCCAGCGGCCGCGCCGCGTGGATCGAGCAGCGTTCTTTCTCGAGGAACGGGCAATCGAGTCGCAGATCGAAGTAGGCCTTGGCGAATTGCCGGTACTCATTTTTCGAGCGGCCGTGCACATCGAGTATGCCGAGGCCCGTCGAGTCGAGCTTGCGCTCGGCCTCGGCGAAACGCGCGCGGATCACCGCGCGCCGCGGCTCCGGCATCTTCTCCACCAGATCGATCAGCCACCAGGCCTCGACATCGGACACCGGCACGGGCTGCCGGCAGCAGGCGCCGCAGCCCGCCGCGCAGGAGATGCG
>VGCZ01000010.1 GCA_016869975.1 Alphaproteobacteria bacterium
CGGCTTGCTGAACCCTTGCGGCGATGCGGTGAGCATTCTCTCCAGGTGTTTTGCCTCGGTACTCTTCTGTCGTTCACCGCGCATTTGGTAACGGAGTACTATGGCAATGCCATCTGGTCGCAGATTCTGGTCAGCGTGATAGGCATCCTGATCATGGTGGCCTTCGCCTACACGGCGCACTGGTACAAGAGAAGCGAGTCGTCACCGGCGCCGCGCGTCGCCGTGGCGGTGGGGACGGGGAATGGCTGAGACGGCTGGATGGATTCGCCGCGGCGCCATGGCGCTGCTGGCATCGCTCGCGACGGTGACCGTCGCCGAAGCGCGCAACATGGCCGCTTGCAAGACGGACGGCCCAATGCTCGAGCTCGGCGTCACGCTCGACGCCTCGCGCAAGGCGGCGGTGGAGCGCAAGCAGCTGCGCATCGTCGCCATCGGCTCGTCGTCGACCCAGGGCTATGGCGCGGCGCCCGGCAACTCCTATCCGGCCCAGGTGAGGAAGCGGCTGGGCGAGACGCTCAAAGGCGTCGAGGTCGTTGTCTTCAATCGCGGCATCGGCGGCCAGGACACCGACGCCATGGCCGATCGCATCGAACGCGATGTGATCGCCGAGAAGCCCGACCTCGTGATCTTCCAGGCCGGCACCAACGCCGCGTTGCGCCGTATCCCGGTCGAGCGCTTCACCCGCCGCTTGGATATCGGCATCGAGCGCGCGCGCGCCGGCGGCGCCGATGTCGTACTGATGGACCTGCAATACGCGCCAGCGGTGATCTCGTTGCCCGACGAGGAAATCTATGTCGGCGCGATGCGCGAGGCCGCGCTCAAGCACGGCGTCGGCCTGTTCCAGCGCTTCAACATCACCAAGTCCTGGTACGACAAGGACAACATGACCTGGTCGGACTTCATGACGACCGACGGGCTGCATCTGAACGATTTCGGCCAGAAGTGCATCGGCAAGCTGCTCGCCAAGGCCATCGAACGCATCGTCCTTTCCCGCGCCACCGGCTCGGTGCAGCCCAAGCGGTAGCGCTGCCCATCGCCTGTGAAAAGATCGACGCGGTCTGCGGGGCCGCCGCCGACGGCAAGCCGCTGTCAGGATTGCAGGCGGTGTCGGATCATCTGGCGACTCATTCCCTTGCCCGGCGGGGCGAAGTGGACATCGACGCCGAACGGCGCGCGCATTGAGACATCCCCACTCGGCGCGTCGGGCAAGCTGCCCCCTTTCCGCGGCGGGAGGACAAAGTCGAGACAAACCGGTTCCATGCGGTAGCCTTGCCCCTTGGGTAGCTGGTCGGGCTACAATCCACGCAATCGATCCAGTGGAAGGTAGCGCCATGCCGCGTCGCTTCGTCGACCTGTCGATCTATCTCGAGAACGACGTGATCTCCGATCCCGTGCCGTTCGGGCCGAAGATTGAATACATGAAGCACGAGAACACGGTCGGCCAGATCGCCGGCTTCTTCCCGGGCCTGAAGCCCGAGGACATGCCCGACGGCGCCGGTTGGGCGGTCGAGACGGTGCGGCTCAGCACGCACAACGGCACGCATCTCGACGCGCCCTACCACTTCCACCCGACGATGAACCGCGGCGAACGCGCCATCACCATCGACGAGGTGCCGCTGGAATGGTGCTTCCAGCCCGGCGTGAAGCTGGATTTCCGCCACAAGCCCGACGGCTATGTGCTGCGGGTCGCCGACATCGAGGGTGAGCTCGAGCGCATCGGCCACGAGCTCAAGCCGCTGGAGATCGTCGTCGTCAACACCGCCGCTGGCGGACGCTATGGCAACAACGACTACGTCAACTCAGGCTGCGGCATGGGTTACGACGCCACCATGTACCTGCTGGAGCGCGGCGTCCGCCTGACCGGCACGGACGCCTGGAGCTGGGACGCGCCGTTCTACTTCACGGCGCAGAAGTACGCCGAGACCAAGGATCCCTCGATCATCTGGGAAGGCCACAAGGCCGGCCGGCACATCGGCTATTGCCACCTCGAGAAGCTGCACAATCTCGAGGCGCTGCCGCCAGACGGATTCATGATCTCGTGCTTCCCGCACAAGATTCGCGGCGCCTCGGCCGGCTGGACGAGGGCGGTGGCGATCTTCGACGAGTGAGATGTGGGAACGCCACCTCACCCCTAAACCCTCTCCCGGGAGAGGGATCGGGGGTGAGGGGACACCGATTACGCTAGGGGCTCGGGCTCGCCGGGTGGAACATTGATCTGGAAGACGTTGAGCGTCATCGACACCAGCATGTAGTAGCCGCTGACACCCACCAGGTCGACCACGCCCTGCTCGCCGAAGGCCTCGATCGCGCGTTTGTAGTTCACGTCGGAAACGCGGTTGGTGGCGAGATACTCGCTGACAAAATCGTAGACCACGCGCTCGACCTCGCGCTTGAACGGCGGCGACTGATGGGTGCGCACCGCCTCGACGATCTCCGGAGCGAGACCCGCTTCCTTCGCCAGCCGCGCATGGGCGTAGAACTCGAACTGCGCCTTGAAGCGGCGGCCGACCAGCAGGATGGCGAGCTCGCTGAGATCCTTGGGCAGGGTGTTGTTGAAGCGGCAGTACTCGCCGAGCTTCTGGGCGCGGTCGGCCAGCACGGGGCTTCGCAGCCAGGGTTCGAACGGACCGCGCAGGCCGCCGCGCGGACCCTTGATGATGCCGTCGGCGACCTGCTTCTGCTCGGGCGTGAGCTTGCCGAGGTCGAGCGGGGCGAGGCGGGCTGGCGGACTCATCGGTGCGTCTCCTCATTGCGAAATCGAGCGCCGTCGCCCTGGCGATGGGGGCGCGGCGTTGGCAAAAGCGATTGAACGGATCAGATCGGGCAGTCGGCCTCGCCTTTTCGGCTGGCGTTGGGCTGCGCGAAGATGTTGTCGATCATGTTGCGCCCGGCGCCGAAGGCGTCGTTGGCGCCGACGCGGCAGCTGGCGTTCGCCGACCACAAGAGCTCGCGCGACTGCAGGCCGTGGATGGTCATCGAGATCGACAGCAGATCGTTGCGGCCGCCGCCGGGGCGGGGCGGCTCGAAAGCGCGCGCCGGGCCCTGCGGCGTGGGTCGCTGGGCGTCGATGCCGGTGCGGCGGTCGATCGGATCGTCGCTGCGCCCGCCGCCGGAGGGCGGGAGCCCGCGCTGCAGGTTGACCTGCAGCTTCAGGATATGGCCGCCGCTGAAGCCCACCTCGTGTCCGGTCTTGGCGAGCTTCTCCATCACCAGGCGCCGCAGGTCGCGGCCCAGCTCGCTGTCGGGTGAGAGGTCGACGGCGATCTTGCCCGCGGGAATGCCGCGCGTGGTGCGCACCTCGAAATTGCCGATGCCCGACTGGGCATGCGCGATCGTGCCGCCGAGCAGCAGAGTCGTGGCGAAGACTACGGCGAGCGTCTTCATGTCAGTCGATCCCAGCCCGGTTCGTCGCGATCGAGCAGCCGCTTGAGCGCCGCGAAATGGTAGTCGATCTGTTGGCTCTCGCCGGCCATCTGGCGCGCCGTGCGTTCGAGGATCTGCGTCGGGATGATCTCCAGCGGCCGGCCGGTCTGCATCGCCATCACCTGCACCATGGCCGCGCGCTCCAGGTAGTAGAGGTCGTCGTAGGCCTGGGCCACCGTCTTGCCGGCGACGATCACGCCGTGGTTGCGCAGGAACATCACGGGCTTGTCACCCATGGCGCGACAGATGCGGTCGCCTTCCTCATTGTCGAGCACCAGGCCGTTGTACACCTCGTCGTAGCCGATGCGCTGGTGGTAGCGGAACGCGTTCTGGGTGCACATCTCCAGCTTGCCGTCTTGCAGCGTGGTCAGCGCCGTGGCGTAGGGCATGTGGGTGTGCAGCACGACCTTGGCCGTGGGATTGCCGAGGTGGATTCGGCCATGGATGTAGAAGGCCGTCGGCTCGACTGGATGGCGGCCCTCGATGATGCGGCCGGTGGCGTCGGTCATGACGATGTCGGCCGGCGTGATCTCCGACCAGTGCAGGCCCTGGGGATTGATCAGGAAGCGGTCGTCGTGGCCCGGCACCACCATGCTGAAATGGTTGCAGATGCCCTCGCTGAAGCCGTGCCGCGACGCCCAGCGAAGCGCCGCGGTGAGATCGATCCGGGCCTGGGTGATCGAATCATGCCGGGTCATCTGTGCGCGTCCTCCTCCGAGATGGCGCATCTTTCCCGAGGGGAGCGGCTGGCCCAAGCGAAAACCGACAATTTCACGCCGCAGGCCTTGCAATTGAGCGCAGGCTCATTATCTGACCCGCCACCTTGGCCGTGTATCAGGCGGCCCCATCGTCAGTCGGGAGGACGCGGATGACAGGGGCCATGACGCTGGACGCTGCCGGCTTTCCGGGAAAGTGGGTCGATCGGCTGATCCATTCGCCCGTGGGCGACCTGATCGCCCGCCCGTGGGTGGATCCGGTCGGGCTGGCGGCGCTGAAGCGCTGGTATTTTCCGCTGTCGCGACTCTGGGCGGCCGCCAATATCGCGGATGGCTCGACGGACGCCTTCGGCGCCGCGATCGGTGGCGCTGCGCCCGACTACGGTCGTTGGTCGACACGCTATCTGGAGGCCATCCTCAAGCGCCACGACGCGACGCGGCGGCGCGCGATCACGGCCCGCGATTTGTGGGAGCAAGCCGCCTTCGGCGAGGCGGCGATTACGCCGGAGGCGCTGGCGGCGCTGGACGACGACCGCCGTCGCCGCGCGACCGCGCATCTCGGCACGCGCGCGCTGTTCTACCCATTGCTCTTCGCCGCGCGCCCGCCGATCGCGCGCTGGCCGGTGGCGTCGCGCGACGCGGTGGAAGCGGCCTATGGCCCGGTACGGATGGATCCGGCGGCGGCCTATCGCATGCCCGAGACCTTGCCCGTCGTGGAGCTGTCGCATCCGGCCGCCGGGCCCGGGCTGCGCGAACGTTGGCTGCGCTATCGCTCGCCGCACGCCCGACTGGCGGCGATGCCGGGCACGGACATGGTCTATGCGCGCATCGTCGAGCCGTCGCCCGACGCGCACGCGCCCACCCTTATCGTCGGCAACGGGCTCTGTCTGGAGACGGATCTGTTGTGGCGCTCCATCGACAGCGCCAACCTGCTCGCCCGCATGGGCTTCCGTGTCGTCGAGATCATCTCGCCCTTCCATGGCCTGCGCTGCCCGGCCGGTGTCTATGGCGGTGAGCCGTTCTTCGCTACTGCGCCGCTGGGCACGATCGACCTGATCGTCGGGCAGACTCTCGAGACGGCGGTCCTGATCGACTGGTGCCGCCGAAGCTTCGGCGGATCGGTGGCGCTGGCCGGTATCTCGCTGACCTCGTTCGTGGCGCAGCAGACCGCCGTGCGTTGCGGCGACTGGCCGCGGAGCATGCGGCCCGACGCGATCGTGCTGATCAGTCACTCGGGACGCATCGAGGAGGTCACGTTCAACGGCGCGCTGGTGCGCGCGCTGGGGCTCAACGCCGAGCTCGACGCCGCCGGCTGGTCGCGCCCGGAGTTGCTGCGCTGGGAAGGACTGATGAATCCGGGCGGGGCGCCGGCGCTGCCGGCCGAGCGCATCGTCTCGGTGCTGGGCAGCGGCGACACGATGCTGCCCTTCGCCACGGGCATCGAACTCGCGCGCGCCTGGAACCTGCCGGCCGAGAACATCTTTGAGCTCAGGGTCGGCCACCTCACCATGCCGGTGGCCTTGATGCGCGACGACCGCGCGCTCGCCCGGCTGCGGCGCATCCTGGCTATTCCACCCGCCAATGCAACATGAGCTCGGCCGGTGTCTTCGGAATCTGCGCCACGCGCACGATCTGGCCGGTGTTCCCGCTGATCGGGATTCCGGCCGTCTTCGTCCTGGGCGTGTAGGTCGTGGCCATCGTCCAGGACTGGTCGGGCGTCGAGTCCTCCCAGACGATGTCGATCCGCTTGCCGCTCAGCGTCCATAAGCCACGCGCTGTGCAGAAATAGGGCCCGAGACCCTTTTCTACCCGGAACGCCTCGTGACCGCGGTGTAGCAGTAGGTACGGCTTGTTGAGCGGGATGAAGCCACCCGGTGACGCGATCTCGTACCAGCCGAACCACGGGTTGACCTTGGCGACATCGTTGGTCGTGGCCGTGCGGAAGCGGCTGTCGAACAACTTGGTGAATGTCGCGCTCGGTCCGGCGCCGAAGCCGACTTGATCGATGTCGCAATAGCCCATCACGCGGCGCGGGAAATTGGGTTCTTCGCCCAAGATGTTGGCGACGAACACGAGGTTGGGGCCTTTGACTTGCGTGTTGGCCTCCAGCACTTCGCCCTCGCGAAGCTCGCCGCTCAGCGTTGTGATGTGGGCACCCTGCTGGAAAGCGTTGTTGCTGACGCCGCTCTGCGCCACGCGCCACTTCACGGTCTTGCCGTTGGCCTCCAGCACGTCGAGCAGCACAAAGATGTGCGCGCTGTCGACGTCGCGTATGCCAGTCGATTTGTTCTTCCAGTATCCGCCTCGGATGATCACGAAGTCGCCGGGCTTGGGTCCGCCCTTGCCAGTCGCGGCGTCGCGCGTCCGCTGCTCGTCCATCTTCATCCAGGACGGCCGCAGCCGCTTCGGCGCGGGCTGGAAGATCGAGAGGTTCTCGCCGATCCGATACGTCAGGCCTTCCGGCGGCGAAGAGCGGTTGACCAGCGTGTTGTCGCGACAGCCGAAGCGCCATAGCAGCCAGTGCGGCAGGAATCCACAGGTCGTGCCCATGCCCTGGCCGTAGTCCTTGGCGATGTTGTCGAAGCCGACCTCGTGCCAGTGGACATATTTGTTCATGTCGGTGGTTTCGGGCAGGAACTGCTTGCAAAGCTCGACGATGGCGTCACGGGGTGCGGCCACAGGAACTTCTCCTCGTTCAGGTCCAACGGCAGGCTGACGGCGATTGCCGCGTGTTGGTGATACTAAGCTGATCTACCCACGTTACGTCGCGATCACGCGGAACGCGCTTTTTTGTCTCGTCGGTAACGCCGTCAGGCGATTTCGCGGCTGAGCTTGTTGCGCACGGCGCGGGCGAAATCGCCGAAGCCGTTGGCCACCATCATGAAGGAGCCCGGGCCGCCGATGACGTTCTCCTCGTACCAGCGGTCGAGGTCGCGCTCCGGCGGCCGGCCGAAATTCGGCTTGTCGCTGACGATCGGCAGACCGTTGATGACGATGTTCTTGGCCACCAGCTCGTCGCGCACGATGTCGGCCGGCGGCCCGTTGTTGTTGCGGCCGTCGCCCGACACGTCGATCACCATGCGTCGGGAGTGGAAGGGGCCGCTCTCGAACTTGCCGGCGGCATAGCGCATCGCCGCGCCGACGCCGGTCCAGCTGTGCGGCTCGTAAGGCAGGCCCGAGATCCTGGCTGCGACACGCTCGCAGGACGCCTTGCTATCGATCAGGATCCAGTCGATCGGCGTGCGCTGCATTTGCGGTCCGGCCCATTCCACGTAGCAAAGGCCGATGCGTTGCAGCGGGCCCGAGGTGATAGCGTCGACGATGCGCTGGTCGGTCAGCGCGCGCGCATAGCCGTCCTTCTGCAGCTCGTACTCCTCGGCGTCGACGCTGCGCGACACGTCGACAGCCAGCACCAGTCGGAGATCGACGTCCATCGGACCGGCGAGCGCTTCGCGCGCGGCAAGCGGAGCCAGCGCCACGCCGGCCGCCGCGCGCATCATCTGACGACGCATCATCCGCATGACCCTCCGGGCCGTTCGCCGTGTATGTTCCGCCAAACCGCGACCGAGGCAAAGGCAAGAGTGATGCCACTGAGCGACAGCGCGCAACGGGTGGAAAACTGGCTGGCCGACCGTGGGCTGCCCGGCCGCGTCAGGGAAATGACAGAAAGCACGCGGACCTCGGCGGAGGCCGCCGCGGCGATCGGCTGCGCCGTGGCCCAGATCGCCAAGTCGCTGGTCTTCCGCGGCCGCGACAGCGGTGGTCCGCTGATGGTCGTCGCCAGCGGCGTCAACCGCGTCGACGAGAAGAAGCTGGCGGCGCTGGTCGGCGAGCGGATCGCGCGGCCCGACGCCGACTACGTGCGCGGCGTCACCGGCTTCGTCATCGGCGGCGTGCCGCCCGTGGCGCACGAGCAGGCGATCCGGATCCTGATCGATCGCGACCTGCTGGCGCTCGACCCGATCTGGGCGGCGGCCGGCACACCGGTCGCGGTGTTCCGCCTGAGCGCCGCCGAGCTGATCGCGCTGACCTCGGGCGAGGTGGCCGATCTCAAGGTCGCGTGATAGGGGAAGGCGACCCTCGACAGGAAAGCATCGTCTCGTGGATACCAGCCAGCTCGCGCCGTTCCTGAATCATGTCCTGACAGACGCGACGATTCCCGAGCTGCCGCGCCACTACCGCGGCAAGGTGCGCGACAACTACGACCTGCCCGACGGCACGCGGTTGCTGGTGGCGACCGACCGGCTGAGCGCCTTCGACCTGATCCTTACCGCGCTGCCGTTCAAGGGCGAGGTGCTGACCCAGGTGGCGCGCTTCTGGTTCGACGCCACGGCCGATATCTGCGCCAACCATGTGGTCGACTATCCCGATCCCAACGTGCTGCGCTGCCGGCGTTTGCGCATCATGCCGGTGGAGATCGTGGTGCGCGACTACCTCGCCGGCACGACGTCGACCTCGATCCTGTCGATGTACAAGGCGGGACGACGCGAGATGTACGGCGAGCGCTTCGCCGACGGGCTGCGCGAGAACCAGAAGCTCGAGCGCACGGTCATCACGCCCACGACCAAGGCCGACCAGGGCGACCACGATGCGCCGCTGACGCCGGCGGAGATCGTCGGGCGCGGGCTGCTGAGCCGCGCGCAGTGGGAGGAGGCGTCGCGACTGGCGCTGGCGCTGTTTGCGCGCGGTCGCGAGATCGCGGCGCGGCGCGGCCTGATCCTCGTCGACACCAAATACGAGTTTGGCTTCGCCGAGGACGGCTCGATCGTGCTCGCCGACGAAATCCACACGCCCGACAGCAGCCGATACTGGTTCGCCGGCACCTATCCCGAGCGCTTCGCCGCCGGCCAACGCCCCGACAGCTTCGACAAGGACTATGTCCGCGCTTGGGTCGCGGCCCGCTGCGATCCCTACAAGGAGCCGGTGCCGCCGATTCCATCCGAGGTCATCCTCGGTGCCGCCGCGGCTTACATCGGCGCCTACGAGACCATCACCGGGCGCGATTTCGCGCTGCCGGCGTCGCCGGCGCCGACGTTGGAGCGCATCCGTCGCAATCTGCGCCCATGGTTCGCCAAGGCCTGATCGGCTGCCGCCCCGTGACCGGCGTTTGGTCCGGGGAACATCATCATAGCCGCGCGTAGTCGATCGGCGCGTCCTTGTTCAGCCGCGTTGTCGGCTCGGGCATCGGGTACTTCAGCCCCGTGGCGCAGTTGAACAGCATCACCCGCTCGTCCTTGCGGATGCGGCCGTCGCCCAGCGCCTTCACGTAGCCGGCGTAGGTGGCGGCGCCCTCGGGGCAAAGCAGCAACCCCTCGGTCTTGCCGACCTCGACCCGCGCCTTCTCGATCGCATCGTCGTCCACGGCGATGGCGAAGCCGCCCGAATCGCGCACCGCGTCGAGGATCAGGAAATCGCCGATCGCGACGGGCACGCGGATGCCGGCGGCCACGGTGCGCGCGTTCTGGAACAGCTCGGCGTGGCGCGCGTTGCTTTCGTAGGCCTTGACGATCGGCATGCAGCCGGTGGCCTGCACCGCCACCATGCGTGGCTTGCGCTTGAGCCAGCCCATCGCCTCCAGCTCGTTGAACGCCTTCCACATGCCGATCAGGCCGGTGCCGCCGCCGGTCGGGTAGAGGATGACGTCGGGCACGTCCCAGCCGAGCTGCTCGGCTAGCTCCAGGCCCATCGTTTTCTTGCCCTCGATGCGATAGGGCTCCTTCAAGGTCGAGAAGTCGAACCAGCCGCCCTCGGCCTTGCCCGTGCCGACGATCTTGCCGCAATCGTTGATCAGCCCGTTGACGCGGTAGAGCCGCGCGCCCTGCAGTTCGGTTTCGGCCATGTTCACGACAGGCGTGTCGTCGGGGCAGAGCACGATGCTCTCGATGCCCGCGCGCGTGGCGTAGGCGGCGAGCGCCGCGCCGGCGTTGCCGTTGGTCGGCATGGCGATCTTCTTGACGCCCAGCTCCTTGGCCATGCTCACGGCCATCGCCAGGCCTCGGGTCTTGAACGAGCCCGTCGGCAGGCGGCCCTCGTCCTTCACCAGGATCTCGCCGCCGCCAAGGCGTTTGGCGAGCGTCGGCAGCGGCACCAACGGTGTCCACATCTCGCCCAGCGTGACGATGTTGTGGCTCTCCCGCACGGGCAGCAGTTCGCGAAAGCGCCACATGTCCTGCGGCCGATCCTTGAGCGCGTCCTTGGTGACCGCCTTCTTCGCCGCTTCGAGATCGTAACGCACGACGATCGGGTAGCCCTTGGGCGAGAGATTGTGCAGCGTGCCCATCGTCAGCTTTTCGCCGGTCATGCCGCATTCGAGGTGAGTGATCTGGCTGCGCACGCGCGACCCCCGGTGTAACTGGACTGCGGACAAGGAAAAGCGCCGCCACGGCGCGGTAGCAGCGCTTTCCCAGAAGATGATCAGGATAGCGCGTTCACGGGGAACGCGCGGCGATCAGTTGTCGTCGTCGCCGTCGTCGTCGCGGCGCCGGCGATCACGGTCGAAGTCGCGACGGCGCTCGCCGCCGCCACGATCCTCCATGCCGCCGGGCGCGCCGCCCGGACCACCGCGGTCGAAGCCGCCGACGCGCGGCGGATAGCCGCCACGGCCGCCGCCCCGATCGAAGCCGCCACCGCCGCCGCCGTAGCCGCCGGCATCGCGGCCGCCGCCGCCGCCGTAGCCGCCACCGCCGCCGCGCGGGCCGCCGTAGCCGCCACCGCCGCCACGGTCACCGCCGTAGCCGCCACCGCCGCCGCGCGGGCCGCCGTAGCCGCCACCGCCGCCACGGTCACCGCCGTAGCCGCCGCCACCACGCGGGCCGCCAAAGCCGCCACCGCCGCCGCGAGGGCCGCGATCGAAGCCGCCGCCACCGCCGCCACGCGGGCCACCGGGTGCCCGTTCCACTGCCGGCCGTACCGCGATGGCACGACCACCCAACTGGGATCCATCCAGCGCCGTCATGGCGTTGGCGCCCGCTTCGTCTGCGGACATTTCGACGAACGCGAAGCCACGGCTGCGGCCGGTTTCGCGATCCATCACGATTTTCGCGGATACGACTTCGCCATAGGGCGAGAAGATCTCGGTGAGCTGCTCGTTGCTGCAGGTGTAGGGCAGGTTGCCTACGAAAAGTTTACGACTCATTCCACTTGGGCTCGTTGGACGGGGATTGACGGAGGATCGGTCGGGTGTGCCACCAGGGTCCCGATTCGCCCGCGCGAATCGGTGTCGGACAGGGAAGACTGGCTCTCGCTCAATACAGGACGATTCCGAGGCTACAACCGAAACGAGTGCACGTTTGCCGGCCGGACTCGCTCTCCTAAGTCCGCCGAACGTAACGGCACCATCAACAGTATGGCCCGGCCCGGCCCTAAAGTCCACCCGCCGGGCCGCTGATTCGAGCGCGATACGAGGCCGTAAGCGACGGATTTAACGCAGAATCACACCTGATTTGCGATCTGAGGACCAACTGCGCGCGCCCGGCGACGAAGCCCCCGCCAGTCCTGTCGTTTGCGCATGGCGTCGCCCAGCCCTTGGGCCTGACGCGACGCGCATCCGCCGTGCTATCGAATCGACCCTGCTGAAAACCTCGCACATCGGGACCGCCATCATGTCCGCCACCGCTTCTTCGTCGAACGGCCTCGTGCGTCGCACAGGCGGCCAGGTCTTGATCGATCAGCTGCGCATCCACGGCGTCGACCACATCTTTGGCGTGCCCGGCGAGAGCTATCTCGCCGCGCTCAACGCGCTCTACGACCAGCGCAACGCCATCAAGTTCGTGATCTGCCGGCAGGAAGGCGGCGCGGCCAATATGGCCGAGGCCTATGGCAAGCTCACCGGCAAGCCCGGCATCTGCTTCGTCACCCGCGGTCCGGGCGCCACCAACGCCAGCATCGGCGTGCACACCGCGTTCCAGGACAGCACGCCCATGGTGGTCCTGGTCGGCCAGGTGGCGCGTGACCAGGAGGAGCGCGAGGCGTTCCAGGAGATCGACTACCGCCGCATGTTCGGCCCGCTGACCAAGTGGTCGGCGCAGATCGAGGACGCGCGGCGCATCCCCGAGCTGGTGAGCCAGGCGTTCCATCGCGCGGTCTCGGGCCGGCCCGGCCCGGTGTTGCTGGCGCTGCCGGAGGATATGTTGACCGACGAGGTCGAGGTGCCGGATGCGCGGCAATACACCGTGGTGCGCGCCGCGCCGGCGCCGGAGGACATGGCGACGTTGCGCGGCATGCTGGAGAAGGCCCAGCGCCCGGTGATCATGTTGGGCGGCGGCGGCTGGACGAAGCAGGCCTGCGACGACATCTGCGCCTTCGCCGAGGCCAACAAGCTGCCGGTGACGACGGCATTCCGGAACGCCGACCTGATCGATAATCGCCATCCCCAGTACATCGGCAACATCGGCCTGGGCTCGGAGCCAGCGCTGAGCAAGCGCATCAAGGACTCCGACCTGGTGATCGCCATCGGCCCGCGCCTGGGCGAGATCACCAGCGCGGGCTACACGCTATTCGATATTCCGGTACCCAAGCAGCCGCTTGTGCATGTCCATGGCGGCGCCGACGAATTGGGCCGCGTTTACGAAGCGACGCTGATGATCAACGCGGGCATGGCGAACTTCGCCAAGGCGGCGAAGGCGATGAAGCCGGTGGCCAATACGCCCTGGGCTGCCGACTTGTCCAAGGCGCATCAGGAATATCTCGACAGCACCAAACCCACCGGATCGGTAGGTGACGTCGATCTCGGCGAGATCGTCGCCTGGCTCAACACGCGCCTGCCCGACGACGCGCTGGTGTGCAATGGCGCCGGCAACTACGCTGGTTGGGTGCATCGCTTCTTCCAGTACCGCGGCATGCGCACCCAGCTCGCGCCGACCAGCGGCGCCATGGGCTATGGCGTGCCGGCGGCGGTGGCGGCCAAGATCGTCGAGCCGCGCCGCGTCGTTGTCGCCTTCGCCGGCGATGGGTGCTTCCTGATGAGCGGCCAGGAATTCGCCACCGCGCTGCAGTTCGGCGCCAATCTGGTGGTGGTCGTGGTCGACAACGGCCAGTACGGCACCATCCGCATGCATCAGGAACGCGAGTATGGCGGCCGCGGGCATGGCGTGGAACTGCGCAACCCCGATTTCGCGGCCTACGCGCGCGCCTTCGGCGGCCACGGCGAGACGGTGCTGAAGACCGCGGAGTTCGCGCCCGCCTTCGAGCGCTGCCTGGCCTCGAACGTCGCCTCGATCATCCACGTCAAGACCAGCCTCGAGCAGATCACCTCGCGCACCACCATCGGCAAGATGCGCGAGGCGCACGCCGCGAAGAAGCGTTGAGGCACGCCATGACGCTCACGATCTCGAAGCTGGGCGATCGCCTCGGCGCCGTGGCCGAGGGCGTCGACATGAACGCGCTGAAGGCGGGCGATGCCGAGGCGTTGCGCGGTGCGCTGCTCGACAACCTCGTGCTCTGCGTACGCGGCCAGAAGCTCGAGCCGCAAGCCTACTTCGATGCCATGGGTGTGTTCGGCAAGCAGATGCCGCAGCCCAGCGCGAGCTCGAATCATCCGGTGGTGAAGGATCTGCTGATCCTCTCGAGCGAGGACCGCGACGTGCTGGGTGACGGCAAGCGCATCGTGGTCGGCGCTGCCTGGCACACCGACGACAGCTACCGCGCGGTGCCGTGTTCGCTGACGACGCTCTATGGCGTGGAGGTTCCACCGACCGGCGGCGATACGCAGTTCGTCAACATGTACGCGGCCTATGATGACCTGCCCGACGCCACCAAGGCGCGCATCGGCCCGCTACGCGTCGTGCACAAGTACGATTCCAGCCGCAAGGGCAACAAGATCGCCAAACGTACCGCCGAGGACATGGCGGCGATGCCGGACGTGATCCACCCGATGGTGCGCACGCACCCGGTGACCGGTCGCAAGGCGCTCTACCTCAATCCGAACCGCATGGAGAGCGTGGTCGGGTTGGCGCGCGCCGAGAGCGACGCCTTGCTCGACGAGATGACCGCGCACGCCACGCAGCTCAAGTACCAGTACCGGCACAAGTGGCGACAGGGCGACATCGTCGTCTGGGACAATCGTTGCACCATGCACAAGGCCAATGGCGACTACCCGCAAGGCGCGCGGCGCTACATGCTGCGCGTAATCACCGAAGGAACCGCGCCGGCCTGATCACCAGCGCGGCGGGCGCTTCTCGTTGAAGGCGTCGAGGCCTTCCTGAGCGTCGGGCGTCGCGATGATGTTGCAGATCGTCTCGACCGTGGCCTCGATGGCGCGGCGGTACTCGAAGTCGTTGGTGCGCATGTAGCTGTCGCGCGCCAGCTTCATCACCAGGGGCGATTTCTTGGCGAAGTCTCGGGCCAACACCCGCGCCGTTTCCTTGACCTGGTCTTGAGGCACGACACGGTTGATGATCCCGATGCGCTCGGCCTCGACGGCGCTGATCGGATCGCCGTTGAACAGCAGCTCGAAGGCCTTGTGGCGGCCGATCTGGCGCGGCAGGTGTACGAAGTGCATCGCCGGGATCACGCCGACCTGGATCTCGGGATAGCCGATGCTGGCGGTGTCGGCGGCAACGATGCAGTCGCAGGTCACCGCCAAGGTCACGCCGGCGGCGCGCGCCGGTCCGGTCAGCGCCGCGATAGTCGGCTTGCCCATGCGGTACTGCATGTCGTGGACGCCGAAATAGAGCTTCTCCAGGAAGCGCCGCAGCCGCATGCCGTCGCCGCCGCGCATCATGGCTAGGTCCATGCCGCCGCTGAACGCGCGGTCGAAAGCGCTGGTCAGGATCACCGCGCGCACGCCCTCGTCGTCGCGCGCCTTGGCGTAGGCGGCGAGCAGGTCGTCGACTAGCGTGTGATTGATGGCGTTGACCGGCGCCCGCTTCATGGTGATCTCCGCCACCCGGTCGCGCACGACGTAGTCCAGCGTCTCGAAGCTCACTGCATGCCTCTTGATGGTCAGGCGGCCAGGATCGGCACGTTGTATAGCGGCAGCATGGTATCGCGTGTCACGAGCGTCAGGCCTTCGATCATCGCTTGAGCGATCAGCAAGCGGTCAAACGGATCACGATGGTGCCGGGGTAGAGACGAAACACGAAACGCGTGAGCGATTTCGATGGCCAGGAGGCGAAAGCCGGAACTGGTGATCGTCGGCACAAACTCGGGCGGCAATACGAGTTTGCCCGTTCCCACCTTGATGGCCGCTTCCCAGATCGAGGCCATGCTGACGAAGACTTCGTTTTCGCGATTCGCGAGCGCAGCGTGCGCATCGGGACGCAGCTCTTCGGGCGTCAGCAACGCCCAGAGCAGCGCATTCGTGTCGAGAAGAAGCCTCACGTCTTGTCGGGTGGATGCTTGTCGCCTTCGTAAAACAGGCGCTCGATCTCGGCGTTGGTTTCGGGCGAGTCCCAGTCGTCTGCCATCCAGATCTTGCCGCGCAGCAACCCGAGCTTGCGCGGCTCTTTGCCCTCGACTGGCGTAGTATCGCCGTCGACCGGTACCAGGCGCATCTGGTGATGGCCGGATGTCGTGACGATCACCTGGTTACCAGCGGCGCGCGCTCGCTCGATGAGCTTGGAAAACTCCTCGTCGGCTTTGTAAATGACAGTATCGGGCATGGCGTCCTCGCGCCGCCGATCATAATCGCGCTTGACCGGCGGCGCCATGCGGTATAGCACGTCCGCTCCGTGGGATTTGAGCCGACCGGCTTGCGGCCACGTTAAACACCGCTAAAAGGTCGGAGGCCCACGAAAAAGCCCCGACCGAACGGTCGGGGCTTTTTCGTTGCGCTGGCGATGCCGCGCAGGAGGGTGCGAGGATGGACGGGGATCAGAAGGCGCGGATCGCGGCGGTGCGCAAGGAGAGCCAGAAGAGCTGGCGGGCGGCCACGCGCGCGGTGCGCGGCGGACTGAAGCGCTCCAACTTCGAGGAGACCTCGGAGGCGCTGTTCTTGACTTCGGGTTACGTCTACCCGAACGCCGAGGAGGCCGAGGCCGCCTTCGCCGGCACGCTCGACCGTCTGCAGTATTCGCGCTTCGGCAATCCGACCGTGACCATGTTCGAGGACCGGCTGGCGGCGTTGGAAGGCGCCGAGGCGTGCCGCGCCACGGCCACCGGCATGAGCGCGGTGTTCTACGCGCTGCTCTCGCTGTTGCGCGCCGGCGATCGCATCGTCGCCGCGCGCCAACTGTTCGGCTCCTGCCACTATATCGTCACTGAGCTGCTGCCGCGCTTCGGCGTCGAGCACGAGCTGGTCGACGGCCGCGACCTCGACGCCTGGAAGAAGGCTCTGTCGAAGCCGGCCAAGGCCGTTCTGTTCGAGACGCCGTCCAATCCGACGCTCGATATCGTCGACATCAAGGCGGTCACCGAGCTGGCGCACGCCGCTGGCGCGCGCGTCGTGCTCGACAACGCCTTCGCCACGCCGATCCTGCAGCGGCCGATGGAGTACGGCGTCGACATCGTCGTGCACTCCGCCACCAAGTACATCGACGGCCAGGGCCGCACCCTGGGTGGCGCGATCCTCGGGCCGAAGAAGTACATCCTCGACGAGCTGCAGCCGATCACCCGCAACACCGGGCCGAGCATGAGCCCGTTCAACGCCTGGGTGATGGTCAAGGGTCTCGAGACCTTGCAGCTGCGTGTCGAGAAGCACTGCGCCAACGCCCAGCGCGTCGCCGACGAGTTGGCGGCGCATCCCGCCGTGGCGCGCGTTATCTATCCCGGCCGAAAGGATCATCCGCAGCACGCGCTGGCGATGAAGCAGCTCTCGGCACCCGGCGGCATCGTCGCCTTCGACTTGAAGGCCGGCAAATGGGCGGCGTTCGAGACGCTCAACCGCCTGCGCCTGGTCGACATCTCCAACAATCTCGGCGACGCCAAGAGCCTGATTACCCATCCGGCGACGACGACGCACAAGCGCATCGGCGAGGTCGAGCGCGCCAAGCTCGGCATCGGCGACGGATTGTTGCGCGTCTCGGTCGGCCTCGAGGATGTCGAGGACATCATCGAGGATCTGACGCAGGCACTGGCCGGCTGATGGTGCTGTCGGCGGCGCTGTGGGCGGCGAACGCCGACGGCGCTGCGCGCATCCTCGCGCATCGCTTCGTACGCGGTCTGGGCGACGGCTCCCTGCCGCGCGCCAGCTTCGAGCGCTACGTCGCGCAGGACGCCTATTTCCTCGAAGCCTTCGCGCGCGCCTATGCCTTCTGTCTGGCGCACTCCACTGCGCGCGACGACCTCTATGGCTTCGCCGAGCTGATCGGTGGTGTCATCGACGAGCTGAAGCTGCACAAGGGCTATGCCGAACGCTGGAACGTCGACCTCGTCGGCGTGACACCTGCGCCGGCGACGCGCGCCTATACCGACTTCCTGCTCGATACCGCCAGGCGCGGCGCCCTGGGCGAGACGATCGCCGCCATGACGCCGTGCATGCGGCTCTACGCCTGGCTCGGCCAAAGCCTCGCCGAGGGCGACGTCGCGCCGCTCTACGCCGAATGGGTGCGGACCTACGCCGATCCGGGCTTCGAGTCGTTGGCGGTTCGGCTCGAGGAACTGCTCGATCGGCACGCCGCCGACTCGCCCGCCGTGCGCGCCAATTACGCGCGGGCCATGGCGCTGGAGTACGGTTTCTTCGACGCCAACGCTTAGCCGGCGATCGCCGCGATCTCGGAACGGACGAGCGTCTCTATCTCCGGCGCGGGGATGCGCGCCAGTTCGCCAAGACCACGCCCGCGCGCCACGCGCTCGACAATGGCAAGGCCCAACGCGTACCCGCTGCGCGCCGGGATGTCGCCGCGATAGCCATAGGAGAGGTAGCGGGCGCGTGTCTGCCCGTCGGTCGCCGCCAACACCGGCGGCAACTCGCGCGCGATCTTGCGCAGAAGGTCCGGCGTGATCGCCGCCAGCTCGCGGTCGCCGAGCAGGATCTGAAGGCGGGAGCGCCCGGGATCCAGCACACCGCAGGCATAGACCGCGAGGCCCTCCTTCCAGATGCCGAGCCAGATCGTGTCGCCACCCGGCAGGATCAGGCTGGGATTCACCTGGTGGTGGTAGAGGTGGAAGCTCTCGTGATCGAGCAGCACGGCGAGATCGGCGCCGCGGCCATGAATATGCACGACGCCGTCGAGGCCGACGAACAGCGCCAGCCGATTGCCCCATAGCCGCACGCGCGCGTCGAAGTTCAGGAAAGACAGCATGATCGTCACCGGCGCGTCGCTCGTCGCGTCGGGCAGTTGACGCCCGAAGCGCTCGACCTGTTCGCGCCAGATACCCGGGAAGGCGGTCGACAGGCGTCGCACCTCGTCGGCGACGGGATCGAAGATCGCCAGCCAGCGCGCAAGGTCGACGCGGCCGATGCCGGCGCCCTGCTGAACATCGAGGGTCGGCTGGAAATAGCCCACGACAATCGCTTTGGCACGCGCTTCCACCGGCTCGTGGCGGGCGGAATCGTAGACCGGCCAGAATCGCGGCATCAGGTCGGCCACGCCGGATCGCTGGGCGAAGCCCGGCCGCGTCATCGACAGGGCTACCGCGCCGCCGAGCAGGGTGCGACGCGCCAGCATCACGCGCGCCCCATCATGCGTTCCGCGATCGTCCAGCCCGCCACGGCGCGGACTCGCACGCGATCGACCATGTTCTCACCGCGCGACGCGGTGTCGTAGACGCCGTCGAGCATGCGCTTGTAGACGCCCTGGCCAATGGCGCCGACGCGGAAGAGGTTGTAGGCCATGTAGAAGTCCCAGTTTGGCAGGCTCTCCATGCCCATGCGCCGCGCGTAGGCGCGCACGAATTCGGCTTCGGTCGGAATGCCCGTGCCGGCGAGGTCGAGGCCGGCGAGGCCACGTCCCTTGGGGTCGGGCGGCGTGTAGTAGCTCAGGCACTGATAGGCGAAGTCGGCCAGCGGATCGCCCAAGGTCGCGAGTTCCCAGTCGAGCAGCGCCAGCAGCTTCGGCTCGCGCTCGTGGAAGATCGCGTTGTCGAGCCGGTAGTCGCCATGGACGATCGTCGTGCGCGCCATCGGCGGCACGTTCTTTGGCAGCCAATCGATCAGCCGCTCCATTTCAGGAATGTCGTCGGTCTGCGAGGCGCGGTATTGCTTGCTCCAACGGTCGATCTGGCGCGCCATGTAGTTGCCGGGCCGCGCGAAGTCGGAAAGGCCCGCGGCTTCGGGGTCGACCTTGTGCAGGGCGGCCATGGCGCGGTTCATGTCGTCCCAGATCGCGGCGCGCTCGGTCGGGCTCATGCCGGGCAGGGACTGGTTCCACAGCACGCGGCCGTCGACGAACCGCATTATGTAGAAGGCGCTGCCGATGACGTCGTCGTCCTGGCAAAGCGCCAGCGCCGGTGGCACCGGCACGTCGGTCTTGTTGAGCGCCGAGATCACCCGGTACTCGCGATCGACCTGGTGCGCCGACGGCAGCAGCTTGCCATAGGGCTTGCGCCTGAGCGCGTAGCGCGCGCCGCCGGCACCGACGAGATAGGTCGGATTCGACGTGCCGCCGTTCATGCGCTCGACGGTGTCGATCGGGCCGCGGAAGCCCGCGACGTTCTCGCGCATGAAGCGCTCGAGGCCGGCGAGGTCGCGACCTTCCGCGGTGAGTCCCGATGTGACGCCGAGATTGTCTGTGCCGCTCATGCCCGAAGTGTAGTCCCCGGACGGCGGTCCTCGCTACACGGCGTCGAGCAGCGCCATCGAGGTGCGAAGTGTGTCGTGCAGGGCGGTGGTCGCCTTCGTACCGAGGGCTTCCCGCACCTCCATCTCGGCAGCGCGCCAGGTCGGATAGGCGCGACGCACCATCGCTTTGCCCTCCGCCGTCAGGGTCAGAGCCCGCGTGCGCCTGTCAGGGCCGGGCGACAGCGTCATCAGCCCGGTGGCGAGCAGCGGCTTGATGTTGCGGGTCAAGGTCGTGCGGTCCATCGCCATCACCTCGGCGTAGGCGCCGATCGGCGTCGGCGGCTTGCCGGCGAGGTTGGCGAGCAGGCCCCATTGCGTCACCGTCAGCCCGACATCGGCGAGGTGGCGATCGTAGATCGCCGTCACCTTGCGCGCCGCGCGGCGGATCTGGAAACAGGTGCAGCCGCCTTCCGGCATGGATAGGGGCTTGTCGTTCCGCATGGTGGGAGGATAGCCGCGACCGCCGCGCCGGGAAACACTAAAGTGCATATGCACCTATTAGCGGGAGTTCCTGTGATGTCATCGTCCGCGGATCGAACCTTCGGCGTCGTCGACGCCGCCACGCTCACCAGCATGGCCGGCGTCGACTTCCTGCGCGGCTGGATCGAGGGCCGCTATCCGGCGGCGCCGATCGGCAAGTTCATGAATGGCGGCCTGGTCGAGGCGGAGATCGGCCGGGTGGTCTTCGAAGGTACACCGGGCCCCGACCACTACAACCCGATCGGCAGCATCCATGGCGGCTACGCCGCGACCCTGCTCGATTCCTGCATGGGCTGCGCCGTGCACAGCGTGCTCAAGGCGGGGCAGGCCTACACCACTCTGGAGATCAAGGTGAACTACACGCGCGGCATGACGCACAAGACCGGCCTGGTGCGCGCCGAGGGCAAGGTGATCAATGCTGGCGCCCGGGTCGGCCTGGCCGAGGGCCGCCTGACCGACGCGCAGGGCCGCCTGCTGGCTTGGGGCAGCACGACCTGCATGATCTTCACGCCCTGACCACTCCTTGATTCGCGATGGCTGCGCACCACCTATTGCGGCGTCGGCGCGAGCCGCGCCTACACCTCGTCTTGGCTTCTGGGCCGATGGGCGTAGTATGGCGCTCAGGGCCGGGTGACCGGCTCCTTTCGTCAGCGGTGAGATCATGTTCACGGCCGAGACCAGATCGATCGTCGTCAGCGTGCGACCCGCCTATCTCGAGGACCAGTCCGAGCCGGAGCAGGCACGCTGGGTGTGGGCCTACACCGTGCGCATCGAAAATCGCGGCGGCGACAAGGTGCAGCTGCTGAGCCGCCACTGGAAGATCACCAACGCGCGCGGCCGCATGGAAGAGGTCAAGGGTCCGGGCGTGGTCGGCAAGACGCCGGTGCTGCAGCCCGGCCAGGTCTTCGAGTACACCAGCGGCTGCCCGCTCGATACGTCATCCGGATTCATGACCGGCACGTATCAGATGGTGACCGAGAGCGGCGAGAAGTTCGATATCCGCATTCCCATGTTTTCGCTCGACAGCCCGCAGGGCTCGCGGTCGATCAACTGAGTGGTGGTGGCATGAACAAGGTTGTCAAACCCACGGCGTTCACCGCCGAGCCGGTGCGTTCCGTCGGTAAGCCCAGCCGCGCCGAGGCCGAGGCCGCGGTGCGCACGCTGATCCGCTGGGCGGGCGATGATCCGACGCGCGAGGGCCTTGTCGGCACCCCGGACCGCGTCGTGCGCTCCTACGAGGAGTTCTTCGCCGGCTACGAGGGCGATCCGCGCGAGATGCTGGCGCGCACCTTCGAGGAGACCGACGGATACGACGAGATGGTGATCCTGCGCGATATCCGTCTGGAGTCGTACTGCGAGCACCACATGGTGCCGATCATCGGCAAGGCGCATGTCGGCTATCTGCCGCGCAACCGCGTGGTCGGCATCAGCAAGCTGGCGCGCGTCGTCGAGGCCTACGCCAAGCGGCTGCAGATCCAGGAGAAGATGACGGCGCAGATCGCCAACTGCATCCAGGAGGTGCTCGATCCGCGCGGCGTCGGCGTCGTGATCGAGGCGGCGCACCAGTGCATGACCACGCGCGGCGTGCACAAGCCTGGCGTCACCATGCTCACCAGCCGCATGCTCGGTACTTTCCGCGAGAACGATACGACGCGGAAGGAATTCCTTGCGATGATCGGCAAGACGACGGGCGGCTACGGCTGACGCCGTTCCTCGGGCGCGATAGGGTGCGTAAGCGGGCGCGGCGAAGATCGCGCCCGATCGCTTTGAAGGGGTGCGGACCATGGCGGGCGAGACGGTCACTTCACGGGAGATGCTGCGACGATTGATCGCCTTCGACACGACCTCCCGCAATTCCAACCTCGAGCTCATTCACTACGTCCGCGACTACCTGAAATCGCACGGTGTGGAGTCCAAGCTGGTGCCCAGCGAGGACGGCGCCAAGGCCAACCTCTACGCCAGCATCGGTCCCAACGTTCCCGGCGGCGTCGTGCTCTCGGGCCACACCGACGTCGTGCCGGTCGACGGCCAGCCCTGGGACACCGATCCCTGGGTCGTCACCGAGAAAGACGGCAAGCTCTATGGCCGCGGCACGTCGGACATGAAGGCGTTCTCGGCCATCGGACTGTCGATGGTGCCGCGGTTCAAGCGCGCCAACCTCAAGGTGCCGATCCATTTCGCGTTGAGCTATGATGAGGAGGTCGGCTGCATCGGCGCACATTCGCTGGCCGAGCGGCTGATGGGCGACGTGCCGCGGCCGCGCCTCATCGTGGTCGGCGAGCCGACCATGATGAGCGCGGTGCACGCGCACAAGGGCACGCGGCGCTACCACACGCATTTCCGCGGCGTCGAGGCGCATTCGTCGATGACGCATCTCGGCGTCAGCGCCAACCACTTCGCCTGCGAGTTCGTGGTCTTCCTGCTGCGCCTGCAGGACGAGTTGGAATCGCGCGCCGTCGCCGACAGCGAGTTCATGCCGCCCTATGGCACGATCACCGTGGGCACGATCCACGGCGGCACCGCCGCGAATATCCTGGCGCGCGATTGCGTCGTGCACTGGGAGTACCGCGCGCTGCCCGGCGACGACGATCAGGAAGTCATCACCCGCGCCCAGGCCTATGTCGCCGAGACGCTGCTGCCGGCGATGAAGCGCAAGCACCCCGACGCCGCGATCGAGTTCGAGATCGGACCGGGCACGCCGCCCTTCCCGCCGGAAGGCAACGACGAGGCGGTGAAGCTGGTGCAGAGCTGGTCGGGCAGCAACGTGGTGACGTCGGTGTCCTACGGCACCGAGGCCGGCATCTTCAAGAACGCCGGCGGCGTGCCGACGGTAGTCTGCGGTCCGGGCGACATCGCCCAGGCGCACCAGCCCAACGAGTTCATCCTGGTCTCGCAGATCAAGGCCTGCGAGGCCTTCATGGACCGTATAGTCGAGTGGGCGTCGAGCGGCCGGTAGAGACTCAGCCGCTGGCGAGGTGGTGGCGGAGCTGGCCGCTCACGATGGTCTCGAACGTCGCCACGAACCGCTCCATCGCCGCGACCAGCATGGCATGCCACGCGACCTGACGGTCGGCGTCCTTGGCGCCTTCGAGGAGGCTTTGACCCGACGACGCGTCGGCCATGGCGAGGCCGAGCGACTGGCCGCTCTCGTGCTGGAACTCGAGATCGGCGGCGAGCTTCAAGGTGTAGCGCTCGGCGACCTGCTTGCGGAACAGATCGCCCAGCCCCTTCTCGACGCGCAGATTTTCGCCGATGAGGCTGGCCTCGCGGATGGTGAAGACGGCAGTGCGCGGGCTGCCGGGCCATCCCGCCAGCAGATGCCTGGTCGCCCAGTCGGCCAGCGCGTCGCTGGCCGGGACGATCATGCCGCCCTCATGGCGCGGCGGCTGGATCACCGGCACGAAGGCGCGCACGACGATCAGCCGCCCCGTCGCCAGCCGCAGCGGTGGCCCGCCGAAATCCGGCACGGCGAAATCGATGGCCGGGCGCGCCGGCTGCGCCATGGCGCGCGGCGCCACCACGGCGGCTGCCGCCAACGGCAGCAGCGTGCGGCGAGAGAGTCGTGGGTCCATGCCCGAGAGTCTGGCGCCCGCAATCAGGCGGGATTGCGGCCATCCAGCGCCGCGAGTTGGGCGTCGTCGTAGTCGTAGGACGTGCCGCAGAACTCGCAGCGCACCGCCACCAGGCCGCGCGGATCACGCATACCCTGGAGCTCCTCGCTCGGGATGCAGCGCAGCACGCTGTCGATGCGCGCGCGCGAGCAGCGGCAGCGATCGGCCACGTCGCGCTGGTCGAAGACCAGCGGTTCGTGCTCGTGGAACAGGCGCCACAGCAGCCGATCGGCCGGCAGCCCGAGGTCGAGCATCTCGGACTCACGCGCGCTGCCCATCAGGATCAGCGCCGTGCGGAAGCGTTCGTCGCGCTCCTCGGCGTCGGTCTCGGCGATCAGCTCTTGCGAGGGCAGGGCCTGCAGGATCAATCCGCCCGCCCGCCAGTGTCCGGCAGCGTCCTGGCTGGTGGCGAGCTTGATGCCGGTGGCGAGCTGTTCGGACTGGCGGAAGTAGTGGTGCGCGCAATCCGACAGGCTGGTGCCCTCGAGCGCCACGACGCCCTGGTAGCGCTCGGTGTCGGCGCCCTGGTCGACGGTGAAGGTCATGTGGCCGCGGCCAAGCAGGCGCGGCACGGCGTTGGCCGATTCCACCGGCATGGCGGCGACCCTCTCGGCGTCGAATTGCGCGTAGCCGCGCAACGCGCCGTCCGACGTCAGGTCGACGACCAGCAGGCGCACCGGCCCGTCGCCGCGCATCTGCAGGGTGAAGATGCCGTCGTACTTCAGCGCCGAGGCCAGCGCGACGCACAGTGCCAGCGACTCGCCCAGCAAGGCGGCGACCGGCGGCGGGTAGGCGTGACGGTGCAGGATGGCGTCGACGGCGGGACCCAGGCGCACGATACGACCGCGCGCGCCCAGCTCGGGCAGGGCGAAGGGCAGGGCCAGATCGTCGGCGACAGGCGCGCCGGCCAGCGGCGCGCCCGTGCCTTGGTCCCTCATGTCAGACGTGCCCGAGGCACCAGGCCATGATCGCCTTCTGCGCGTGCAGTCGGTTCTCGGCCTCGTCCCACACCACGGATTGCGGCCCGTCGATCACCTCGGCGGTGACCTCCTCGCCGCGATGCGCCGGCAGGCAATGCATGAAGACCGCGTCGCCCTTGGCCAGCTTCATCAGGCGCTGGTCGACCTGGTAGGCCTTGAGCAGGTTGTGTCGTCGGCCGGCCGAGGCGGCGTCCTCGTCGCCCATCGACACCCAGGTGTCGGTGACGATGCAATCGGCGTCCTTCACCGCCGCCTCGGGGTCGTGCGTGACCGATATGCGCGCGCCCTTTTTCTTCGCCCAGTCGAGGACGTCCTGCGGCGGCTTGAGCTCGGCCGGGCAGGCGATGCGCAGCTCGAAATCGAACTGCGCCGCCGCATGGATCCAGCTCGTCGCCATGTTGTTGCCGTCGCCCGACCAGGCGACGACCTTGCCCTTGATCGGTCCGCGATGCTCCTCGTAGGTCATCACGTCGGCCATCAGCTGGCAGGGATGCGTCTTGTCGGTGAGCCCGTTGATCACCGGCACGGTCGCGTACGAGGCCATGTCGAGCAGCTTCTGCTCGGTGGTCGTACGGATCATGATGATGTCGACGTAACGCGACAGCACGCGCGCGGTATCGGCGATGGTCTCGCCGCGGCCGAGCTGCGTGTCGGTGGTGCCGAGCATGATGGTCTCGCCGCCGAGATCGCGCATGCCGACCTCGAACGACACACGGGTGCGCGTCGAGGGCTTCTCGAAGATCATCGCCAGGGTCTTGCCGGCGAGCGGCTTGGCATGCCCTCCGTTGGCGCGGGCACGTTTGTACTCCGTGCCCTTGCCGAGGATACGCCGCAGCAGCTCCGGCTCGACCTGGTCGAGGTCGAGGAAGTGCTTCAGCTCAGGCATTTTCCTTCGCCTTGGTCATCGACGCCTCGAAGGCGCGGCAGGCCGCGTCGATGATCGCGACGCCCTCATCGAGCACGCTCACCGGCGTGTTGATCGGCGGGAAGACGCGCACGACGTTCTCGCCGGCGATCGGCACGACCATGCCAAGCTCCTGCAGCTTCAGCACCATGTCGCCCGCCGGGACGTGGCAACGCAGGCCGAGCAGGAAGCCGGTGCCGCGCGTTTCGGCGAGCACCGTCGGATGATCCTTCACCAGCTTCTCGAGCTTCGGGCGCAGATAGGCTGCGCGCTCGCGCACGCCGTCGAAGAAGCCCGGCGCCAGCATGACGTCGAGCACCGCGTTGGCCACCGCCGTGACCAACGGGTTGCCGCCATAGGTCGAGCCGTGCGTGCCCGCCACCATGCCCTGCGCCGCCTTCTCGGTCGCCATGAAGGCGCCGATCGGCACGCCGTTGCCCATGCCCTTGGCGATCGCCATGACATCGGGCGCCACGCCGGAGTGCTCGTAGCCCCACAGCTTGCCGGTGCGGCCGAAGCCGGTGTGGATCTCGTCGTAGAACAGCAGCAGGCCGAATTCGTCGCAGATCGAGCGCAGCTCGCGCAGGAACGTGGCGTTGGCCTCGCGCACGCCGCCTTCGCCCTGGATCGGCTCGACCAGGATGCCGGCGGTCTCGTCGTCCACCATGTCGCGCACGACGTTGGTGTTGTTGAGCGGCGCGTGCATGTAGCCGGCGGCCGGCGGGCCGAAGCCCTCCAGGTACTTCTCGTTGCCGGTGGCGGCCAGCGCGTTGAGCAGGCGGCCGTGGAAGGCGGCCTGGAAGCAGATCAGCTTGTAGCGCTTGGGCTTGCCCGTCACGTACTGGTACTTGCGGATCAGCTTGATGCCGCCCTCGATGGCTTCCGCACCGGAATTGCAGAAGAACATCGTATCGGCGAACGAATTCGCCACCAGCCGCTCGGCCAACTTCTCGCCGTTGCCGATACGGAACAGATTCGAGGTGTGCCACAGCTTCGCCGCCTGGTCCTGCAGCGTCCTGACGAGCTGCGGGTGGCAGTGGCCGAGGTTGTTCACCGCGATACCCGACGTGAAATCGACGTAACGTCGGCCGTCGGTCGCGAACAGGTAGGAGCCTTCCCCACGTTCGAAAACGACGTCCTTGCGTGCGTACGTCGGCAT
The DNA here is from genome assembly GCA_016869975.1 of Alphaproteobacteria bacterium. Lineage (GTDB taxonomy): Bacteria > Pseudomonadota > Alphaproteobacteria > Reyranellales > Reyranellaceae > JAFAZJ01. The sequence goes on from VGCZ01000010.1 coordinate 26,932, forward strand.
CACGGCCGTAACCACGGTTCGATCCTCCATGCTGCGCCCGCGCGCCTGGCCCATCCAGGCGCGCAAAAAAACACGCGACGCCCCAACGGTCGGTCACTACCGACGGCCGGGAGGCGCCGCGCTGGCACTATCCGGACAGGGGCCGCTCATGTCAACGGCCGGCTGTTGCGACTTTGTGCCGGTGGTGGGCGGGACATCGCTTGCGTATCAGGGTGCGCTTCGCTCGCCCGCGTTCGATAGGTTTTCGATGTCCACTGTCTTGAACCTTCTCTCCCTCGTGATCTCCGGCATCGTCGCAGCGATTCCCGGCGTCGCTTTGGCGCAGTCCGGGTCGCGCGTACCGATCGATTGGAGGGGCGTGAAGCTCGATTCGATCGGCGAGGGGCTGCTGCCTACCGCGGAGTACAAAGGCAAGGTGGTGCTGGTGGTGAATACGGCGTCGCTGTGTGGCTTCACCGACCAGTACGCGGGGCTCGAGGCGCTATGGCGCCGCTACAAGGACAAGGGCTTCGTGTTGCTGGGCGTGCCGTCGAACGATTTCGGCGGCCAGGAACCGGGCGGCAAGGCCGAGATCAAGAGTTTCTGCGAGTCGACGTTCGATATCACCTTTCCACTGGCCGACAAGCAGGCGGTCACCGGTGAGCGCGCGCACCCGCTCTACAAGTGGATCGCGACGCAGGCCGGGCCGCTGGGCGCGCCGAAGTGGAACTTCCACAAGTATCTCGTCGGTCGCGACGGCAACCTCGTCGAGTGGTACTCGGCGATGACCGGGCCGGGCTCGACGGCGATCGACGACGCCATCCGCAAGGCGTTGGCCGCGCCCGGCGCGTAGTGGGCGAGGCGGCGCCCAGCGTCTGGCTGCTGATCGGCGACAAGGCCGGCGACGCCGCGCAGCTTCGCGTGCTGGCCGACGCGCTCGGCTGGCCGGCACGCGAGATCGCGCTCGAGACCAATCGCTGGCGCGACGTGCCCAATCTGCTGCTCGGCGCGAGCCTGCTGTCGTCGCGAGCGGTGTTCGCGCCGCCCTGGCCCGATCTCGTGATGTGGGCGGGTCGGCGCGGTACGCCGATCGCGCGCTGGATCCGGCGCGCCAGCGGTGGTCGAACGCGGCTGGTCAATCTCGGCCGGCCATGGGCGCCCTACGGCGCGGTCAATCTGGTGATCGGCATGCCGCAGTATCGGCCGCCACCGCGATCGAACGTGCTGGCGGCGCGATTGCCGTTCAATCGCCGGCGCGTCGAACGGCGAAGCGGTGATCATGTCGTGCTGCTGGTTGGCGGGCCGGCGCCGCCGCTGGCTTTCGGCATCGCCGAGGCGCGGCGCATCGGTGCGGACGCGCGCTCGCTCGCGACCCGTGAAGGCCTGAAGCTGCTTGTCGTCGCCTCGCGGCGCACGCCGCGCGCGATCGCAGAGATGCTGGGTGCGACGGATGCGGACTATGGCGAGGCGCTGTCGTCGGCGGCGCGCATCGTCGTCACCGGCGACAGCGCCTCGATGATCGCCGACGCGCTGTCGACGGGGCGTCCGGTGGATATCGCGCCGCTGCCTTTCGCCCGCGCGCCGCTGTCGCTTCTCGCGCGCGGGCTCGACGCGGCGCTGCCGCGCGCGCTGGTGAGCGCCACGCAGTCCTTGGGATTGTGGGAGCGGCCGCGCGACATGCCGAGCCTGTGGCGCGCGCTGCTGGCGGGCGGGCATGTCGGCCTGCTCGGCGGCGCCGAGCCGTCGCATCGCGCGCCGCCGCCCGATGATCTAATGGAGACTGTGGCCCGCATTCGCGCGCTGATCCTGAAACAAACTGAAACAAACCCGCTGTAGGCGGCACATGTGGCTCGCCTTGTCGCTCGGCGGCCCATCTGCTACACCGCGCGCCGTTTTGCCGGGCGTCGCCCGGCGCGTTCCCGATTCGCCAACGACGCGCGGATGACCCCCACCGCCACCGCCAATACGACCTTGCCCTACCGCCGCGCCGGCTTCGCCAGCGTGCCGGAGATGCTCGACTACGCGGCGCGCGGGCAGACCGGCGTGAACTTCTTCGATCCGCGCGGACGGCTCACCGCGACGATGACCTGGGGCGAGCTGCGCGAGCGCGCCCACGTCTTCGCGCGCCGCCTGATCGGCGCCGGCTTCGCGCGCGGCGAACGGCTGCTGATCACCGCCGATACCTGGCCCGGCTTCATGGTGTCGTTCTTCGGCGCGCAGTACGCCGGGTTGCTGCCGGTGCCGGTGTCGTTGCCGGCCGGGCTGGGCGGCAAGGACGCCTATCTCGATCAGCTGCGGCGCCAGCTCGCCGCTTCGGGCGCGGTGGCGGCGTTGGCCACGGACGAGCTCGCCGGCTATCTCACGACCGCCGCCGAGGGCTCCGCCGCGCGCCTGGTCGGAGCGATGAGCACGTTCGAGGCGTTGCCCGAGAAGCCCGTCGATCTGCGGCCGTGGGGCGCGGGCGAGCGCTGCTATCTGCAATTCTCCTCCGGCAGCACGCGCTTTCCGCTCGGCGTCGACATCCGCCAGGACGCGCTGATGGCCAATATCGCCGGCCAGATCGGCGATCACGGCTTGGCGATCGGCCCGCGCGACCACGTCACAAGCTGGCTGCCGCTCTATCACGATATGGGCCTGATCGGCTTCATGCTGGCGCCGATGGCGGCGCAGCGCTCGATCGATTACCTGAGCGCACGCGACTTCGCGCGGCGGCCGATGCAATGGCTGTCGCTGATCTCGCAGCGGCGCAGCTCGATCACCTATAGCCCGAGCTTCGGCTACGACCTGACGACGCGTCGGGCGCAGACGCAGTCGCTCGACGGCCTCGACCTGAGTTGCGTGCGCATTGCCGGTATCGGTGGCGACATGATCCAGCCCAGCGTGCTGGCTCGCTTCGCCGCGCGCTTCGGTCCCGCTGGCTTCGACACGGGCGCCTTCATGCCGAGCTACGGCATGGCCGAGGTCTGCCTGGCGTTGAGCTTCGGCCGGCGCGGCGACGGCTTTCATGTCGACACCGTCGATCGCCAGCAGCTGTCCGAGGACCGCGTCGCGCGCGCGGTGGCCCCGTCGGAGTCGTCGCGTGCGTTCGTGCTTTGCGGTCTGCCGCTGCCCGAGCATCCCGTCGAGATTCGCGATGAGGCCGGCGCTGTCCTGCCCGAGCGGCGCGTCGGTCGCATCTTCGCCAAGGGACCGAGCATCATGGCCGGTTATTTCGAGGCGCCCGAAGCCAGCGCCGAGGCGTTGAAGGATGGCTGGCTCGACACCGGCGATCTCGGCTACTGGCTCGACGGTCAGCTCGTCGTGACCGGCCGCGCCAAGGATCTGATCATCGTCAACGGCCGCAACATCTGGCCGCAGGACATCGAGTGGTCGGTCGAAGAGCTGCCGCAGCTGAGGCGCGGCGACGTTTGCGCCTTCTCGATCGACGCCGAGGACGGCGCCGAAAGCATCGTCGTGGTCGTCAACGCCTGGCCCGCGCAGGAAGAGGCGCGCACGGCGCTCATCGGCGCCGCGCAGCAGATCGTCAAGGAGACCGTCGGCGTCGACTGCGTCGTACAGCTGCTGTCGCCGTCGATCGGCCTGCCGATGACGTCCTCAGGCAAGCTCAGTCGTTCGCGTGCGCGCACGCGCTATCTCGCCGGCGAATACGCCAACGGCGGCCGCCGGCCGGTGCCCGCAGCGACATGAGCCGCCTGGTCGCGGTCACCGGCGCGACCGGCTTCATCGGCCAGCATCTGATCCGGTTGCTCGCTGCGCGCGGGCATCGTCTACGCCTGCTGGTGCGCGGCCTGCCTTCGCTGCCGGCTTGCGATCCACCCATCGAATTGCAACCCGGCGATCTGCGCGAGAGAGCGGCGCTCGAACGCCTCGTCGAAGGCGTGGATGTCGTTCTGCACCTCGCCGGCGCGATCAAGGCGCTGGCCGACGCCGACTTCCGCGCCGTCAACGTCGATGCCGTCGCCGCGCTCGCCGAGGGCACCGCGCGTCGCGCCCGGCCCGACGCGCTCTTCGTCCTGGTGTCCTCGCTGGCCGCCCGCGAGCCGTCACTGTCGACCTACGCCGCCACGAAGCGGGCCGGAGAGGACGGCCTGTCGGCGCTCGGCCCCCGGCAACGGCGCGTCATCGTGCGCGCCCCGGCTGTCTACGGGCCGGGTGATCGCGAAACCCTGGTGTTCTTCAAGGCCGCCGCGCGCGGCTGGTCGATGGTGCCTTCAGGCACCGACGGCCGCGTGGCGATGATCCACGTGCGCGACCTGTGCGCCGCGCTGGCCGCCATCGTCGAGCGGCCGCCGGCCGATGGCGTCTACGAGATCGACGACGGCACCCAGGGCGGCCATACCCTGCGCTCGTTAGCGGCGATGGCGGCCGACGTGATGGGCCATAGGGTTCGCATAGCGAAACTGCCGCATCGAGTGCTGGGCGGCTATGCTGCGGCGCAGCAATTTGCCGCTCGCTTACGCGGGCGGCCTGCGATAGTGTCGTCAGGCAAGGTTCGGGAGCTCCTGCATCCCGACTGGTCCGTTCGCGACCGCCGCTTGGCTGACTGGCTGCAGCTGGGGCCGGCGATCGACCTCAGGACCGGGTTCACAGAGACGGTTGAGTGGTATCGGGCGCATCGCTGGTTGTAAGCGAAAGCCTGTCCCTTAGCCGATGTAATAACGGTTAATAATATGTTAGTGGCCTGATTCGGCGAGCTTTTGTCCTATGTCGCAAACGAACCCCCTCCGGAGTGGCCGAAATGCGCGCCAGCCACAAGTTCAAGGTTTACGAGTTTGCGGACGAAGCCATGAGTGACGCGCCCTCCGTCTCGCGCGACGAGGTCCGGGCGGACATTTGCCGTCGACTCGACCCGTTCCGCACCGATGCTCGACCGATCACGGGCGCCACCGTGATCACCAAGGATCTGAACATCGACTCGCTGGCCGTGATGGACATGGTGATGGAGCTGGAGGACACCTACGACATCTCCATTCCGTTGAATGTCGTCGCGGAGATACACACGGTGGACGAGCTGACCGACACGGTTCTGAAGATCCGCGGGGAGCGCTGATCATGGGCCTGTTCGATCGCCACGCGCAGCTGCTCGACTTCTACCGCGGCGTGCAGGCCAGCGGCGCCGACCCGATCGGCGTGACGATGGAGCGCGTGCTGTCGCCCACCGAGGCGATCATCAACGGCAAGCGCACCCTGTTGGTCGGCACCAACAACTACTTCGGCCTGACCTTCGATCCGGCCTGCATCGAGGCGGCCGTCGAGGCGACCAAGGCGGAGGGCACGGGCACGACCGGCTCGCGCATCCTCAACGGCAGCTACACCGACCATACCGACCTGGAGCGCGAGCTCGCCGATTTCTACGGCATGAAGCACTGCATGGTCTTCACCACGGGCTACCAGGCCAATCTCGGCCTGATCTCGACCCTGGTGGGCGAAGGCGACTACCTGATCATCGACGCCGACAGCCACGCCTCGATCTACGACGCCTGCAAGCAGACCCAGGCGACGATCATCCGCTTCAAGCACAACGACCCGGCCAGCCTGGAGGCGCGCCTGCGCCGCCTCGACAAGGAGAAGGGCAACAAGCTGGTGGTGGTCGAGGGCATCTACTCGATGCTGGGCGACACCGCGCCGCTCAAGGAGTTCGTGGCCGTCACCAAGCGGCACGGCGCCTACATCATGGTTGACGAGGCGCATTCGCTGGGCGCGCTGGGCGAGCATGGCCGCGGCCTGGTGGAAGAGGTCGGCGTGCTCGACGAGGTCGACTTCGTCGTCGGCACATTCTCCAAGACGCTGGGCGCCATCGGCGGCTTCGCGGTGTCGAACCACGACGGCTTCGACGTGCTTAGACTGGCGACACGAGCCTACATGTTCACGGCCTCGCTGCCGCCGTCCATCGTCGCCTCGGTGCGCGCCGCCTTGCGTGTCGTGCGCGCGCGGCCGGAGCTGAAGACCAAGCTGTGGGCCAATGTCGCCACGCTGTACGACGGGCTGGCGGCGGCCGGCTTCACCCTGGGGCCGCAGCACGGTCCGGTGGTGGCGGTGCAGTTGCCCGACCTGCCGACCGCGATCGCCTTGTGGCGCGCGCTGCTCGACGAAGGCGTCTACGTCAACATCGCCGGCCTGCAGGCCACGCCCGGCGGCGTGCCGCTGATGCGGTGCAGCCTGTCGGCGGCGCACAGCAAGGCGCAGCTCGAGCAGGTGGTCGACACCTTCGTCAGGCTCGGGACCAGCTTCGGCCTGCTCAAGCCGCTGAAGCGCGCCGCCGTCGGCTAGATCCCGGCTCCACCCTGAAGAGGCCGCCGCGCGGCCTTCTCGGCGTCACGTCAGCGAAAAGCACCCGATCGCCACCAGCGCCACGCCAATAGCGGCGCGCTGAGCAGCGGGTGACGTCGCTGCCATGGCGTGATCGCCAGTCGTTTGCCGGCGTGGCGCTCGATCTTCCACACCAGGTAATCGGCGCCGCCCTCGAAGGTGAAGGCGGCCTTCGACAGTCTGAGAGCGCTCATCAACTTGCCGCGGGCGCGCGACAGGCGGGGCGGCGGCGGCGCGCTCAGCAGGCGAAAGCCGTCGTCGTCGCTCCGCTCCACGGTGAAGCCCGCGGCGTCGAGCGCGAAGCGCGTGACGACGGTGAAGCGTGAGGCCTGCAGGTCGTGCAGCGAGGCGACGCGCTCGGCGCTCTCCGGCCGCAGCTCGCGGCCGTAGCTGTCGGCGAACACGCGCCGCCATAGCTCGCGGGGCGTGAAGCGTCGGCCGAAGGACGGCGCGGTCGCGGCCGCCGCCGTGGCCACCGCTTCGGCCAGCAGGGCGACGATCTCGCGTCGCATCGCCGCGCCGCGCGCGAAGGGCACCGCCGTCGGCTGGCAGAGCCGCGCCCAGAAATACGAATCGCGGGCCTCCGTCGATACGGCGTGGCGCAATTGCGCCAGGCCGACGACGCCGTACTTGCAGCGCAGCCTGCCGGCGTCGGTGGTGAGCTCGAGGCGGAAGACGTTGGGCGGCAGCACGCGATTGCCCCAGGCGGCGAGCGCGCCGCGGTTGGCGGCCCGCAGGTCGTCGACCACGACGTAGAAGTCATGAATACGATCATCGCCCGGGCCAGCCGTCGGCGTCCGCAGGCAGGAGCCATAGAACAACGTCGCCAGCGCGCCGCCTTTGAAGCGCGCCAGCAGCGCCTGGTTGATCGCCATGGCCGCCTCGCCGATGCGCTGCTCGGCCTCCGTCTCGACCAGCCGAAGCAGCGCGACGCGCGCGCCGTCGTGGTCGGGAGCCTGGACGCGGCCGGCCGTCACGCGTCCGCCAGATAGGGCGTCACGGCGCGGCCCATGGCGCGCGCGGCGAAAGCCTGCGCGATGCGCACGCCGTGGAACGCCAGGCAGAGCAGGGTCCAGACGGCGACAGCAGCCAACCCGAGATCCGGCCGGCCGGCCAACGTCGCGACGCTCAGCAGGATGAGGTTGGGATTGCGGCGCGCCGTGATCAGGCGCGACAGCGCGTCGAGCGGGCGCCAGCCGAACATCTCGAAGCGGAAGGCGGCGAGGAACAGGCCTTCCTGGGCGCGGCCCAAGACGTAGCCTGCGATCACGATCCAGACCGCGATGTCCATGTGCGGCGGGATTGTCGGCGCGAGGCCGACGTACCAAGCGTACCACCAGAACGGCGGATGCAGCAGGTCGGTGCCATGATCGAGCGCGTCGCCGAGCTTCGACGACGCGAGCGTCACCCGCGCCAGCTTGCCATCGACCGTGTCGAGGAAGCACATCGCCCAGGCCGCCAGCAGCCCGGACAGATACCAGCCGGTCGCGAACAGAACCGTCGCCGCCAGCACGCAGAGGAAGCTCACCACCGTCACGGCGTTGGGCGTGATACGTGCCGCCGCGCACCAGCGCGTGACCAGGAAGGCGGGCGTCGGCCAGACATACTTGGTCACGACATCGGTGATGCCCTTGTAGGTCGCGTCGTACATGACGCGTTCGACCGCGCGCGGCGCCATCGCGCGGCTCGACAGGGCGTAGGGCGGCACACGGTTGCGCAGCTTGGCACGATAGGCGCCGGCCAGCTGTGGTGGCGTCACGGTGGCGAGCCCGGCGCGCGCGCAGTCGTCGGACGTGCCGTCGAGCAGGGTCCGGCCTTCCGCGACGCGCGCGGCGTCGATGGCGATCGCGGCGACGCCCGGCGTGTTCGAGGAGGCGAGGGCGAGATCGCGCGCCGCCGCGAGCGGCCCGGCCAGAGCGTCGTCGAGGACGTGGTCCGCGCGCAGCAGCAGAAGGCGGCCGCTGGTCGGCATCGGGGCCGACGCGTCGGCGACGTCGAGGCCGGCGAACATCCGCCGCGCGCGTTCCAGCGCCGTGCGCGAGAACAGGCGCGGCCCTTCGGCGCCGATCAGTCGTACGCTCAGGCTGACGTCGTTCAAGGGTCCCCGGATCGCTTGCCTGGAATCCCTGTAGGCAAGAAGCGCTTGACCCGCAAGGCGGCGCGCCCGATCTAGCCCCTATGTTCCGCTTCGCGCATCTCTCCGACCCGCATCTGCCCCTGCCGGACGTGCGCATGCGCGAGCTGCTCTCCAAGCGGATGACCGGCTGGCTGTCGTGGCGCTATCGGCGGCGGCGCATCCATGCGCCGGACGCGCTGGCGGCCGCCGTGACGGATCTGCGCCGCGCCGCGCCCGACCATGTCGCCGTCACCGGCGACATCGCCAACATCTCGACCGCGGCGGAGTTCCGGCAGGCGGCGGCCTGGCTGCGCGAGCTCGGCCGGCCCGAGGATGTCACGCTGGTGCCCGGCAACCACGACGCCTACGTGCCCGTCCCGTGGGCGACGTCGCAGGGTCTGTGGGGCGCCTATATGGCGGGCGACGGTGCCGCGCCGCCGGCCTCGCGCGACGATTTCCCGCTGCTGCGCCGGCGCGGCTGCGTGGCCTTCATCGGGCTGAGCACGGCGCTGCCGCGCGCGCCGCTGATCGCCACGGGCGAGGTCGGCGCCGCTCAGCTCGCACGCTTCGAGGCGATGATGCGCGACCTGCGGGACCTGTGCCGGGTGGTGCTGATCCACCATCCGCCGCAGATCGGCGGCGCCAGCCGGCACAAGGAGCTGAGCGACCAGCGCGCGGTGCGCGAGGCGATCGCCCGGGTCGGCGCCGACCTCGTACTGCACGGCCACATGCACCGCACCATGCTGGGCCGCATCGAGTCGCCCCAGGGGCCGGTGCCAGTGCTGGGCGTGGCATCGACCTCGGCGCACCCCGCCAGCAAGTACGGCGCCGGCGGCTACAACATGATCGGCGTCGAGCGCGATCCCGATGGCGGCTGGCGCTTCGACGTCGAGGTGCGCTCGATCCGCCCCGATCTCTCTGGCTGCGACACCGGCAACCGTTTTCACCTGCGCTCACCGACACCGGCGGTCGCGGCCTGACAGGGGGGTGACGCGACATACTGTCCGAATATCCATTAAGTTATTGATATGGCATGATTTTATGACTTCGGCGCAATCGATTCAACTCCATCAAACCATGTCATTTCGACCGTCGTGGCGGCGCGAGCGATCGGGGTCTCCGGAGTTGAGGTAAACTGCCGCCTATGACGGTCACGGGCATCGCAACAGGCGGCAAGGACAGGCGGGGGCCGCTGTCGGCCACCGTGTTCGACCGCTACGTCCTGGCGCGCACCCTGATGCCGCTCAGCGCCGCCCTGCTGATCGCGCTGCTGGCGCTCCTGCTGGAGCGCATGGTCCGCATCATGGACATGCTGGTGAATCAGGGCGGGCCGATCGTCCTGGTGCTGAAGCTGCTGGCCAATCTGGTGCCGCACTATCTTGGCGTCGCCCTGCCGCTGGCGCTTTTCCTGGGCGTGATGATCGCCGCCACACGGCTCAGCGCCGACGGCGAGCTCGACGGGCTGCAATCGTCGGGCATCAGCCTCAACCGCCTGCTGTGGCCGCTGCTCGGGCTGTCCTTCATGCTTAGCCTGGCGATGTTCGCGACCACCGGCTGGCTGCAGCCGCACACGCGCTACCAATACCGCGCGCTGCTCTATGTCGCGACCTCCTCGATGGTCGACCTGGCGATCGAGAAGGGTGCCACCTTCAATCGCTTCGGTGACTACACCATCGTCGTCGACGACATCGTCGACCGCGGGCTCACCTTGAAAGGCGTGTTCATCCACAAGGTCACGCCCGAGGGCGTCGTCGAGATCATGACCGCGCAAAGCGGTACCGCCGCGCGCGTGCCGGAGGATTTCAGCGTCCTGCTCAAGCTGCGCGACGGCCGTCGGCTCGACACGCCGGCCGACGCCGGGCGGCTGAGCGTGCTGTCCTTCGACAGGCTCGACCTGCCGCTGGAGCTGACCGGCGCCGCCGCCTTCCGGCCGCGCAACGCCGAGCGCGAACTCACCTTGCCCGAGCTGTTCGGGCAGGCGCGCGAGCGCACGCTCGATGTGAAGCCGTACCGCATCCGGACCGAGATCCACGCGCGGCTGGTGCGCACCATCTCGACCTTCTTCATGCCGATCCTCGGGCTGGCGCTGGGCCTCGCCGCGCCGCGCGGCCAGCGGGTGGCGGGCGTGGCCTTCGGCATCGCGCTGATCGCGATCTTCCATTACGGGCTGAACTTCGGCGAGAAAGCCGCCGATCTCGGCAAGGTCTCGCCGATTGTCTCGCTGTGGCTGCCCTTCCTGGGGATGGCGGGGCTGGCGGTGTGGGCCTTCCGCGTCGTCGCCGAGAGTCCGCGCGACAATGCGATCTCCATCATGCTCGGGGCCATCGACCGGCGCCGCCGCGACGCGATGGCGGCGCTACGCGCGCTGGGTCGCCGGCCGGGCAGGGCATGATGGGAGTCGCGCTGCGCTATCTCTGCCGCCGGTTCCTGTCGCGCTTCGCGCTGGTGCTGAGCGGCGCGGCGCTGCTGATTACGCTCTTCGACGCGCTCAACTCCATCGACACGATCGAGCAGCGCTATGGCTACGATGTCGTCTCGGTGGCGCGCTACATGGTCTGCCGCCTGCCCGACCACGCCAACACCATCCTGCCGCTAGCGGTGCTGGTCTCGGCGCTGATCACCTTGCTCGGCCTCGCCCAGGCCAACGAGATCCTGGCCTTCAAGGGCGCCGGCCTCTCCTTCGTGCGAATCGTCGTGCTGCTGCTGCCGGCGGCCGCGGTGGTGGCGGCGACGCATTTCGTCATCGGCGACCAGTTGGTGCCCTGGGGCCGCGCCACGTTGGCGGCGCAGGAGGTCGAACGGCCGGGTGGCTCGACCGTCGAAGGCGGCCGTGGCCTATGGCTGCGCGACGCGCCGTACCTGGTGCGGGTCGAGGCGGTGCATCGCGAGGGCCGCTACCTCGCCGATATCTCGCTGATGCGGCGTGACGCCCAGGGCAACCTGGTCGAGCGGATCTTCGCCCGTGGCGCGCGCCACGAGACCGGCGGCTGGCGGCTGATCGACGTCGTCGTCCAGACCATCGATCCGGTGGCGCCGCGCTCCGAGCCGCTGGCCGAGCGCTTCTGGCCGACGGCGCTCGCGCCGGGCGACTTCCACAATCTGACGGCCAGCCCGGCGCAGTTCACCGCCGCGCAGCTGATCGCACTGCGCGACGGCCAGGCGATCGGCGCGCGCCAGCCGCATGTCTACGACACGTGGCTGCAGCGGCGCCTGGCGATCCCGGCCGTGATCGTGGTCATGCTGCTGCTCGCCGCGCCCGTCGCCCAGGCGCGCATGCGCGGCGCCAGCATCGGCGGCCGGCTGGTGGTCGGCGTGGCGCTGGGCTTTCTCTATTTCATCACCGACGGCCTGGCGTTGGCGCTGGGCGAGGGCGGCGCGATCCTGCCAATGGTCGCCGCCTGGACGCCGGTGCTGGCCTTCGCCAGCATCGGCGGCAGCGTCCTGATGCGCGTCGAGCGGGTGTGACGGCCAAACGCTACACGGCTCTGGTGCTCGCCGGCCGACGCGGGGTCACGGATCCGGTAGCCACGTCCGAAGGAATCGCCCACAAGGCGTTGGCTCAGGTTGGCGGCCGGCCGCTGATCGCCTGGGTCCTCGATGCTTTGCGCGCCGCGAGCGCCGTCGCCGACATCATGGTCGCGACCGAGGAGGCCGATGTCGCACACGCGGCTGAGGGCGCCACGATCGTGCCGATCGCAGCGTCGCCCGCCGCCACTGTGGCGCTGGCGCTGGGCACGACGCCGTCGCTGTTGGTCACGACCGCCGATCACGGGCTGTTGTCGCCGGCGCTCATCGAGGCATTCTGCGCCGGCGTGCCGCGCGCCTACGACATCGCCGTCGGCGTGGTGCCGCGCCGCGCCGTCGCGTCCGGGCCGACGCGCCGCACCTTCTATCGACTCGCCGACGGCGACTATTGCAGCGCCAACCTCTACGCCTTCGCCGGCCCGCGCAGCGCGGCGGCGGCCACCTTCTGGGTCGGCCTCGAGGCCGAGCGCAAGAACCCGGTGCGGCTGGCGGCGCGGATCGGGCCGACGACCTTGCTGCGTTACGCGCTGCGCCGTCTCGACCTTGCGGCCGCCTTCGCCTTGCTGTCGCATCGCGCCCACGCGGCCATCGCGCCGGTCGTGCTCGACGACGCCGACGCGGCGATCGATGTCGACACGCCCGAGGATCTGGCGCTGGTGCGCGCCCGGCTCAGCGCTGGGCGACGTTGCGACCGATCGCCATGAAGGCGCCGGCGATGGCGCCGAGCACGACCGCGCCCAGGCACTTGCCGGCGGCCTCGGCCACGATCTCGCGCGAGCCCGACGTCAACTCGGCGCCGAACAGCGAGACGCCCACGGCCAAGCCGCCCAGCGCGCCGAACAGAGCGAAGAGCCGGACGCTCCAGGTCGCCGGGCCGACCGTGATGGTCACCCGCCGATCCTCGCGCGCCGGCACCGGGTCGCCCATCGCCTTGGCGCGCCGGCGGTCCTTGCGGTTCATCGCCATGGCATGGTCTCGGCCGCGGCGAGGTCATCGGCGGTGTCGATCTCGATCCAGCGTCGGCCGTGGATCGAGCGCACGCCGACTTGGTCCCGTCGGGCCAGCGCATCGAGCGCCTCGGGATAGAGCGCACGCTCGCCGCCGGGCTCGGCGAGGCGTGTCGCCACCTGGCTCAGGAAGAGGGCGCGGCCCGCGCCGCGCAACAGCGTGACGCCGATCGCCTCGCCATCGGCCTGGGCGAGGTGCTTGCCGATGCGGCTGAGCCTTGTGTCCGTGGTCACGACTTTCATGTCGTCGGCATCGTAGAGCGGCTTGCGGTCGATCGCGATCAGGATCGGCACCGGCGCGGCCGTCAGCAGGTCGCCGAGCACGCCGTCCTCGAACAGCACGTCGCCGTTGAGCAGGAGGGTCGAATCGTCGGTGAAATGGTCGCGCGCGGCGTGGCAACTCGCGAGATTGTCTGTCGTCGCATGGTCGAGGTTTCGCACGCTCAGGACACCCGGCCGCGCGGCGAGGTGCGCCTCCACCGTCTCGGCGGCGTGGCCGGTGACGACCGCGACCTCATGCACGCCGGCGCGGGCCAGCGCATCGAGCTGTCGATCGAGGATGGCGCGGCCACCGACCGGCAACAGGCATTTCGGCCGCTGGTCGGTGAGCGGCGCCAGCCGCGCGCCGCGTCCGGCGGCGAGGATGACGGCGCTCAGCACCATGACTCGGGGCCGCCATGCGCGGGCCAACCATGACAGGACGGAGCGCGGTGGCTACAGTGCCGCCTCGTCGCGATGCCGCCCGATTCCTCAGCCGAGTCTCGACCCGGCATGGCCACCCCCGACTCCGAACCGACCTCCGCCGTCGCGGCTGACGAGCGACTGACATATTGGTCGCCGTTGCGCATTCCGGCGTTCCGTCGGCTGTGGTGCGGCAACGTGCTCTCCAATATCGGCGGTTGGATGCAGACCGCCGGCGCCGGCTGGGTGATGACCGAGCTGGCGCCGCACGACCACCGCGAGATGTTCGTGGCGCTGCTGGCGGCGGCTGGCACCTGTCCTGTGTTCCTGTTCGGCTTCCTCGCCGGCGTGCTCGCCGACCGCTTCGACCGGCGCAAATACCTGATCGTCACGCAGCTGTGGATGATGCTGGCGTCGGCCGTGCTGGCGGTGCTGGCGTTCACCGGGCTCTTGAGCGCCTGGAACCTGATCGCGGTGATGTTCTGCATGGGCATCGGTAACGCCATGAACGGGCCTGTCTGGCACGCCGTCGTGCCTGAAATGGTCGGCCGACGCTACCTGCCCGGCGCGGTGGCGCTCAACAGCGCCGGCTTCAATTTCGGCCGCACCATTGGCCCGGTGATCGGCCAGATCCTGCAGGGCGTGGCCGGGACCTTCGCGCTCTTCGCCATCAACGCCGCCACCTTCGCCGGCGTTATCTTCGCCGTGTTCACCTGGAAGCGGCCACCCGAGGCCAGCGCCGCGCAGCGCCGCGAGGGCTTCATCGCCGCCTTCGGCAGCGGCATCCAGTTCATCCGCGCCACGCCCGCGCTGTGGGCGATCTGGGCGCGCGCGGTGTGCTTCTTCATCCCCTCCTGCGCCTTCGCCACCTTGCTGCCGCTCACCGGCCGCGATCGCCTCCAGCTCGACGCCGCCGAGTATGGCGTGCTGTTCTCCAGCTTCGGCGTCGGCGCGGTGCTGGGTACCATGCTGATCCCGCGGCTCAACAGATGGTTCGGCTCGGACCGCGCCAACCTCGTGGCGATGCTGGCGGTCGCCTTCGGCATGGGGATCTCGGCGATGATCGCCAACGCCATCGTCGTCGGGCTGGCGCTGGCGCTGGCCGGCGGCTGCTGGATGATCGTCAACGCCAACAACAACGTCGCCACCCAGCACCATCTGCCGTCCTGGGTGCGCGCCCGCGGCATGGCGGTGCACCAGCTCGTCTTCTTCGGCAGCCTGGCCGTGGGCCAGACGGCGTGGGGCGTCGTCGCCTCGCAGGTCGGCACCGCCTGGGCGCTCGCCTGCGCCGCCTTCCTGCTCGTGGTGCTGACCGGAGTCGCCGCGGCGATCCGCCTGCCGGCCGCCGGCGCGCCGCCCGGCGGCGGCTGAGCGGACGAGTGTGGCGAACGCGCCACGCTGGACACAGAAATTTACGGATGTGAGTCGATTCTCACTTGCGTCGTGGCGCAATCGGCGTATCTACATCTCTTAGACGCCCACGCACGTGCCTATGGCCCATTAGTGGTTATGCAACGACGGAAAGCGTCCTTCTTGGAAATGCCGGCAATAGACCGGCGCCGAAAGGGACCTTTGTCATGCATACGATCCGTGCGGGGCGGAAGCACCCGCCCATTGTCGGACTGACCTTCACGCTCGAGCCCTCGGGCTACGGCCTGTTGTTCGGTCGGAAGAACCCTCTCTCGAGTATGTGCCGCTCCCGGTAGCGCATCCCCAGGGATGACCCGGGAGTGTTGGTCCGTCGTGTTCCGGCGCCTGGCGCCGCGACGCGGTCCTCCGCACCCCGTTTGAGGCTGGTTCTTTCGAAATGACCGACCGTATCCGACGTTTCCTCGCCGACAAGCAACCCGAGACCCCCTGCCTGGTGGTCGATCTCGACGTGGTGGAGTTCAACTACCGCCGCATGCGCGAGCTGTTGCCGCAGGCGAAGATCTTCTACGCCATGAAGGCGAACCCGGCGAACGAGGTGCTCGCGCGCCTGGGCAAGCTCGGCTCGAACTTCGACACCGCCTCGCGCGGCGAGATCGAGCTGTGCTTCGCGCAGGGCGTCGGCGCCGAGCGCATCTCCTTCGGCAATACGATCAAGAAGGAGAAGGACATCGCCTGGGCGCACCAGAACGGCGTGCGCCTGTACGCCTTCGACAGCGAGGCGGAGCTGCAGAAGCTCGCCCGCTCGGCGCCGGGCGCACGCGTGTTCTGCCGCGTGCTGGTCGATTGCGACGGTGCGGAGTGGCCGCTGTCGAAAAAGTTCGGCTGCGCGCCCGACATGGCGCGCGACCTGCTGAAACGCGCCAACGACATGGGCCTGGAGGCCTACGGCGTCTCCTTCCATGTCGGCTCTCAGCAGACCGACCTCGACCAGTGGGACCGCGCGCTCGCGCAGGTCTCGCAGATGTTCTACGCGCTCGCCGAGACCGGCATCGACCTGAAGATGGTCAATCTCGGCGGCGGCTTCCCCGCGCGCTACCGCAAGGACGTGGCGCCGGTCGAGGCCTATTGCGAGGCGGTGCAGCGCGCGCTGGTGCGGCACTTCGGCAACCGCATGCCCGAGGTGATCATCGAGCCGGGCCGCTCGATGGTCGGCGACGCCGGCGTGCTTCAGAGCGAGGTGGTGCTGATCTCGCGCAAGTCGGCCAACGACCGCAAGCGCTGGGTCTATCTCGACGTCGGCAAGTTCGGCGGCCTGGCCGAGACGATGGACGAGAGCATCAAGTACCGCATCACCACGCCGTACCCGGCGGGCGGCCGCTCGGGCCCGGTGGTGCTCGCCGGCCCGACCTGCGACAGCGCCGACATCCTGTACGAGAAGACCGAGTACAAGATGCCGCTGGCGCTGAAGGTGGGCGACAAGGTCGAGATCCTCTCGACCGGCGCCTACACCACCACCTACGCGTCGGTGGCGTTCAACGGCTTCGCGCCTTTGAAGACCTACTGCATCTAATCCAGTAGCCCACACGGTCTGCGACGACGGGGCCTTGAAAAAGGCCCCGTCGGCGTTTCAGTTTCCCCGCCCACCCGCTATTTCCGGAGACCTTCGATGGCCGCTCCCCGCAAGTCGAAGAAGGAGGTCGCGTTCGGCGGCCGCATGGTGATGATCGGCTTCGGCTCGATCGGCCAGGGCGTGATGCCGCTGATCCTGCGCCATATCGCCATCAAGCCGAAGCAGATCACGGTGATCTCGGCCGAGGATCGCGGCGGCCTGCCCGAGCTCGAGAAGTACGGCATCACCTTCATCCGCAAGCGGCTGACGCGCGCCAACTACCGCTCGGAGCTATCGAAGCTGGTGAGCAAGGGCGACTTCATCGTCAACCTGTCGGTCGAGGTCGCCTCGACGGCGCTGATCGAGTTCGCCCAGGAGAAGGGCGCGCTTTACATCGACACCTGCATCGAGCCGTGGCCGGGCGGCTATACCGACCCCAACCTCTCGGTCTCGCAGCGCTCGAACTACGCGCTGCGCGAGGCGGCGCTGAAGCTGCGCCCGAAGTATCGCGGCGGGCCGACTGCGGTGATCGCGCACGGCGCCAACCCGGGCCTGGTCTCGCACTTCGTCAAGCAGGCGCTGGTCAACCTGGCGAAGGACACCGGCTTGCGCGCGAAAGTGCCGACAGATCGCGAGGGTTGGGGTCGCCTGGCCCAGCGCCTGGGCGTGAAGGTGATCCACATCGCCGAGCGCGACACCCAGGTCTCGCCCAAGCCAAAAGAGGTCGGCGAGTTCGTCAACACCTGGTCGATCGACGGCTTCGTCTCGGAAGGCTCGCAGCCGGCCGAGATGGGCTGGGGCACGCACGAGAAGGCGCTGCCCGCGGACGGCAAACGCCACAAATTCGGCTGCGACGCGGCGATCTACCTGAACCGGCCCGGCCTGCTCACGCGCGTGCGCACCTGGACGCCGAAGGAGGGGCCGTTTCACGGCTTCATCATCACCCACAACGAGTCAATCTCGATCGCCGATTACTTCACCCTGCGCGGCCGCGGCGGCAAGGCAGCGTACCGGCCGACGGTGCACTACGCCTACCACCCCTGCGACCAGGCGATAAAGTCGATGCATGAGATCGCCGGCAAGAATCTGCGCCAGCAGAAGCGCCAGCGCCTGATCGTCGAGGAGATTCACTCCGGCATCGACGAGCTCGGCGTGCTGCTGATGGGCCACAAGAAGGGCGCCTACTGGTATGGCTCGCAGCTCTCGATCCAGGAGGCGCGCAAGCTGGCGCCGTACAACAACGCGACCTCGCTGCAGGTCTGCGCGCCGGTGCTCTCGGGCATCATCTGGGCGATCGAGAATCCGGCGCGCGGCATCGTCGAGGCCGACGACATGGACTTCGACCGCCACCTCGAGATCTGCATGCCTTATCTCGGCCCCGTCGTCGGCGAATACAGCGACTGGACGCCGCTGCACGATCGCGGCCAGTTGTTCCCGGAGGACCTCGACCGCAAGGACCCCTGGCAGTTCAAGAACTTCCGCGTCGTCTGATGGGTCGCTAGGGTGGTCGCTCTCGAAGTGCATGGTCCGGGAGGACATTCATGCGTCGGCGTACATTGATCGTGTCGGCCGCCGCCGGCCTGGCGATGCCTGTCGTCGGCCGCGCGCAGCCGTTCCCGTCGAAGCAGCTCAGGCTGATCGTCGGCTTCGCGGCGGGCGGTGGCGGCGACATCGTCGCCCGCATCCTGGCGCAGGAGATGACCAAGAGCGCCGGGCTGTCCGTGCTGGTCGACAACAAGCCCGGCGCTGGCGGCAATCTCGCGACACGCGAGGCGCTACGCGCGCCGGCCGATGGTCACACGGTCCTGCTGGCCAATGTCGGCATGCTGGCGGTCAATCCGTACGCCATGAAGGACGTGGGATACGATCCGAGGGACATCGCGGCGGTGACCCTGGCGGTCGATTTTTCCAACGTCGTGGTCGTGCATCCCAGCGTGCCGGCCAAGACGCTGGCCGAGTACCTGGCGCTCGGCAGACGGCCGGAAGGTATCGACTACGGCTCCTCGGGGATCGGCGGCGCCGGCCATCTCGCCGGTGAACTCCTGAAGGCGCGCAGCGGCGCAAAGCTCAACCACATCCCGTTCCGCGGCGGCGGCCCGGCGATGAACGACCTGGTCGCCGGCCACGTGCCGTCGCTGATCGCCAGCGCGCCGACCGCGACCGCCTTCATGCGCGATGGCCGCATCCGGGCGCTGGCCGTCACCGGCGCCAAGCGCTCGCCGTTCGATCCCGATATTCCGACCATCGCCGAATCGGGTTTCCCGGGCTACGCCGCCACCAACTGGTACGCCGCCGTGGTGTCGTCGAAGACCCCGCCCGAGCTGGTCAGCGCGCTCAACGGCATCCTGACCAAGGCGCTGAACGCGCCCGAGGTGCGCGATGCCTTCGCCAAGCAGGGCATGGAGACGCTGGCCAGCACCGCGGCGGACGCGACGGCCCATATCGCCCGCGAGACGGAGGTCTGGCGAAAGGTCATCGCCGAAGCGGGCATCCGGCTGGAGTAGGAACGCTGGACATGAGCGACATCAGCCGCGTGCCCAACCGGACGCTGCCGAGCAAGTCGTCGGTGGCGGTCTATCTCTTGCCGGGCGGTGGCGGCTTTCTCTGGGCGGTGGCGACCTCACCCGATCGCACCCAGGACATCCGCGCGCAGACCCTGGGCGCGCTCGGCGTCATCGACGGCTACCTCAAGGACGCCGGGCTCGATCGCACCCGTATCGTCAAGGCCGAGATCGTCGTCACCGACCACGACAACAAGCCGGCGTTCGACGAGGCGTGGGCCAGCTGGATGCCGGGTGGCCATGGCCCGGTGCGCTCCTTCGTGCAGTCGATCATGCCCGAGGGCGATCTGATCGAGATCATCATCACCGCCGCGCTGCCAGCCTGAACGCGACTTGATCGACACGCCGGGGAATTTCCGTGCCGGGGTGGTGTTGATTCGGTAACCAGCTTGGCGCGCCGGGTATTCGCTGGACGCGCCGGCTACCGGTCGGGTTGTATGGGGTCGTGGACGCCCTGCCGGATCTGTTGCCGCAACACGTGCCCGCGCTGCGCCGCTATGCGCGCGCGCTGGTGGGCGACGTGCAGCAGGCCGACGATCTGGTGCAGGACTGCCTGGAGCGGGCCTTGTCGCGGGCGCATCTGTGGCGGCGCCCCGGCAATCTGCGCGCCTGGCTGTTCACGATCATGCACAACTTGCACGCCAACGACCGCCGCCGCGCGGCGTCGCGGCCGCGCGCGGCGTCGATCGACGACGTGCTGGAGCCCGGCCGGCCGGCCTCGCAGATCGAGAGCATGGCGGCGCGCGAGACGCTGACGGCGCTGCGCCACCTCTCGCTGGAGCACCGTCAGGTGCTGCTGCTGGTGGCGCTGGAAGGCATGTCCTACGCCGAGATCGCTGGCGTGCTGGACGTGCCGATCGGCACGGTGATGTCGCGCCTGTCGCGGGCGCGCGAGCGATTGAGGATGACCGGCGGTGAGCGGAACGCCGCGTCCAGGAGTGGTGTATGAGTTCCCAGGAGCGGACGGGACACGGCCCGATCGAGGAAGCCGACCTGCACGCCTATGTCGACGAGCGGCTCGACGCGCAGCGCAGGCGCGCGGTCGAGGCGTATCTCGAGACCGACGCCGAGGCGCGCGCCAAGGTCGCGGCCTGGCGCGAGCAGGTTCGTCTGCTGGGCGCGCTCTACGATCCGGCGCTCGACGAACCGGTACCGTCGCGCCTGACCGAGGTGATCGCCGAGGCGCGTGGTCGCTGGGCGCGGCCGGCGCGGTGGTGGCAGGCGGCGGCCGCCGTCGTGCTGCTGGCGGTGGGCGCGGCGGGCGGCTGGTTCGCCACGCGCTGGTTCGAGCCGCCGCCGACAAGGCGCGAGGTGGCGTTGACGCGCGAGGCGGTACTGGCGCACCGCGTGTTCGTCGTCGAGAAGCGCCACCCGGTCGAGGTCGCGGCCAACGAACGCGACCACCTGGTGACCTGGCTCTCGCGCCGCATGGGCGCCAAGGTGTCGGCGCCCGATCTGGCGGCGCTCGGCTGGAACCTGGTCGGCGGCAGATTGTTGTCGGCGATCGACGGGCCGGCCTGCCAGCTGATGTATGAGGACCGCGCCGGCCGGCGCATCACCGTCTACATGACGCGCAATCCCAACAACCGCGAGACGGCCTTCCTGTTCCGCACCGAGGGGGCCGTGCGATCGTTCTATTGGCTGGACGGGCCATTGGGCTATGCGATCAGCGGCGAGATCGAGCGCGCCGAGCTGATGCCGATCGCCAAGGCGGTCTACGACAATCTGCGTTGAAGCCGCGACTGTCATCACGACGCAGCGAGGGGGAATCAGGCGCTTTCCTGGATCCCCCTCGCTGCGCTCGGGATGACAAATAACTCAGAGGAAGAAGATCAGCGTCACCACCACGAACAGCGGCAGCAGCACGGCGCAGGACCATGCCATGTAGCCGAAGAAGCTCGGCATGCGGATGCCAGCGTCCTCGACGACGGCCTTGACCATGAAATTGGGCGCGTTGCCGATATAGGTGTTGGCGCCCATGAACACCGCGCCACAGGAGATCGCCGCCAGGGTTGAGGCCAGCGGACCCATGAGTTGGGCCGCGTCGCCGCCAGCGAGATTGAAGAACACGAGATAGGTCGGCGCGTTGTCGAGGAAGCTCGACAGGATGCCGCTCAGCCAGAAATACCAGGCGTCGATCGGCGAGCCGTCGGCGCGCGTCACCAGCGCCACCAGCGGCGCGAGCGCGCCCTCGCGGCCGGCCTTGAGGATGGCGATGGCGGGAATGATGGTGAGGAAGATGCCGGCGAACAGCTTGGCGACCTCCAGGATCGGGCCCCAGGTGAAGCCGTTACCGTCGCGCGTCGCCTTTGGCGTCAGCTTCATCGAGGCGAAGGTGATGGCCAGCAGGGCCAGGTCGCGCACGATGTTCTGCAGCTCGACCTCGACATGGTAGATCGTCCAGGTAATGCCCGGCTTCCATGTGCCGCTCATCAGCACGACGCCGACGATCGCCATCATCAGCACGATGTTGGCGCCGCCTTGCAGGCTTATCGGCGTATCGGGCGTCGGATCGACCTTGAGGTGACCCTCCTTGCGGTACCAGTAGCTGTCGAGGGCGTAGAAGACGCCCAGCAGCACGGTGCAGCACAGCAGCATCTCCATGAACAGATGCGTGGTCGGCCAGAAGAAGCTCACGCCCTTGAGGAAGCCGAGAAACAGCGGCGGATCGCCCAGCGGTGTCAGCGCGCCGCCCATGTTCGACACCAGGAAGATGAAGAACACGAAGACGTGCACCTTGTGTCGTCGATCGTCGTTGGCGCGGATCATCGGCCGGATCAGCAGCATCGAGGCGCCGGTCGTGCCCATCCAGCCGGCCAGCACCGTGCCGATCGCCAGCAGGGCGGTGTTCATCGACGGCGAGCCGTGCAGATTGCCGACGATGCGGATGCCGCCGGTGACGGTGAACAACGCCAGCAGCAGGATGATGAACGGAATGTACTCGAGCACCAGCGTGTGCTTGACCTCGTAGAGCGCCGTCGGCAGGCCATGGATCGCGGCGAAGGGCACGACGAAGGCCAGCGCCCAGGCGGCCGAGACCTTGCCGTAGTGATGGTGCCAGAAGCTCGCCGCGAACAACGGCAGCAGCGCGATCGACAGCAGGATGCCGGCGAAGGGCAGGATCCAGATCAACCCCAGCTTCGCACCCTCGATGTGTGGCGCGCCGCCGGCCGCCAGCGCCGGCGACGCCGCCGCGGCGATGCCGAGGCCCAGGACGATCGAAGCGAATCTCATGCCGGTTTCCCCCGCGCGAGCCACTGTGCGCGGGTCATGTTGAACCGCAGCAGCCCCTTGCCATCGCTCTCATAGCGCAGCTTCAAGGTCCAGCCCATCTTTCCCAGCGCGCGCTGCGCGTCGGGGTTGGACTCGCGTGTCACCGCCCAGACCGTGTCGAGGCCCAGCGCCTCGAAGGCGAAGCCCAATACCGCCAGGCCGGCTTCTGGCGCGTAGCCATGCCCCTTGGCCCAGGGCGCGATCGCGACGCGGGTCGCGACGCCGATGCCGTCGTGGTGGTCCCACAGGCCGCAGACTCCGGCGAAACGGCCGTCCTCGCGCCGACGTAGCGCGAACATGCCGTAGCCTTTCTCGTGCCAGAGCGCGCGGTAGCCATCGAGCAGACGCCGCGTCGCCTCGGCGTCGAGCACGCCGTGCTGCAGCAGACCGCCGACCTCGGGATCGCCCATCAGCGCCGCGAGTTCGGCGAGATCGCTCTCGTCGATCGGCCGCAGCGACAGCCGCGCGGTCTCGATGTGGCGTGGATCGCTCATCACAGCATGTCATAGGTGGCGGAGATGCCACCGTCGACCACCAGGGTGTGGCCGTTGATGTAGCCGCCGGCCGGAGAGGCCAGCAGCAAGGCGGCGCCGGCGATCTCGCCCGGATCGGCCCAGCGGTTCAACGGCACGCGCCGCGCGCGCCGGGCGCCGGACTCGCCCTGGGTCATCGTCGAATTGGTCTCGGTGGCGAAGAAGCCCGGCGCGATGGCGTTGCAGGTGATGTTGTGCGGCCCGAGCTCCGCCGCCAGCGCGCGGGTGAGCGCGGCGAGGCCACCCTTGGCGGCGGTGTAGGAGGGCGAGCCGTTCGCCGCCAGCTGATCGACGATCGAGGTGACGCAGACGATACGGCCGTGGCGCCGCTCAATCATGCCGGGCATCACGCGCTTGATCAGGCGATAGACGGCACCGAGGTCGACCGACACGAGGCGGTCGAAATCCTCCGGCGTGATCCGCTGCACCGAGCGCCGGTCGCGCTCGCCGACATTGTTGAGCAGGATGTCGATATGGCCATGGCGCGCCAGCACCGTGTCCATCGCGCGCTCCGTCGCGGCCGCGTCGCCCATGTCGAAGGAGATGGTGTCGGCAGCCAGGCCGCGGCCCGCGAGCTCGGCGGCGCGCGGCAGGATCGCCGTGTCGGTCCGGCCATGCAGGATGACCCGCGCGCCGGCCTCGGCGAGCGCCCGTGCCATCTCCCAGCCCAGGCCGCGCGCCGCGCCGCTCACCAGCGCGATCTGCCCGTCGAGGCGGAAGCGGTCGAGAATCGTCATCGGCGTCATTTATGGGAGGGCGCCCGCCAAAGGCAAAGCGCAATGTGGACGTCGACCGCGGCGCTCCCGTAGTGTCCGCCGCATGTCGCTGCCCCAACTCGAGCTGCCCCGCGTCGTCGGCCATCGCGGCGCCGCCACCTACGCGCCGGAGAACACGCTGGCTTCGTTGCGCGAGGCGCGCCGACGCGGCGCGGGCTGGGTCGAGTTCGACGTCAAGCTCTCGGGCGACGGCGTGGCCATTCTGATGCACGACGACTCGCTGAGGCGGACCACCGGTCTCGACCGTCTCGCGGCGGCGACGCCGTGGGCCGAAATCCAGGGTCTCGATGCGGGCGCCTGGATGGCGCCGCGCTTCGCCGGCCAGCGCGTGCCCAGCTTCGCCGAGGCGATCGCCTGCCTCGCCGAGGAGGGATTGGGCGCCAACGTCGAGATCAAGCCCTGCCGGGGTCGCGAGGCCGAGACGGCGCGCGCCACGGTCGAGGCCTTGCGCAAGCACTGGCCGACACGCCTGCCGACACCCCTGCTGTCGAGCTTCCAGGACGCCGCGCTGGCCGCGGCGCTCGAGGTCGGACCGGAGTTTCCGCGCGCAATCCTGATCGACGCATTGAAGGACGATTGGCGCGCGCGCGCCCAGGCGGTGGGCGCCGTGGGCGTCAACACCAACGGCAAGAAACTGGTTCCCGCGATGGCCGCCGAGATCAAGGCGGCGGGCTATCTGTTGAGCGTCTATACGATCAACGATCCCGCCCGGGCGCGCGCGCTGGTGGCGATGGGCGTCGACTGTGTCATCACGGACTCCCCCGACGTGATCCTGGCGGCGTTGAGCGGCTGAACGCGGTCGACGTCGCCCACGCGCTCCGCTCGACCCTGGTCGGACTGGTACCGGATGAGTCCTGTGCTGGCACCGTGCCGGACCGGTGAGGAAAGGAAGGGAAGGGAAAGGAACTGGAAGGGAAGGGAAGGGGAATGGGAACGGTATTCCGACGGAGTCGGCCGCCGCGGACGCGGCGACCGGCGGAGATGACGGATTCGTGACAAAACCCTCTTCCGGTTCGCGGGCGATCCCTCTACGTTCGGTGCAAGGCCGGTATGACACGGCACGGTAACAGGGACGGATTACGGGTGCCGTCTCTAATCGGACGGAGGGACTGACATCATGCGAGCGAAGTATCTGGTGATGGCGACATCCGTCGCCGCGATCCTGGCGGCTTCCCCCGCCTGGGCGCAGAAGGAAATCCAGCTCTGGCACGCCATGGGCGGCAATCTCGGCGAGGCGGTCAACGCGCTCATCGAGCCGTTCAACAAGTCGCAGAGCGAATACAAGGTCGTGCCGGTGTACAAGGGCTCGTACACCGAGACCCTGACGGCGGCGATCGCCGCCTTCCGCGCGCGGCAGAACGCGCATCCGCACATCGTGCAGGTCTTCGAGGTCGGCACCGCCACCATGATGGCCGCCAAGGGCGCGGTCTATCCGGTCCACCAGCTGATGGCCGATTCCAAGGAGCCGTTCGATCCCAAGTCGTTCATCGGCCCGGTCTACGGCTACTACTCGACCACCGATGGCAAGCTCTTGTCGCTGCCGTTCAACTCCTCGACGCCGGTGTTCTACTGGAACAAGGAGCTGTTCCAGAAGGCCGGCCTCGACCCCAACACGCCGCCCAAGACCTGGGACGAGGTCGGCGAGATGGGCAAGAAGCTGGTCGCCGCGGGCGCCAAGTGCGGGTTCACGCCGCAATGGCAGACCTGGACCATGATCGAGAACTACGGCGCCTTTCATGACATTCCGTTCGCCACCAAGGGCAACGGCTTCGGCGGCCTCGACATCGAGCTGAAGATCAACGATCCGGCGCGCGTTGCGCACATCCAGCGCCTGGCCGACTGGGGCAAGGACAAGGTCTTCGTCTATGGCGGCCGCACCGGCCAGTCGACGACGATGTTCACCGCCGGCGACTGCGCCATGCACGTCGCCTCCTCAGCCTCGGCGGCGGCGATCAGCAAGGCGATGGGCGACGCCAAGTTCGGCATCGCCATGATGCCGTACGATCCGAAGGTGCGCGCGCAGCCGCAGAACTCGATCATCGGCGGCGCCACCTTGTGGGTGCTGCAGGGCAAGCCGAAGGAGGAGTACGCCGGCGTCGCCAAGCTCTTCACCTACCTGTCGCGCGGCGACGTGCAGGCGAAGTGGCACCAGGAGACCGGCTACGTGCCGATCACCAGCTCGGCCGCCGACATCACCGAGAAGGCCGGCTTCTACAAGGCGAACCCAGGCCGCGATGTCGCGGTGAAGCAGCTGACGCTCAATCCGGCGACCGAGAACTCCAAGGGTCTGCGCGTCGGCAGCCTGGTGCAGATCCGCGACATCATGGACGAGGAGCTCGAGTCCGTGTGGTCGGGCAAGAAGAACGCCAAGCAGGCGCTCGACGACGCCGTCGCGCGCGGCAACCGCCTGCTGCGCGACTTCGAAGCCGCCAACAAGTAACCGTCGGGCCCCCTCTCAGCCTCGGCGGAGAGGGGGCCTGGCTTCTCTAGCTCCACATTCCCATGCACAAGCGCGTCACGTTCGACGACAAGCTGCTGCCGTACATGCTGCTGGCGCCGCAGCTCTTCATCACGGTCGCCTTCTTCCTGTGGCCCTCGGGCCAGGCGATCTGGCAGTCGCTGATCATCGAGGACGCTTTCGGCGGCAACACGCGCTTCGTCTGGTTCGCCAATTTCGAGCGTCTGTTGACCGACTCCGCCTACTGGCACTCGGCGCGCATCACGCTGTTCTTCAGCCTGATGGTGACCCTGATCGGCTTGGCGCTGGCGCTGCTGCTGGCGGTGATGGCCGACCGCACCCTGCGCGGCGCCACCGCCTACAAGACCTTCCTGGTCTGGCCCTACGCCGTGGCGCCGGCGGTGGCCGGCGTGCTGTGGGGTTTCCTGTTCAATCCCCGCGTCGGCATCTTCGCCTATTGGCTCGATCGGTTCGGCATCGAATGGAACCACCAGCTCAACGGCAACCAGGCCTTGTGGCTGGTGATCTTCGCCGCCTGCTGGAACCAGATCAGCTACAACTTCATCTTCTTCCTCGCCGGCCTGCAGTCGATCCCCAAATCGCTGATCGAGGCGGCGGCGATCGACGGCGCCGGGCCGGGACGGCGCTTCTGGACCATCATGTTCCCGCTGCTGTCGCCCACCGGCTTCTTCCTGCTGGTGGTCAACATCATCTACGCCTTCTTCGGTACGTTCGGCGTGGTCGACGCGCTGACCAAAGGCGGGCCGGCCGCCGACACCACCATCCTGGTGTTCAAGGTCTACAACGACGGCTTCCGCGGCAGCGATTTCGGCGGCTCGGCGGCGCAGTCAGTGATCCTCATGCTCATCGTCGTGGCGCTGACCGTCGTGCAGTTCCGCTTCATCGAGCGGCGCGTGCACTATTGAGGCGGCCGCGATGATCGAGAACCGCCCCTGGCTGACCGTCTTCGCCCACGTGGTGCTGATCCTGGGCGTGGCGCTGATCGCCTTTCCGGTCTGGGTGACGTTCGTGGCCTCGACCCACGACACGGCTACCATGCTGCGTTCGCCGATCCCGCTGCTGCCCGGCCCGCACCTGATCGAGAACTACACCGTCGTGCTGACCGAAGGCTTCGCCCAGGCCTCGCGCACGCCCTTGTGGAAGGTGCTGTTCAACAGCCTGGTGATGGCGCTGGGCGTGTGCATCGGCAAGATCGCGATCTCGATCATCGCCGCCTACGCCATCGTCTATTTCCGCTTCCCCTTCCGCATGACGGCGTTCTGGCTGATCTTCATGACCTTGATGCTGCCGGTCGAGGTGCGCATCGTGCCGACCTACAAGGTCGTGGCCGACTTCAACATGCTCAACAGCTACAGCGGCCTGATCATCCCGCTGATCGCCTCGGCCACCGCGACATTCCTGTTCCGCCAGTTCTTCCTCAGCGTACCCGACGAGCTCACCGAGGCGGCGCGCGTCGATGGCGCCGGGCCGGTGCGCTTCTTCCGCGACATCCTGCTGCCGATGAGCCGCACCAGCATCGCCGCGCTGTTCGTCATCCAGTTCATATACGGCTGGAACCAGTATCTGTGGCCGTTGCTGATCACCACCAAGGAGGATTTCTACACGGTGGTGATGACGCTCTCGCGCCAGGCCAACGTCATCGATGGCGTGCCGCAGTGGAACCTGATCATGACGGTGGGCATGCTGGCCATGCTGCCGCCGGTCCTCGTAGTGGTCTTCATGCAGCGCCAGTTCGTACGCGGCCTGGTCGATACGGAGAAGTGAGATGGCCGGCGTGAGCCTGCGCGGCGTCAAGAAGACGTACGACGCCAAAGTCGACGTCATCCATGGCATCGACATGGAGATCAAGGACGGCGAGTTCATCGTCATCGTCGGCCCCTCCGGCTGCGGCAAGTCGACCCTGCTGCGCATGATCGCGGGCCTCGAACGCATCACCGGCGGCGAGGTCGCGATCGGCGAACGCGTGGTCAACAATCTGGAGCCCAAGGACCGCGACATCGCCATGGTGTTCCAGAACTACGCGCTCTATCCGCACATGAGCGTGTACGACAACATGGCCTACGGCCTGCGCATCGCCGGCAAGAGCAAGGCCGAGATCGACCAGCGGGTGCAGAAGGCGGCCAAGATCCTCGAACTCGGCCAGCTGCTGCAGCGAAGGCCGCGCCAGCTTTCCGGCGGCCAGCGCCAGCGCGTCGCCATGGGCCGCGCCATCGTGCGCGAGCCGGCGGTGTTCCTGTTCGACGAGCCGCTCAGCAACCTCGACGCCAAGCTGCGCGTGCAGATGCGGCTGGAGATCAAGCACCTGCAGCGCGATCTCGGCACCACCAGCGTCTACGTCACCCACGACCAGGTCGAGGCGATGACCTTGGCCGACCGCCTGATCGTGATGAACGCCGGCCGCGCCGAGCAGATCGGCACGCCGATGCAGGTCTACGAGAAGCCGGCCACGGCCTATGTCGCGGGCTTCATCGGCTCGCCGGCCATGAACTTCCTCAGAGGCAAGGTCGGCGGCGACCGTCGGTCTGTCGAGGTCGGCGACGGTCTGATCTTGAAGCTGTCCGGCCAGGCGGCTTCTGCGGCCGGCGCCGCCGTGACGTTGGGCCTGCGGCCCGAGCACATGCTGCCGACCACCGACGAGAAGGGCACGCTGCCGCTGCAGGTCGACATGGTCGAGCCGCTGGGTGCCGACACCCTGCTGCACGGCCGCTATGGTGCCGAACGCGCGCTGTTGACGGTACGCCTGCCGGGCAACGTTACCGCCGCCGGCGGCTCGCGCCGCCTGTTCAGCATCGATCCCGCCAACCTGCACCTGTTCGACGACGGCGACGGCGCGCGCGTAGAGGTCGCATAGCGCCCGGCGCGTCAGCCGCGCTAGACCCGCGTCCCATGCTGTTCGCCACCTACAACATCCATTTTGGTCTGGGCACGGATAACGTCTACGACGTCGCGCGCATCGCCGATGTCGTGGCTGAGGCCGATATCGTCTGCCTGCAGGAAGTCGTGCAAGGCTGGGCGCTCAACGCGCACGCCGATCAGGCGCGCGAGATCGCCGAGCGCCTGAACCGCCATGTGTGGTTCCACGGCCCCTTCGACGCCGACGCCAGCTCGGTCAGCGCCGACGGCCGGATCGTCAATCGTCGCCGTACCTTCGGCAACGCTGTGCTGTCGCGCTGGCCGATTGTCGAGGCACGCGGTCATCTACTGCCCAAGACGGCGATGCCCACGCAATTCGACCTGCAACGCGGGTTCGTCGAGGCGGTAATCGAGACGCCCAAGGGCCGGCTGCGGGTCTACAGCATCCACCTCTCGCACATAACGCACGCCCAGCGCCTGCCGCAGATCGAGGCGCTGCTCGACATCGTGCTCGATGCGCCGCGCCGGGGCGGGGCCTGGGACGCGCATGCTTCCGACAGCTTCGTCTTCACCGAGGTCGCGCAGCCGGTGCCCGCCGCGGCCGTTGTCATGGGCGATTTCAACTTCACGCCCACCGATGTCGAGTACGCCGCGATCTGCGGCGAGACGCATCCGCTGTTCGGTCGCGTCGCGACGGCCGACCACCTGACCGACGCCTGGACCGCCGCCGGCAACGCCGAGGATCGCGAGAGCTTTGCGGGCGAGGGGCGCATCGATCATGCCTTCGTCACCCATGATCTGCGCGGCAAGGTGAAGCGCGCCTGGATCGACAACACCACGCCGGCCTCCGACCACTGGCCGCTCTTCGTCGAGATCGATGTCTGAGGTCCTCGACCTCTTCGTCGTCGGCGGCGGCATCAATGGCGCCGGCATCGCCTGCGACGCCACCGGCCGCGGCCTGAAGGTCGGGCTGTGCGAGATGAACGATTTCGCCAGCGCCACCTCCTCGGCCTCGTCCAAGTTGATCCATGGTGGGCTGCGCTATCTCGAGCACTACGAGTTCCGGCTGGTGCGCGAATCGCTGATGGAGCGCGAGGTGCTGCTGGCCAAGATGGCGCATATCGCCTGGCCGCTGCGCTTCGTGCTGCCGCACGAACCGCATCTGCGGCCGGCCTGGATGCTGCGCCTGGGCCTGTTCATCTACGATCATCTCAACCTCGGGATGAAGCTGCCGAAAACCGAGACGGTCGACCTGGCGCGCAGTCCCTACGGGGCGGGGCTGAATCCGGGTTTCCGCAAGGGCTTCGTCTACTCCGATGGCTGGGTCGACGACGCGCGCCTGGTCATCGGCAATCTACGCTCCGCGCGCGATCGTGGTGCTGCGATCCATGCGCGGCACCGCTGCGTCTCGGCGCGCCGGGTCGACGGGCTGTGGCGGGTCGAGCTCGAGGAAATCGCGACCGGTCGGCGCGCGAGCCTGCGCGCGCGCGGCCTCGTCAACGCCTCCGGCCCCTGGGTGAAGAGCTGGCTCGACTCGGTCGAAGGCGTCGCCACGCGCAAGCGGGTCAAGCTGGTGAAGGGCAGCCACATCGTCGTGCCCAGGCTGCATGACGGCGATCACGCCTTCATCCTGCAGAACAGCGACCAGCGCATCGTCTTCGTCATTCCCTACGAACGCGACTTCTCGCTGATCGGCACCACCGACATCGCGCTCGACGGCGCCGAGCCGGGACCGGTGACGATCTCGCCGGAGGAAATCACCTACCTCTGCGACCTGTCGAACCACTACATGGCCCGTACGATCACGCCGGCCGACGTGAGCTGGAGCTACTCGGGCGTGCGGCCGCTGTTCGACGACGGCAGCGACGATCCCTCGGCGGTGACGCGCGACTATGTGCTGGAGGTCGCCGACGAGGCCGGCAAGGCGCCGTTGCTGAGCGTCTTCGGCGGCAAGATCACGACCTATCGGCGGCTGGCCGAGCACGCGCTGGAGGATCTGCGGGGCTATTATCCGACGATGGGCGAGGCGTGGACGCATCGCGAACCGCTGCCCGACGGCGAGATGCCTTACGCCGATTTCGAGCTTTTCATATCGGGCCTCGAGAAGGCCTATCCCGGCATGTCGCCGGTCTTCCTGCACCGCCTGGCGCGCCGCCACGGCGCGGGCAGCGCCGAGCTGCTGGGCGAGGCGAAGACCGTCGAGGATCTGGGTCGGCATTTCGGCGGCGACTTATACGAACGCGAGGCCGACCACCTGATGCGCCACGAATGGGCGCAGGAGCCCGAGGACGTACTGTGGCGGCGCACCAAGGAAGGCCTGCACATGAGCCCGGCCGAGCGCGAGGCTTTCGCCGAATGGATGCGGACACGGCGACGAAACGAGGCGTAGTCTTCGCGCAACCCGACGAGGATGCCCCTGCACCATGAGCAAGTTGCCTGTCGCCTTTGATCCGCTGACGCTGCCGGAGAGCAACGCCACGCGCTATCCCGCAAAATTCCGCGCCGACAACCAGAAGCGCTGGATTCGCCGCTTGAGCAGCCACGCCCGCCTGCGCAATTTCGGCGTCAACATCACGCGTATCATCCCCGGCGGCCAGTCCTCGGCGCGCCATACCCATTCGAAGCAGGACGAGTTCATCTACGTGCTGCAAGGCGAGGTCGTATTGCAGACCAATGCCGGTGCGGAGACGATGCGTCCGGGCATGTGCGTCGGCTTTCCCGCCGGCGGCGGCAACGCCCACCGTTTTGTCAACCGATCCAAGGCCGACGTGCTGCTGCTCGTGGTCGGCGATCGCACGCCGGGCGACGAAATCAGCTATCCGGACATCGACAATCGCGCGCGCATGGATGCCAGCGGCAATTATGTCTATACGCGCAAGGATGGTACGCCGCACCGACAACGAGCACGGAGCAAGCCATGACCGGTCGCGTAACAGGCAAGGTGGTGATCGTGACCGGCGGCGGCTCGGGCATAGGCCGCGCCACGGCGACGGTGCTGGCGGGCGAGGGCGCCACGGTGGTCGTCACCGATATCAATCGCAATGGCGGGCTGGAGACGGTGCAACGCATCGGCGGCCGGGCGCGTTTCGTCGAGCAGGACACGTCGAAGGAAGAGGACTGGCAGCGTGTGGTCGCCGACGTGATGGACAAGCACGGGCGGCTGGACGGGCTGGTCAACAACGCGGGCATCATGGGCCGCTATCCCGCCCGCTTCGAGAACGAGACGCTCGAGGAATGGCGGCGCATGCTGTCGATCAACGTCGAAGGCGTGTTCCTCGGCTGCAAGCACGCCGTGCCGGCGATGCGCTCGGGCGGCGGCGGTTCGATCGTCAATCTGTCGTCGCTGGCGGCCTTCGTCGGCACGCCCGAGCTGCCATCCTACGGCGCGTCGAAGGGCGCGGTGCGCCAGTTCACCAAGACCGTGGCGATCGATTGCGCGCGCAAGCGCTACAACATCCGCTGCAACTCGATCCACCCCGGCGTGATCGACACGCCGATGGCCGGCGAGATGATGACCACCGAGAAGGGCCGCGCGCGGGCCACCGCCTGGGTGCCGATGGGCGTGCTGGGCAAGCCCGAGGACATCGCCTATGGCGTGCTCTACCTGATCTCCGACGAATCGCGCTTCGTCACCGGCTCGGAGCTGGTGATCGACGGCGGCATGGCGGCGATCTGACCATGGCCGCACGACATATCCTCGCT
Source organism: Alphaproteobacteria bacterium (assembly GCA_016869975.1). Classification (GTDB taxonomy): domain Bacteria; phylum Pseudomonadota; class Alphaproteobacteria; order Reyranellales; family Reyranellaceae; genus JAFAZJ01. The sequence goes on from VGCZ01000010.1 coordinate 59,706, forward strand.
ATCGACCAGGGCACGACCAGCACGCGCGCCATCGTCTTCGACGAGAGCGCGCGGCCGGTGGCGACGGCCCAGGAGGAGCTGCGGCAGATCTATCCCGCGCCGGGCTGGGTCGAGCACGACCCGGAGGAGATCTGGCGCGCCACCGTCACCGTGTGTCGCGACGCGCTGGCTAAGGCGAAACTCGACGCGGCCGGCATCGCCGGCATCGGCATCACCAACCAGCGCGAGACCGTGGTGGTGTGGGAACGTGCAACGGGCAAGCCGATCCACAACGCCATCGTCTGGCAGGACCGCCGCACCGCCGACATCTGCGCGCGCTTGCGCGAAGCCGAGCTGGAACCGGAGATCGTCGAGCGCACCGGCCTGCTGCTCGACCCCTACTTCTCCGCCACCAAGATCGCCTGGATCCTCGACAGCGTCGCCGGCGCGCGCGATGCAGCGGAGGCCGGCAAGCTCGCGGTCGGCACGATCGAGAGCTTCTTGCTGTGGCGGTTGACCGGCGGCAAGGCGCATCGCAGCGACGCGACCAACGCCAGCCGCACCATGGTCTACAACATCCGCCACCAGCGCTGGGATCTTGACCTGCTGCGCGCCCTTGGCGTGCCGTTCGCCCTGCTGCCGGAGGTCGTCGACAACGCCTTCGCGTTCGGCACCACGACGCCCGATCTGTTCGGCGCGGCGTTGCCCATCCTCGGCATGGCCGGTGACCAGCAGGCCGCGACCGTGGGTCAGGCCTGCCTCGAGCCGGGCATGATCAAGAGCACCTATGGCACCGGCTGCTTCGCGCTGCTCAACACCGGCGCCACAATGGTGCGCTCGAAGAACCGGCTGCTGACCACCATCGCCTATCGCATCGATGACAAGGCGACCTACGCGCTGGAGGGCAGCATCTTTGTCGCCGGCGCCGCCGTGCAATGGCTGCGCGACGGGCTGAAGCTGATCGCCAAGTCCTCCGAGATCGAGGCGCTGGCGGCGGGCGCGCGGCCGGATTCCGGTGTTTATATGGTGCCGGCCTTCGTCGGCCTGGGCGCGCCCTATTGGGACGCGGATGCGCGCGGCGCGCTCCTGGGCCTGACGCGCGACACCGGTCCGGCCGAGATCGCGCGCGCGACGCTGGATTCGGTCTGCTACCAGACCCGCGACTTGATCGAGGCGATGAAAGCCGATGGCGCGGCGGTCGGCTCGATCCGCGTCGATGGCGGCATGGTGGTAAACGATGCGCTGATGCAGCGCCTGGCCGACACCGTCGGCGTGGCGGTCGAGCGGCCGAAAGTCACGGAGACCACGGCGCTGGGCGCGGCGTTCCTGGCCGGCTTCAGGGCCGGCCTCTTCCCCTCGCTGGAATCCATCGGCGAAAGCTGGGCGCTCGATCGCGCCTTCGCGCCCGGCGAGGACAGCACCAGCCGCGACCGGCGATACACCGGCTGGCGCGCCGCCGTGCAGCGCGTGCGCAGTTGAGGGAACCGCGGGCGGTCCCACAAGACTCCAACCGGCGTGTAGCTTAGGATCGCCGCCCATCAGCGTACGAGGGATTCATGGCTCAGGCGAAGCGCAAGGTCGCGACGAAGAAGATGCCGGTGAAGAAGGCGGCCGTGCGGAGCAAGGGCGCGGCGGTCGATACCAACCTGCTCAACGACCTATTGCGCTGGGCCAAGGCTTCCGGCGCCGACGCGGCCGACGCCTATGTCGCCGAGAGCGCGCAGCTCTCGGTCGGCGTCCGGCTGGGCGTGCGCGAGAAGCTGGAGCGCAGCGAAAGCCGCGACCTGTCGTTGCGCGTCTTCATCGGCAAGCGCATGGCCGTCGTCTCGTCGACCGATTTCGATCCGGCGAGCCTGAAGGCGCTTGCCGAGCGGGCTACGGCGATGGCGCGCGTCGTGCCGGAGGATCCCTATTGCGGCCTGGCGCCGGAGGATCGCATCGCGCGCGACTGGCCCGAGCTCGACCTCGACGACGGCAAGGAGGCCAGTGTCGCCACCCTGCAGGACTGGTGCGATCGCGCCGAGAACGCGGCACGCGCGGTCAAGGGCGTGACCAATTCGGAGGGCGCCAACGCCGGCTGGTCGCGTGGCCGCGTGGCGCTGGCCGCCAGCAACGGATTCGCCGGCGAGTATCGCTATGGCAGCTACGGTATCGACGTCTCGGTGCTCGCCGGCGAGGGTGTCGGCATGGAGCGCGACTACGACTGGTCGCAGGCGGTCTATACCGACGATCTCGATCGGCCCGAGGTCCTGGGCCGCAATGCCGGACGCGGCGCGGTCAAGCGTTTGAACCCGCGCAAGATCAAGAGCGGGCGATACCCGGTAATTTACGACCGGCGCATCTCTGGCGGGCTGCTGGGCCACCTCGCCAGTGCCATCAACGGCCGCGGCATCGCGCGCAAGACCTCTTTCCTGCTCGACAAGCTGGGTAAGCAGGTCTTCAGCAAGGGTTTGCGGGTCGTCGACGATCCGCACCGCAAGCGGCGTTCGGGCTCGCGGCCCTTCGATGGCGAGGGCTTGCCCACCAGGCGCATGAACCTGATCGAGGACGGCAAGCTCACGACTTGGCTGCTCGATCTCAACTCGGCGCGCCAGTTGGGCATGGAGCCCACGGGTCACGGCGCCTGGGGCGGCGGGCCGACGACCAGCAATCTTTACCTTGAGAAGGGCAAGGAGTCGGTGAAGTCGCTGATCGGCGGCATCAGGCGCGGCCTGTACATCACCGACCTGATCGGTTTCGGCGTGAACGGCGTCACCGGCGATTACAGCCGCGGCGCGTCTGGCTTCTGGATCGAGAAGGGTGAGCTGGCGTGGCCAGTCAGCGGCGTGACCGTGGCCGGCAACCTTAAGGGCATGTTCCGCCACATCACACCGGCCAACGATCTCCAGTTCAAGAGCAGCACAAACGCGCCTACTGTGCGGGTCGACGGCATGACTATCGCGGGCGAGTAGCGATTCCGGCTGGCTCTCCATCTACAGGCATAGTTCCCAGCGCACCGATATCAACGCCAAGAGGTTCTCCATGACACCGCAGGAAAAGGACATGATCACCCAGCTGCTCGGCCGCCTGAAACAGGCCGGTGGGCAGCCGCAGGATCCGGAGGCCGCCGCGCTGATCCGGCAGGCGATGCAGGCGCAGCCCGACGCGCCCTATCTGCTGGTGCAGACCGCGCTGATCCAGACGATGTCGCTGGAGGGTGCCCAGGCGCGCATCGCCGAGTTGGAGCGCGAGGTGGCGCAGGCCAGGGAGTCGACGGCCAAGCCGACCAGCTTCCTCGGCGGCTTGCTGGGCGGCGGTCGTCCGGCGCCGCAGCCGGTCCAGCCGATGGGCCGGCCCGGCTCCGTGCCGCAGACTGGCGGCTATGGTCAGCAGCCACCGCCCGGCTTCCAACCGCAGCAGGCCGGTCCGATGGGCGGCGGCGGCTCCAGCTTCCTGCGCACAGCGGCGATGACCGCGGCCGGAGTCGCTGGCGGCGCGCTGCTTTTCCACGGCTTGTCGTCGATGTTCAGCGGCCGCGGTGCTGGCGGCGGCAGCCAGAGCTTCATGGGCGGAGGCGGTCAACCTCCCGCCGCTTCGCCTTGGGGCAACCCGCAGGCTAGCGCTGGCGACCCAGCGGCCATGAACAGTGGCGCCGGCGACCAGGGTTACGACTCAGCCTCGCCCGCCGACAGCGCCGGCTGGGATAGCGGTAGCGACAGCGGAGGCGACGCTGGTGGCTGGGACGACAGTGGCGGTGGCTTCAGCTCGGACGAGGAATTCTGAGGCCGGGATCGTCGGTGGTGTCGACGTAGCTGTCGAAGCTGCGTCGCTCCAGGCCCTTCTGCGCCTGGTAGAGCGAGCTGGGGTCCAGCGCCGCCGGTAGCGGCATGCGCACCGGCACGTCGGCGAGGCGCGGCATGTTGGTGGGCGCGCCGCAGATCAGACGGCCGTTGAACTCGTCCCAATCGGCGTAGTGGGCATAGCCGCCGGCCAGCGGCCAGGCATCGCCCGCCGCCAGCTCGTAGAGCAGGAAACGGCGGTCGGCACCGGAGCGGTTGAGGTCGGAGCCGTGAACCAGCCGCACATGGTGCAGGCTGATCGAGCCGGCCGGCGCGATCACCGGCTCGGCCGGCGAAACGTCGAGCCCGGCCTTCAGCGGATCGAAGCCGCCGACGAAGCGGCCGTTGACGTGATGATCGTAGACCGGCCCACGGTGCGAGCCCGGCAACAGCAGCATCGGGCCATTGTCGAGCGTCATGTCGTCGAGCGTCACGCCCACGGCCAGCACGTCGTCGTTGCTGTAGGGATAGTAGGCCCAGTCCTGGTGCCACTCGACGGCGGCGCCGAAGCCCGCGCTCTTCAGGTTCAGCTTGCTGTTCTGGAAACGGATGTTGGGGCCGAGCAGCGACTTTACCGGCTCGAGAATCTCGGGCGAGCGCACCAGCTCCATGAAGAACGGGTCGACCTTGTGCGGCGTCTTCACCCGGCGCACGCGGGGGCGGTCGGGGCGATGGCTGTCCTCGAGATCGAACACCGCGTCATTGGCGGTCAGTCCCCGCGCGCGCTCGAGGATTTCGGCCAGCACCTGGCGCAGCCGACTGAGCTGTGCCTGCGACAGCACGCGCGGCAGCACGATGTAACCGCGCTCGCGGTAGGTCGCGATCTGATTGGCCGTCAAGGCGCCCATGGGCTGTCCTCCTGGCAGCGATCATGCACTATGACCTGCCCGTCGTGAATGGCGCACGCTGGTATCGATGCCGAGGATTCCCCCGGCGCGCTTTCCCCACTACAGTGCGCCCATCATGAAAACCACGCATTCCCCCGATCCGCTCCTGTCGCTGCTGCTGCTGGCGGGCCTGGCCGGTTGCACGGCGCAGGCGCAGAACCAGCCGCCGGCGCCGGTCAACTCACCGCTCCCGGTGGTCCAGCAGATCCAGGGCGCCGATTTCCAGGCCTGCCTCGCCAACATCAAGGCGATGGCGTTGCGCGAGGGGGTGCCGGCCTCGGTCGCCGATCAGGCGCTCAACGGGCTGACCCCCGACCAGCGCGTGCTCGACCTCGACAGCCGCCAGCCCGAATTCACGCTGACTCTGGGGCGCTACCTCACCAACGCGATCTCGGCCGAGCGCATCGCCAAGGGCCGCCAGATGCTGGCGCAGCACCGCGGCCTGCTGCAGGCGGTCGAGCGCGACTACGGCGTGCAGCCGCACTATATCGTGGCCTTCTGGGGGCTTGAGAGCGGCTACGGCACGTTCGTTGGCGACTTCTCCGTCGTGCGCTCAGTGGCGACCTTGGCCTGCCGTACGCGTCGCGCGCAGTTCTTCGCCGGCGAGACCGTGCAGGCCCTGCGCATCCTCGCCGCGCAGCACATGCAGGCGGCGCAGATGAAGGGCTCGTGGGCCGGCGCGATGGGCAACACGCAGTTCATGCCCTCGACCTTTACCGCCCATGGTGTCGACCGCGATGGCGACGGGCGGGTCGATCTGTGGCGCAGCCTGCCCGACGTCTTCGCCTCGTCGGCCAACTTCCTGAACAAGAGCGGCTGGAGACGCGGCCAGGATTCGCATATCGAGGTCGCGCTGCCGCAGGGCTTCGCCTACGACCGCGTCGACCTCAACGAGGAACGTGGCGCGCGCGAGTGGCGGGCGCTGGGCGTGACGCAGGCCGATGGCCGGCCGCTGCCGGACTTCGCCGACCGCGCGGCGATCGCGATTCCCGCCGGCCATCGCGGCCCGGCCTTCCTGATGCTGCCGAACTTCAAGACGGTGATGATCTGGAACCGCTCGGTGCTCTACGCCATCTCGGTCGGCGTGCTGGCGCGTCAGATTGCCGGCGGGCCGGGCCTGCTGCGCGAGCCGCCGGCCGACGACCAGCCGCTGTCGCGCGACGTGGCGATCGACCTGCAGAACCGGCTGATCAGGCTCTCGCTGCTCAACGACGAGGCGGACGGGCTGATCGGCCCCAAGACCCGCGCCTCGATCCGTGCCTTCCAGATCCGCGCCGGCCTGATTGCCGACGGCCATCCCTCGCCCGAGACCCTGGCGCGCCTGCGCGCGGCGGCGCCCTAGCCCGGCATCGGCCAGCGGCATCGTCGCCGTCAAACCGTGTCGACTCGCGATGGCTGCGGTCGTCGGCGCGTGCCTGACGCGCTCGGACTTGGCGGGCACACCGCGACAGCCCCCGGTGCGGCGAACGCAATCGCGTCTCGGCGCCGTGAGCATGCGATGCGGTACCCTTGGCGGAGTGGGGCTCAGCCGTGCTCTGGCTCGCCGGCGTCGACCCATTTCTGGTACAGCGCCTTGTTCTCGTCGTTGGGCGGATAGAGTCCGGGGATGGTGTGACCCTGCTTCACCCGCATGGCGACGAACTTCTCGAGCCTTTCCTGCTCGAAGGAGTCACGCGCCACCTCGGCCGCCATGTGGCGCGGGATCACCACCACGCCGTCGGCGTCCGAGACGATGACGTCGTTGGGATAGACCGGCACGCCGCCGCAGCCGATCGGTACCTGCACGTCGACCGGATGCAGGGTGGTCATGCTGGGCGGCGCGGCGGCGCAGGCCGAGAACACCGGCAGCTTCATCTTCGAGACCACCGGCACGTCGCGCATCGCGCCGTCGGAGACGATACCGGCGAGGCCGCGCACCTGCATGCGCGCGACGAGAATGTCGCCGAAGGTGCCGGAGCGTAGCTCCGGGCCGGTCGACACCACCAGCACGCTGCCCGGCGGCGCGTTCTCCACCGCATGCTTCTGCGCGTTCTCGGGATCGGTCGGCTTGGGTGGCAGGTCGATGTCCTCGCGCGCGGGGATGTAGCGCAGCGTATAGGCCGGTCCGACCATGCGCGTGGCCGAGGGGTTCACCGGCCTGAGGTTGATCGCCATGGTGCGCAGCCCGCGCTTCATCAGCTGCATGGTCACCGTCGCCGTGCTGGCGTACATCAGCTGCTCGATGGTCTCGGTGCCGAGCTGCAGGAACTTCACCGCGGTCATGTCGACTCCTCCGCTTCGAACGTACCCGTAGCCTCGCGTGACGGCGCCGCCCGATCAACCATTTCGGCTTTGGGCCTTGACCTTTTCCGCCGCCGATCCACAGGATCAAATTGTGGTCGGGGGTCCATGACCTTCGGCCGCCAAGAATCAAGCACGACCGCGACGCGCGATGGTGCGCGGGGCGGCGATCCCGGAGGGACGAACATGACGGAGTTCCGCAGGCGTACGATCGTTTCCGCATCGGTGCTGGCCTTCGCGGGCGCCTTCGGCGCCACGCGCACCGCCTTCGCCCAGGCCAAGGACCTGAGCATGGGCAACGTCAACCCGCCGCGCCACGGCACGTCGCAGGCCTCGCAGCAGTTCATCGACAAGCTCTCCGAGCTGAGCGGCGGCAAGCTCAAGGTCGCGCATCATCACTCCGGCGCGCTGGGCGGCGAGCGCGAGGTGGCGCAGCAGATCCAGCTGGGCGCGGTCGACCTCGGGCCGATCACGACCGCGCCGTTGTCGACGCTGATCCCCGAGATGTCGGTGTTCCAGCTGCCCTACATCTTCCGCGACTACGATCATCTCTTCAAATCGCTCGATGGCGGCGACACGCTGACCAAGTACTACGACGGCGTGCTCGACAAGAAGGGCCTGAAGCTGATCGGCTTCATCGCCGCCGGTTACCGCGGCATCTACGGCCACAATCCCATCAACAAGCTCGAGGACGTCAAGGGCAAGAAGGTGCGCGTGCAGGAGGACAAGATTCTGGTCGCGACCTTCAAGGCGCTGGGCATGATCTCGACGCCGATCGCCTTCCCCGAGGTTGCCACGGCGCTGCAGACCAAGGTGATCGATTTCGCCGAAGGCGGCGTCAACACCTTCTACCACAACAAGTTCTACGACATCGTGAAGTATGTCGCCGACGTGCGGCACACGCACCAGGCGGTAGCGCTCATCATGTCGAAGGCGTCGTGGGCCAAGCAGGACGACGCCGGCAAGAAGGCGATCATGGACGCCTGGGCGCATGCCCGCGCCTTTAATCGCAAGTTCATCCTCGACGAGGACAAGAGCATCCAGGACCAGGTGCGCGAGAAGGGCGTCACCATCACCAAGCCCGATCCAGCGCCGTTCCTCAAGGCGACCGAGGGTGTCTACGTCGAGTTCTACGCCACCGCCGCCGGGAAGGACGCCAAGAAGATGGTCGACTACATCCAGGGCGTGAAGTAGCCATCCGCCGGGTCGGTCGATGGCCACGTCACCGGGGGAGAAACAAGAGGGCGCCGCCACGGCGCCCTCGGCCGGTGCGCGGCTCTACGATCTGCTGGGCTATGTCGGCGGCGTGATCCTCGCCGCCATGACCGCGGCGGTTTTCGCCCAGGTCATCCTGCGCTATCTGGGTCTCACTGGGATCGACGGTATCGAGGAGATCCCGCGTTACCTGTTCGTCTGGCTGGTGATGATCGGCGGCGCCGCCGCGATGTGGCGCAACGAGCACACGACGCTCGACTACTTCCAGAATCTGCTGCCGGCGGTGCCGCGCGCGCTGCTGGTGGCGCTGGTCAACGCCGCCGGCATCGTGCTGTTCGGCTACCTGATCCACCTCAGCATCACGCTGGTGCCCAACGCCGGCTACCAGACCAGCTCCGGTCTCGGGCTCACGCTCGACTACGTCTTCGCGGCGATTCCATTCGGCGCCGCCCTGATGATCCCGCCCATGCTCCGCAACGTCTACTTCGCCCTGAGGACGCTATGGCGGAAACACTCCTGATCGTGTTCGTCATCTGCATCGTCGCCGGCGTGCCGATCGGCCCGGCGCTGGGCGTGGCGGCGCTGGCGACCGCGATGATGGCGCCGGCGCTCAACCCGATCATCATTCCGACGCGTTTCGTCGGGCTGCTCTCGGATTCCTACCTTCTGCTGTCGGCGCCGTTGTTCATCCTCGCCGGCAATATCGCGGCGCGCGGCGGCGTGGCGCGGGTGATCATCGACTTCGCCACGGCGCTGGTCGGCCGATTCCGCGGCGGCCTGGCCTACGTCAACGTCGTCGACAGCATGGTGTTCGGCGGCATCTCGGGTTCGGCGGTGGCCGACGTCTCGGCGCTGGGCACCTTCCTGATCCCGCAGATGGAGCGCAAGGGCTACGACCGCGACTTCGCCACCGCGCTGACCGTCTCGACGGCGGTGGTGGCGCCGATCATACCGCCCTCGATCATCGCCGTGATCTTCGCCTGGATGGCCGACGAATCGGTGGCGGCGATGTTCGCCGCCGGCATCGTGCCCGGCCTGCTGATCGGCCTCGGCATGGCGGTGCCGGTCTTCATCATCGCCCGCAAGCGCAACTACCCCAGGGAAAAGCCGCCGACCCTGCCGGAATTCGGCCGTTCCTTCCTGCGCGCGCTGCCGGCTCTGATCATCCCCGTGATCATCATGGGCGGCATCATGTTCGGCGTCTTCACGCCGACCGAGGCCGCGGCGGTCGCCGTGGTCTACGCGCTGGTCGTGCCGCCGATCTTCTATCGCGAGCCGGCGCTGCGCGAGATCCCGAAGATCTTCGCCGACAGCGCGCGCCTGTCGGGTGTGATCGGCATGATCATCGGCTTCGTTGGCGCCTTCGGCTGGGTGCTGTCCTACTCCAAGTTCCCGTTCGTCGTCGCCGCCGCGATCGCCGCCATCCATCCGGCGTGGTGGATGTTCATCGTCCTGGTGATCCTGCTGTACCTGATCCTCGGCACCTTCCTGACGCCGTCGGAGATTATCCTGGTGACGGTGCCGGTGCTGCTGCCGGTGGCGCAGGAGATCGGCATCCATCCCATCCATTTCGGCATGGTCTGCGTGATCGCCTCGGCGATCGGCCATATCACGCCACCGGTCGGGCTGTGCCTGTTCGTCGGCATGGCGATCAGCGGCCTGCCGATGGAGAAGCTGGTCAGGCCGCTGCTGCCGTTCCTGGCGGCGATCGTGGTGACCCTGCTGATCATCGCCTTCCTGCCCGGCACCATCCTGTTCCTGCCGCGGCTCCTGGGCTTCACGCAGTAGCGTTCAGAACAGATCGCCCTGCGCGCCGCCGCGCTTCGTGGCGGGCTTCGTCGCGCGCGAGGTGGGCGGTCGCGGCTCGCCGTCGATGGTCGCGCCGACCTTGCCGTCGCCGAACTCGATGCTCACCGAGGCGCCGGCTGTTGCGGCGGCGGCGCTGAGCAGGGGCGCGCCGCCAGCGTCGCGGACCAGCGCGAAGCCGCGCGCCAGCGTGCCCTTGAAGGAGTAGCTGTCGAGCAGCTTGCCGAGCGAATCGAGGCGTGTCACGCGCTGCTCGGCGAGGCCCGTCGCGGCGCGCGACAGGCGCTCGCCCAGCGCCGTCACGCGATCCGTCAGGCGCTCGCCGGTCTGGCGCGTCTCGCCAGCGTAGCGGCGCAGGCCGCCCAGCAGCACGCGCCATTCCTCGGCCAGTTCGCGCGTCTTGCGGTCGATGACCTCGTGCGGCGTGCGCAGCCGGCCGCCCAGGCCCCCGAAGGCCGAACGCTTCAGCGTCACGAGATTGATCGTCGCCTTGGCGAGGCGCTCGCCCGAGTCGTCGACACGCTGCGCGCGCTCCTCGATCAGGCGACGCGGATCGGGCAGGCCGCGCGCCAGGCCGGCCAGCTCGGTCTCCGCTTCGCGCAGGCGCCGCGTGAGCGCGTTGAGCAGTCGCCCGTCGTGCTCGCGCAGATCGCCCAGCAACTCGGCGCGCACGGGCACGGCCTTCTCGGCGGCGGCGCTGGGTGTGGGCGCGCGATAATCGGCGGCAAAGTCGATCAGCGTGGTGTCGGTCTCGTGGCCCACCGCCGAGATCAGCGGGATCTCCGAAGCCGCCGCGGCGCGCACCACGACTTCCTCGTTGAAGGCCCAGAGATCCTCCAGGCTGCCGCCGCCGCGCGCGACGATCAGCAAGTCAGGCCGTGGCACCGCGCCGCCGGGTTGCAGGTGATTGAAGCCCTCGATGGCGGCGGCGACCTCGCCAGCGGCGCGTTCGCCCTGCACCGAGACCGGCCACAGCAGCACGGGGCGCGGGAAGCGGTCGGCCAGGCGATGCAGGATGTCGCGGATCACAGCACCGCTGGGCGAGGTGATGACGCCGATCACATCGGGCAGGAAGGGCAGGGCCCGCTTGCGCTCGGCGGCGAACAGGCCCTCGGCGGCGAGCTTCTTGCGCCGCTCCTCGAGCAGCTTCAGGAGCGCGCCCTGGCCCGCCAGCTCCAGCCGGTCGACGACGATCTGGTACTTCGAGCTGCCGGGATAGGTGGTGATGCGGCCCGAGGCGACCACCTCCAGGCCGTCCTCGATCTTCATGCCCAGGCGCGGCAGGTTGCCCTTCCAGCACACCGCCTCGAGCACGGCGTCGACGTCCTTGAGCCGGAAGTAGCAATGACCGGAGCGCGGGAAGCTGGGCTGCGAAATCTCGCCGCGCACACGCACGCGCGGGAAGGCCTGCTCGACCTCGCGCTTGAGCGCGAAGGCCAGTTCCGAGACGGTGAACTCCGGCGAATTGTGGCCGGTGGTTTCGGCGGCGGCGTCGGTCATCGGCGGTATCATAGACCTCGCTTCAACGGCGGGCGTCCACGCGTTGTAGCGTTCCCCGCCAATCCAGGATGTCCTCGTCGGCTGTCACCACCGCCGACGTCTCCGCCAAGGCGGTCGCGACAATTATGCGGTCCCAGGGATCCTTGTGGAACTCCTCCAGACGGGCAGCGGCAACGGCGATCGTTCCCGATACCGGAATCTCAACGACTCCGGTCCGGAGCAATCGCTGACGCCATTGGTCGATGTCGACCGCCCGCTCCAACCGCTTCTTGCACACCAGATCGACGAGCTCGTAGTAGCTGACTGTCGAGACGAGCAGATCACCGGCGGCGAACGCGCTTTCGCATGCCGCGCGCGCCTTCCGGCCCAGCTTCGGCTCGTCCTGCGTCAGCCAGAGGATCGCGTGCGTATCGAGCAGGAGCTTCATGGAGCTGTCCCGTGATGTTGCGGTACTCGCGGTCCTCGTCCCAGTCGGGCCCGCTGGATGAGACGATGTCGCCCACGATGGTGAACGAACCTTTGAGCGCGCCAGTGATCGCCGCCGGCCTGACGATCAGCGATACGATCTGGGCGACAGCCTTGCCATTCTTGGTCACCGTCACTGGCTCACCGGTCGCGGCGACCTCGTCGAGCACGGCGAGCAACTTCGCCTTGCACTCGGATGCCTTCATGACTTTAGTCATGGCGACATCTCCTTGGTGACTATGGTCATGACCATGGTCATATTGGGCTGGAGACGGCCTGTTTTCAAGCGTCGGGAGCGGCTTCATGCGGATCATGGTGGTGGGAAACGGTGGCCGCGAGCATGCGCTGTGCTGGGCCATCTCGGCCTCGCCGCTGTGCGACCGGCTGATCTGCGCTCCTGGGAACGCTGGCATCGCCGAGGTCGCCGAGTGCGTCGCGGTTGGTCAGGAAGATGTCGTCGGCCTGGTCGATCTGGCCAAGCGCGAGGCGATCGACTTCGTCGTCGTTGGTCCCGAGATGCCGCTGGTCGCAGGCCTCGCAGACCGGCTGGTGGAGGCGGGAATCAAGGTGTTCGGGCCCTCGGCGGCGGCGGCGCGGTTGGAAGGATCGAAGGGCTTCACCAAGGATTTGTGCCGCAAGTACGGTATCCCCACCGCGACCTACGAGCGGTTCACCGAAACCGGGGCGGCTGAGGCCTACATCCGTCGCCAGGGCAACGTGTGGAAGGGCGCGCCGATCGTCGTGAAGGCCGATGGTCTGGCGGCCGGCAAGGGCGTGATCATCGCCAAGGACGAGAACGAGGCGATCGCTGCGACGAAGGACATGCTGGCTGGCAACCGCTTCGGTGCCGCCGGCAGCTCGGTGGTGATCGAGGAGTTCATGGAGGGTGAGGAGGCCAGCTTCTTCGCCCTTGTCGACGGCGAGCATGTGCTGCCGCTGGTCGCGGCGCAGGATCACAAGCGGGTGGGCGACGGCGATGTCGGGCCGAACACCGGCGGCATGGGTGCCTATTCGCCGGCGCCCTGCGTGACGCCTGAGATCGCAAAGCGGGTGATGGACGAGATCATCCTGCCGACCGTGCGGGCGATGAAGGCCGAGGGTGCGCCGTTTCGCGGTGTATTGTTCGCGGGCTTGATGCTCACGAAGGGCGGGCCGAAGCTGATCGAATACAATTGCCGCTTCGGCGATCCCGAGTGCCAGGTGCTGATGATGCGCCTGAAGTCCGACATCGTGCCGGCGCTGCTGGCCTGCGCTGATGGCGCCTTGGCGCATTTCGATCTGCGCTGGCACGAGGAGACGGCGCTGACAGTGGTGATGGCGGCCCGCGGCTATCCGGACAATCCGCTGCGTGGCACCGAGATCCGCGGCCTCGAGGCGGCGGGCAAGGTCGAGGGAGTCACGGTCTTCCACGCCGGCACCAAACGCGATGGTGCGCGCGTCCTGGCCAATGGCGGGCGGGTCCTCAACATCACGGCCATGGCGCCCACGGTCGAGGAGGCGCGGCGGCGGGCTTATGCCGCAGTGGACGCCGTCGACTGGCCGGAAGGCTTCTGCCGCCGCGATATCGCATGGCGGGCACTCGCGCCCCGAGGATGACAGGATGCAGGGCGATGCGTAGGTTGCTGCACCGCACCATAAACCTTCATTCATCTGGACTGGATTGATGCCTGACCATATCGAACATGCCCAGCGGCTGCTGGCGCAGCTGCGCTTCCCCTGCGGCGACGCGCCGCCTTCGGGCGAGATCAAGCAGGTCGCGCCGGGCATCCACTGGCTGCGCATGCCGCTGCCCTTCCAGCTCAACCATATCAACCTCTACCTGTTGGAAGAGGCCGACGGTTGGACCATCGTCGACACCGGCATGCAGCTCGACGAGACCAAGGCCCACTGGGAACACATCTTTGCCACGCACCTGAAGGGCAAGCCGGTCAAGGCGGTGCTGTCGACCCACATGCACCCCGACCATGTCGGCCTGGCCGGTTGGCTTTGCGCGCGGTGGAAAGCGCCGCTCCACATGTCGCTGGGCGACTACATGAGCGCGCAGTCGATCCGCAACGGGCTGGTCGACGACAACGAATCGCGCGCCGCCCATCTGCGCCGCGGCGGCGTGCCGGAGGAGAAGGTCGCGACTTTCCACCTGCATCGCGGCGGCTACTCCAAGGGCGTGGGCCCGCTGCCCGCCGCCTTCAACCGCATCATGCATGGCGATCGCGTGTCGCTGGGCGGTCATCGCTGGCAGGTGATCGTCGGCCGCGGCCACGCGCCGGAGCACGTCTCGCTGTGGTGCGCCGACCTTAACGTGCTGATATCCGGCGACCAGGTGCTGCCCAAGATCAGCACCAATGTCGGCGTGTGGCCGAACGAGCCGATGGCCGACGCGCTGACCTGGTTCCTCACCGGCTTCGTACGCTTCCGGCGCCTGCCGGCCGACGCGCTGGTGCTGCCGAGCCACGGCTTTCCCTTCGTCGGCCTGCACACGAGGCTCGACCAGCTCGTTGCGCATCACGAGGCGCGACTGGCGGAGATGCTGGCGGCCATCGTCGGCTATGGCGACAAGGGCGCGACGTGCTGGCAGATGGTGCCCGTGCTGTTCGCGCGCCATCTCGACAACAACCAGGTGGTCTTCGCCTTCGGCGAGACGCTCGCCCACCTGCACTGCCTGGAGACGCGCGGCCTCGTGCGGCGCACGACGACGGCCGAGGGTGTGCACCATTTCGTAGCCGTACCACTCACCGATACCGTCGCGCCCGCCGAGGACGCGGTCGAGGTGATGGACGTCGCCTAGGGCTCTAGCAGCGATGGATTGCGCAGTGTCGTATCCTGGCCACGTACGGGATCATTGATCGCGTCGGCGAAGCTGCGCGCGCCCTTCCATTCCTCTGATGGACGGGCGCGGCCATCGCTGCCGATCTGGTCGAGGCCCCAGTAGATCTCCAGCCGGTGGCCATCGGGGTCGCGGAACTCGACTGCGATCTGCACACCGGCCCGCCGACGGCCCTCGAAATCGATCTGGGCGCCGGCCGCCCGTAGTCGCCTGGCTGCCAGCAACACCTCGTCGAGGGAGCCCACCTCGAAGGCGAGGTGATGCAGCTCGGTGCTGGTCGACTCGCCCTCAAGCGCGCCGACCAGCGCGATGCCGTGATGATCGCCGTTGAAGCGCATGAAGACCATGCCGCCGGGCATCATGCTCTCGGGGTAAACGTCGGAGACCTCGAGGCCCAGCACCTCGGTGTAGAAGCGCGCGGAGCGCTCGAGATCGGCGACGTTCAGCACCACGTGGCCGATCTTGGTGATGCGAAACGGCATGCCCGGCGGCCGACCCATGGCTGCGATCCGCTTCGGATCATAGTCGCTGTCCATACGCGCCCTCCTTGTGGAGCGCGTCAAGATCAGCATGCCGGGCGGCGCGCGTCAGCCCCTATTCGCCATCGCCGCGAACTGCGCCGCGATGGCGAAACGCCACACCGTGCAGGACTTCTCGAAGTCGTAGCCGCAGATCCAGCGTAGATGCGCCCAGCTCTCGTGGTCGGTGAGCGTCGTCACGGCGTCGGTCAGCAGGCGCTGATCCTGCGGCGACAGCCGCGCGAACTCCGGCTCGAACAGGATACGCATGCGCATGCGCAGGCCGTCGACGGCGGTCTCGATGCGCGCGCGATAGGCGTTGTCGCGGCGCGCGAAGCGCAGCCCGACGCGCCACAGCGGCAGCCAGTCCTCGCAGATGCGTGCGCGCCGCTCGACGAAACCATGGATGCGCGCCTCAAGAGAGCCGGCGGATGACAGCTCGGGCAGGCTGGAGAAGGCGGAGGCCAGGAAGTGATCGAAGGTGGCGCCGTAGAGCGCCGCCGAATCGGGGAAGTGCTGATAGAGCGTGCGTGGCACGACGCCGGCACGCTGCGCGATCTGCGCCACCGTCGGCATCTCGTCGCGCTCGCGCATCAACTGGCCGGCGGCCTCGAACAGGCGTTGGTGGGTGCGATCACCACGTCGTCGCCGACCGTCGGGATTTTCGCCTGGCAATGGCGGGGGTACTTGGGTCTTCCTGCGCGGCATCGTCTCCGACCCGGTCAGGACCGGAAGGCGCGGCCACGCCGAAAACCCACTACCCCCCCCTACGCAGGCTTCCAACACGATCCTATACGGCATTTACCGAGAGTTGAACAAACACTCAGATTTTTTCCAGCGCGGTGCAAATAGCCGCGGTCACGGCGGCCGTACTCGCCGTGCCGCCGAGGTCGCGGGTCAGCGCCTTGCGCTCGGCGGTGACCTGCTCGATCGCCCGCATCAAGCGAGCCGCCGCGTCCGATTCACCCAGATGCTCCAGCATCATGACCGCCGACCAGAAGGTGCCGATAGGGTTGGCGAGGCCTTTGCCCATGATGTCGAAGGCCGAGCCATGGATCGGCTCGAACATCGAGGGGAATTTGCGCTCGGGGTTCACGTTCCCCGTTGGCGCGATACCGATGCTGCCGGCCAAGGCGGCGGCGAGGTCGCTCAGGATATCGGCGTGCAGATTTGTGGCGACGATGGTGTCGAGGCTGTCGGGCCGGTTGACCATGCGCACCGTCGCGGCGTCGACAAGCTCCTTGTCGACGGCGACATCGGGGAAGTCGCGGCCCACTTCGGCGGCGATCTCGTCCCACAACACCATGCCGTGACGCTGCGCGTTGGACTTGGTGATCACCGTCAGCTTCCTGCGCGGCCGCGAACGCGCCAGCTCGAAGGCGAAGCGCATGATGCGGTTCACGCCTGCGCGGGTGAAGATCGACACCTCGGTGGCGACCTCCTCGGGATGGCCGCGATGCGAGCGACCGCCCTGGCCGGCGTACTCGCCCTCGCTGTTCTCGCGCACGATCACCCAGTCGAGCTTGCCCGGCGGGCAGTCGGCGAGCGGGCTCTTCAGCCCGGGCAGCACGCGCGTCGGTCGCACATTGGCGTATTGGTCGAAGCCCTGGCAGATCTTCAGCCGCAGGCCCCAAAGCGTGACATGATCGGGCACGTGCGGATCGCCCACGGCGCCGAAATAGATCGCGTCGAAGGGCTTCAGGGTCTCCAGGCCGTCTTCGGGCATCAGCGCGCCGGTCGCGCGATAGAAGTCGGAGCCCCAGGGGAACTCGGTGAAGTCGAGCCTGAAATCGTTGGTCATCCGCGACAGCTTGGTCAGCACCTCGACGCCCGCCGGGATGACTTCCTTGCCGATGCCGTCGCCGGGGATGGTGGCGATCCTGTATGCGCGCACGATTGCTGGCCCTCGCTGATATCCGCGGCGTTTGTACCCTCGATGTTGCCCCGGGCGAAAGCCAAGGCCTGCGCGGCCATGTGAACGACGCGACGCATTGTTGTGACGGTGATGCCGCGGGCCCCGCGAGTGTCTCTCGCCAAGCTCCACCGCCTCGCGTATAAGCCCGCGCGCCCGTCGGCCTGTGTCGCCGGAGAGGGCTGGAGGTTTGGATATGCTCAACATCTCGCGCGGGATGGCGCTGGCCATCGTCGCCATGGTCGTCGTCGTCGCGGCCTCGAACTACACCGTGCAGTTCCCGGTTAACGCCTGGCTCACCTGGGGCGCGTTGATCTACCCGGTGACGTTCCTCGTCACCGATCTGGCCAACCGCGCCTTCGGATCGGAGCGCGCCCGGCAGGTCGTCTATGTCGGCTTTGTCGCGGGCGTGCTGCTGTCGGGCGTGCTGGCGCCATGGCGCATCGCCGTGGCTTCGGGTATCGCCTTCCTGGTGGGCCAGCTTCTCGACATCCACGTCTTCGATCGCTTGCGCCGCGCCAGCTGGTGGAAGGCGCCATTCATCGGCTCTGCGCTCGGTTCGATCATCGACACCGCGCTGTTCTTCGGCATCGCCTTTATCGGCGTCATGCCGTTCCTGCCGCAAGCGCAGGGCCCGTCGGTGGTGACCCTGTCGCTGGGCGATCTCGCGGTGAAGCTGGTGCTGGCGCTGGTCTTCCTCGCGCCGTTCCGCGCGCTGATGAACGTCATCGTGCCGCGGACTGCCTGAGCGCGATGCGCGTCGATCTGTTCGATTTCGAGCTGCCGGCCGAGCGCATCGCGCAACGCCCGGTCGAGCCGCGCGATTCGGCGCGGCTGCTCGAGGTCGGCGCCGACGCGCCCGTCGATCGCATCGTGCGCGACCTGCCATCGCTATTGCGCGCTGGCGACCTGCTGGTGTTCAACGACACGCGCGTGATTCCCGCGCGCCTGCACGGCATACGGCCGGGCGATGGCGGCGACGGGCCCGAGGCGCGCCGCGACGTGACCTTCGAAGCGTTGCTGGTGCGTCGCCTCGCTGACGGCGCCTGGCGCGCCTTCTGCCGGCCGGGCAAGCGCCTGAAGCAGGGCGACACGCTACGCTTCGGCGACGATCTCTCCGCCATCGTGCGCGGCAAGACAGGCGATGGCGCGCTCGACCTCGTCTTCGACGCCGACGCCGCGAGCCTGCCGCGACTGCTCGACGCCCATGGTGCCGTGCCGCTGCCACCCTACATCCGCGGCGGCGTCGGCGATGCGCGCGACCGCGCCGACTATCAGACCGTCTATGCGGCGCGCGATGGCGCGGTGGCGGCGCCGACCGCCGGCTTGCATTTCACGCCCGAGCTCCTCGCGACTCTGCGTGACAAGGGCGTGGCGACGACCATGGTCACGCTGCATGTCGGCGCCGGGACCTTCCAGCCGGTGCGTGTGGCCGACACCGAGGCGCATGTCATGCACGCGGAGTGGGGCGAAGTCGGCGCCGAGGCTGTCCGTGCGGTCGAGGCGGCGCGCGCGCGGGGCGGGCGTGTCGTGTCGGTCGGCACGACGCCGCTGCGCCTGCTGGAAAGCGTGGCGGCGGAGCGTGACGGCCGGATCGAGCCGTGGTCGGGCGAGACCTCGATCTTCATCACGCCGGGATTCGAGTTCCGCGTCGTCGACCTGCTGCTGACCAACTTCCATCTGCCGCGCTCGACCCTGTTCATGCTGGTCAGCGCCTTCGCCGGGCTGGAGCGCATGCGGTCGGCCTATGCCCACGCCATCGCGCGGGGCTATCGCTTCTACTCCTACGGCGACGCCACCTTGCTGTACCGGGGCAAGCCCGCATGAGCGTGAGCTACGAGGTTCTCGCGCGCGACGGCGCGGCGCGGCGCGGGCGGCTCTCGACGGCGCACGGCACGGTGGAGACGCCGGCCTTTATGCCCGTGGGCACGGCGGCGACGGTCAAGGCGATGCTGCCGGACTCGGTGGCGGCCACCGGCGCCGAGATCGTGCTGGGCAACACGTATCACCTGATGCTGCGCCCCGGCGCCGAACGCGTCGAGCGGCTGGGCGGGCTGCATCGTTTCATGAACTGGAACGGGCCGATCCTCACCGATTCCGGCGGCTTCCAGGTGATGTCGCTCAGCAAGCTGCGTCAGCTTGATGCCGAGGGCGTAACCTTCCGCTCGCATATTGACGGCTCGTCGCATCGACTGACGCCCGACACCTCGCTCGACATCCAACGCCGGCTCGGCGCCGACATCACCATGTCATTCGACGAATGCACCAGTTGGCCGGTGACCGAGGAGGAGGCCGCGGCATCGATGCTGCTCTCCATGCGCTGGGCCGAGCGCGGCCGGCGCGTCTTCGTCGAGCGCGCGGGCCACGGCCTGTTCGGTATCGTGCAGGGCAGCGTCTATCCCGACCTGCGCCTGGAATCGGCCAAGGCGCTGACCGATATCGGCTTCGATGGCTACGCCATCGGCGGGCTGGCGGTGGGCGAAGGGCAGGCGGCGATGTTCGCCGCGCTCGACGTCACCGTGCCGGCACTGCCGGCCGAGCGGCCGCGCTATCTGATGGGCGTCGGACGGCCGGCCGACATCGTCGGTGCCGTCGCCCGCGGTATCGACATGTTCGATTGCGTGATGCCCACGCGCGCCGGGCGCACGGCGCAGGCCTTCACCTGGCGCGGCGAGCTCAACTTGCGCAACGCGCGTCATCGCGACGATCACCGGCCGCTGGTCGAGGGCTGTGCCTGCCCGGCCTGCACCGGCTACAGCCGCGCCTATCTGCACCACCTGATCCGAAGCGACGAGATCCTCGGCGCCATGCTGCTGACTTGGCACAATCTGCATTTCTACCAGGACGTCATGCGCGGCCTGCGCGCGGCGATCGAGGCGGGCACGCTCGCTGACTGGAGCGCGCGCTTCGCCGAGCTGCAGGCCCAGGGCGATATCGAGCCTCTCTAGCGATGGCGCTGTACGCAGGCCAGCAACTCGTTGAGCGCCACCGAGGTGCCGACCAGGGTGATCGAGAACCTTTCGGCGCCCTGCGGCTCGAAGTACATCGTGTCGCCAGCGCGGATCTCCTGGAATAGCTGCTGGGAGTCGGCGAGCAGGACCATCAGCTCCGTGGACGCGAGCGCGCGCACCCGGCCCTGGCGACGCTGATAGGAATCGACCCAGTACGAGACATTGCCTTCGGTGCCTTTCTCCCAGTTCCAGCGCGGGTTGGTGATGGCGACGCCCCAGGTGAAGGTGCGCGTGAGCATGAACATCACCGAGGCGCCCCCGCCGTACTGGCCGGTCGCGGTGCAGTTCTCGAACGAACCACGGGTCGCGTTGGCTTCGATGTCCCACTGACCTGTCGAGTAACGCTGGATGACCTGGGCGTTCGCCGCGCCGATCGCGAGCGAGGCCATCGCGGCGGCCCAGAGTGTCGACAGAATTCTGCGCATGGATGGTTTCCCCCCAAGGATGTACGGTCGTAGCGCGGGAGAAATCTAGTCGAATCCCGTACGACATGGAATCTGGTCGGGACGCGAGGTGAGCGTGGCCAATGACGAGCGGTTGCTGGGCGAGCTGACCGAGATCCTCTCGGCGGTGCCGGGTGTTCGCGCCATCGCGCTGGGTGGCTCGCGCGCGCGTGGGACCGCGACGCCACACTCCGACTACGACATCGGCCTGTACTACGACGGCGACGCGCCAATCGACGTGGCGGCGCTGGGCCGCGTGGCGATCGAGATCGACGATCGTGGCGACGCCGCGAGCGTGACGCCCATCGGTGGCTGGGGGCCGTGGATCGACGGCGGCGGCTGGCTGGTGATCGAGGAGATGCGCGTCGATCTGCTTTATCGCGACCTAGCGCGCGTCGGCCGCGTGATCGAGGACTGTCGCGCCGGCCGCGTCGAAGTCGCCTATCAACCGGGCCATCCGCACGCCTTCATCTCGTCGATCTATATGGGCGAGGTGGCGCTGTGCAAGACGCTGCACGATCCTGATGGCGCGCTGGCGGCGCTGCGGGCTCGTACCACACCTTATCCCGACGCGCTGAAGCGCGAGCTGCGCCGGCGCTTCGAGTGGGAGGCGCGTTTCTCGCTGGAGAACGCCGCGAAATCGACGACACGCGCCGACACGGCCTATATCGTGGGCTGCGTCTTCCGCGCCGTCGCCTGCCTGTGCCAGAGCCTGCACGCCATCAACGGCGTCTACTTGCTGAACGAGAAGGGCGCCGTGGCCGGCGTCACGCGCCTGACGCACAAGCCCACCGCCTTCGCCGAACGGGTGGGAATGACTCTGCGCGATGTGTCGAGCGGATCCTACGCCTCGGGCCTCGAGCGCCTCGACGAGCTGATCGTCGAGTCATGCGCTATCATCGCCTGAAGCGCTTCACCGACTGCGGGCAAGCGCCGCGACGCGCGAGCAGCCGCCGGATTCGGTGAGCGTGATCGAGGCCGCCGCGGCGCGACCGCTCCAGCTCGCGTTTTGCCGTTCGCGATCCTTGATGGAGCGCAGCCCGGCGAGCTTCAGCGTGCCATCCGTCTGCACGCGGCCGTGCAACTGCCACAGCGCAGGCGGCGGCGGCAGGGTCTCGCCCCGCTTTCCGGTCACCGCCGCGCGTTGCCGCTCGGGTTCCGACGCCGTGCCGTCGACCGCGCCGCCCTCGATGTTGAGCCGGATTTCCAGCGCCGCGCACGAGCCCGAGGCCGGCGCCGTTCCCGCCCATACGCCATCGAATGGTGTGGCGACGATGCGATCGGTGGGCGCCGGCGCGCGAGTTTGCGCCAAAGCGGGTACCGCCAGCGTCAGGAGAACCACGGCGGTGGTCGCGCCTCTCTTCCACACGCGGAGAGAGGGAGAACTGGTACGCTTCATCTAACGCCGTCCGAACAGCCGCTCGATGTCGGCCAGCTTGAGTTCGACATAAGTCGGGCGTCCGTGGTTGCACTGGCCGGAATGCGGCGTGGCTTCCATCTGGCGCAGCAGCGCGTTCATTTCGTCGAGCGACAGGCGCCGGCCGGCGCGCACCGAGCCATGGCAGGCCATGGTGCCGCAGACCTCCTCCAGCCGCTCCTTCAGCGACAGGTGCTCGCCGAACTCCGCCAGCTCGTCGGCGAGGTCCTTCACCAGGCCTGATATGTCGGTGTCGCCCAAGAGCGCCGGGCTCTCGCGCACCGCCACCGCGCCATGGCCAAAGCCTTCGAGCACGAGGCCCAACTCGGCGAGATCGTCGGCGCGCGCAACCAGGCGGCGCACCGAATCCTCGTCCATCTCGACGATCTCCGGGATCAGCAGGCTCTGGCGCTTCACGCCTGAAGCGGCGATCGACTCCTTCATGCGCTCGTAGACCAGCCGCTCATGCGCGGCGTGCTGGTCGACGATCACCACGCCGTCCTCGGTCTGCGCTACGATGTAGGTGCCATGCACCTGTGCGCGCGCCGCGCCCAACGGATAGGTGCGCAGATCCTCGACCGGTGCCGGCATCGCTGTGGTCGCTTGGCCGCTGGGCGCTTGCGGGGCGAAGAACGCGGCGGCGGCTTCGGCGAGGCCTGGCGAAGGGCGCGATGGCATGGCGCCGCCATACGAGCCCGACCAGCCGCCGCCGATCGGCAGGCCGCCGACCGGACGCGCCGCGCCCAGCGCGGCCTGCGCCACCGTGGTGCTGGCGCGATGGCCGGCGCCCAGCAACGCGTGGCGGATAGCGCCGACAATCAGGCCGCGCACCACGCCGGCGTCGCGGAAGCGCACCTCGGTCTTCGCCGGGTGCACGTTGACGTCGACCATGCCCTTGGGCGCTTCGAGGAACAGCGCCACCAGCGGATGGCGATCACGTGCGAGGAAGTCCTGATAGGCGCCACGCACCGCGCCGGCCAGCAGCTTGTCGCGCACCGGGCGGCCGTTGACGAACAGGTATTGGTGCTGCGCCGTGCCGCGATTGAAGGTCGGCAGGCCGACATGGCCGGTCAGCGTGAAGCCCTCGCGCTCGGCGCGGATCGGCAGTGAGTTCTGCGCGAAGTCGCGGCCCATCACGGCGGCCAGGCGCTGCAGGCGTGCGGCGTCATCACCATCCTCGACCAGCGACGGCGCGATGGCCGGATAGGAGAAGACCGTGCGGCCTTCGTCCTCGAGGCTGAAGGCCACGCCCGGGTGCGCCATCGCCAGGCGCTTGAGCGCGTCGGCGACCTGCGCCGCCTCGCTGCGCGGCTCCTTCAGGAACTTCAGGCGCGCCGGCACGGCGTAGAAGAGATCGCGCACCTCGACCCGCGTGCCGGGCGGATGGGCGGCGGGCACCGGTTCGCTCTTGGCGCCGCCGTCGATGCGCAAGGTCCAGGCGCTGTCGGCGCCCTTGGGCCGCGAGGTCAAAGCGAAGCGACTGACCGAGGCGATCGATGGCAAGGCCTCGCCGCGGAAGCCCAGGGTGCGGATATCGAGCAGGTCGTCGCCGTCGCTGAGCTTCGATGTGCAATGGCGCTCGACGGCCAGCGCCATCTCCTGGGCTGACATACCCGCGCCATCGTCGACCACGGTGATCAGCGCGCGGCCACCCTCGACCAGGCTCACCGTGATGCGCGTGGCGCCGGCGTCGAGCGCGTTCTCGACCAGCTCCTTTACCGCCGAGGCCGGCCGCTCGACCACCTCGCCGGCGGCGATGCGGTTGACCAGCGTGGATGGCAGGCGGTGGATCGTGGCCATGGGCGGCTACTTGCGCGCGCCGAGATACTCGCGCGCCAGGACCTTGCCTTCCTCGACGGCGGGCTGGTCGAAGGCGTCGACGTTCCACAGATCGGCGGCGATGATGGTCTCGAGCATGTAGTGCATCAGCAGCGCGCCCATCACACGCTCGTCGAGCTTGGCGAAGCGCAGGCGCCGCGTCGGCCGGCCGTTGCGTGCAAGCGTCACCGCGGTGGCATCGGCCTCGGCCTGCAACAGGTCGCCCAGTGAATGCTCGCCGAGATAGTCGAGCGACGAGTCGCCGGCCAGCGCCGCACGCGGCACCTTGCGGCCTTCGCCGGCCGAGTCCTTCATCAACACGGTGAACATCTTGTCGGCCTGGCCGCCGAGATAGAGCTGCAGCTGGCTGTGCTGGTCGACCGTGCCCATGGCCCGGATCGGCGTGGTGCCCATGCCGTTCTTGCCCAGGCTCTCGGCCCAGAGCTGGCGGTACCACAGGCCGAAATACGCCAGGCGGTCGACATAGGGCATCAGCACGGTGGTGTGGATGTCGCGCTCGCGCCACAGGCCGACCGAGGCGGCGGCGCCGGCGGCGGCGGCGCTGTCTGCCGGCGCATTGGCCTTGAGCGCCTGATCGAGCACGCTGGCCGCGCCCTCGCGGATCGCCGCGACGTCGAGGCCCGCGGCCATCGCCGGCAGCAGGCCGACCAGCGATAACACCGAATAGCGACCGCCGACCTTGGGATCGTGGTCGAGGATCGGGCAACCGATGCGCTTGGCGATACGGCGCAGGGGATTGTCGGTGTTCTCGGTGATGGCGATCAGGTGCCGGGCCAGCCTGGTCTTGCCGAGCTTGGCCTCCAGCGCCTCGAGCGCGGTGAAGAGCAGCAGCAACGGCTCGGCCGTGCTGCCCGACTTCGAGATGGCGATGAAGGCGGTCTTGTTCAGGTCGAGCCGGGTCAGCAATTCGTTGAAGGTGTCCGGGTCGATGTTGTCCATGAACCACAGCTTCGGACCGCCGCGCGCAGGCCCGAAGCCGATATCGGTCATGGCCGCGAGCGTCTGGCCGCCGAGGCTGGAGCCGCCTGTGCCGAGGATCACGGCATGCTCGAACTGGCGCAAATGCTCGGCATGCGGCTTCAGCGCCGCCAGATCGTCGCGCGCCGCCGGCAGGCGCAAGAGCGGCAGCGAGCCATCGGCGTGCCGCCGGCGCAGCTTTTCAAGCGCCGGCGTCGCGCGCTCCAGCTCGGCGGCATAGGCCGCGCGCGAAAGACCACGATCGCCGACGCGGTCGGCGAACAGATCGTCGAGTTCCTGACGGTAATGCATCGAGGGGCCGCTTTCGTTTTGGCCAGAGTAGAGCAGGCGCCGGGCAGGAGGAAGGCCCGGCGGGCCGCTCTTTGCCTGTGGATTCCGGCGCAATCGCGGCGGAAGCCTGGCTCTAGAAGCCGCCTGAGAAGTCGACCCGGGCAGCCCAATCGGGGTGATCAATGAACGGGTTGCGGTTGCCCTGGACTGCAAAGATGGCCTGGTTGCGGTGCTTCTCGTAGAGATCGGGCGGCTCCGCAGCGTGCCAGCGCAGCAAGATGGCGACGCGCTCCCGGTCGAATTCGTGGTCCTCGATCTTGCCGGGATAGCGCAGGAGAAAGTACAGGGTTGCACGCGCCACCGCGCCCTTGCCGGCCTCCGGCTCGAAGCCGTGCACGCGCGCCGCGCCGCCGCTTTCGCGCCGGCCGCATTCGTCGCGTAACGCTTCCTCGACATCGGTGAAGTCGAAGTAGGGCGTGTTGCCGCGGAAGCTGTTGCAGTTCGACTCGCAGGCGAAGAGGTGATGCAGGTCGCCGCGCATCGGTTCCTTCTTGGTAAACCACGATTGTGGCACGACGTGCTCGCAATTGAACGGCGCCTGCGCTTCCAGGAAGGCGAGCTCGCGCTCGAGCAAGACACGCTCGGCCGGCCGAGTCGATTCTTGCTCACTCTGCGCCTCGATCGCCTCGCGCCGGTTCTCCAGCATGACCTCTTGGCGGATGACTTCGGAGGCAAGGAACTCGCGGCCAGAGTAGATGCTCTTGACCGTGGGTTCTCTCCTGCCGGGGATCAGGTCGATCCAGGGATAGAGTTCGCGCGACGGCTTGTACTTCGGCTTCTTCTTGTGCGTTGACGTCACCAGTGCCGCGAGGTCGTCGTAGAACTTGCCGGGTGCCGCGGTTAGCGCGATCGACCGGTAGTAACTGGCCTTGTCCTCATCGTCGGCGGCCTTGTCAAAATATTGCCTACCCCTGTTGCGCTCCAGCAGGGCCAAGGCCTCGCTGAGACCGGGCACGGTGGTCGAGGGCGAGGCAGCGGTCGGCTGGCCATCGGTCGCGCCGCCCGTGGCGGCAACTGAGGGCACAGTAGCCGTGATCGCTTGCGGGGCCAGCGCATTGCCCAGCGACACGGTAATGGTAAGCGGGATGGTAATCGATACCGCGCCGCCGCCCGGGGGCGGCGCGACGATGCTGCTGTCGATGGATGGCACCAAAGGCCCTGGCAGGCGGGCGTGTGCAAGTTCGAGCAGATCCGGCGGCTGCGCACTCAGCATCTCGTCGCGCATGTCTTTCTGCTTGCCGCTCAGGGTCAACGCTGTGATTGCTTTCACGAGCGAGCTGACGCGAATGCCTTCGTTGGCGACCCATTTGATGCGCCCCTGGCTGTCGCTCACCGGATTATCGTCTTCATCGAGCTCGGGCACCCCGGCATGGTGCAGGGCAATGACTTCCCACTGGTCGTTGTAGGCGGGCGATCCCGACGATCCTGGCTCTGTGTCGGTCTCGTAGTGGATGAACGGAGTCTTGTCGGGCAACGCGACGACGCGGTTGGAGCGCAGCACCAGTTGTTTGGGCTGGCCCAGTGGGTGCTGGATGATGTTGACCGGATCATCCTTCACCGCCTTGCCTTGCTCGCCGTACAGCTTGTTCCAGCCATAGGCCGAAAGCTTGCCGCCGTCCTTGGCGGTCTCCGACACGGCGACCAAAGTGAAGTCTAGCCCCTCATCCGTGGCGAAGAATTCGTTGGGTAGCAGGGCGAACCGGCGCGTCGCCATCGGCGCCCCCAGGCGGTCGAGCTGGAAATCGAAGATCGCCTCGCTGTCTGCTGCGTTTGCAGTTGAGCTCAGGACGTGGTTGTTGGTCATCAACAGCCGCGGTGAGACCATGAAGCCGGTGCCCGAACCGCCGCGCCCGATGCGCACGAAGGCCACGGTCCGCGACACCGCCAGCGCACGTTCGAGAAAGGAGATGTCGGCGAAGTCGCGCCGGCCGATCACACGCTCGAGGCCTATGCGCGGCACCAACTCGATCGACGTCGGTCGGCTGCTTTCCGTGGTTTTCCGCGAAAGGCGCTCGACCCGCATCTTCATGCGCTGTGCGCTGTCAGGTGCGTTGCGCTCGTCCAGCGTCGCACGCCACAAGCGCCCTGCTGCTTTCGCCCGGATGTCAACCGCGCCGCCGCCGAACACTGCCATGGCCCCCTCCTCTGCAGGCTCGTCGCCTGGGTGGAGCATGCAACTACTGGTCGTGGATGGCGATAGATATTGTCAGAAGACTACAGTTTGAATGTCGACTCCTGCGGCGCGCATCGCACCGTCCTGTGTCGCTCGACTGCCGTTGAGATCGATCGCCGCGCAAGCGTTGTTGATGACCGTGGTCGCGAAGCCCAGCCGTACCGCGTCGAGCGCCGAATAGGCCACGCAGAAATCGTAGGCCAGGCCGCATAGCAGCACCCGCTCGACGCCGCGGGCGCGCAGCCAGCCGTCGAGTCCCGTGGGCGTGCGTCGGTCGTTCTCGAAGAAAGCGGAGTAGGAGTCGACGGCGGCGCGCATGCCCTTGCGCACAACGAGCGCCGCTGGCGTCGTGTCGAGCGCCGGATGGAAAGCCGCGCCAAGTGTGCCCTGCACGCAGTGGTCGGGCCACAGGGTCTGCGGGCCATAGGGGACGGCGATGGTCTCAAAGGGCTGACGGCCGGCGTGGGATGAGGCGAAGGAGCCGTGCCCTCGCGGATGCCAGTCCTGGGTCAGCACCACGAGATCGGCCGACGCGATCAGCCGGTTCACGGCGGGAATAATCGTGTCGCCGAGCGGCACGGCGAGCGCGCCGCCGGGGCAGAAGTCGTTCTGCATGTCGATCACGATCAGCGCCGAACCGGGCGCGGTCCATTTGCGGTCCATGGTAGAACCCATCCGAAAGAGGGACGCCATGAAGATAGCACGGGGATTGGCCGACACCTTCGCCGGCCAGATCCATTATCGCACCGCCGGCGCGGGGCCGGTGATCATGCTCACCCATATCAATCAGCAGAGCTCGGCGCTGATGCTCGAGCTGATCGCTGCGCTGGCGCCGAGGTTCCGCGTCGTGGCGATCGACTACCCGAGCCACGGCATGTCGGATCACATCGACTGGCAGCCGGCGATCGAGGATTACGCGCGCGCCGCGTTGGAGGTGATGAACGCGCTGAAGATCGAGCGTTTCAGCGCCATGGGCGAAGCGGTCGGCGCCGCGACATCGCTGGCGCTCGCCGCCGGCCATGCGGCGCGCATCGACAGGATCGTGCTGGTCAACACACCGTACTTCACCGACGCGACGAACGCGAAGAACGACATCGCCGACATCCAGCGCGTGCGACCGACCGATGCCACCGGCTTTCCGGCGCCGCGCAGCATCGAGTATCTGCTGACCAATGATCCCGAGCACGCGCCGATGCGGCCGACACAGGATTGGATGGACCGCATCAACGTCGCGCAGTTCCAGATCGGCCGCGATCGCTGGCAGGCGATGGGCGCGCTTGGCAAGTTCGACACGCTGGGCACTGCAGCGCGGGTGAAGCAACCGACGCTGATGCTCTACGGCGAGCATTTCATCTACGGCAAGCACCGCGCGCTCGTCAGCGCGAAGCTCGCCGATGTGCGCGTCGAGATCATTCCCAATGGCCGCTTCTGCATGTCGTGGGAGCGTGCGACCGACATCGCCGCAGCGGCCACGCGTTTCCTGGAGTAGACCATGAACCAGTGGATCGAGCCCTATACCGGCCTGACCTTCGCCGATCGGGTGATGACGGTGGAGAGCGCCGTCGAGCATCGTGCGCTCACCACCTGTGGCATCGACCCGGCGATCTATGGCGCCATGGTCGATCCCACGACCTTCATCTCGCGCGCCATCGCCGAAGGCGTGCGCAACGGCGTGCATGCCAACGGCACGGTCAACATGGCGCAGCGACTAATGCAGCGTGCACCGCTGCGCCTCGACGAGGCCTTGACCGTCAGCGGCAGGATCCTCGATGTCAGCCCGGTGCCGCGCGGCAAGGTCGCGATCAGCGAGACCTGGTTCAGGGCGGGAGACGGCGCACGCGCGGTGTTGGCCAGCCGCCGCTCGCTCAGACCCGATCCTGACAAGGCTGGCGTGCGCGGCGCGGGTGACGCCGCGCCGCCGGTGGTTGGCGACGTCGCCGCACTGAGGATGTTGCGGGAGGTGACGCTCACGCCCGAGATGGTGAAGGGCTACGACTCGGAAGCCATCAACCCGATCCACTCGGTGCCCGAGGCGGCGATCAAGGCCGGCTTTCGCGCGCCGATCATCGGCGGCGGCATGGGCGTACGCTATCTCATGGCCGAGATCTGGAAGCGCTTCGCGCCGCGCGCGCTCGATATCGAGATCTATTTCCGCCGGCCGATCTTCTGGGACGACACAGTCACGATCCGCGTCGAGGAGAAGGGTGATACATGGACGGCGATCTGCCTCGCCAAAGGTGAGAAAGTCGCCACCGAGGCGCGGATCACCTCAATCGGCGCTTAGCGGCGCTCCTGAAAGAAAGACCGCAGCAACGCCGCCGCCTCGCTCTCGCCGATGCCCGAGTAGACCTCGGGCCGGTGATGGCAGCTCGCCTGGTCGAAGATGCGCGCGCCGTTTTCGACGCCGCCGCCCTTGGGATCGGCGGCACCGTAGTACAGGCGCCGGATACGCGCGAAGCCGATCGCCTGGGCACACATGGGGCAGGGCTCGAGCGTGACGTAGAGATCGCAGTCGACCAGACGCGGCGCGCCGAGCTTCGCCGCCGCCGCGCGGATCGCCAGCAGCTCGGCATGCGCGGTGGGATCGCGCAGTTCCTCGGTACGATTGCCCTCGGCCGCCAGCACCGTACCATCCGGAGCCAGGATCACTGCGCCGATCGGCACCTCGCCCCGCGCGCCGGCGAGCCGCGCCTGCTCCAGCGCGAGGTCCATCGGCGAGGGAGCCCGCGCCGTCATTCCGAGCGCAGCGAGGAATCTCCTGAGACCGGAGTCCTCGTGACAAAAAGGTTCCTCGCCGCGCTCGGGATAATGACGGCGCACATCAGCCGCGGCCGCGATAGGGCGGCACGCCCTGGTCCGGCAGCCACAGCCCGGCGGGCGGCCGGCCGGTCTGCCAGAAGACGTCGATCGGCATGCCACCGCGCGGATACCAGTAGCCGCCGATGCGCAGCCAGCGCGGCGCCATCGCCGCTTTCAGCCGCTTGCCGATCATCACGGTGCAATCCTCATGGAAGGCGCCGTGGTTGCGGAACGATCCGAGAAACAGCTTCAGCGACTTGCTCTCGACCAGCCGCGCGCGCGGCGCGTAGTCGATCACCAGATGGGCGAAGTCCGGCTGGCCGGTCATCGGGCAGAGCGAGGTGAATTCCGGCGCCGTAAAGCGTACGAGATAGATCTCGCGCGGCTGCGGATTGGGCACGGTCTCGAGGCGCGCTTCCTCGGGCGAGGCCGGCAGGACCGTCGCGGCGCCGAGTTGCGTGAGATGGGCGTACTTGCCTTTGGCCATGACGGCAGACTAGCCGGAGGTGTCGATGCGCGCCACGGCGCCGGCCTGCAGGCGATAGAACGCGTCCTGCGGCTCGTCGAGGTCGACGATCTTCTCGCCTGGCAGCGCCATGTAGAGGCCGCGCAGCACGCGACCCAGGGCGCCGTGGCTGAACAGCGCCACCGGCCGTTGAGCGGCGCTGGCCACCACGGCGTCGAGGAACGGTCGCACCCGCCGCGCCGCCGCTTCGTAGCTCTCGCCGCCCGGCGGCAGGTGCCGCCACTTGGCACGCTCACGCTCGGCCATGGCGCCGGGCGTCCGGTGGTCGATCTCGGCGCGGGTCATGCCGTCCCATTCGCCCCAGGTCACCTCGGCGAGCGTGGCATCGAAGCGGCAGTGCGCGATGTCGAGCCCGGCCGCCTCGGCGGCGAGCGTCACCGTCTCGCGTACGCGGCCCAGCGGGCTGGCGTAGAGCAGTATCTCGGCGCAGGCCGCGCCGGCTATCCGCTTCAGCGTCAGCCCCATGGCGCGCGCTTGCGCGCGGCCGCGCGCGGTCAGCGGCGAATCGAGCCGGCCCTGGATGCGGCCAGACGCGTTCCACTCGGTCTCGCCGTGGCGGAAGAGGAAGACGGGATGGGCGTTCACGGCGGCGCGCCGTAGCGGAAGAACAGCAGCTTGGCCTTGCCGTAGCGCCGCTCGTCGAGCGGCGTGAAGCCTTCGGGCGCGGCGACATCCTGCTTGTACGCCACCTCCAGGCTGCAGATCGCGCCTGGGGCCAGCCAGCCGGCGCGTGCCAGCGCGGCGAGCGCCTTGGGGCCGAGGTCGGAGAAGTAGGGCGGGTCGAGGAAGGCAAGGTCGCAAGCCGCCGAGGGCGGCGCAGTCGGTGGCTGTGTGGCGTCGGCGCGCATCACCTTGACGTTCTCGGTCTCCTTCAGGGTGCGCGCGTTGTCGCCGACGATGCGTACCGCCTCGGGCGCCTTGTCCATGAAGCTGGCATGCGCCGCGCCACGCGAGAGCGCCTCAAGCCCGAGGATGCCGGCGCCGGCGAAGGCGTCGAGCACGCGCGCGCCGGGCAGTGGCGAGGTGCCGCCGTCGCCCCAGCCGGCGTGCAGCAGGATGTTGAACAGCGACTCGCGCACGCGCGACGCGGTGGGCCGCACCTCGCGGCCCTCGGGCACGGCGAGCGGTCGGCCACGATGACGGCCGCCGGCGATACGCGGCGCGGTCATCGTTTATCGGCCAAGGTGCGCCGTGGCCGTGTCGGGCCGCGCCAACCTTCGGGCTTGCGCGGTGGTGGCTCGCTGTCCTTGGGCGGCTTGCGCCGGCCATAGGCGTGCGGCTTGGCGGTGGGCCGCGCCCAGCCGGGCTTGCGGCCATCGGCCTCGTAGCCCTCGGCGCCCATCACCAGATCGACCTGCCGGGCGCTGGCCTCGGCGACCTCGCCCTCGGGCAGCGCCTCGAGGTTGAACGGGCCGTATCCGATGCGGATCAGCCGGTTCACGACCAGGCCAAGATGTTCCATCACCCGGCGCACCTCACGATTTTTGCCCTCGCGCAGGGTGACGACGATCCAGTTGTTACTGCGCTGCTGGCGCTCGAGCCGGGCGCGGATCGGGCCGTAGCGCACGCCGTCGACGGTGACACCCTCGGCGAGCCGGTCGAGCATCGCCTGGTCGACGCGGCCATGGGCACGCACGCGATAGCGGCGATCGAAGCCGGTCGCCGGCAACTCCATGCGCCGCGCCAGCGCGCCGTCATTGGTCAGCAGCAGCAGGCCTTCCGAGGCGATGTCGAGACGGCCGATCGAGACCACGCGGGGCATGTCGTGCGGCAGGTTGTCGAACACCGTCGGCCGCCCCTCGGGATCGCGAGCCGTCACCACCAGGCCGGGTGGCTTGTGGTACAGCCAGATGCGTGGGCGCTGTGGCGCCGCCACCGCCTGACCGTCGACCTCGATGCGGCTGGTCGCGGTCACCAGCGTGGCCGGAGTCTCGATGGTCCTGCCGTCGACCTTCACCCGGCCCTGCTCGATCAGCCGCTCGGCGTCACGGCGCGAGCAGATGCCTGCGCGCGCCAGGCGCTTGGCGATGCGTTCGCCCGCTGTTGGGGAGGTCTCTTCCATGCGCGGAGACATACGCCGCGTCGCCCGCGAAAGCGAGCGTGGTCAGCCGCCGCAGGCCTCGATGAAGGCGCGGAAGATGCGTCGGTCGCCCTCGGAAATGTGGAACTCCGGGTGCCACTGCACGCCCAGGCAGAAGCGGTAGGCCGGCGCTTCGATGCCCTCGATCACCCCATCGGACGAGCGGGCATTGACCACGATCCCCTTGGGCTCGTCGCGCGCAGCCTGATGATGGGCGCTGTTCACCGCCAGGGTCTCGGTGCCGACGATGGCGTGCAGCTTCGTGCCCCTGGCCACCGCCACGTCATGGCCGGGCTGGTCGCGCGGGTTGGGTTGCTCGTGCGCCAGCGCGTCCTTGATCGCGTCGGGGATGTGCTGGATCAGCTTGCCGCCCAGCGCCACGTGCAGCAGCTGCTGGCCGCCGCAGATGCCCAGGATGGGCATGTCGCGTTCGAGCGCGCCTTTGGTCACCGCCATCTCGAAGGCCGTGCGGCGGTCCTTGGTGACCACGGTGTCATGGCGGTCGCCATCGCCATAGAGCGAGGGATCGACATCGAAGGCGCCGCCGGTCACCACCAGCCCGTCGATCGTGTCGAGATAGGCGGTGGCGTTCTCCGGCTCGTGCGGCAGGGCGATCGGTAGGCCACCGGCGGCGATCACCGCCGCGCAATAGTTCTGGCGCAGCGCGTACCAAGGGAACTTGGAGTAGCCGCCGGGCTTTTCGGCGTCGAGGGTGACGCCGATGAGGGGTCGTTTCATGGACGCAAGGATACGCTTGAGCGACGCGGCAGTCATGGGCATCTAGCGGCCATGGCCACACACCCCAAGCCCGGGCTCAAGCGCCGGGCGCCCGTGGATCCGGCCCTGATCCGAGAGGAGATCCGGGCGGAGGCGCTGCGCATGGGCTTCGCCGCCGTGGGCTTCGCCGCTGCCGCGGCGCCGGCGCCGCAGCGGCAGCGTCTGGCGAGCTTTGTCGAGTTGGAGCGGCATGGCGGTATGGGGTGGCTGGGCGAGGACCTTGATCGTCGCGCCGACCCCGCGCGGCTGTGGCCCGGTGCGCGGACCCTGATCTCGCTGGGGCTGAGCTATGCGCCGGAGGACGACCCGCTGGCGGCGCTGGCCGATCGGTCGCGGCCGGCGATCTCCGTCTATGCCCGCGGTCGCGACTACCACCTGGTGCTGAAGAGCCGGCTCAAGGCGCTGGGCCTGTGGATGTGGAACCGCTGGGGGCGCGACCTCAAGGTGTTCGTCGACACCGCGCCGTTGATGGAGAAGCCGGCGGCGATGCGTGCCGGGCTCGGCTGGCAGGGCAAGCACACCAACCTGGTGTCGCGTCAGCACGGCTCGTGGCTGTTCCTGGGCGAGATCCTGAGCGAGCTGGCGTTGCCGCCGGACGAGCCAGAGGTCGACCACTGCGGTACCTGCCGCGCCTGCCTCGACATCTGCCCGACCGACGCCTTTCCCGCGCCGGGCCAGCTCGACGCGCGGCGATGCATCTCCTATCTCACCATCGAGCACGTCGGGCCGATCGCGCGCGAGTTCCGCGCCGCCATGGGTAATCGCATCTATGGCTGCGACGACTGCCTCGCCATCTGTCCATGGAACAAGTTCGCCCAGGCCGCCCACGAAGCGGCGTTCGCGCCACGCGCGGCGCTGACCGGCGCGACCCTCGCCGAACTCGCGGCCATCGACGACGCGACGTTCCGCGCGCGCTTCAGCGGCTCGGCGATCAAGCGCATGGGCCACGAGCGCTTCGTGCGCAACATCGCCATCGCGCTGGGCAACGGCGACGGCGGCGAGCACGCGATCGCAGCGGTGATCCGTCTGCTCGACGATCGCAGCGCGACGATCCGCGGTGTCGCCGTCTGGGCGCTGGCGCGGCTGTCGCCCGGGCGCTTCGAGGCTGAGAGATCGTCGCGACTGGCTGCGGAGGCCGACGAGTCAGTGCGCGCGGAATGGGCTTTTGGCTCCCTTTCCCCGCAGGCGGCGAGGGGGAAGACAGAAGCTACTCCGTTGGCGTGAGGCCGACCGGCTGGCCGACGACGACGATGGTTAGCGCGTCCTCGCGCAGCAGGCGGCGGGCGGCGCGGCGCACGTCTTCAGCCGTTACCCGCTCCAGCAGTTCCTTGCGCCGGCCCAGGTGGTCGGGGGATAGGCCGTCGACCTGCATCTGATGCAGCAGGCCGGCGATCGAGGCGGTCGAGTCGAGCGTCAGCGCCAGCGAGCCGACGAGAAACTGCTTGGCCTCGGTCAGCTCGCGCTCGGTGACACCATCTTGGGCCATCAAGGTGAACTGGGCGCGGATGATCGCGATCGATTCCGCGACGCGCTCGTTCATGGTCGCTACCGAGGCGGTGAACAGGCCGCCCTTGGCGTAATAGGAGAGTCGCGAGGAGGCGCCGTAGGCCAGGCCGCGCCGGTCGCGCACCTCGTTCATCAGCCGTGAACTGAAGCCGCCGCCACCCAGCACGTAGTTCATCACGGTCGCGGCATACCAGTCGGGATCGTCGCGCTTGATGCCGGGCAGCGACATCAGCGCCAGGCTCTGAGGTATCGCGCGCTGCACCACCAGGAGACGCCCGCCGGGCTTGGGTGGCTGTGGCGCCCAGGTTGGCGCTTCGGGCAACGGGCCTCCCGATGGCAGCGCGCCGAAGGCGCGGTCCAGCAGCGGGCCGATCTCCTGGGCGTTGGTGTCGCCGACCACGGCCACGATCAAATTGTTGCGCGTGAGTTGGCGCGCGGCCAGGGCCTTGAGGTCTTCGAGCGTGATGGCCGCAACGCTCGCGGCGGTGCCGCTGACCTGGCGGCCATAGGGATGCTCGCCGAAAGTGGCGCGATTGAGCGCGCGCGCGGCGATCGAGCTTGGTTGTTCTTCGCCGCGACGCAAGCCGGCGATGGTCGCGCGCCGCAGGCGCTCGAGCGCCTCGGCGTCGAAGCGCGGCTCGGTGAGCGCCAGGCGCAACAGATCGACCGACTGGGTACGTGCGTCGCGCAGCATGCGCAGCGAGCCGCCGAAACGCTCGGCGCCGGCCCAGAAACCCAGGCGGGCCGCGGCGTCGTCCTGCAGGGTCTTGAAGGCCGCGGCGTCGTGTGGACCGGCGCCCTGGTCGAGCACGCTCGCCAGCAGCGAGGTGGCGCCTTCCTTGCCGACGGGGTCGAGTACCGCGCCACCGGCCATCGAGAAGTTGATCGAGATGATCGGGACGGTGGAGTCCTGGACCAGCCAGTAGCGAACACCACCGGGGCTCGTCAGCGGCTTGATGTCGATGGCCTGCGCCGTGGACGCGGGCAGTGCGACGATGATGGCCAGCAGCCAGGCCAGCGGGCGAACGAAGCTGATCATCAGGTTTCCGCCGGCAGAAGGTGCGACGTGACGGCACGCGCGGGCACCAAGACGGCGCGGGCGGCAGCCTCGATCTCTGCGGCGGTGACCGCCGCGATGCGTTCCGGCCAGGCTATGACGTCGGCCACGGTGCGGCCGGTGGTCAGCGCTTGCCCGAAGATGTGCGGGCCGCTCGCCAGCGAGTCGCGGGCGTAGACCACGGAGGCGAGCATGCGGCGCTTGGCGCGCGTGATCTCCTCCTCGGTGACGCCGCCCTGCAGGAAGCGGTCGACCTCCTCCATCACCGCCGCCTCGACCTTGGCGATGTCGCCCTGCGGTGCGGGTGTGGCGCCGAAGCCGAAGCTTGACAGGCCCAACGCGCCGGCGGAGTAGCCGGCGTTGGCGCTGACAGCGATCTTCTTGTCGACCACCAGCGAGCGGTACAGCCGGGAGATCTGGCTGCCGCCGAGGATCTGCGCCGCGACCTGGAGCGCGAAAGCATGGCGCGTCTCGCCCATGCGATAGGACGGCGCGAGGAAATCGCGGCCCCATTGCGGCTGGCGCACCCGCTGGTCGCGGCGCACCACCAAACGCGGTAGCTCGCCGTGCTGGGCCGACCGCGTGCGTGGCGCCACGTCGCGCCGCGCGATCGGCCCGTAGTGCTTCTCGGCCAGGCGACGCACGGTCTCGACGGAAGTGTCGCCGGCGACGATCAGGATGGCGTTGTTGGGCGCGTAGAAGCGGCGATAGAAGGCGATCGCCTCGGGCACGCCCAGCTTCCTGATCTCGTCCGGCCATCCGGAAACCGGGATGCCGTAGCCGCGCCGGCCGAACATCGCCTCGCGCGCCGCCTCGTCGAGCAGGGCGGCGGGCGAGTTCTCGATGCGCGAGCGACGCTCCTCGAGCACTACGTCGCGTTCGGGGACGACTTCCTTTTCCGTCAGCACGAGGTTGGTCATGCGGTCGGCTTCCATCTCCATGACCATCTCGAGTCGGTCGCTGGCGACGATCTGGTGGTAGCCGGTGTAGTCGTGCGAGGTGAAAGCGTTGTCGCGGCCACCCGAGCGCGCGACGATCTTGGAGAACTCGCCCGGCGGGACGGTGGGCGTGCCCTTGAACATCAGGTGCTCGAGGAAATGCGCGATACCGGACTGGCCCTCCGGCTCGTCGGCGCCGCCGACCTCGTACCACACCATGTGCAGCACGACGGGCGCGCGCGCCGACGGCAGCACCACCCCCCGCAGGCCGTTGGCCAGCGAGAAGGTCTCGACGCCGAAGCGGCCGGGTAGCGGCAAGGTGATGGCGCCTTGCGCCGAAGCGATACGCGGCGCGGCGATGGCGCCCGCCGCGAGCAAGCCGCTGAGCGCGGTCCGTCGGGTGATCATGCGGCCAGTCTACCCGCTAGGACGTGGCAGCGTCATGGCGAAGTCTGCGACGGATGGCCCGCCGCGCTGGCTCTTGCCGCCGCGTTGGTCGAAATGACATGGTTTGATGGAGTTGCGAGGGGCTGCGCGACGCGCGTAGCGGGGCGCGGCGTGACGGCCCCGCTTGGCTTTTCCTCGCCGATTCGATGCGCGTAGCGGCGGAAATTGACTTCAGAAGATTCCCTCGAAGATGCCGCGCTTGCGCCGCTCGATCTGCGGCGTGGCGCCGCCCGGGTCGGCGCCCTGGGCCTGGGCCGCGCGCAGCCGGGCCTGCTCGCGCACCGGGTCGAGGATCACACCTGGCGGCGGCTTGTCCTGCCAGAAGATCAGCGCGTCGATAAGGGAACGGTCGCTCTCGGCCAGGATGCGGCTCTCGCGGTTCAGCTGGGTGCGGATGTCGTCACCGCCGGCCCCGCCGGCGCTGGCACGGGCCAGCAGCTGCGATTCCGCGGCGCTGCCGGTCGCGGTGACCGGCGCCGCGGCGGGGCGGGCGCCAGCGCGCCCGGTGGCCGCTGGCGCCGGCGTCAGCACGGCGCGGGCCTGGGCCTGCGGCGTCTGGTCGCCCGGGCGCGGCGCGCCGGGCCGAGGCGGCCGCAGGTCGGCGTTGGGCGGCATGGTCAGCGGGGTGTGCGACACCACTTTGAATTCGTCCGGCGACACCTTCTTGGCGCCGCCGATGCTCTCCAACGCGCCGCACGCGCCGAGCGTGACCGTGGCGCCAGTCAGGGCGAGCACCTTCAGGATCCGTCCCATCATTCCCGTCCTCGTTCGACCGTCATCGCCGTTCTTTCGAGGCGCCCGGCATCAGGGATTCGGCGAGCAACGCCAGCACCCCGACGACGATCGCCGCGTCGGCGACGTTGAACGCCGGCCAATGCCAGCGCCCGATGTAGAAGTCGGCGAAATCGAACACCGCGCCCCAGCGGGCGCGGTCGATAACATTGCCGATGGCCCCGCCGATGACAAGGCCGATGGCCCAGGCAGTCCAGCGGCTGCGCGCCGCACGCAGCCAGAAGAATAGCGCGACGCAGATGGCGACCGCGACGGCCGACAGCGCCCAGGGCGGCAGCGCCCCGGCGCCGCCGAGCATGCCAAAGCTGATACCGCGGTTCCACACCATCACCAGGTTGAAGAAACCCGGGATCACCTCGATGACCGGCTGCTTCAGCAGCATGTCCTGCAGCAGCCATTTGCTGGCCTGGTCGGCGACAATGATGACCACCGCCAGGACCAGGCCGGCCCGCACCAGCGGCGGCACCCCGATCGGCGGACCCGGCGGCCGCGGATCGGTCATTGCGCCGCCTGGGGCAGCCTGGCGACCGCCGACTCGCAGCGCAGGCACAGCGTCGGGTGCGCCTTGGATCGGCCGACCTCGGGCAGGACCTGCCAGCAGCGGGCGCACTTCTCGCCGGCGGCCTTGCCAGGCACCACGCCGACACCCGGCACGTCCGGCAGGGTGAAGGCGCCAGCCGGCGGCTCGCTCTCGATCAGCGTGGCGTCGGAGACGATGCAGATCTCCGCGAGGTCGAGCCCGGCCAGCGCGGCGACATAGTCGCGGGTGGCGTACACGGTTGGCGCCGCCTGCAGCGAGGAGCCGATGCGCTTCTGATTGCGCTCGATCTCCAGCGCGCCGGTCACGACGCGGCGCAGCGCGCGCACGCTACGCCACTTCTCGCCCAGCGCCTCGTCGCGCCACTCGGCCGGGATCTTCGGATAGGTCCGCAGATGCACCGACTCTTCCCGTCCGTCGGTCGTCGCGCTGGGCCGCGCCAGCCACGCCTCCTCGGCCGTGAAGCAGGCGAAGGGCGCCAGCCAGGCGGTGATGAAGGAGAACAGCTCGTGCAGCACCGTGCGCGCCGCGCGCCGGCGCGGCGAATCGGGGGCGTCGCAGTAGATCGCGTCCTTGCGGATGTCGAAGTAAAGCGCCGACAGATCGACGGCGCAGAAATTGTGCAGCGACGTCGAGATCAGGTGGAAGTCGAAATCATCGACGGCCTGGCGGAACTCGGCGTCGAGCTCGGCCATGCGGTGCAGCACC
Organism: Alphaproteobacteria bacterium; assembly: GCA_016869975.1. Classification (GTDB taxonomy): domain Bacteria; phylum Pseudomonadota; class Alphaproteobacteria; order Reyranellales; family Reyranellaceae; genus JAFAZJ01. Next base: position 99,269 of record VGCZ01000010.1, read on the forward strand.
CAGCGCTCGAGCTCCGGCATGTCCTTGGCGGCGACGCGCTCGGCGTCGCCGAAGCCACTGAGATTGCCCAGCAGGTAGCGTAGCGTATTGCGCAAGCGACGATACGCGTCGGCGTGGGCCTTCAGGATCTCCGGCCCGATGCGCAGATCCTCGGAGTAGTCCGAGCCGACCACCCACAGGCGGAGGATATCGGCGCCGTTCTGGTCGCAGACCTCCTGCGGCGCTGTGATGTTGCCCAGCGACTTGGACATTTTGCGGCCCTGCTCGTCGAGCACGAAGCCGTGCGTCAGCACCGCCTCGTAGGGCGCGCGCCCGCGCGTACCGCAGCTCTCCAGCAGCGAAGAATGGAACCAGCCGCGATGCTGGTCGGAGCCTTCGAGATACAGCGAGGCCGGCCACTTCAGCTCAGGCCGTCCTTCGAGCGTGAAGGCGTGCGTCGAGCCTGAATCGAACCAGACATCGAGGATATCCATGACCGGTTCGTACTGAGCCGGATCGTAGTCCGGCGCCAGGAAACGAAGCGGGTTCTCGAACCAGGCGTCGGCGCCCCGCTCGCGGAAGGCCGCGACGATGCGGTCCATCACCTTCTGATCGCGCAGCGGCTCGCCGGTTTCCTTGCTGACGAAGACGGCGATCGGCACGCCCCAGGCGCGCTGCCGCGAGACGCACCAATCCGGCCGCTGCTCGATCATCGAGCGAAGCCGGGTCTGGCCGGCCGGCGGTACGAAGCGCGTGTCGTCGATCGCCTTGAGCGAGACCTCACGCAGCGTGCCGGGGATGCCGTCGATCTTGCCGTCCATGGCGATGAACCATTGCGGCGTGCAGCGGAAGATCACCGGCGCCTTCGAGCGCCAGGAATGCGGATAGGAATGCGTCAACGAGCCCTTGGTCAGCAACGCGCCGGCCTCGACCAGGCGCGCGATCACCGCGCCGTTGGCGTCACCCGGCGCGCCAAGGTCGGTGTAGACGCGCTTGCCGGCGAACAGCGCCACGCGCGGATAGTAGCGACCGTCGTCGGCGACATAGTCTTCGGCGGCGATGCCGTGCTTGCGGCCGAGCTCGAAGTCGTCCGCGCCATGGCTGGGCGCGATGTGCACTACGCCGGTGCCGGCGTCGGTGGTGACGAAGTCGCCGACGAAGACCTCTGAATCCCGGCCGTAGAACGGATCGAGCGCCGCCAGCGGATGGGCACAGGTCGTGCCGACGAGGTCGCTGCCCTTGAGCGTCGCGATCTGCGAGAGAGCGGTGATCTTGGCCGCGGCCGTGACGGCGTCCTTCAGCGCCGCGGCGAAGACCAGCTTCTCGCCGACCTTGGCGCCCGAGCCTTCGGCGCAGGAGTCGACGACGTAGACCGCGTAGTCCATGTCGGCGCCGACGGCGAGCGCGCGGTTGGCCGGCAGGGTCCAGGGCGTCGTCGTCCAGATCAGGATCGCGGCACCCGCGAGCTCGGGCCGCGACGCTTTGCGCACCGGGAAACGCGCATGCACGGTCACCGACTTGTGGTCGTGATACTCGACTTCGGCCTCGGCGAGCGCGGTCTTCTCGACCACCGACCACATCACCGGCTTGGCGCCCTTGTAGAGGCCGCCATTCATCAGGAACTTGCCCAACTCCCCGACGATCACCGCCTCGGCCTCGAAGTCCATGGTCGAGTAGGGGTTGTCCCAGTCGCCGACCACGCCCAGCCGCTTGAACTCGGTGCGTTGCGCGTCGATCCAGTGCTCAGCGAAGGCCCGACATTGCTGGCGGAATTCGTTGATCGGGACCTGATCCTTGTCCTTGTTCTTGAGCCGGTATTCCTCCTCGATCTTCCACTCGATCGGCAGGCCGTGGCAGTCCCATCCCGGGACGTAGTGGCTGTCCTTGCCCAGCATCTGCTGGCTGCGGGTCACCACGTCCTTGAGGATCTTGTTCAGCGCGTGCCCGATATGGAGGTTGCCGTTGGCGTAGGGCGGGCCGTCGTGGAGGATGAACTTCTCGCGACCCTCGCTCTGTGCCCGCAGGCGCTCGAACAGGCCGAGCTTGGCCCAGAATGCCAGCAGCTCCGGCTCCTTCTTGGGCAGGCCGGCGCGCATGGGGAAGTCGGTTTCGGGCAGGAAGACGGTGGAACGGTAGTCGGCGGTCAAGGCGGGGCTCGTCGGACGGAAATCTCGGGGAACGTCGCGGCGCGGCTAGGGCGCAGGACGGTGGGAACAGCGCAATACCCGGCCGCCGGTCAGCGGACCGGGCCGATAATTCGCTCCCCGAAAGCGGCGGGAACCGCCCTGTCGCGACGGTGTTGCATCGCGGCGAACATAAGGAGGGGGGTGCGGGGGGTCAAGGCGAGCGCCGATCGGCCGCCGCCCCTTGAGAAGCCCCGCTCGCTCCGCGACGGACGAGCCTGCCGTCGCGGAGCCCGGGAACCGACGGGTTAACGGAACCAGCCGCGGCCACGGTCCGGATCGCGGTAGTCGGGAATCCCGTCGCGGTCGCGGTCGCGCTGCTTGTAGTCGGCTATGCCATCGCGATTGCGGTCGCGCTGCTTCCAATCGGGAATCCCGTCGCGGTTGCGGTCGGCACCGCGGTGGTGGTGATGGGGCGGCGGGCTGTTGTAGACATAGACCGGCCGCGGGGGCGCGTTGTAGACGGGCGCTGGCGAAGAGTAGTACGGCTGGCTATAGCCGCCGTAACCGCCGCCATAGCCACCGCTATAGCCGCTGTTGTATCCGCCGTATCCGCTGGAGTACGGCGCGTAGCCAGAGTCGTACGGAACGCACGCAGCGAGCCCGCCAACGGCGAGAGCGGCGGCAGCGATCTGACGGAGCATTGGTTTCCTCACTGGGCCAAGCCATCCGGCTTCCGGGTCCGGACCGAGGCTGGCCTTACCCGCTATCAAGCGAGTTTCTCATGGCAGCCTATCGGAGGGAATCCGGCGGAATAAGGGCAAGTGGTATCCGGCCGTTACAGGCAGTCGACCGTCGCGATGACCGGGCGGTGGTCGGACCCGATGTCGGGACCGACGCGCCGGTCGATGACGCGACAGTCGGTGGCGGCCAGCACATGGTCGATCGGAATGCCCATCCAATTCGGCGCATAGGCCGTCCACGTCGGGCGCCAGAAGCCCGGCGCGTGGCGCAGTGGCGACTCGCGGACCAGCCGGCGCATCGAGCGATTCCACGGCGTGGCGTTGAAGTCGCCAGCGACGATCAGGGGATGGCGCGTGCGCCACGCGAAACGCGCGATGTCGTCGAACATCGTGTCGCGCGCCTTTTGCCAAGCCGGATGGATCGGCACCGAGGCGTGCAGCGCCATCAGGTCGATGCGGCGATGCCCGACCGACAGCCTCGCCATGGCCAGCGTGCCGTGCTGGCGGATGCCGGCCAGCTCGGCCATCTCGAAGGGATACCGTGACAGGATGGCCAAGTCGTCGCCGTGTCCCGGCAGACGGCGATACGGAAGCAGCGGGTCGAGCTTGTCGAGTTCCGCCGCCCAGCGCCGGGTGGTCTCCTGTGTGACGACGATGTCCGGCGCCTCGGCGTGCAGCCAGTCTCGAAAGCGCTGGTGCTGAGTGTTGCTCCACAGCAGGTTGGTCGTGACGACCGTCAGCCGGATCCCGCCACGCGCTTCCTGCGGTGGCGGCGTCGCCGCCCGCACCGTCCTGATGATCGTCGCGCTGTTGGCGACGACGCAGGCGACGAAAATCGCGACCAAGGCGGTGCGCCAGCTACCCCGCACGGTAAGGCCCAGCGGTAGGCACATCGCCGCCGCCACAAGCAGGTGTGGGCGAAAGCTTTCGATTAGATCCGCGATCCACGCGTCGGAGCGGAAGATGGCCGTCGCGCTCAACGTGGCCAGTCCGAGCGCCGCCAATAGCACGCAGACGGTCCAGGTTTTGCGCCAGAGTTTCATGGCGCCGATGCTGACGCGCGGTGGCGTCGTGGCGATGACTGATTCCAGCGGATTTCGTGCAGGCCATCAGCCGGCCCGCAGGATCTCCCGCGCGGCGTCGCGATCGGCGGCGATCTGGCTCTTCAGTGCGTCCAGCCCGGCGAACTTCATCTCCGGCCGGATGAAGTCGACTAGGGCGACGCGCACGGCGCGCCCGTAGAGATCGCCGTCGTAGTCCAGCACATGGACTTCGAAATTCTCCCTGAGCTTGCCGAAGGTCGGGCGCCGGCCAAGATTGGCCACGCCGTCGCGCCACGCCCACGCACCGTTCTCCTCGATGGCCGCGCGCACAGCGTAGACGCCGAAGCGTGGACGCAGGTATTCGCCCAACGCGACGTTGGCGGTGGGAAAGCCGATGGTGCGGCCGCGCTGGTCGCCCTGCTCGACCATGCCCTCGATCTCCCAGGAATGGCCCAGCAGGTCGGCCGCCTCGCGCACCATGCCGGCGCGCAGCGCCTCGCGGATACGCGTCGAGGAGTAGATCTCGCCCTCGCGCATGACCGGCGGCACCACGGTCACGGCGAAACCGCGCTCGGCGCCCATGCGCTGCAGCATGTCGACATTGCCGGAGCGGCGCGCGCCGAAGGTGAAGTCGTAGCCGCACACGACGTGACGCGCGCGCAGGCCGGCGACGAGGATGCCGTCGACGAAGTCCTCGGCAGCGACGGCGGCGAAGGCGGGATCGAAACGCTGCGCCAGCACCGCCTGTACGCCGAAACGCGCCAGCAACCGCGCCTTGGCCTGGGGCGAGGTCAGGCGAAAGGGCGCCGTGTCCTTGACGAAGAAGGTGCGCGGATGCGGCTCGAAGGTCAGCGCCACGACCGGCGCGTCCTTCGCCTTGGCGGCTTCGGCCGCCTGGCCGATCAGCACCTGATGGCCGCGATGCACGCCGTCGAAATTACCCAGCGGCACGACCGCGCCGTGCCAAGGCACGGTCACGTCGAGCCAGTCGTCGAAGACGGGAATGCCGCTCATCCGTCGCGTCTCAAACAGATTTCGGTCGCGTCGGCACGAGGATCACCGCCTCGCCGTCGAGCACCACCTTATCGCCGCACAGGCATTCGGTCTTGAGCTTGATGCGCTTGCGCTCCGGCACGATCTCGATGATCTCGCAGCGCGCGGTCACCGTGTCGCCGATCTTCACCGGCGCCTTGAAGTTCAGCGACTGCGAGACGTAGATCGAGCCCGGCCCGGGCAGCCTGGTGCCGACCACGGTCGAGATGAAGGACGCGCTCAGCATGCCGTGCGCGATGCGCTCGCCGAAGCGTGACGCTTTGGCGAAATCGGCGTGCAGATGGATCGGGTTGGTGTCCCCTGATACGCCAGCGAAGGCCATGATGTCGGCCTCGGTGACGGTCTTGCCGAACACCGCCGTCATGCCGACCGAGAGATCCTCGAGATAGTAGCCGTACATCGGCTGCAGCACGTTCATTGTTGTGTTCGCTCCTAGTGACGCACGATCGGATCGATGGGCAGCCGCTTGGCGATGCCCATGATGTCCTCGAACAGCTTGGCAGCGGAGATCAGCCCGGCCTCGCCGCGCGGCTTGCCGACCAGCATCAGACCCACAGGCAGGCCCGACCTGGTGAAGCCGCAGGGCATCGACACCGCCGGCAGGCCGGCCATTGTGACGATCGAGGCGCCCAGCACCCAGTCGATGTAGCTCGGCATCTTGCGGCCGTTGATCTCCTCGACGTAGCGCATCTCCACCGGGAAGGGCGGCACCGGCGCGGCCGGTATGCACATGATGTCGACATCGGCCATGAAGCGCGCGAAGCGCTGCTGCACGCCCGCCTGCAGAATCAGGCCGCGGCGCAGATCCTCCGACGTGAGCGACAGGCCGTATTCGATGTTCCAGATCACCTCGGGCTTCAGCAGCTCGCGATGCGCTTGCAGCAGCTTGCCGTTGCCGGCGGCCATGTGATGGCCGCGGAAGATTTGGAAAGACTCGCGCGCGCCTTCTGGATCGGGCGCCTTCTCCATCACAGTCGCGCCGATCTCCCTGAAGCGTTCGGCGGCGGCACGGCAGATCGCCTCGACCTCGGCGTCGTAGGTGCAGGCGCCGCCGAAGTCGCCGGCCCAGGCGACGGTCTTGGGTGCCACGGGGTTCGAGGCCGAGCGGGCGTAGGGCACCGACGGGGCCGGATACGACAGTGGGTCGAGCGGGTGATGCTTGGCCGTGGCATCGAGCATCAGGGCCACGTCGGCGACGCAACGCCCCATCGGGCCGTTCTGCGAGAAGGTGTTGAGTGGCAGGACGCCCGGCCCCGAGGCGACGCGGCCCGGGCTGGGGCGGAAGCCGACGATCGAGCAGAAGCTCGCGGGCGTGCGCAGGCTGCCGCCGAGGTCGGAGCCGGTGGCCAGCCACACCTGGCCCGAGGCCAGTGCCACCGCCGCGCCGCCGGAGGAGCCGGCGCAGGTCATGCGCGTGTCCCAGGGATTGCGGGTGATGCCGAAGACCTCGTTGAAGGTCTGCGCGCCGGCGCCGAATTCCGGCGTGTTGGTCTTGCCGACCACCAGGCCGCCCAGCGCCTCGAGATGCTGGACCGAGATGCAGCTGCGCTGCGCGACGTTGTCCTTGTGCACGCGGCAGCCGAAGGTGGTGATCACGCCCTCGACGTCGCTGAGGTCCTTGACGCCGAAGGGCAGGCCGCCCAGCCAGCCCGGTGTCTCGGGGTCGGGCAGCTTCAGCGTCTTCGCACGGGCGCGGGCGCGGTCGAAGGTGCGGATCACCATGGCGTTGACCGCGCTGTCGGTCTCGGCGATGCGCGCCTCGGCGGCGTCGATCAGCTCGAGCGGCGAGACCTTCTTCTTTCTCAAGAGATCGACCGTCTCGACCGCGCTCAGGCGGCAGAGCGATGTGTCGGCCATACGCACAATCCCCCGTTTCTCGCTGGCGCGGGCATAGCACGCAGCGGGATCGCAGGAAAACCGCCGTAGCCGCGCGGCGGAACGCCGATCTGGCGTTGGCATCGTCGCTCGTGCTGGTATGAATGACCGTTCATGCCGAGCGGCCAAGACGGGGAAACGCGAATGGACGGCGCACGCGAAGGCGACGCGCGCAGCGAGTTGGCAAGCGGGCTGGCCAAGGCCTGCTCGCGCCATTTCGGCCGTCCGGTGCGGATCGCCGGGCTGTTCCGCCATTCCGGCGGCGCCTCGCGCCAGACCTGGGGCTTCGACGCGATTTTCGGCGATGGCGCGGTCGAGAAGCTGGTGCTGCGCCGCGACCCGCCGCGCGCCGCCGACGCGCCGCCGCAGAATTTCGAGAACAGCCTGGCGATCGATCGCGCCACCGAATTCGCCGTGATGCGCGCCGCCGGCCAGCACGGCGTGCCGGCGCCGTCGATGCTGTTCATCGCCAGACCCGACGACGGCGTCGGCGACGGCTACGTGATGAAGAGCGTGGACGGCACGGCGATCGCCCGCGAGCTGTTGCGCGCGCCGCGCTTCGAGCACGCGCGCCAGCGCATCCCCGGCCAGCTCGGCGCGATCCTGGCGAAGCTGCACGCCGTGCCACTGAGCGCGTTGCCGCGGTTGAACATCGGCGGCGCCGAGAGCGTGATCGCCACCATGCGCCGCGCGCTCGACACCACGCGCGAGCCGCATCCGGTGTTCGAGCTGGCCTTGACCTGGCTGGAGCGGCGCATGCCGCCGATGCCGGCGACACCAAGTTTCGTGCATGGCGATTTCCGCACCGGCAACTATCTCGCCGACGAAAGCGGCGTCACCGCGATCCTCGATTGGGAGATCGCCCATCTCGGTGATCCGCTCGAAGATCTCGGCTGGCTTTGCGTGAAGTCCTGGCGCTTCGGCGCGGTCGATAAGCCAGCCGGCGGCTTCGGCTCGCGCGAGGAGTTGTGGGACGCCTACGAGGCGGCCGGCGGGGCGAAGATCAACCGCGACCACGCGCGCTGGTGGGAGATCCTCGGTACGGCGCGCTGGGGCGTGATCTGCATGACGCAAGCGTGGAAGCATCTCTCGGGCGCGGAGGAGTCGATGGAGTTGGCCAGCATCGGGCGGCGCGCGGTCGAGACCGAGGTCGACCTGCTCGAGCTGTTGGGCTGATCGCCATGGCCCAGGATCGCCCCACCGCGCCCGAACTGCTCGACGCCATTTCAGGGTTCCTGCGCAACGAGGCGCTGCCGGCGCTGGAAGGTCTCGACGCGCGGCTGGCCTTCCAGGTGAAAGTGGCGCTGAACTCGCTCGCTATCCTGAGCCGCGAGTGGCAGCGCGGCCCGCAGGCCGACGCCGCCGAGCTGCAGCGACTCAAGGCGCTGCTCGGTCGCGACGGCGATCTGCCGACGCTCAACGCCGAGCTTTGCCGGCAGTTGCGCGCCGGCGAACGCGACGAGCGCAACGCGGCGCTGATGGATCACCTGCGTGCGACCATCGCCGAGAAGATCGCCATCGCCAATCCGCGCTGGCGCTAAGTCCCAACAAGGCGCCGGCGCATGACGCCGAACACCGCCAGCAGCGGCAGCGCGGCGAGCAGCAGGGCGGCGCCGGTGTAGAGCGGCGCCTCGGGCCGGTGCAGCAGGTCGGCCATCCAGCCACCCAACGCCGGCGTCGCGGCGAAGCCGATATAGAGCCAGGTGAAGAACACGCCCAGGCCTGGACCGCGAGTCTGCGGGCGCAGCACCTGGCCGGGCATCGCCGAGATCAGGCCGGCGGGAATGCCGCCGACAAAACCGGCAATCACCAGCATGATCGAGGGGTTGGTGAAGGGCGCCGCCACGAGCAGCGCCGCCCACAGAACGGCGGCGGCGGCGATCAACCGGTCGGGATTTCCCAGGCGGCGGGTGAAAAGCCCGCCGGCCATCACGCCGGCCACGCTCGCCATCGTGGTCGCGCTGGCGAAGTAGCCGGCGGTGTGCGGCGTCAGCCCGATGCTGGCGAGATAGACCGGGGTGAAGCCGGCGAGAATCATGTAGCAGCCGTTGTAGGCGGCCCAGATCATGCCGGCGACGATCATCGCCGCCAGTTCGCCGCGCGACAGCCGCGTCGAAGGCGCGTCGGCGCCGCGCTGGGCCCGGTCGTTGGGATGGCGACGGTAGGGCAGGATCAGCGCCAGGAAGCCCAGCGTGGCGGCGATGGCGCCGGCGATGAACGCGGCGCGCCAGCTCGCCGCCTCGGCGAGCGCCGGGAACAGCGCCTGGCCCAGCGCCATGCCCACCGGGAAGCCGTTGAGCATCACCGCCAGCCCCAGCGGCAGATCGCGACCGGCGAACCAGTCTGCGGTCATCTTGGTGGTCAGCACGCCCATCAGCAGCGCGCCGATACCGGCGATCACCTGCGCTGCCGCCAGCGCGACAAAGCCGTTGGCGAACGCGCCGGTGATGGCGCCGAGCACCATCAGGGCGAGGCCGATCAGCGCCACGCGCCGATCGCCGAAGCGTTGGCCGAGCAGGCCGGCGGGCACGGCGATGACGATGCCCGGCAGCATGAACAGGCCGATCAACAGGCCGATATCGGCGAACGAAAGCGACAACTCGCGGCCCAGGGTCGAGGCGGTCGACGGCACGGCCTGCAGCTGCACGCCATAGGCGATTCGGGCCACCAGGATCCAGCTCAGCGCCCGCCAGCGTTCCGACACCCGCGACTCCTTACCCTCGCCGATAGTTCGGCGGTCGCCGAAACATAACCGGAAGCGACGGTGTATGCTTGCGGACACAATTCGGTGGAGGCCGAAGCATGGTCACGACCAACCGCCTGTCCGAGACTGCCGCCCTGATGGGCGATCCGGCACGCGCCTCGATGCTGCTGGCGCTGATAGACGGCAAGCCGCGCCCGGCGACCGATCTCGCCGCCCAGGCCCGCGTTACGCCGCAGACCACCAGCGGGCATCTGTCCAAGCTGGTGGCCGCCGGTTTGCTCGCCGTCGATCAGCAGGGCCGCCATCGCTACTACCGCCTCGCCGACGCCACCGTGGCCGAAGCGCTGGAGGCGGTGATGGCGGTGGCAGCGCGCGCGGCGCAGACGCCCACCAGGCCGGCGCCGGCCAGCGCGGCGTGGCGGCGCGATTCGCGGCTGCGGCGTTGTCGGACCTGCTACGACCATCTCGCCGGCCAGGTCGGCATGGCGATCGCCGATTCGCTCTCGCGCAACGGCCACATCGAAGCGGCGCCGGGCAAGGACTGGCTGGTCACCGCGCGCGGCGAGCTGTTCTGCCGCAAGGTCGGCGTCGACATCGATGGCGCGCGCCGCGTGGCCGAGGCTGGCCGCCGGCATTTTGCGCGCCAGTGCCTGGATTGGAGCGAGCGCCGCCCGCACATCGCCGGCGCGCTGGGATCGGCGATCGCCGATCTGTTCTTCAGTCGGGGTTGGGCGCGGCGGCGCAGCGACGGTCGCGCCGTCGACCTGACGCCTGCGGGCGAGAAAGCGCTGGCGAAAGTGTTCCGCGCCGAGGTGGCGGACGCCTAGGCCGGCGGGCTGTCCGCCGGCCGCGTCTTCTGCATCGCCCACTTGCCCTCGGACGGGATCTTCACGATGCAGCTGGCGCGCAGGATCTTGGTGTCGCCGGTGCTCAGCCAGATGTGGGAGAACAGCATCGAGCGCGTGTGGCGCATCAGCTCGAGACGGCCCTCGACCCAGTCGCCCTCGCGTGCGGGCGCCAGGAAATCGAAGCTCATGTTCACCGTCGGCGCGAACTTGCCCTTGATGCCCGCGACGGTCATCGCGCCCATGCCGCCGATCAAATCGGCCACGGTCATCATCATGCCGCCATGGATCGTGCCGGCGGGATTGCACATGTAGGGCTGCACGCGCAGGCCCATGACGAAAGCATCGGCCGTGCCTTGCTCGCCCCTGCGGAAATAGAGCGGGCCGATATGGGTGTTGAAGTTGCGCCAGTCGTTGAAGCGCTGGAAGTCGATCATCTTGAAGCCCTGCGGCGGATCGACCGGAATGGTGCGGAACTCGCCGCCGAAGCCGGGATGCGCCGGCGGCGCACTCTCTGCGATGCTCATGGATCCTCTGGTGTCAGTCCTTGCGGCGCGGGCTGAGCAGGGCGAAGACGCCCTGGCCGGTCGCCAATGTGTGGCGCCGACAATAGAGGCGGGCCGTGACATAGGCCACCTCGGCGTCGAAACCGCTGCACTCGGCGACGCCCTCGACCCAGTCGTTGAGCCTGGTGTTGTTGAGGTAGTCGAGCTGCAGCCTGAGTGTGACCGCGCGTCGCCGGGTCGCGAGCCACACGGCGCTGCCCATCGTCGTATCGAGGAAGGCGCTCAGCAATCCGCCATGGATGATGCCCAGCGCGTTGAGGTGGTGCGGCAGCACGCGAAAGCCGCGGATCAGCCGGCCGGTCTCGTCGTGCTTCTCGTACCAGGGCCCGTTGTGCGTGGTGTAGCCGCCGCGGCCGGTGAGCTGGACGAAGCCCTGGGGTGGCGGGGCCGGAACCGGCGCTGGACGCTCGCGGTCGGCACGATCTGGCGGTACGCTCATGTCAGCCGTTTAGCAGCAAGCATGACCATTTTCACCATCGGCCACTCCAACCATCCGATCGAGCGCTTCGTGGCGCTGCTTCGCGACGCCGGCGTGCGGCTGCTCGCCGACGTGCGCTCGACGCCCTACTCGCGCCGCTTCCCGCAATTCGGCCGCGAGCGGCTGCGCGTATCGCTGAAGGAAGCCGGTGTCGATTACCGCCACTACGGCGACGCGCTGGGCGGCAAGCCACAGGGCGGCGCCCGCGACTATGTCGCGATGGCGCGTGCACCGGCCTTCGCCGCCGCGCTCGATTCGGTGGTCGACGAGGCATCGCGCCAACCGCTCGCCTTGATGTGCGCCGAGCGCGAACCGCTGGATTGCCACCGCACCATCCTCGTCTCTCGCCACCTCGCGGCGCGCGGCGCCGACATCACGCACCTGCTGGCCGATGGCGGATGCGCTTCGCACGCCGATATCGAAGCCAAGCTGCTCGCGTGGTATGAGCGGCGGGCCGGCCCGCTGCTGGTCGAGCGCGATCCGAAGCGCCGGTTGGCGGCCGCCTACGACGAACGCGGCGCGGCGATGACCGGCCAGTGAGGATGACAGCGATGCGCGAACCGCAGGCCCTGATCAGCACCGAGACGCTGGCCGCACGATTGGGCGAAGCCGATCTGCGCCTCTTCGACTGCACGACCTACCTCGAGACGCCGCCGCCCGGTGTCGACGAGCCCTACATTGCCGTGCCCGGTCGCAAGACCTTCGAGGAGGCGCATATCCCGGGCGCCGATTTCCTCGACCTGCAGGGCGAGTTCTCGCGCGACGACACGCGGCTGCGCTTCATGATGCCCGACGTGACACAGCTTGAGGCGGCGTTCGGCCGGCACGGTGTCGACGCAGGCAAGCAGCTCGTGCTCTACAGCGTCGGCACGATGATGTGGGCGACGCGTTTCTGGTGGATGCTGCGGGCGCTGGGCCATCCGAAGGTCGCCGTGCTCGATGGCGGTTTCGACAAATGGAAGGTCGAGGGACGGCCTGTCGAGAGCGGGCCGCCCAAGGGCTGTCCGCCCGCGACCTTCAAGGCCGCGCCGTGCGCCGGGCTGTTCGTTGGCCGCGACGATGTGCGTGCGGCCATCGGCAAGCCGGGCACGGTGACGGTCAATGCGCTGGGGCCGCAGTTCCATGCCGGGCTCACGCCCAGCCGCTACGGCCGGCCAGGCCGCGTGCCGGGCAGCGTCAATGTCTCGGCCGTCACGTTGATCGATCCGGCGACCAAGGGCTTTGGCCCGCTCGCCGACGCGCAGGCGAAGTTCACCGCCGCGGGCGTCACGCCCGACAAGAAGGTGATTGCCTATTGCGGCGGCGGCATCTCCGCCACGCTCGATCTCTTTCTGCTGCACCAGCTCGGTTACGACGACCTGACGCTCTACGACGCCTCGATGGGCGAGTGGGCGAAGGACACGTCGTTGCCGATCGAGACGGATTGAGGCGATGGAACCGGTTCGTTACATCGATGCCATCACCCAGCGCTACGCCAGCCTGGGCTACGCGGCCTATCGCTGGTACGTCGCCGACACCCCGCCGCCTTTCGCGCCGCTGAAGAAGAAGCTCTCGCAGTCGCGGATGGGCGTGCTCACGACGTCGGGCTGCTACGCCGCCGGCCAGGTTGCCTTCCACTACAAGGACGACGCCTCGATCCGGCTGATCCCGATGGACACGCCCGTCGATCGTCTGCGCTTCGCGCATATTACCGAGAACTATCTCGTCGACGCGCGGCGCGATCCCGAATGCCTCGTGCCGCTGACAGCGCTGCGCGCGTTGCGCGACGACGGTGTGGTCGGCGCGCTGGCCGATTCGGTGATCTCCTGCATGGGCGGCATCTACTCGCAGCGCCGCGTGCGCGAGGAACTGATCCCGCAGGTTGAAGGAGTCTTCAAGCAGCAGGCGATCGACGTCGCGCTGCTCGTGCCGATGTGACCCGTCTGCCACCAGACCGTGAGTCTGGCCGCCCGTCACCTCGAAGCCCTCGGCATCCCGACGCTTTGCCTCGGCAGCGCGCTCGATATCCTCGAAGCTGGAGCGCCACCGCGCGCGGTGTTCGTCGACTATCCGCTGGGCCACAGCACCGGCAAGCCGTTCGACCGCGCCGACCAGGCGCGCGTGCTGCGCGCGGCCCTGCGCGCGTTCGAGACGATCGCCACGCCGGGCGACATCACGCGGCTCGGCGCGGCATGGGGCGACGATTCCTGGCGCGCGCAGGCCGCGGCCACGCGCGGCGACGACACCCGCATGCCGCGCGATACCTCGCCGCAATATCAGACCGAGGACGATCGGCGCCTTGCCGAGGGCGGCTGATGCGATCGTGAGCGTTGAGGCGTTGACTTTCCCGCCAATGTCGTCAGGCTATCGTCAGTCACGCGTAAGGGTATCCCCGTCCGATGGAAGCGGCATCGCGTAGTCCCCTTTTGGAGAGCAGCATCGAGTAGTCGACCGACCACATAGCCACGTTCGGCCCCAAAAAACCTCGAACAGGGAGGATTCGTCCATGACCGGCGAAAACAAAAAGGGCACCGAACAGAGTAGGCGTAGGTTCCTCGCATCGACCACGGCGCTGGCAGGCGCCGCGATGGTCGGGTTGCCGCCCCAGGACGCGGCCGCCGGGAAGAAGCACCCCAAGCGGGGCGGCACGCTGCGCTTCGGCACGCGCGACGACTCGGTGGGTCTCGATACCCATCGCAACATCATCTATTTCGTCTCCCATCCGCTGACCGGCATCACCGGCGGGCTGGTCGACTTCGACGACAAGATGGAGCCCAAGCCGGGCGTCGCCGAGTCGTGGGACACCTCGGCCGATCTCAAGACCTGGACCTTCAAGCTCCGGCGCGGCGCGGAGTACCACAACGGCCAGACGATCGACGCCGAGTCGGTCAAGTGGAACATCGAGCGGATCAAGGATCCCAAGACGAGCCACGCCTTCACGCGCTCGGTGGTGTCCGGCGTGGAGCGCGTCACGGTGGACGACAAACACACGGTGCGCTTCCACCTCAAGGAGCCGGACGTCGCGCTCGACATCAACCTCGTCTATTACCCGGTGAACCTGATGGCCCCGGGCGCCGCCGACAAGGCCGACACGGAGCCGGTCAATTGCGGGCCGTTCAAGTTCAAGTCGTGGCGCCGCCACGACCGATGCGAGATGGTCCGCTTCGAGAACTTCTACGAGACGGACGCCGAGGGCAATTCACTGCCCTATCTCGATGGGCTGATCGGCCTGCCCAAGAAAGAGGACCGCGTGCGGCTCACGGCCCTACGCGCCAACGAGCTCGATCTCATCGACAACGTCGCCTACGCCGACGCGGCGGCCTTCAAGAAGGATCACGGCAGGACGTTCGAGACCTGGCCGGTGCCGCAGGTCGGCACGGCCATGATGTTCTTCAATCTCAAGAACGGCCTGCTGTCGGAGAAGGACAATCCCGACGCCCATCTGCTCCGGCAGGCCATCGCTCACGCCATCGATCGCGAAGGCATCCATCAGGCGGTGTTCAACGGCATCGGCTCGATCGCCAACGGATTCTATGGCGAATCCAGCCCATGGCACCCGAAAGGCATAGCGCCGTCGTCCACGTTCGATCTCGACAAGGCCAAGGCGCTGCGCAAGAAGGCGAAGGGCGGCGACCAGCGGCTCACCATCATCGCCAACGACACCTTCCCCTACATGCAACAGTCGGGCGAGCTCGTGCACGCCATGCTGAAGGACGCCGGATTCAACGTCGTGCTCGAGATCCTGCCGTCGCCGGTGATGTTGGAGAAGCAGGGCAAGGGCGACTACAACATCGACTCGACGGCGAACTCCTACCGTCTCGACCCGGACGGCTGGTTCGCCCGCAACGTCCTGTCGAGCGCGCCGGAGAACCGCCGCCGCACCGGCTACGTGAACGAGAAGGCGGACCAGATCATCATCGCGGCGCGCCAGGAGCGCGACCGGGCGAAGCGCCGGCAGATGTATGCCGACGTCGAGACGCTGGTGAACCGCGACCTGCCGATGCTGTACACGCACTACGTGCCGCTGATGATGGCCGGCCATCGTACCCGGGTGAAGGGCTACGCGCCGTCCTTCACCGGGCCGTGGAGCTACACGGGCGCCGGCATGCGCCGCACCTGGATGGAAAGCTGAGGCGGGACGGGCGATGCTCGCCTACATCCTGCGCCGCATCGCCCAGCTCGTCCCCGTCGTGCTGGTGCTGACGGTGGTGGTGTTCTGCTTCGTCGAGGCGCTGCCGGGCTCGATCGTCGACACGCTGGTCGGTACCGAGGGCGGCGACATCGAGGAAGCGCGCGCGATTCTCCGGAAGGAGTACGGGCTCGACCGGCCGATCCACGAGCGCTACGCGCTGTGGCTCGTGCGCGTCGCCGAGTTCGATTTCGGCAAGTCGCTGGTGACGCGCCGGCCGATCTCGACGGAGCTGCTGAGCCGCATTCCGGCGACGATATATCTCGCCGCCGTCGGCATCTCGCTCTCCATGCTGATCGCCGTGCCGCTCGGCACGTTCGCCGCCGTGCGTCGCAACACGGGGGTCGACTACGGGGCGCAGGTGACGTCGCTGGCCGGGATATCGATCCCCGAGTTCTGGTTCGCGATCCTCTGCGTGCTGCTGTTCTCGCTCTACCTCGGCTGGTTGCCCTCCTCCGGCTACGTCAGCCCGTTCGACGACTTCTGGGGCAGCCTGAAGTTCCTCATCCTGCCGGCGGCGGCCATCGGCTTCCGCCAGGCCGCTTTCACCACCCGCCTCACGCGGTCGAGTATGCTCGACGAGCTGAGCAAGGAGTACGTCGACACTGCGCGCGCGATGGGCCTTCCGGAGCGGCGGGTCATCTTCCGCTACACGCTGCGCAACGCCATGATCCCGACCATCACCATCAGCGGCCTGCAGCTCGCCAACCTGCTCGGCGGCACGGTGGTGCTGGAATCCATCTTCGCCTGGCCAGGCATCGGCCGCGCCATCTTCGAGGCGATCCTGCAGCGCGACTACCCGCTGATCCAGGCCGGCGTGCTCGTCCTGGGCATCATCGTCGTGCTCATGAACCTGCTCGTCGACCTGACGTACAGGCTTCTCAATCCACGCGTCAAACTGGCGTAGGTGGTTCGATATGGCTGAACTGGACGCCGGCAAGCTGGTCGATATCGCCGATGAAGGGCGCGTGCCGCCAGCGCCACCGTTCTTCAAGCGCCTCATGGCCGCGCTATCCAACGCCTTGTACGAGTTGCGCAAAAGCCGGACCGCCACAATCGGCGCGGTCATGCTCGTGCTGCTGTTCGGTGCCTGTATCGCCACGCCGTGGATCGCGACCCACGATCCGACCAAGCAGAACTACCGCGCCCGTCTGGCGCCGCCATCGGAGCAGCATCTGCTGGGCACCGACCGGATGGGGCGCGATATCTATTCGCGTCTGCTGCACGGCGGACGGCGGCTCGTGACGATCGCGATCCTGGCGGTCGGGCTCTCGATGCTGGTGGGCGTGCCCTTCGGCGTGCTGGTGGGCTACTGGGGCGGAATGGCCGACACGCTTGGGATGAGGCTTGTCGACGGGTTGCTCGCCTTCCCGGGATTGCTGCTCTACCTCCTGTTTGTGACGGTCGCGCAGGCGTGGAAACTCGAGGGCATCACGATGGATATCGTGCTGATCGCGGCGCTCGGCCTCGCCGGCATGCCGGAGAAGGCGCGCCTCGCGCGCGGCTCGGTGCTGGCGGAGAAGCAAAAGGAATATGTCGAGGCGTCGCGCGCCATCGGCGATTCCTCGGTGCGGATCGCGCTGGGCCAGGTCCTGCCCAACATCGTGTCGCCGCTGATCGTCACCGCCACGGTGCGCCTGGGCACCGTCATTCTGATCGTCGCGGCGCTCTCCTTTCTCGGCCTGGGAACACCGCCGCCGACGCCGGACTGGGGCGCCGATCTCAGCGCCGCGCGCGACTACATGGAGACCCACCCGCTGATGGCGGCCTTTCCCGGTCTCGCCATCTGCTACACGGTGCTCGCCTTCAACCTCTTCGGCGACGGCCTGCGCGACATCCTCGATCCCAGGCTGGCGGAGCGGTAGGTCCCGTCATTGTTGGGGCCGTTCGCTCGCAATGACGGGCGTCAGAGATTGTGACAAGCCACCTGACGATCGCCCCCGACCTCGACCAGCGGCGGCGCGTCCTGTGAGCAGATGGCCGTCTCGCGCGGGCAGCGGCCGCACAACCGGCAGCCCGGCGGCGGGTCGATTGGCGTCGATATCTCGCCCTTGAGCGTGAGCTTGGGCGGCGGCTTGTCGGGATCCGCCTCGGGCACGGCCGCCAGCAACGCCTTGGTGTAGGGGTGCAGCGGGTTCTCGAAGATCGCCGCCGCCGGCCCGGTCTCGACGATCTTGCCGACATACATCACGGCGACACGGTCGCTGATATGTCGGATCACGCTCAGATCATGGGCAATGAACAGGTAGGTCAGCCCCAGCTGCTCCTGCAAGTCGCGGAACAGGTTAAGAATCTGCGCCTGGATCGACACGTCGAGCGCCGAGACCGGCTCGTCGCCGATCACCAGGTCGGGGTCGACCGAGAGCGCGCGGGCGATGGCGATACGCTGGCGCTGGCCGCCGGAGAACTCGTGCGGATAGCGGTCGATGTGCTCGACGCCCAGCCCGACGCGGCGCAGCAGCTCCAGCACGCGACCGCGCTTCTCGGTCCAGCTCTTGGCCAGGCCGTGAATCTCCATCGGCCGGCTCAGGATCTGCATGACCGTCTTGCGCGGGTTGAGCGAGGAGTAGGGATCCTGGAAGACCAGCTGGATCTCCTTGCGCGCCTCCTTCATGCGCGACGAGGAGAACGCCAGCAGATTCTCGCCGCGCAGCTTCACCTCGCCCGAGGTCGGCTCGATCAGCCGCGTCACCAGCCGCGCCGTGGTCGACTTGCCGCAGCCGCTCTCGCCCACCAGCCCCAGGGTCTCGCCGCGGCGGATATGGAAGTCGATGCCGTCGACCGCCTTCAGCATCTGCGCCTTCTCGCCCGCCAGCCGGGAGTAGATGTCGGCGTGCAACGCGAAATGCTTGGTCAGCCCCTTGACCTCGAGCAGGGTTTCGGTGGCGCTCATCACTGCCGTCCGTGCAGGTGGCAGGCGGCGTGATGGCCGGGCGCCACCTCGCGCATCGGCGGAATCTCGCGCTTGCAGATCTCCATGGCGTGGGCGCAGCGCGGGTGGAATTTGCAGCCCTGCGGCGGGTCCATCATGTTGCAGACGGTGCCTGTGATCGGCGTCAGGTACTTGGCCTGGGTGTCGAGACGGGGGATCGAGTTCAGCAATCCGACCGTGTAGGGATGCTGCGGGTTGCGGAAAATCTCGCGCTTGGACCCGAGTTCGACCAGGTGCGAGGCGTACATCACGCCGATCGTGTCGCAGGCATGGGCGACGACGCCCAGATTGTGGGTGATGAAGATCAGCGACATGCCGAAGCGCTCGATCATGCTGGTGATCAGCTCAAGGATTGTCGCCTGGATGGTGACGTCGAGCGCCGTGGTCGGCTCGTCGGCGATCAGGAAGGTCGGGTTGCAGGAGAGCGCCATGGCCAGCATGACGCGCTGGCGCATGCCGCCGGAGAATTCGTGCACATAGCTGTCGAGCCGCTTGCGCGGCGAGGGGATGCCGACCAGTGCCAGCAGCTCGACGACGCGTTCGCGCGCCTCCTGTTTCGACAGGCCGAGGTTGGTGCGCAACGCGTCGGAGATCTGCGCGCTCACGGTAAAC
Source organism: Alphaproteobacteria bacterium (assembly GCA_016869975.1). Classification (GTDB taxonomy): domain Bacteria; phylum Pseudomonadota; class Alphaproteobacteria; order Reyranellales; family Reyranellaceae; genus JAFAZJ01. The sequence goes on from VGCZ01000010.1 coordinate 118,390, forward strand.
ACCGGATTGAGCGCGCTCATCGGCTCCTGGAAGACCATGGCGATGCGTCGACCGCGCAGCGCGCGCATCTCCGCGTCGTTCAGCCCCAGCACGTCGCGGCCTTCGAAGTCGATGCGGCCACGCGGGATCTCGCCCGGCGGCTCGGGAATCAGCCGCATGATCGAGCGCGCCGTCACCGACTTGCCCGATCCCGATTCGCCTACGAGCCCGAAGGTCTCTCCGCGATGCACAGTGAAGGACACGCCATCGACGGCGGTCAGCTCGCCGCGGCGCAAGCGAAAGCGCACGGTGAGGTCATCCAACGCCAGAACCGGCTCGGCCATGTGCGTCTCATTCGTCGCGGGTTTGTTGGATCACACGCGTACGACGGGCAACTCCCTGTCGAGCAAGAGGGTACGGTGCTGTCGGCGAGCGCGCAACCGCGCAGTGGTCACGATGCCGAAATCGGTTCGCCGAGGGGACTCAGACGTTCTCGCGCGCCGGGTTCCAGGCCCAGTAGCGCGCCACCATCGAGGAGCGCGATCCGGTCGACGCCACGCGACGCGCCTCGCCGCTGTCGGGCGGCGCGCGGCGCTTCCTCGGCGTCGGCTAGTGCTGACTCGCCGGAACCTTCAGGCGCAGACCATCGAGCGTGTCGTCGACCGTGATCTGGCACGACAACCGCGACCTCTCGTTCACATGCGGCGAGAACTGCAGCATGCCGTCTTCGTCGTCGGTCTTGAGCGGCAGGCGAGCGGCCCATTCGGCGGGGACGTAGACCATGCAGGTCGCGCAGCTCAGCGCGCCGCCGCATTCGGCGTCGATGCCCGGCACATTGCTCTGCACCGCGCCCTGCATGATGGACTGCCCGCTGGCGATGTCGATGGTCCGCTCTTTGCCATCGGCTGTCTCGAACGTGATTCTCGCCATCTCGCACCCGGTTGACCGCTTCGCACGAAGGGGATCACGATTTCGAACAAGCGTTAGGTACTGAATCGTGTCGCGTTCGGCAAGACCGGGAGGGGACGCCCGGATAGACACCTATGTCGCACGTCAGGCGAAGGCCATGAACGGCCGCGTCGTGCGTCTGACGAAGAAGGCGGCGCATTCGGGGTTCCCGCGCTCGCGCCAGCGCCACGGCAAGCACGTCTACCGCATCGACCACGCGGGGCGGCCATCTGGCCATGGGCGCGCTCACTTGGGCCGCGGAGTGGTTCGACCCCGGAGGCGAGAGGAGCGCCGACGACGTGACCGACGAGTTGATGCGCGCGCTGAGCGGCGGGATCGTGCGCGGTTCAGGCGATCAGGAACACCTTTGACGAATTGAAGATCCAGGTGTCGACGAAGCCGGTCTCCCTGGGCGCGCGCTTGAGTTCGCTCAGCGCGCCGGCCAGGCACACCCAGTTCAGGATCTCCTGCTGGCCGCTATCCTCGACCTCGGTGCTGGAGTAGCCGCGCCAGGCCGGCCAGTCGGCGTTGCGCAACGCCTCGTACATGCGGCGATCGGCCGACGTATCGGGATAGAGATAGTGATGCTTCGCCGTCAGGAAGGCGTGCGACCAGCCCGACGAGGCCAGCAGCGCGACGCGGTAGGGCGAGTCGACGAGGATGCGCGCCGTGGCGGCGCCGAGATCGAACAGGCGCTTCGGCGTCGGCGCCGGCGGATCGAGGTCCTCGTCGGCGATGACGCGGTCGAAGACCGGCAGGCCGCCGCGTTGCGCCAGCACGCGCCGGCCATAGCAATTGATGGCGAAGGGCACGATGGGATAGCCGAAGCCCGTGCGCGCGTAGTCGAGGTACATCACGGCGTTGCTGAAGGCGTGGCCCAGCGGGTGGTGCAGCGGCTTGTAGGCGTAGGCGGTGTCGAAGCCGTCCTCGATCAGCCGGCTGGCCAGCATCTTGCCCGCCGCGCGATGGCCAGGCAGATCGTAGACCTTGTCCGACTCGCCCCAGACATTGCCTGGCGGCACCGCGAACTTGAAGCGGCCATAGGCGCTGACGCAGTAGGGCGGGACGATGTCCTCCTTGAAATTCTCGTACTGATCGTCGCCCCAGATCAGCACGAAATCCGGATTGAAGGCGTCGAGCGCGGCGCGCGTGCGCGCCAGCTGCGCGACGAGATCGGCGCGGTGGCGCGCGGCGGCGGAGGCGCCCTCGTCGTTGCCCCATTCGTCGCGCATCGGCGCCGGCCAGCCCCGCGGCGTGCGCAGCGCCTCCGGCAGCTCGGGATTCTGCAGCATGCGCTTGAGGATCCAGGCCATGCGGTCGTCCGGACCCCATAGCGGGGGATAGTGCGAGATGCCCAAAGCGAGGATGTCGGCCATGGCGATGTCCTGACGGCTGGGGGGAATCCACTACCACACTGGGCGCCGGTTTCGCAGCACGAGGCTGCTCGCGCGAAGCGCCAACTGCGCGATTGACCCGGCTCGTTCGGTCTGTCGGGATTGGGCGGCGAGAAAGCCAGTCGCACCAACCGAGGAAACCCCGATGAGCCAGCGCGCCGCGGTCACCCCAATCCGCCCCGATCTCGAGGCCGAACTCAACAACCTCGCCATGTCGAAGGCGGCCCAGCCGCTGTTCGACGCGGTCAAGAAGCACATCGCCGACAACGTCGAGCCGATCAGCGAGAAGTTCTTCAAGCTCGGCGAGGGGCGCAAGGATCCGTGGTCCTGGGCGCCGGGTCAGCTCGAGCTGCTCGAGACAGCCAAGAACAAGGCCAAGGCGTCCGGCCTGTGGAACTTCTTCCTGCCCGGCTCGGAGATCGGCCGCGGGCTCACCAACCTGGACTACGCCTACATCGCCGCCGAGCTCGGCAAGCAGCCGCTGGCGTCGGAAACCCTGAACTGCTCGGCGCCCGACACCGGCAACATGGAAGTGCTGGAGCGCGTCGGCACGCCGGAACAGAAGGAGAAGTGGCTCAAGCCGCTGCTCAACGGCGAGATCCGTTCGGCCTACGCCATGACCGAGCCGAACGTCGCCTCGTCCGACGCCAAGAACGTCAGCACCCGCGCCGTGCTGGTGGGCAACGAATGGGTGATCAACGGCGAGAAGTACTACATCTCGGGCGCCGGCGATCCGCGCTGCAAGATCATGATCACCATGGTCAAGACCAGCCCCGAGGCCTCGCCGCAGTTCCAGCAGTCGCAGATCCTGGTGCCGATCGACACACCAGGCGTGCAGATCCTCGGGCCGATGCATGTCTTCGGCCACGACCACGCGCCGCGCGGCCACATGCATATCAAGTTCGACAATGTGCGCGTGCCGCAGGAGAACATCCTGCTGGGCGAGGGCCGCGGCTTCGAGATCTCGCAGCTGCGCCTCGGACCGGGCCGTATCCACCATTGCATGCGTTCGATCGGTCAGGCGGAGAAGGCGCTCGACCTGATGATCAAGCGCGGCTCGACCCGCACCGCCTTCGGCAAGCAGCTCATCCAGCTCGGCAAGAACCTCGAGACCGTGTCGCGCGCCCGCATCGAGATCGAGGCGATGCGGCTGATGGTGCTGAAGGCGGCCAAGGCGATGGACGTGCTGGGCAACCGCGAGGCGCGCGTGTGGGTCAGCATGGTCAAGGCCATGGTGCCGGAGAAGGTCTGCCAGATCATCGACCAGGCGATCCAGATCCACGGCGCCACCGGCATCTCGCAATGGACGCCGCTCGCCGAGATGTACATCCATCAGCGGCATCTCCGCTTCGCCGACGGCCCGGACGAGGTGCATCACATGGTGGTGGGTCGCGCCGAGGTCAGCCGGCCGCGCTAGCCGCCGACGGTGTCGAGGAGGTTCGCTTGGCCATCGACTACGAGAAGCGTGACGGCGTCGCCTACATCACGCTCAACAATCCCGCCAAGGCGAACATCCTCGACAAGCCGACCTCCGACGCGATCTCGGAGGCATGGATCGACATGTGGGAGGATCGCGACATCCGCTGCGCGATCCTCACCGGCAAGGGCGACACGCATTTCTGCGGCGGCCACAACCTCGCGCCGCGCAAGGGCATCACCGAGGAAGAGCGCGAGCTCTTGCGCACACAGCGCATCTTCTGGCCGCTCGCGGGCACCGTGCACGGCCAGAAGACCGGCGTCGACGGCCGCATGGGCGATCACTATCCGCGCGTGTGGAAGCCGGTGATCGCCGCGGTCAACGGCTGGGCGGCGGGCGCCGGCCTCTACATCCTGCTGGCCTCGACCGACATCCGCATCGCCAGCGCCGAGCACGCGCGCTTCAAGTTCGCGCTGCTGACACAGGGCTGGCTGGGCCACGGCCCGGGCGCCAGCCTGCTGGCCAAGCAGCTGCGCTACATCGATGCCATGAAGATCCTGCTGACCGACGAGCCGTTCGGCGCCGAGGAGGCGCTGCGCATCGGCCTGATCAACGAGGTCGTGCCGCACGCCCAGCTGCTGGAGCGCGCCGAGAAGATGGCGCGCCACATCTGCACCCTGCCGCCCGTCGCGGTGCGCATGATGAAGGAGTTCGTCGTGCGCTTCGGCGATCTGCCGACCGACCAGGCGTGGCACGTGCAGAACCTGATCAACTCACTCTTGATCCAGACCACGATCGACGGCGAGGAAGGCCGGCAGGCGTTCAACGCCAAGCGCAAGCCGAACTTCCGGGGCAAGCTGCGCAAGCGCGGCGAGGCCTGGCCGGACCTCTCGGAAGAGGACGCCAAGCGGCTGGACGAGGCCTATCGCAGCGGCGAGTTCTGAGCATATCCCAGCGCGCCACTCGCGCGCAGCTCGGCGATGCGTTCGGACGAGAGCCCGAGGACGCGGGTCAGCACATCATCGGTGTGGGCGCCCATGGCCGGCGCCGGGCCGATCGTCCGACCGAAGCTCGCGCGCCATGGCAGGCCCGGCAGCACGCCGGTGTCGTGGCGGTCCCAGAACGCGCGCGCGGCCAGGTGCGGGCTCTTCAGCAGGTCCTCCGAGCGCGCGAGCGCGGCGGCGGGGATGCCGGCATCGAGAAGCGTTCGGGCGGTGGCCGCCGCCGAGCGTGGCGCGGCCCACGCCATCATGGCCGCATCGATGGCGCCAAGCTCGGCCATGCGCGCATCGAGGTCGAACGCAGCCATGCCCGACAACCCCGGCACGATCCCGCACAGCGCCCGCCACTCCGCCTGCGTGCGCACCACGACGCTGATCCAGTCGTCGTCGCCGGCGCAGCGCCACGCGCCGTGCGGCGCATACTGTGTCGACGCGTTGCCCGTCGGTTTCACCGGCTCGCCCAGCTGGGTCGCGAGCAGCGGCTCGGCCATGGTCCACAGCATCGCCTCGATCATCGAGAAATCGACACGCGCGACGCCGCCGGCGTGGCGGCGATGCCACAGCGCGGCGGCGGCGATGAGGCCCAGCATCAGGGCGCACATCGGATCGAGCCAGGCGAAGCCGATGCGCGGCGCGACGCCGGGGTGACGGTTCAGTCCGGCGAACCCGGCGTAGCTCTGCAGCAAGGTGCCGTAGGCGACCGCGTGGCTGTCCGGTCCGGTGCGCCCCATGCCCGAGGCGGAGATGTAGATGAGATCGGGATTGGCCGCCTTCAGCGTCTCGGCGCCGAGGCCCAGCCGATCCATGACGCCCGATGCGTAGTTCTCGATCAGAATGTCGCTGCGCGCCGCCAGCGCGCGTGCGATCTCGACACCTTCGGGTGTCTTCAGATCCAGCACGATGGCCTTCTTCGCCTGCCCCAGCGCCGTGTGCAACTCCGAGCCGCGCCCGGGATCGCCGGCGCCGGGCGCCTCGACCTTGATGACCTCCGCGCCCATCGCCGCGAGATAGCGCGTCGTCGTCGGCCCCGCGATCACCCAGCTGAAGTCGAGCACGCGCACGCCCGACAGCGGCATCGGACCTTCGGGCGTGTGCGGCTGCCGGCTCGCCGGCGTCACGCCGAGGCCGAATGGCGTACCCGGCGTCAGGACCGTCGTCCCGGCGAAAGCGCGACTCTGCCAGTACCGGCGATGGCGCATCTGCGGCGTGTCGAGATGCTCGGCGAGGTCGCGCAGCGGCAGGCTCGGGACATGGGCGCGTTGCGCGGTGTCGGCGATCCATTGCTTGGCGTGCTGTTCGCTCCATTGCGACATCAGCGCATGCAGCGCGTCCCAGTTGCGGACGCGGTCCGGCTTGGTGGCGAAGCGCGGATCGGCGCCCCATTCGGGCGAGCCCATCGCTTTCAGCCACGACGCCCACTGCTTCTCTTCCCGCGGCGATATCGCGACATGGCCGTCGCGCGCGGGCAGGATCGTCACCGTGGCACCATTGCCGTCGCTCGTGCGCTTGCGCTCCCAGCTCCGACCGCCCATGCCGACGCGCGCCAGCTCGGTCATGGCGAGCGTCGCCAGCGCTTCCTGGATCGACACGTCGATGCATGCGCCGGGTCGACCGCCCAGGGCCGCATGCATGCCGGCGCAGGCCGCGGCCAACCCCGCGATGAACGCGGATTGCTCGCCCACCGGACGGATGGGCGCCTCCGACAGATCGTCGATCTGCCCGGTCAGCAGGCGCGCGATGCCGCTGGCGAAGAACAGCGTCAGATCGCCGGCCGGATCGTTCGCCTGCGGCCCCGTCTCGCCATAGGGCGAGATCGTGACGACCGTCGCCGATGGGTTCAGACGCCTGAGCCCGGCCAGGTCGTGAGGGCCTGTCGACCAATCTCGCGGCTGTCCCTCGCGCACGATCAGGTGGGCGTTCGACAGGTCCTCGTGCTTGGCGGCGGCTTTGCCGTGATTGAGATGCGCCAATAGCGCAGTGCTGCTGTGCGCTTCGATGCAGGTCACGCGCGCGCCGATGTCGGCGAGCATGCGGCCACAGACGGCGGCGGCCAAACCGCTGCCGATTTGGATCATGTTGAAATCAGTCAGTAGCGTCATGCCGTCTTCGCTCCCCCGCGCCGCGCACATCTGAAGACGGCTTCCTCAAGGGTACGCCCGTGTCTTGCTGTTTCCAGGCGAGAGCATAGCGCGTCGACCGAGAGCGCGCCCGCTCGTGCCTTGGACGGGAGGGAACGACGATGACTCGTCCGCTGACCATGATCGCGACCGCTATCGCGTTTGCCGCCGCCTCGCTGGTCGCTGGAACCGCATCGGCCCAGAAGTCCGGCGGCACGCTCCGTATCACGCATATGGACAACCCGCCCAGCGCCTCGATCCATGAGGAGGCGACAATCTCCACCGTCATGCCCTTCATGTCGGTGTTCAACAACCTGGTGATGTTCGACCCCAAGACCAAGCAGAACACGCCCGACGTCATCATTCCCGATCTGGCGACGTCGTGGGCCTGGAGCGCCGATGGCAAGGCCCTGACCTTCAAGCTGCGCACGGGTGTGAAGTGGCACGACGGCAAGCCCTTCACCAGCGCCGACGTGAAGTGCACCTGGGACGGCCTGATCGGCAAGAACGAGGCACGGCTGCGCAAGAACCCGCGCAAGGCGTGGTACTTCAATCTCAAGGACATCACGGTCAACGGCGACGAGGAGGTGACGTTCCACCTTGAGCGGCCGCAGCCCTCGCT
>VGCZ01000011.1 GCA_016869975.1 Alphaproteobacteria bacterium
ATCGCGCGCATCATGGATATCGGCGCCGACGGCGTGATGGTGCCGATGGTGTCCTCGGTCGAGCAGGCCCGCTCGGTGCTCGACGCGGTGAAGTACTTCCCCCAGGGCAAGCGCGGCGTGGCGCTGGGTCTGGCGATGGATCGTTACAGCATGAGCGGCGCCTCGCTCGCCGAACGCTTCGCCGCACAGAACGACCGTACGATCGTCATGCTGCAGATCGAGGATCCGGCCGGCGCGGAGTGCGCGGGTCAGATGGCGGCGATGGACGGTGTCGACGTGCTGTGGGTCGGCCACAACGATCTGTCGGTCGCCATGGGCATCCCCGGCGCCTTCGACGACCAACGTTTCCAGGCGCATGAGGGCGCGACCATCGAGGCCTGCCGCAAGCACGGCAAGTCCGCCGGCCGCCTGGCGCGCGACGCCGAGGAAGCCGCCCGCTTCGTGGCGCGCGGCTACGATTTCATCTCGATCGCCACCGATGTCGGCCTGCTGCAGCAGGCGATGGCCTCCGGCATCGCCCGCGTGCGCCGCGGTTAGAAGCACCTCTTGCTCCCTCTCCCCGCTCACGGGGAGAGGGAGCAAGACGCTCAAGGCTTCAGTTCGATCTCGATGAAGACGTACTCGTGGGGATTGGGGTTGATCACGTCGTGCTCGACGCCGATGGCGCGTGTGTACGACACGCCCTTCCTCATGTCGGACTCGACGTACTGCGCGCCGGTCCATACGCCGAGCTTGCCGTCGACCAGCGGCACGACGATGTAGTCGTGCCCGTGGCGATGCCAGCCGGTGCGCGAGCCCGGCGGCATGCGCCACTCCCAGACGATGGCGCGGTCGGTCTCGAGCTGCTTGGTGCCCGTGGCCATCGGCCTCGATTTGTCCTCGTCGCGCTCCGCCATCGTCTCGCCCTCGCTGTCGCGCTCACCCTAGCATGAGCGGAACGCGTATGGCGTTCGACGGCGATTCGTGCATATACACACATTAGTCCCGCCATCGAGTCCCGCATGCCCGATTCCGCCTCCATCCCGCGCGTGCCGCCCGCGCCGCATCCGCTGCTCTCGGCGCCGCCGGTGCCGACCATCGCGCGGCTGGCGCTGCCGACCACGGCGGTGATGATCGCGCAATCCGGCGTCAGCATCGCCGAGACCTGGGTGATCGGAAAGCTCGGCACCGAGGCGCTCGCCGGCTTCGCGCTGGTCTTCCCGCTGCTGATGCTGATGACCATGATGGCCGCCGGCGGCATCGGCGGCGGCATCGCCTCGGCGATCGCGCGCGCCGCGGGCGGCGGGCGCACCGCCGACGCGCGCGCGCTGGTCGTGCACGCGCTGATCGTCGCGCTGGGCTTCGCGCTGCTGTTCACCCTGGGCATGCGCGTCTTCGGCGCCGACATCTACCGCCTGCTCGGCAGCCTGCGCGGCGGTTCGGCCACCGGCGGCGATCCGGCCCGCGTGCTGGCTTTCGCCCTGACCTATTCCGACACGGTCTTCGCCGGCGCCGCCGCCCACTGGGCGATGTTCGCGCTGTCGGCGATCCTCAGGGGCGCCGGCGACGCCGCCCTGCCCGGCAAGGCGATGCTGCTGAGCTCGCTGCTGCAGATTCCGCTGACCTACGTGCTCGCATTGGGCATTGGCGGCTGGGACGGCATGGGCATCGCCGGCGCCGCTGTCTCCTCGATCCTCACCGCGCTGCTCGCCGCAGGGCTGATGCTTGTCGCGTTGCGCCGCGGCGCTGCCGGCGTCGCGCTCGATCTGCGCGGCGTCTCGCTGCGGGGCGCGCTGTTCGCGCCGATCCTGCGTGTCGGCCTGATCTCCTCGATCTCGGCGCTGACCGCCAACCTCGCCACCATCCTGGTCACCCTCATGGTCGCCGGCTTCGGCGTGGCGGCGCTGGCTGGCTACGGCGTCGGCTCGCGGCTGGAGTTCATGCTGGTGCCGCTGGCCTTCGGCATCGGCTCGGCGCTCACCACCCTGGTCGGCATCGCCGTCGGCGCCGGCCAGTGGCAGCGCGCGGTGCGCGTCGCCATCATCGGTTCGTTGATGGCCGCGGCGCTGACCGGCACCGTGGGCGTGCTCGCGGCGATCTTCCCGCAGGGCTGGATGTCGATCTTCAGCGCCGATCCACTGGTGCAGCAGACCGGCGTGACCTACCTGACGCGCGCCGCCCCATTCTACGCCTTCTTCGGCCTGGGCATGGCGCTGAACTTCGCCTCGCAGGGCGCCGGCCGGCAGGGCGTGCCGTTGGCTATCGCCCTCGTGCGTCTGGCGCTGGTGGCCGGCGGCGGCTGGCTCGCGGTGCATGTCTGGGGCCTGGGCGAACGCGGCCTGTTCTGGGCCGTGGCCCTCTCCATCGTTGTCTTCGGCCTGGCCAATCTCGTGGCACTGATCGTCAGACCCTGGCGCGGACGCTAGAGCGCGCCGCGCCGGCGCCGCGGGATGAAAGGCACCATCAGCAGCGCCAGCACGAAGGTGGCGCCCACCGCCAGCCAGGCCTCGTTGAACGACAGGGTCATCGCCGCGCGTTCGACCAGCGGACGCACAGTCTCCTGCGTCCCGACGTCGACGGCTCCGATCGGCACGCCGGTGAAGCGCTCCAGCGGCAGGCCGACGAAGCGCGCGGCCTCGCGGTCGCCAGCCATCAGGCGTTCGGCCAGCCGCGCGCCATGCAGCGGCGCGCGCTGCTCGAGGATGGTGTCGATCAGCGCGATGCCGATGGCGCCGCCCAGCACGCGCGTCAGGTTGAACACGCCGCTGGCTTCGGCCGATTCAGCGTCGTTCCAGCCATCGAGCGCCAGTCGCGTGATCGGCAGCAGGCAGAGCAGCATGGCCACGCCGCGCAGCACCTGCGGCCAGAACAGCTCGTCGAAGCCCGCGCGCGGCGTGGTGAAGCCATTGGCGATCAGGCCCGCCGCGAACAGCGCGAAGCCGAAGGCGGTCAGGCCGCGGGCGTCGAGGCGAGGCTCGATCCACGCGGCAAGCGGCGCCACCAGCAGCTGCACGGCGCCGGTCACGGCCATGACCGTGCCGATCTCCAGCGGCCCCATATCGCGCACCAGGCCGAGGAATACCGCGAGCAGGTAGGTGGCGCCGTACAGGCCAACGCCGAGGACGAAGTTCAGGCCGCAGCCCAACGAGAAGGCGCGATCGCCGAAACGGCGCAGGTCGACCAGCGGATGCGCGCGCGTCAGGCAGAGCCAGAGGCCGGCCGCCGCCGCCAGCGGACAGACGACATAGAGCGCGACCACGACCGGGCCGCGCCAGCCGTCGCGCGGGCCGGTCTTCAGCAGCAGTTCCAGACCGCCGAGAAAGATCGCCGCGCACAGCACGGTCGACACGCTGATGCGCCACAGCGTCGGCCAGTCCGGCTTCGCGCCGCGCACGAAGAGCGCCACCAGCGCCACGACGATCAGCCCGGGCGGCAGGTTGATCAGGAACATCCAGTGCCACGACGCGGTCTCGGTCAACCAGCCGCCCAGCGCCGGGCCGATGGTCGGCGCGATCATCGCGAAGCTGCCGGCGATGGTCGCCACCTTGGTGTGATGCGCGGGCGGAAAGAGCGTGAAGCCGGCGGTGAACACGCCGGGGATCAGCAGGCCACCGAACAGGCCCTGCACGGTCCGCAAGGCGATCAGCGTCGCGAAGTCGCCGGCCAAGGCGCAGCCGACGCTGCTGACGGTGAAGCCCATGGTCGCGCCGGCCATCAGCCAGCGAAGCCCGAACGCGCGCGTCAGCCAGCCCGACAGCGGAATGGCGACCACCTCGGCCACGAGATAGGCGGTCTGGATCCAGCTCAGATCGTCATGCGCGATGCCGAGCGCGCCGCCGATGGCGGTGAGCGAGCTGGCGACGATCTGGATATCGAGGATCGCCATGAACATGGCGACGCACATCGCCAGGAAGCCGATCCACGTGCCGACACCGACGCGCGCCGTCGCTTCAGGCACCCGCCCGCTCCCGCCGTGCCCGCAGCGCCTCATCCTCAATGCGGATGCGCCACCACAGCAGCGCCGCGTTGAGGATCGAGAAAACGATGGCGACGCCAACCTGCCCGAACACCAGCGGCAGAACCGCGATCTCGCCGACGACCACGGCGTAATTGGGATGGCGCAGGAAGCGATAGGGCCCGCCGCGCACCAGCGGCGCGCCCGGCAAGGTGACGATGCGCGTCGTCCAGTACGGACCCAGGGTGGCGATCACCCACAGCCTCAGCGCCTGCAGGACGACGAGCACCACCAGCGCCGGCCAATGGATCGGCGGCGACGGCGGCAGCATCGCCACGATCGCCACCAGCCACGATCCGTGCAGCAGCACGAACAGCGGATAGTGGGCGCGGCCGACCTCGACCGCGCCTTTCGCCAGGAGCGCGCGGGTGTTGCGCCGCGCGTACGCCAGCTCGCCCAGCCGCTGCGCCGCCACCAGGCCGATGATGATCAACGCTGCGATCATCGGCCGTCGAGCATCAGGAAGCTGGCCGAGAAGCCCGGCCCCAGCGCGCTCAGCAGCGTGCTTTGCGTGGCCAGCCTCGCCTTCATGCGTTGCAGCACGAAGAGGGCGGTGGCCGCCGACATGTTGCCGTAGTCGCGCAGGGTGGCGCGGCTGTCCTCGAGCGAACCGCGCTGCAGCTCCAGCGAATCCTCGAGCGCGTCGAGCACCTTCGCGCCGCCGGGATGGCAGGCGAAGCCATCGACCGACGATATGCAGCGATCGTTGCGCGCGAGGTAGTCGTCGAAGACGACGCGCAGGCCGTTCTCGATCAGGCCAGGAATGCTCTGCGCGAAGATCGCCTTCAGCCCATCGTCACGCACGTCCCAGCCCATGATGCCCAGCGAATCCGGCCAGGTGTGCTCGCCGGCTGGCCCGAAGGCCGGACCGTCGCCGTCGCTCGACACGATGGCGCCGGCCGCGCCGTCGCCGAACAGCGCGGTGGCGACGATGTTGCTGCGATCGAAATCGTCGCGCCGGAAGGTCAGCGCGCAGAGCTCGACGACCAGGAACAGCACGCGCGAACCGGGCGTCGCGCGCGCCAGGTCGACGGCGCGGGCCAGGCCGGTGACGCCGCCGGCGCAGCCCAGGCCGAAGATCGGCAGGCGGCGGATGTCGCGGCGCAGGCCCAGCCGTTCGATCAGCAGCGCGTCGAGGCTGGGCGTGGCGATGCCGGTGGTCGAGGCGACGACGATGGCGTCGAGGTCCTCGCGCCGCAGCCCGGCCTCGTCGAGGCAGTCGAGCGTGATGCGCTCCAGCAACGCCACGGCGTTGTCGATGAACAGCCGCGTGCGCTCCGCCCAGCCATGCGTTCGCTCGTACCATTCGATCGGCACGCAGGAATAGCGCCGCTCGATGCCGGCATTGCCGAACACCGGCAGCAGCTTCTCGACATCGAGACGGCCGCCCAGCGCGTGCGCCACGCGCGCGCAGACCGCGCGCTGGTCGAGCGTGTAAGGCGGAACGGCCGTGCTCAACGCGAGCAGGCGTGGACGTTCGGACATGGACTACTCTCCCGACGACGGCGCCGATCCCACCAGTATCATCGTCGGGTGCCAGCGGCTGTGCCCCGGGACACTACACGATTTGGCGGGAGGCGTTTCGGCGCGCCTGCAGTTGGCGATTGAGCGCGCGCAAATGTGGCGTCGCGGCGGCGGCGGCTTTGGCCTCGATGGCGCGATAGTGCGTGACAAGGGCGCGGCCGAACGGCGTCAGCGCGGCGCCGCCGCCGCCATCGCCGCCGGCGCGCTTCTCGACCACCGGCTTGCGGAAGCAGCGGTTGACCTCGTCGATCAGCAACCAGGCGCGACGATACGACATTCCCATGTCGCGGCCGGCGGCGGCGATCGAGCCGCTGGAGTCGATCAGCTCCAGCAGCCGGATCTTTCCCGGACCCACCGCGTCCTGCCCGCCGAACTCGATGCGCAGATTGAGCGTCGCCATCGCGCGATTAGACGCCGAACGCGCCCTCAAGCCAAGCCGGCGGCGCTTGCGTCGCCGCGCGACGGCGTGCGATATATTCGCGCGGATATAACGATATTCGCGCGGATATAACGGCTGGCGGAGTCGTAGCATGCGCTTGGCGTGGGGTCTGGGTCTCGCGGTGAGTCTGTCGCTCACTGTAGCGATTCCGGCTGCGGCGCAGGAAATCCGCGTGCTGGCGGCGGCCAGCCTGTCGAACGTGCTCGACGGGCTATGCGCGGCCTGGTTCGCCAAGGGCGAGCCTCGATGCGTTGCGGTCTACGCCGCTTCCTCGGCGCTGGCGCGCCAGATCGAGAACGGCGCGCCGGGCGATGTGTTCATCTCCGCCGACGAGCCCTGGATGAAGCACGTCGTCGACAGGAAAGTGGTCAGGCCGGAGACTCAACGCGCGCTCGCCACCAACCTGCTGGCGATCATCGCGCCGGCCGGCAGCAAGGTCGCGCTCGCACCGGCGCCGAACTTCCCGATTGCCGCCGCGCTGGGCGAAGGCCGGCTGTCCTTGGCCGACCCCGACTCGGTGCCCGCCGGCCGCTACGCCAAGGCGGCGCTCCAGCATTTCGGCGTCTGGGAGCAGGTGTCGGGCAAGATCGCGCGGGCGGAGAACGCGCGCGACGCGCTGGCCTTCGTGGCGCGCGGCGTGGCGCCGCTGGGCATCGTCTACGGCACCGACGCCAGGGTCGAGCCGAAGGTCCGCGTCGTCGCCAGCTTCCCCGTCGGCAGCCACCCGCCGGTGGTCTATCCCATGGCCGTGACCGCCAACGCCAGGAGCCCGCGCGCCCAGGCCTTCCTCGATTTCCTGCTGAGCCCGCCATCGCAAGCGGCGCTCCAGGAGGCGGGCTTCGGCCCGCCACCGAAGTAACGGCGCGGCATGCTCCTGTCGCCCGAGGAAGTCGGCATTCTCCTGCTGAGCGTGAAGGTCGCGGCGTGGAGCGTCGCGATCAGTCTCGCGCCGGCGATCGCGGTGGGCTGGGCGCTGGCGCGTTACAGCTTCCCGGGCAAGGCGGCGATCGACGCCATCTTGCATCTGCCGCTTGTGCTGCCGCCGGTGGTCGTGGGCTATGTGCTGCTGATCCTGTTCGCGCCCAAAGGTCCGTTGGGCGCGCCGCTGCGCGACTGGTTCGGCATCGACTTCGCGTTTTCCTGGCGCGGCGCGGTGCTGGCGGCGGCCGTCATGGGCTTTCCGCTGATGACGCAGGCGATCCGACTCTCGGCCCAGACCGTCGACCGCAAGCTCGAGCAAGCCGCGCGCACCCTGGGCGCGCCGCCCTGGCAGGTCTTCCTCACCATCACCCTGCCGCTGATGGCGCCGGGCGTGCTGGCCGGCACCGTGCTCAGCTTCGCGCGCTCGCTGGGCGAGTTCGGCGCCACCATCACCTTCGTCTCCAGCATCCCCGGCGAGACGCGCACCCTGCCGCTGGCGATCTACGCCTACACGCAGGTGCCCGGCGGCGACGGCCCAGCGCTGCGCCTGACCCTGATCTCCGTCGCCGTCGCGCTGGCGGCGCTGGCCGGCGCGGAACTCCTCAATCGCGCCTTGGCACGCCGCGTCGGAGCGCCGGCGTGATCGAGGTCGATATCGCGCTGAACCTCGACGGCTTCGATCTCGCCGCCGCCTTCGACGTACCTGACGGCAGCGTCACGGCGCTGTTCGGCCGCTCGGGCTCGGGCAAGTCAACGATCATCGATTGCGTCGCCGGCCTGCGCCGCCCCGATCGCGGCCGCGTCGTCGTCGCGGGCGAGACGCTGTTCGATGGCACCATCAACGTGCCGCCCGAGCGACGCCATCTAGGCTATGTGTTCCAGGACGCGCGCCTGTTCCCGCATCTGAGCGTCGAGACCAATTTGCGCTACGGCGAGCGCCGGGCGCGCACCGACCGGCGGATCGCCACCTTCGACGATGTCGTGACCTTGCTGGGCATCGGCCATCTGCTGGCGCGCCGGCCCGGCACGCTCTCGGGCGGCGAGCGCCAGCGTGTCGCCATCGGCCGCGCCTTGCTCGCGCAGCCGCGCGCGCTGTTGATGGACGAGCCGCTGGCGGCGCTCGATCGCGAACGCAAGGCCGAGGTGCTGCCCTATATCGAGCGCCTGCGCGACCGTTTCGGCCTGCCGATCCTCTATGTCAGCCACGCCGTCGAGGAGGTCGTGCGCCTGGCGCGGACGGTCGTGCGCATCGAGCATGGCCGCATCACCGGCATCGGGCCGGTCGAGGAGATGCTGAGCGGCGGCGCCATTGGCGACGAGCATGGCCCGGCCACGGTGCTGCGCGCCATCGTGAAGCGGCACGACGCCCGCTTCGGATTGACGGCGCTGGAGGTCGGCGCCGGCCGCGAGCTGGTGACGCCGGCGGTCGAGCGGCCGATCGGCGGCGAGGTGCGCGTGCGCATCCTGGCGCGCGACGTGTCGCTGGCGCTCGAGCGGCCCACGGGTATCAGCATCCAGAACAGGCTCGAGGCGAGCGTCGCGGAGATCACGCGACCCAGCCCGTTCATCGTCGACGTGCGGCTCGATATCGGCGCGCCGCTATGGTCGCGCGTCAGCGCCAAGGCGGCGGAGGAACTCGCGCTCGCACCGGGCAAGCGCGTGGTCGCGTTGATCAAGACCGTGGCGTTGGAGCGCGAATAGCGCGCGATCCGCGAGAACTCTGTCATCCCTCGCTGCGCTCGGGATGACAGCGGAGGCTATTCAGCTCAGCGCGCCGGCAGCCTGAGGTCGGCGACGGCGGCGCCGAACGAAGCCTGGGGCCGCGACGCCCTCACGCCGAGCCACGCCTCGCGTTCGGCGACGCAGGGCAACAGATTCTGGAACAGCTGGCGCCAGGTGGTGGCACCCGAATCGTAAGCGCCGATCAGGCAGCGGTCGAAGGCGCCGTGGCGCTCGTCCAGCTTCGCGGCGTAGGTCACGCGGCCGCGCGCGGCGGCGGCGATGATGATGCGGTTGGGCCGCTCCAGCTGCGCGGTGATGAACGAGCCGGTCTCGCAGCCCGACAGCACCAATACCGTCGGCCGATCGCCGCAGGCCAGGGTCGCCAGCCGATCGATGTCGGCGAGCGAGGCCTTGCGACCGTTGGGCTCGTCCACCAAGCGCAGCGTGCCCTGCTCGCCATGCGAGCTGAAATAGAGCAGGCAGGCCTCGCTGTCGCGCGTGCCCAGGGCGGAGAGCGACTGGCGCAGGCTGGAGAGCCGCGCCGGTGGCCGGGCGCCGCCATCGGGCGCCGTCAGCGAGGCGGTGTGCAGGGCGACGCGCGTGACGCCCGCGCCGCGCAGACGGCCGGCGATATCCTCGGCGGCGAAATCGTAGATCGGCCGGTCGGCAGCGCCGCCGACGACCAGCGCCTTCCAATCGGCGACCGCGATCGCCGGTAGCCCTGAAGTGACCAGCGCTGGCGGAACGGGGGCCGAACCATGCCCCCCCGAATCGTGCGGCACGCAAGCCGCCACGGCCGCGGCGATCAGCCCGACCACGCTCCAACGGACGGCCGTTTCCGCCGTGCCGCGCATGACGTCCCCCCGTCAATGCTTCCCCGCCGATATGATCCGGGAACCACATTGGCGGCACAAACGAGGAGTCTTGAAGCCGAGCAACGCTCGAAAGGTCAAGAAAATCAGAACCTTATCCACAGTTTCACGGCACACAGGACGGACTTATCCGCATCAGCTCTGAAACGACTCTAAGATGAGGTCGCCTCATGCGCGCCTCCCTTGACTCATCTTCGGCCCGGGTGCATCACCCGGCCCCGCCGCGACCCGGTCTGGAATGACCGTCAGCGCTGGGGAAGGTCACGGCCAGGAGTTCGTTCGCGACATGGAGAAGACCCCAGGCGGTCCCCCTGCGACGGATCCGGCGAACGGTAACGGGCATCGCCCGACCGACGCCTTCGCCGACAACGTCCGCCCCTCCCTGCTGGCAGACGAGACCCTTCAGCACGAGCAAGGCGACCACGGCGACGACCCGCATCACCCCAAGGGACCGGTCGGCGTGCTGGCGCTGGGGGCGCTGGGCGTGGTTTTCGGCGATATCGGCACCAGCCCGATCTACACCATGCGCGAGATCTTCGCGCATGCCGGCGAGGCCGGCACGGGCGAGGCCGCCGTGCTCGGCGCGCTGTCGCTGGTGTTTTGGGCGCTCATCCTCACCGTCAGCGTCAAATACCTCGTGCTCATCCTGCGCGCCGACAACAAGGGCGAGGGCGGCGTGCTGGCGCTGGCGCGCCTGGCCGGCAACGCCCTGCCGCCCGGCGCCGTCGGCCGGCGCGGGCTGATCATGCTGCTGTCGATAGTCGGACTGGCGCTGTTCTTCGGCGACGCGCTGATCACGCCGGCGATCTCCGTGCTCGGCGCCATCGAGGGCCTGCAAAAGGTCGAGCCCGGCTTCAAGCCCTTCATCGTGCCGGTGACGGTTGGCATCCTCACAGCGCTGTTCTTCTTTCAGTCGCGCGGCACGGGACGCGTCGGCCGGTTGTTCGGCCCTGTCATGATGGTGTGGTTTATCGTGCTCGCCACGACAGGCCTGTGGCAGATCACGACCTATCCCAGCGTGCTGGCGGCGATCAATCCGCGACACGGCATCGCCTTCATGTCGGTGCTGGGCTGGAAAACCTTCGTCGTGCTGGGCGCCGTGATCCTGGCGGTGACCGGCGGCGAGGCGCTCTACGCCGATATGGGCCATTTCGGCCGCAAGCCGATCCGGTTGGCCTGGTTCGGCCTCGTGCTGCCGGCGCTGGTGCTGAACTATTTCGGCCAGGGCGCGCTCCTGCTGCGCGAGCCGGGCACGCACGAGCATCTGTTCTTCGAGATGGTGCCGCACTGGGCGCTGATCCCGATGATCGTGCTGTCGACGGCGGCGGCGATCATCGCCTCGCAGGCCACCATCTCGGGCGTCTTCTCGCTCAGCCAGCAGGCGATCCAGCTCGGCCTGCTGCCGCGCATGACCATCCTGCACACCTCGGAGACGGCGATCGGCCAGATCTACGTGCCGCGGATGAACTGGCTGCAGATGATCGGCGTCATCACCCTGGTCGTCACCTTCGGCTCCTCGAGCGATCTCGCCGCCGCCTACGGCATTGCCGTCACCGGCGCGATGTCCATCGACACCATCCTCGCCTGCGTCGTCGCCATCCTGATCTGGCGCTGGCATCCGCTGCTGGCGATCGGCGCCTTCGGCGGGCTGCTGCTGATCGACCTGGCGCTCTTCTCCTCGACGGTGCTGAAGATTCCGGAAGGCGCCTGGTTCCCGTTGGCGATGGCGGTAATCTCCTGGTACCTGATCTCGTCCTGGCGGCGCGGCCGCGCGCTGCTCTACGAGCAGCTGCAGGGCAGCTCGCTGCCGATCGAGCAGTTCCTCGAGCGCATGGAGCGCGCGCCGCTGCGCGTGGCCGGCACGGCGGTGTTCATGACCGGCGACGTCGCCACCGTGCCGCTCGCCCTGCTGCACAACCTCAAGCACAACAAGGTCATGCACGAGCGCGTCATCCTGATGCACGTGCTGACCATGGACATACCCCGAGTCGCCGAGACGCGGCGCGTCGAGGTGCGGCGCCTGGGCAAGGGCTTCCACACCGTGGTGGCGCGCTACGGCTTCATGGAGCAGCCCGACGTGCCGGCGGCGCTCGCACGCTGTCGCCTGCACGGTCTGCCCTACGACGAGATGCAGACCTCGTTCTTCCTCGGCCGCGAGACGCTGGTGCCCTCGGCCAAGTCGCCGCTGGGCCGGGCGCGACAGAGCATCTTCATCGCGCTCTCGACCACGGCGGCGGCGACCAAGATCTTCTTCCGCATTCCCCCCAACCGGGCGGTGGAGCTAGGCGCACAAGTCGAGGTTTGACCCTATATCAAGGCAAGACATGCTTGTTTGAACCCCCGGGTTCGACGGGCTAGACTGAGAACGTTCGTACACTAACGATCGGCCTTCTACCTGATGTCCGCCCTCTCCCTCAGGCACGGCCTGTTTTTTGAGGACCTCTACGCGCGCGACGGGCTTACGCGGCTCGACGCGGCGTTCGTGGCTCGCCTTGCCGATATCGATGTCGCCCTGCACAACCGCCTGCTGACCGCGCGTACGGCGCCCGACGCGCTGACCGACAAGGACGAGTCGGCCCTGCTGATCGAGCTGGCGCCGCATCTCGACGATTTCCTCGCCGACCTCTTCGGCGTCACCACGCCCAACCTCGCCCTGCGCGCGGCCCATTCCAGGCTGATGCCGCTCTACGACTGCAAGCGGCTCTTCGTGCAGCGCCACGCCGCGCGCGCGATCAAGCAGCCGGCGGCCGAGGCGCTCGACGGCGCGTCCGTCACGACGGCGGCCAACGCCGTGGTCGGCATCGACCTCGGCGACGCGTCGATCGATCTGGAAACGCGTGAACTGGCCTTCGCCACTATCGTGCCACGCCATCTCGACGCCGAATACAAGATCGCTGCGCCGTCACAGGACATCGAGGCGCTGACTTGCTACGCCGCCTGGGCGCTGTTCGCCAGGGAGGGCAAGGCGCGCCACCGCGCCGGCGCGCTGTTCAAGCAGCCGCACAAGCTCGACTTCGAGAGACTGGTTCCGGTCGAGACCGAGACGGTCGACGGCGTGGTAAAGATGAAGCTGCCCAAGGCGCTGATGCGCCCGCGCGACGGCTTCCACCTCACCGACCAGGGCGGCGACCTCGCCTACGCGCTCGATCACACCCAGTACTGCATCTGGTGCCACAACCAGGGCAAGGACAGCTGCTCGCGCGGCTACAAGGATCGCAAGACCGGCGCCTTCACCAGGAGTCCGTTCGGCGTGACCCTGGCCGGCTGCCCGCTCGAGGAGAAGATCTCCGAGATGAACCTGGTCAAGGGCCAGGGCTTCACCTTGGGGGCGCTGGCCATCGTCGCCGTCGACAATCCGCTCTGCGCCGCCACAGGGCATCGCATCTGCAACGACTGCATGAAGGCCTGCATCTTCCAGAAGCAGGAGCCGGTCGACATCCCACAGATCGAGACGCGCACCTTGAAGGACGCGCTGTCGCTGCCCTGGGGCTTCGAGATCTATTCGCTGCTGACCCGCTGGAACCCGATGAATCTGCGCCGGCCGCTGCCGAAACCCTCGACCGGCCGCAGCGTGCTGGTGGTCGGGCTGGGTCCGGCGGGCTTCAACCTCGCGCATCACCTGATCAACGACGGCCACCACGTCGTCGCCATCGACGGGCTGAAAATCGAGCCGATCGAGCCGGCGATGTGCGGCGTCGATGAGACCGGTGGTCGTGTGCCTTTCGCGCCGCTGCGCGACTTCGAGGAGCTGCGCGAGGATCTCGGCGAGCGCGTGCTGGCGGGCTTCGGCGGCGTGGCCGAGTACGGCATCACCGTGCGCTGGGACAAGAACTTCCTGAAGACCGTGCGCCTGCTGCTGGAGCGGCGGCCCGAGTTCGCGATGGTCGGCGGCACGCGCTTCGGCGGCGCACTCACCGTCGAGAGCGCCTTCGCGATGGGCTTCGACCACATCGCGCTGTGCATGGGCGCCGGCAAGCCCACCGTGCTCGACATGCCCAATGGCCTGACGCGCGGTGTGCGGCAGGCCTCGGACTTCCTGATGGCGTTGCAGCTCACGGGTGCCGCCAAGAAGGACAGCCTCGCCAACCTGCAGATCCGCCTGCCCGTGGTGGTGATCGGCGGCGGCCTCACGGCGATCGACACCGCCACTGAATCGCTTGCCTACTACACGCTGCAGGTCGAGAAGTTTCTGGCGCGCCACGAGACCCTGGTCGCCGAGCGCGGCGAGGACGCGGTGCGCGCATCCTGGACCGCCGAAGAACGCGAGATCGCCGACGAGTACCTCGCCCACGCGCGCGCGCTGCATGCCGAGCGCGAGGCGGCTGAGCGCGCCGGGCGCGCGCCGGATTTCGCGCCGCTGATCGAACGCTGGGGCGGCGTCACCATCGCCTATCGCCGCCGCCTGATCGACTCGCCCTCCTATACGTTGAACCACGAGGAGGTTCACAAGGGCCTCGAGGAGGGCATCCGCTTCGCCGAAGGCTTGACCCCCGTCGCCGTCGAGATCGATGCCTACGGCCACGCCAAGGGCTTGAAGGTCAAGGGCGAGAGGGACGGCGTCGCGTTCGAGACGGTGCTGCCGGCGCGCTCGATCCTGGTCGCCGCCGGCACGCAGCCCAACACCGTGCTGGCGCGCGAAGACGGCGCGCACGCCATGCTCGACGGCAAGTATTTCCGCGCGCTCGACGAGGATGGCAACCCGGTCTCGCCCGAGCGCATCGCCAAGCCGGCGACGCCCGAGGTGCTGATGTACAAGCACGGCCATGGCCGCGCGGTGTCGTTCTGGGGCGACCTGCATCCCTCCTTCGCCGGCAACGTGGTCAAGGCGATGGGCGGCACTAAGCAGGGCTATCCCGTGGTGTCGCGCATGCTGGCCAAGGTGCCGGCGGCGTCGACGCCGCGGACCTTGATCGACCGCGCCAACGCCGAGCTGCGCGCCACGGTGCACGCGGTGCATCGCCTGACGCCGACCATCGTCGAGGTCGTGGTCAAGGCGCCGGCGGCGGCGCGCGCCTTCGAGCCCGGGCAGTTCTATCGCCTGCAGAATTTCGAGGCGCATGCGCGGCGCGTCGAGGGCACGGTGCTGGCGATGGAGGGCCTCGCGCTCACCGGCGCCTGGGTCGACAAGGACAGCGGCCTGCTGTCGACCATCGTGCTGGAGATGGGCGGCTCGTCCGATCTGTGCGCGCACCTGAAGCCGGGCGAGCCGGTGATCCTGATGGGTCCGACCGGTACGCCTACCGAGGTCGAGGCGGGCGAGACGGTGGTGCTGGCGGGCGGCGGCCTGGGCAACGCCGTGCTGTTCTCGATCGGCGCCGCGTTGCGCGCCGCCGGATCGAAGGTGCTGTACTTCGCCGGCTACAAGCACGTGATCGACCGCTACAAGGTGGCCGAGATCGAGGCCGCCGCCGACGTCGTGGTGTGGTGCTGCGACGAGGCGCCGGGCTTCGCGCCCGGCCGGCCGCAGGACCACGCCATCGTCGCCAACATCGTCGAAGCCATGCGCGCCTACGCCTCGGGCGAGCTCGGCGAGCAGGTCATTCCGTACCGCGCGCTCGACCGCATCATCGCCATCGGCTCCGACGGCATGATGAACGCCGTGCGCATGGCGCGTCACGGCGCGCTGGCGCCCTTCATCGCGCGCGCCGATCACCACGCCATCGCCAGCATCAATTCCCCGATGCAGTGCATGATGAAGGAGATCTGCGCCCAGTGCCTGCAGCGGCAGGTCGATCCTGTGACCGGCAAGGAGACCGTGGTGTTCTCCTGCTTCAACCAGGATCAGCGCATGGACCTGGTCGACTTCGCCAACCTGCGCCAGCGGCTGGCGCAGCAGGGCCTGCAGGAGAAGCTGTCGAAGCTCTGGCTCGACCGCGCGCTCAAGGCCGAGGGCGTACGCGCGCTCGCGGCGGAGTAGAAGCGCTCAGAGCTGGCGCGCGGTGATCAGCAGCAGCCAGATCGCCGCCACCAGCATCGGCACGAAGGTCAGGACGACACCGATGCCGCGCCCGGCGCTCGGGCCGGCGTTACCCGTGATGCCGATCGCGTGGGCGATACGCCCGACGACGAAGCCGCCGGCGCACAGGTGAATCGCCAGCCGCGGCCCGCCGCAGAGCTCGAGCAGCACGAACAGCGCCAGGGCAAGCGGCGCGTACTCGGCGAAATTGCCGAAGGCGCGGCCCGCCAGCGCCAGCCGCTGGTCGCCGCCATCGCCGATGCCGACATGCGTGCGTCGCCGCTGGTTGATCACCAGCACCGCCAGCACGATGGCCAGAACGCCGAGCAGCCCGCCGTAGAACGCGGAAATCACCGGTACCGCCATGATCGCCTCTCCCCGTTTCGCGTCCGGTGCCGGGCGTAAGCCGAACCGGCACCTTGTCGATCGTATCGTAGCGGCTGAGGTCGACGATACGACGATCGTGTTGGTCGCCGAGACCGACAGGCAGGAAGTTCTCACACTCCCGCCAGCCTCCCCGCGCTGTCACGCCCGACATCGGTCGACCCGCCTTCGGCTCAAAGATCCCGCAACACGCGTCGCACATCGCGGGCATGATGGACGACGGCCAGTATGTCGACACCGTCTTCGAGAACGCGATAAGCGACGATGTCCCGGCGGGCGCGGGGCGCCCACGTCAGCGTCGGCATCAGCCGCCCGAGCCACTGAGACCCGAACGCAGTTCTCGTTTCAGCTCGGCGAAATCGATCGGCGCGCTCTCGCCGCGCAATGACTGCGCCAGCCCTTCGGCGACGGCGGCGCGCAACTCTTCCGACAGCGGTTGCGTCAGGTCGAAATGACGGACCGCCTCGCTCACGGCGGCTTCGAGCGAGGCGAATTCGCCGGCGGCGACACGTGCGCGCAGCCGGTCCTCGAGATCGGGTGGCAGATTGACGATCACGCCCATGGTGATCTCCTTTTCCTGGCCGATCCTACACTATCCCTCCGCCAGCGGCTTCATCACCGCCCAGAGATCGGCCTTGCGTTCGAAGCCGATGCCTGGCACGTCGGGCAGGCGCACGCGGCTGTCCTCGACGGGGCAATCGTCGGCGAAGCCGCCGAAGGGCGCGAAGACCTGCGGGTAGGATTCGTTGCCGCCCAGGCCCAGGCCGACGGCGATGTTGAGCGCGAATTGATGCCCGCCATGCGGCACGCAGCGGCGCGGCGACCAGCCATTGGCGCGCAGCATGTCGAGCGTGCGCAGGTATTCGACCAGGCCGTAGCTGAGCGCCGGATCGAACTGCAGGATGTCGCGATCGGGCCGCAGCCCGCCGTGGCGGATCAGGTTGCGCGCGTCCTGCATCGAGAACAGGTTCTCGCCGGTCGCCAGCGGCGGCGCGTAGTGCGTCGCCAGCGCGGCGTGCGCGAGGTAGTCGAGCGGATCGAGCGGCTCCTCGTACCAGCGCAGGCCATAGCCGGCGATGGCCTCGCCGCAGGCGATCGCTTCCTTGAGCTCGTAGCGGCCGTTGACATCGACCGCCAGCCGCTCGCCCTTGCCGACGATCCTCAGCACCGCCTCGATGCGGCGCAGATCGTCGGCCAGCGGCACGCCGCCGATCTTCATCTTCACGCAGGAATAGCCGAGGTCGAGATAGCGCTTCATCTCGTCCTGCAATTGCTCGAGATCCTTGCCCGGATAGTAGTAGCCGCCAGCGGCGTAGACCCAGGCGCGCGCGTCGGCTTGGCCGCCGTTGTAGCGGTCGGCCAGCAGCTTCCACAGCGGCAGGCGCTTGGCCTTGGCGACGGCGTCCCACAGCGCCATGTCGAGCACGCCCACCGCCACGGAGCGCTCGCCATGGCCGCCGGGCTTCTCGTTCTTCATCATCGCCGCCCAGCACTTGGCCGGACTCAGCAGGCCATCGTTGTCGAGCAACGATTGTGGGTCGGCGAGCTGCAGGCGCGGGATGAAGCGCTCCTCGAGCAGCCCCTTCTGCGCGTAGCGGCCGTTGGAGTTGAAGCCGAAACCGATCACCGGCTTGCCGTCGACGACCTGGTCGGTGACCACGGCCACGACGCTGGCCGTCATCTGGCTGAAGTCGATATAGGCGTTGGCGATCGCCGAGCGGATCGGCGAAACGATGGAGCGGATGGCGACGATACGCATCGGGGCGCCTTTCTAAGGCATGACGTAGTCGCGCAGCAGCCCGAAGGCGCCGGCGCAGAAAAGAATGAGGAGCGCGACGTTGCGGTAGAGCCGTTCGTTCTCGGGCTGGAACAGCTTGGCGCCGATCCACGAGCCCAGCAGCATCAACGGCAGCAGCACGACGCCGCGCGCCAGCGAGTCCCAGCCGGCGAGGCCGCTCCAGAACAGGATGGCGATCAGCGGGATCTGCGTCGCCATGTAGTAGGTGATGATGTTGGCGCGGTGGCGCGCCGGCGGGTCGTTGCCGGCCAGCAGGTAGATCAGCACCGGCGGGCCGCCGACGCTGGTGACCGACATCATCATGCCGGAGATCACGCCGACGGCCGAGCCGGCGACGACCGAGCGCTCGCCCTTCCAGCGCACGCCGGTGGCCAGCACCGCGACGAACAGCACGATGATCGCCGATACGATCTTGACGATCAGCCCCTTGTCGACGCTGGCCAGCAGCCAGACGCCGAACGGCATGGCGAGGCAGGCGACGAGGCTCATCGGCCCGATGATCCGCCAGTCGCACTCCCGCCTCGCCTGAGGGAACAGCTGCAGGCTGACCGCGAGCTCGATGGCGACCACGGTGGCGATCATGTCGGTGGGGCCGAACAGGATGGCGAAGATCGGCGCCATCAGCATCGCCGAGCCGAAGCCGGCGAAGCCGCGCATCAGCCCGGCCACGAGCACGACGGCGGCGGGCAGCCAGAAGCCGGTGCTTGCGAACAGCGATGTGAGGTAGGCGAACGCCGATTGCAGCATGCCGTGCGGTTCTACCCCGCCACCAGCAGATCGGCCACCGCCTCCGGCGTCAGCCCGGCGGCCGGGCCGCGATGCGCCACGCCGCCGCGCGCCAGCACCAGGGCCTCGTCGGCGATCATGAGCGCGCGCGCGGCGTTCTGCTCGGCCAGCAGCACCGCCACGCCGTCATCGGCGATGGCGCGCAGGCGGCCGAAGACCTCGCGCGCGATGATCGGCGCCAACCCCAGCGACGGCTCGTCGAGCAACAGCACCGGCGGTCGCATCGCCAGCGCGCGCGCGATCGCCAGCATCTGCTGCTGGCCGCCCGACAGCCGCCAGGCGCGCTCGGCCGATTTTTCCGCCAGCGCGGGGAAGAGCGCGAACATCTCCTCGATCCGCCGTCCGCGCGACGCCGCGCCACCGGCAGCCGCGACCTCGATGTTTTCGCGCACGGTCAAGCCGGCGAAGACGCGCCGGCCTTCCGGCACATAGCCCAGGCCCGCGCGCGCGCGCCGTTCGGGCGACAGCCCGCCGATCTCGCGATCGCCCAGATGAATACGACCGTCGCCGCGCACCAACCCCATCACCGCGCGCAGCAAGCTTGTCTTGCCCGCGCCATTGGCGCCCAGCAACGCCATGACGTGGCCGGGCTCGACCGTGAGCGAGACATCGCGCAGCACCGGCGCGCCGCCATGGCCGACGGTCAGCGCCTCGATATGAAGCGCCGCCCTCACGCCCTGTCCCCGACATAGGCGGCGAGCACGGCGGGATCGCGCCGCAGCGCGGCGAAGGGCGCCGCGGCGATCACCCGGCCGCGGTCGAGGCAGATGCCGCGGGCGCAGAATCGCGCCAGGAAATCGAGATCGTGCTCGACGACGATGATGCCCAGGCCATCGGCGGCGAGGCGGGCCAGCGCGTCGGCCAGCGTCGCGCGCTCGGCCGGCGACAGGCCGGCGGCCGGCTCGTCGAGCGCCAGCAGCCAGGGCTGCGTCGCCAGCGCGCGGGCGATCTCGACCAGCCGCCGCTGGCCGGCCGGCAATGCGCCGACCGGCGTCGCGGCGACGGCGTCGAGACCCAATCGGCGCAACGCCCGCCAGGCGACATCACGGGCGGCCTCGTCGGGCTGTCGATGCGCGCCGACAGCGACGGCGTCGAGGATCGTGAGCGCCCCGGGCAGATCGGCGGTCTGGAAGCTGCGCGCGAGGCCGGCACGCGCCACGGCGTCCGCCGACGCCCGCTCCACCGACAGACCGCCCAAGGTGACGGTGCCCGAGTCCGGTCGCGCCACCGCGGTCAGGAGGTTGAGCAGCGTGGTCTTGCCGGAGCCGTTCGGCCCGATCACTGCCAACGTGTCGCGCGGCGCGAACCGCAGCGACACGTCGTCGACCGCCCTTACGCCGCCATAGCTCTTCGACAGATGCCAGGCCTGCACGGCGGGCGCGCCAATCCTCGCGCGCCGGGCGGCGCTCTGCGTGGCGGGTCGCGGCGCCGGCGCACGGCGACGCGGCCATATCCACCGCAGCGCGCGGTCGATCAACGACACCAGCCCCTCGGGCGCCAGCACGACCATCAACAGCGTCGCGAGGCCATAGGCGATAAGCTGGCGGTTCTCCAGCCAGCGGAACCATTCCGGCAGATGCACGAGCAGGATCGCGCCGAGGATCGCGCCACTGACCCGCGTGCGGCCGCCGACGACCACGGCGGTGAGGCAGCCGATCATGACCGCGATATCCGCGCCATCGGGCGACACCACGCCCACGACATGCGCCTGCAAGCCGCCCGCCAGGCCGGCGAGCGCGGCGCCGGCGACGAATTCGACATAGCGCAGGCGCGCCACGTCGAGGCCGATCGAGGACGCCGCCAGCGGATGATCGCGCGCGAGATCCTGCGCCGCGCCGCGCAGGCCGGCGCGCCGCCACGCGGTGTCCAGCGCGATCAGCACCACCAGCCCCCAGGTCACCAGCAGCATCGGCCAGCCGCGCGCGACGTCGGCGCCGATCAGCGACAAGGTGGGAATCCCCGACAGGCCGTTGGCGCCGCCCGACACGCTTTCCCAGTTGACCGCGCCGAGATGGATGAGCTGGGCCAACGCCAGGGTGGCGAGCGCGAAATAGTGCGTTTCCAGGCGCAGCACGACGGCGCCGACGACCGCCGCCAACAACGCCGGCGCGATCATCGCCGCCGGCAGCGACAGCGTCGCCCAGGCGCCGCCGCCGGCAGACAGCGCGACCAACGCCGCGACGTAGGCGCCCAGACCGAACAGCGCGCCCTGCGCCAGCGACAACGCGCCGGCGTGGCCAAACACCATCTGGTAGCCGAGGGCCAGCAGCGCCTGGATGCCGGCCAGCGTCGCCAGCCTGATGGCGTAGGAATCGCCACCGCTCGCGAGCGCGATGCCCGCGATGACGAGGAAGACCGACAGCAACGCGCCGGACGGCGTCGCCATCTCGCGCAGGCGGTTCACGCGCGCCGTCCCGCCGGCTCGCCGAACAGGCCCTGCGGACGCAGCAGCAGCACCAGCAGCACCGCGATGAACAGCAGCGCCTGGGCCCACACCGCCGACAGCGACGCGGCGACGAAGGTCTCGAACAACGCGATCAGCAGCGCGCCAGCCAGCGCGCCGGGCACGCTGCCCCAGCCGCCGATCACCACCGCGATATAGGCCTTGAGCATGTAGCCAGGGCCCTGGTTGGCGACGACGAAGAACTGATGGCCAAGCAGCGCGCCGGCCAGCCCCGCCAGCCCGCCGCCAGCGGCGAAGGCGGCGGCGATCAAGGGCGTCGCCGGGATGCCCAGCGCGCGCGCCATCTCGCGATCCTGCGCCAGCGCGCGGAAGCGCCGACCGAGCTGGGTCCGTTCGAGCACGACGTAGACCGCGCCCAGCACCAGCGCGGCGACGGCGATCATCGCCAGGGGCTGCGCCGTGCCCTCGCGCCACACAGGCGGCGCCGAGCGCGGCGCCGGGCCGAAGAACGCCGTCGCCGATTGCTCGAAGATCGAGGCGATGGCGATCGTGGCGACGAACACGGCCGAGGGCGGCCGGTCCTTCAGCGGCAGGAATCCGGCCGCGCCGATCGCCAGGCCAAGCGCAGCGCCGAGCAGGATCACGAGCGGCAGCAGCACCACGCCGGGCACGCGCCATCCCGCGGCCTGCGCCGCGACGCCGAGCAGCACGGCGGCGACGCCGCCCAGCATCACCGAGTCGCCGTGCGCGAAATTCACCGCGCCGGCGGCGTTCAGGGTCAGCACGAAGCCGACCGCGACCAGCGCGTAGGCGGCACCCAGCGCCAGCGCGCTGAGCAGGAGATGCGGCGTGTCCACGGTCGCCATCATACCAAGCGAACGCCCCCCGGGACTGCCGGCGCCCCGCCGGCTCGGAAAAAGATGCCGGCGGGGCGCCGGCGCTCCCGAGGGCGCGGCCGCCGGTCCGATTGACAGGGGCCGACCCCGCCGCCACAACCCCGCGCCATGAGCGTGCTGCCCTCAACGCTGGCCGGATCGTCGGTGCTGTCGCGCGCCCACGAGCGCGCCATTGGCCGCTGGCTGGCGGTGGTCGCAGCCATGATCTTCGCCATGATCGTGATCGGCGCGCTGACGAGGCTCACCGAATCCGGCCTGTCGATGGTCGAATGGCGGCCGGTGACCGGCTGGCTGCCGCCGCTCAGCGAGGCCGCCTGGCAGGCCGAGCTGGCGAGGTACGCCGCCTCGCCGCAGGGCCGCCTCGTCAACCAGGGCATGAGCCTGGCCGAGTTCAAGCAGATCTTCTGGTTTGAATATTTCCATCGCCTGTGGGGCCGCATCATCGGCCTCGCCTTCGCGCTGCCCCTGGCCTGGTTCCTGGTCCGCCGCCACGTGCCGCGCTGGCTGGTGCCGCGCCTTGTCATGCTGCTGCTGCTCGGCGGCCTGCAAGGCGCGATCGGCTGGATCATGGTGGCGAGCGGGCTGCGCGACCAGCCGGCGGTCAGCCACTACAAGCTGGCGATGCACCTGACGCTCGCCGTGGCGCTCTACGCCTATATCCTGTGGCTGGTGCTGACCCTGCTGGCGCCATCGCGGCCCGAACATCACCGGCGCGGCGACCTCGGCATCGCCCTCGGCGCACGCGCGCTGATCGGTGCGCTGTTCGTCGTGATCACCTGGGGCGCCTTCGTCGCCGGGCTGCGCGCCGGACAGGTGCACACCACCTTCCCCACCATGTCTGGCTACTGGCTGCCGCCGGGCCTGTTCGATCTCTCACCGGTCTGGCTGAATTTCGTGGAGACGCAGGCCGGCACGCAGTTCGCCCATCGCTGGCTCGCCGCGGCGCTGGTCCTGGGCGTCGCGTTGTTCTGGTGGCGCGCACGGCGCGGCGACGTCTCCCAGCCGGTGCGCCGCGCCACCAACATGGTCGCCGCCATGACGGCGCTGCAGTTCGCGCTCGGGGTCGCCACGATCCTGAGCGGCGCGCAGATCGCGCTGGCCACCCTGCACCAGGTCGGCGCGGTGCTACTATTGTCCTCCCTCGTGCTAACTCTGCGGCGCAGCGTCATGACGCTGTCACGATGAATTGCGTTTCATCGCACGGGGCTGTGCTAGGCTTTTGCCACGCCGGTTCCCGATCAAGCCCGAGACAATGACCGAGGACAGCCCCAACGCGACGCCGACGACGGACAAGACCGACGCCGACGCCAAGGCGAAGGGGACGCGCACCCTGGCCGCCGGCGAACGCGACGCGCTGTCCGATTCGGCGCGCCGGCACAGCGTGTCGGGCGTCGCCGTCGGCATCCTGATCGCGTCCTTCGCCATCGGCGGCGGCTGGTGGTGGTGGCAGGAGCGCGGTGCCGCGAAGATGCCGGACGAGTCGAAGCAAGCGGCGGCGCCGGCGAAACCCGACGTCGCCGCGGTCAAGCCGGTCAAGGCGCCGCCGCCAGCCAGGCCCGTCGAGACGGCCGCCGCGCCCAAGCCGGCCGATACCACGGCCCCCGCGAAGCCCGTCGGAGAACCGGCCCCGCCGAAGCCGGCCGACAGCGCCGAGCCGCCCAAGCCCGCGGACACCGCCGAGCCGAAGCCGCCAGCGCCCGTATCAGCACCGCCCGTGTCGGCACCGCCCGCGACCGCCGATACGGCCAAGCCACCGGCCGCGCCCGTCGTCGAGAACCAGAACGACAGGCTGCGCCGGCTCGCCGACGCGGGCGATGTCGATGCGATGGAGGAGCTCGGCCGCCGCTACATCCAGGGTGCCGGCGTGGCGCCCGATGCGGCCGAGGGCGCGAAGTGGATGCTGCGTGCCGCCGCCAAGGGCTCGCCGCGCGCCATGTTCAACGTCGGCGTGATGTATGAGCGCGGCTTCGAGGTGCCGACGGATCCGGTGAAGGCGGTCGAGTGGTACCGCAAGGCGGTAGCCGCCGGGGTGCCGATGGCGCAGCACAACCTTTCGCTCCTGATGCGCGACGGCAGCGGCACGCGCGCCGATCCGGTCGGCGCCTTCGAGATGATGCGCGCGGCGGCGCGCGCCGGCGTGCCCAACTCGATGCTGGCGCTCGCGATCATGCACGAGAACGGCCAGGGCACGCGCCGCGACAACGTGGCGGCGATCGTCTGGTACGCCATGGCAGCGGAGTTCGCGAAGTTCACTGAAGGCGAGAAGAGCGAAATCTATCTCTCGGCGTCGGCCAAGCAGGCCGACCTGTCGAAGCGCCTGCCGGCCGCCGATCTGCAGCGCGCCCAGACGATCGGCGAAGGCGAATACAAGTCCATCGTCGACGCCATGCGGCTCGCCGCGCGCGGCGCGCCGCCGTCGAGCGGGCCGGCGACGCCACCGGGCGCCGCCGCGCCCGCCCTGCCGGCCAGGACGGTAAAGCCGATCGACACCCGGGAGCAGCTGGTCGAGATCCAGAAGATGCTGTTCGCGCTGAAGTTCTACAACGGCCCGCCCGACGGGATCATCGGGCCAGGCACGGCGACGGCGATTCGTGAATTCCAGAAGACCGCGGGGTTGCCGGTCAACGGCGAGATTTCGCAGGACCTCTTCGATCTGCTGCGCGACATGGTGAAAAGTACCGGCGCGAATTAGGTGCGGTCAGGTGAGCGTACCGGCGTGCGTCCACCACCCCGCGTGGTCACGGCGGATCGCGATCATCGCCGCCCGCGCTGTGTCGGGCTCGTCGTACAGCGCGAAACAGGTGGCGCCGCTGCCGCTCATCTGCGCGACGCGACAGCCCTTGGTCCCCGACAACACGCGCAGCACATCGGCGATCGCCGGCACCACCGCGCGCGCGGCGTCGGTGAGGTCGTTGCCGCGCGCGGCCAGCGAGCTGCCGAGCGTCGCGGCATCGGTCGGCGCCACTTCGAGCGGCGCGGCGCGGCTGTGGGCGGCGCCGGGGCGCGCATAGGCGGCGAAGACAGCGGGCGTCGGCAACGGCGCGCCGGGATTGACCAGCAGAACGGCAGCGGCGGGCAGGGCGACCGCCGGCGCGACGCGTTCACCGACGCCGGAGACTTGCGCCGTGCGGCCGGCGAGGCACATCGGCACGTCGGCGCCCAGACTCGCGGCGAGATCGAACAACTCGTCCTCGGGCATCGCCACGCGCCACAGATCGACGAGCGCCAGAAGCGTGGCGGCAGCGTCGGCCGAACCGCCGCCGAGGCCGGCGGCGACCGGGATGCGCTTGGTGAGGCGGATCGCCGCCTTGGGCGCGACGCCGGCGCGGCCCGCCAGAGCGCGCGCAGCGCGCAGCACCAGATTGCGCTCCGGCGGCTCGCCCGCGAGCGCACCGGCCAACGGGCCGTCGATCGTCAGCGTTAGCTCGCCCGCCGGCGCGACGGCAATGGTGTCGGCCAGATCGCAGAACGCGATCAGCGAATCGAGCAAATGATAACCGTCGGCCCTTCGGCCGACTACCCGCAGATAGAGGTTCAACTTGGCGCGCGCCTCGCGCGTGATCATTTGGCCGACCTTCCCTCGGTAGGCTGGGCTATCGCGGACGATCCCTCGCCCCGACTGCGGGGAGAGGGAGGGACCCGTCGCGCGTAGCGCGATGGGAGGGTGAGAGGTTCGTGCGACGAACCGCGGCCGAGGTCAGATGGGTGCCAGCCCCTCACCCCGACCCTCTCCCCGCTCGCCGGGAGAGGGAGAAAGACGCCTTATGCGGACGAGTCGATCACTTCTTCTCGGCCGGCGCGTCGGGCGTCTTGGGCTGCTCGCTGGCGGCGGCGCCGACGGTCGGCTGGTCAAGCTCGGGGGTCAGGCCTTCGACCAGCTTGCGCTTGATGATGTCGATGCGGTCGGGTTCGGGCTTGCCGGCCAGCGCGCGTTCCCACTGGAAGCGCGCCTCGCGGCGGCGGCCGACATGCCAGTAGGCGTCGCCCAGATGGTCGACGATGGTGGCGTCGTCGGCCTTGAGCTGGATGGCGCGCTCCAGATACTCGACGGCGAGGTCGTACCTGCCCATCCGGTAATAGGCCCAGCCCACCGAGTCGGTGATCGCGCCATCGTCCGGCCGCTGCTTCAGCGCCCGCTGCAGCAGCGCCATGCCCTCCTCGAGGTTCTCGCCGCGGTCGATCCAGGTATAGCCGAGGTAGTTCAGCACGTAGGGCTGCTCGGGCAGCAGCTCGAGCGCACGCTTCAGGTCGGCCTCGGCGCCGGGCCAGTTCTTGGTGCGCTCGCGGCACATGCCGCGGCCGAACCACAGCGCGGCATGGCGCGGCCCCGGTACGGTAACGCGCGCGATGGCAACATCGAAGGCCTTGGCCGCCTCGGCATAGCGCTCCTTGCTGCGCAGCAGGTCGCCCAGGGTCCAGGCCGCGTCGATGCGGTCGGGGCGCTCGTCGACCATGGTTTGCAGCGCTTTCACCGCGTCGTCGAGGCGTTCGGCCTCGACCATCGCCAGCGACGCGCGCAGGCGCGCGCGCCAGTAGAGCGGCGAGGCCTTCGGCACGGCGTCCAAGGTTTCGATCGACTTGCGCGGCGCGCCAAAGCTCTCGTAGACGTCGGCGATCACCAGGCGCGCGGTGTCGAGGCCAGGATTCAGCTCGAGCGCCAGGCGCATGAACATCAACACGCGCTCCTCGACACCCTCGATGCGCTGGCCGTTGATCACGCCGCCCGAACCGGCGAGCAGCGCGCCGAGATCGAACAGCGTCTCGCCGATCATGTCGGCCGGGCTCGGCGCCCTGGGCGTCTCGGTGCTGGCGATCAGCGCGTCCATCAGCACGGCTTCGGGATTGGCGTCGGCGAATTTCTTGAGGATCGCGCGTGCCTCGTCGGCCTTGCCGTTGCGGCGCAGGAAGGCCGTCAGCGTCATGACCGGCCGCAGCGCCGGGACCTCGCCTCTGGTTGCCGCGCGCAGGCCCTCCTCGGCGGCCGACTTGTCGCCCGCCATCTCGTCGATCAGGGCGGCATGCGTGCGCCAGGCGGGCATGAAGGGATCGTCGTCGCCCGGCTTCACCGTCGCCAGCCGCTCGCGCGCCGCGGTGAAATCCTTCTGCCCGGCCTTGAGCCAGGCTTCCGAGAAGGGCCTGAGGATGCCCGAGCTGCCGCGATCGCCGAGTTGCTCGAAATGCCTCTCGGCGGCCTTGTAGTCGCCTTTCTTGATCAGCGGCAGCGCCAGGACGAGGTTGGCGAAGCCGTCATCGGCCTTGCGCGCCAGCATCTTGGGCGCCAGTTCGGCGGCGGCCGTCAACCGCCCGCCGATGACGCGCTGGCGGAACGCCATGGTGAAGATCTCGGGATCGTCGGGCGCCTTGGCCAGCGCCGCCTCGGCCATGGTCAACGCAGTCTCGTGATCGCGCCGCACCTCCGCCGCACGGCCGGCAAGGAACAGCCCGTCGACGCTCTGCTCGCGCCGCCCACGCGAACGCGCCGGCGGATCGGAGGCTTTGCTCGACTGAGTAGTCTGGCTCTGCGCCAGGGCCGGCGCAGCCGGGCCCCGCCACTCCAGCCAGCCCCACACCGCGGCGCCGCCGGCCGCCACGAGAACCACCGCCGCGGCCGTCAAGCGTCCCAGCCTGTCCGTCATGCCAACCCTCTCCGCCCGCGCGATCCCGGGCCGTCACATCCCTGGGTAATTGGGGCCTCCGCCGCCTTCCGGCACCGACCAATCGATGTTCTGCGACGGGTCCTTGATGTCGCAGGTCTTGCAGTGCACGCAGTTCTGCGCGTTGATCTGGAAGCGCGGCTGGTTGTTGTCGCCCTGGACGACCTCATACACGCCCGCCGGGCAATAGCGCTGCGCCGGCTCCGCCCAGCGCGGCAGGTTCACGCCGATCGGGATCGACGGATCGCGCAGCCGCAGATGGACCGGCTGATCCTCCTCGTGGTTGGTGCTCGACAGGAACACCGAGCTGAGCTTGTCGAAGCTCACCACGTTGTCCGGCTTGGGATACTGAATCGGCTTGAACTCGCTGGCCGGCTTGAGCGATTCGTGATCGGCCTTGCCGTGCTTGAGCGTCCACGGCAGGCGCATGCCGAGATCGTGCATCCACATGTCGAAGCCGCCATAGAGCGTGCCCAGCGCCGTGCCCCATTTCAACGCCGGCTTGACGTTGCGTACCTTGTCGAGGTCCTTCCACAGCCAGGATCCGCGCAGCTTCTCGGGATAGTCGGCGAGTTCGTCGTGGCCGGTGCGGCCGGCCTTCAGCGCCTCGAAGGCCGACTCGGCGGCCAGCATGCCGCTCTTCATCGCGTTGTGGCTGCCCTTGATGCGCGGCACGTTGACGAAGCCGGCCGAGCAGCCGATCAGCGCGCCGCCGGGGAAGGTCAGCTTGGGAATCGACTGGAGGCCGCCTTCGTTGATGGCGCGCGCGCCATAGGCCAGCCGCTTGCCGCCCTCCAGATACTGGCGCACGTCGGGATGGGTCTTGAAGCGCTGGAACTCGTCAAACGGCGAGAGGTACGGGTTCTCGTAGTTGAGATGCACCACGAAGCCGACCGAGACCAGGTTCTCGCCGTAGTGGTACATGAACGAGCCGCCGCCGGTCTTGGTCTCGCTGAGCGGCCAGCCCTGCGTGTGCACGACCAGGCCCTTGCGGTGCTTGTCGGCGGGAATCTCCCAGACCTCCTTCATGCCGATGCCGAATTTCTGCGGCTCCACGCCCTCGCGCAGGTTGAACTTGGCGAACAGCATTTTCGCCAGCGAGCCGCGCACGCCCTCGGCGATAAAGGTGTACTTGGCGCGCAGCTCCATGCCCGGCGTGTAGCTGTCCTTCTTCTGGCCGTCCTTGCCAATGCCCATGTCGCCCGTCGCCACGCCGACGACGCTGCCGTCCTCGTCGTAGAGCACCTCGGCGGCGGCGAAGCCGGGATAGATCTCGACACCCAGCGCCTCGGCCTGGCCGGCGAGCCATTTGCAGAGGTTGCCCAGGCTGACGATGTAGTTGCCGTGGTTGCTCATCAGCCGCGGCATCAGGAATTCGGGAAACGTGATCGAGTTGGGCTGGGTCAGAAAGATGAAGCGGTCGTCGGTGACCTCGGTCTCGATCGGCGCGTCCTTGTCCTTCCAGTCCGGGATCAGCTCGTTGAGCGCGATCGGGTCGATCACGGCGCCCGAGAGGATATGCGCGCCGACCTCCGAGCCCTTCTCGATCAGACAGACCGAGACCTCGTGGCCTTGCTCGGCCGAGAGCTGCTTCAGCCGGATCGCCGCCGCCAGCCCGGCCGGGCCGCCGCCGACGATCACCACGTCATACTCCATAGACTCGCGCGACATTCGCGATCTCCTGCAGCCCCATCTATGGCCGGCATCCGGCCGGCCGTTCCATCCGTCAGTTCGTCGCGGACTGATAGCTTACCCGGCGCCGCGACGCCACCGCCGCCCCCTCACTCCGTACGGGCGGAGAATTCCTGATCCCTTTTGGGGATCAGGTCGTACGGCAGGGCGAATCCGGCCATGGCCTGCAGCCGCGTCGCCCAGTTCCGTAGGTTGGGCCGCCCATCCATCGACATCCCGCCCTCGGCCATGAACACCATGCGGCCCCAACAACCGATGTCAGCGATCGTGCAAGATTCGCCCACCAGCCAATCACGGCCCTCCAACGCCTTGTCGATGAAGTCCAGCGCGCCCTCAGCCAGCGGGCGGAAATAGTCCATCACCGCCGGGTCGACCTGCCGGAAGCGGCTGTAGTGGCGCACCTTGGCGACATTGGTGATGGCGTCGTTCTCCCACGACAGCCATTCGCGTGCGCGCCAGCGATCCTGCTCTGTGCGGCCCTCGAAACGGCCCGTCGTGCGCGCGAGGTAGTCGAGCACCACGTTGGACTGCACGATCAGCAGGCCGCGATGGGCCAGGACGGGCACCTGGCCATAGCGATTGATCGCCAGGTGGGCGGCCTCCTTCTGCGCGCCCTTCTTCAGGTTGACGGTGCGGAAGGAGAACGGCAGGCCGCTCAGCGACAGGAACAACATCGGCTTGTAGGACGAGCTCGAGGTGAAGCTGCCGTACAGGGTCAGGCGATCATCGGTCATGCGACCTCCGGGTCATCGACTATCGTAGCCCGACATGCCATGAGGCGGCACGCACCACGCCCAGCCCGGGAGTCCAGCCATGATCGGCAAGCTGAACCATGTCGGCGTCGCCACGCCCTCGATCGAGCAATCGGTGAAGCTCTATCGCGAAGTGTTCGGCGCCACCTCAGTGACGGAGAAGTGGTCGATGCCCGAGCAGGGCGTCTGGGTCTGCTTCGTCAACCTGCCCAATGCGCAGATCGAGCTGATCGAGCCCTATGGCGAGAATTCGCCGATCACGGCGTTCCTGGCCAAGAATCCCAAAGGCGGCCAGCACCATGTCTGCTTCGAGGTCGAGAACATCTATGCCGCGCGCGACGAGATGCGCGCCAAGGGCATGACCGTGCTGGGCACGGGCGAGCCGCGCATCGGCGCGCATGGCACGCCGGTGATCTTCCTGCATCCGAAGGATCTGGGCGGCGTCCTCATCGAGCTGATGGAGACACCGAAAGCGGCGCACTGAACGCGCGCCGCTCAGCCGACGCCTACGCGTCCTGGCTGGCGCCGCCGGAGAGCCAAGACAGGTCGCGGACCTTGCGGCCCTTGCGCGCCGCCAGCTGGGCCTCGCGCTTCGCCTGACGTTCAGCTTCGAGAGCCGCCGCGCGCGCCTCGCGTTCCGCCTTATCGGCGGCCTCGCGCGCGGCCTTGTCGGCGGCGATGCGCTCTTCCTCGGCCTTGCGGGCGGCTTCGGCCGCGAGCCGCTCGGACTCCTTGGCGGCGAGGCGCTCGTTGCGCGCCTTGATGATCGCCTCTCGGGCGGCACGCCTCTCCAGCGTGGCCGGGTCGTCGGCGTTGAGCTTCGCCTTCGCCTTTTCCAGCAGGGCCTTCTTGGCCTGCGCGGCCGCGCTCAAGCGGTCCTGGAAACCCCTGTCATTCGGTGAAAACATTCAATCCGATCCTGACCGTTGTCGATGACGATGCGCTGCATAGCGTATCGCCGGTCTGTTACGGAAGGGTGTAAGTGTAAGACCTTCCATGCAAAAGCCGCCCCTCGCGGGGCGGCTTCGCTGTCTTCGGACTTACGCCAGCTCGATGGTCGAGACGGCGATCTTGCCGCTGCGGCGGTCCTCGGCGGTGTCGAACGACACCTTCTGGCCGTCGGCCAGGCCGCGGATGCCGGCGCGCTCCAGGGCGGTGGCGTGGACGAAGACGTCCTTGCCGCCGTTGTCCGGCTGGATGAAGCCGAAGCCCTTGGTGGCGTTGTAGAACTTGACGGTACCCGTGATCATGGGAACCCTTTCGATTGAAAACAGTCGTTACGATGAGCCGAACGCGCGCCAAAGCGCGCGTGCGGCCCGGTTAGTCGATGTTTGGAGAGCGTCTGATCGTGCGCCTGGCATCACGCTTCAGGCGAAACGGCCCGATAGTCCGGCCAAATGTCGATAGCGCCCATATAGGCAGTTCCGCGCGATCTGACAAGGGCTTGGGAAAACATGCCGATGGACGTGTTAACTCGGCCGGATCATCCTGCGCGGCCGATGAACGTGTACCCTCCCCTCACCGATCCCGTCGCCCTGCTGCGCTGGTACGCCGATGCCGGCGTCGAGGACTGCAGCCTGGAGGAGGCGCAGGATCGCTATGCGCTCTCGGCCCGCCCGGCGGCGGCCGCGACCGCACCGCCACCGGTCCAGCCGGCACCGGCGCGCGGCATGGGCGAGACGCCGTCGGCGCCGACTGCACCCGTCGAACCGCCGCGACGCGCCCCGGTACCGCTGGAGTCGCCGCGCCAGGTCGAGGACGCTCGTGCCGCGGCGGCCAGCGCCACCACCTTGGCCGAACTCGAGGCTGTGATCCGCGCCTTCGAGGGCTGCACGCTCAAGCGCCTGGCCAAGAACACCGTGTTCGCCGACGGCGTACCCGGCGCGCCCGTGATGATCGTGGGCGAGGCGCCGGGCGAGGACGAGGACCGACTGGGCAAGCCCTTCGTCGGCGTCAGCGGCCAGTTGATGGACCGCATGTTCGCGGCCATCGGCATGAGCCGCGAGCGCGATCTCTACATCACCAACATCCTGCCCTGGCGGCCACCGGGCAATCGCACACCCAGCGTCGGCGACAGCGCCATCTGCGTCGCCTTCGCGCGCCGCCATGTCGAGCTGGCGCGGCCCAAGATCCTGGTGCTGGCTGGCGGCGTGGCGGCCAAGAACATGCTGGAGACCGAGCAGGGCATCACCCGGCTGCGCGGCAAGTGGTTCGACTACACCCTGCCCGATGGCACGCGCATCCCCGCCATGCCGCTCTACCACCCCGCCTATCTGCTGCGCACTCCGGGCGGCAAGCGGCAGGCGTGGATGGACTTGATCGCGGTGGCGAAACGGCTGGAAGTTCTTGCTGGGACCGCCGGCGTCTCGCCGGCATCATAAAGAGGGCCGGCGAAACGCCGGCGGTCGCAAAGAGCGAAACGGAGGAACGGTCGATGCCCTACGCCACGGGACGCGTGATTCACGACGCCGACGCGCACATCATGGAGACGCCGGGCTTCCTGAACGACTATCTCGACGCGCGATCGCGCGCGATCGTTACCGACACGGTGCTGTTCCCGCGCCGCGAGGGCTTTCATGCGGCGCGCGAGAAGCGCGCGGCGGAGATGGGCGCGGAGGCCTTCGACGACACGCAGGTCATGCTGCGCAAGAACTGGGATGCGCTGGGCTCGTACAAGAAGCAGGACCGGCCGCGCTCGATCGACCTGCTGGGTTTCGCCAGCCAGCTGATGTTCACCACGGCGCTGCTCAACTACTCCAACGTGCTGGAGGGCGGCGACGATCTCGACCTGACCTACGCCGTGGCCAACGCGCACACGCGGCACATGATCGATTTCTGCGCCGTCGACCGCCGCCTGCTGCCCACCGCCTATATCCCGCTGGCCGATTTTGAGCGCACGGCCAAGGCCGCGGGTGAGGCGCTGAAGCTGGGCGCCAAGGCGCTGATGATCCCCTCGCGCTGCCCGACGCACCACTCGCCCAGCCACATCGCCTTCGATCCGCTGTGGGCGCAGGCGCAGGAGGCGGGCATCCCAATCGTCTTCCATGTCGGCGGCGGCGGAAAGCTCATCGATCCGGCCTATTTCAACAACGGCCTGCCGCCGGTGCCCGACTTCCACGGCGGCGACGACAATTTCAAGTCGATCGACTACATGGCGATCGGCATCCCGCCGATGCAGGCGCTGACCGCGCTGATCATCGACCGCGTGCTCGACCGCTTCCCTGGGCTGATGATCGGCGTGATCGAGCAGGGCGCCTCGTGGGTGCCGGGCTGGATGCGCAACATGGACAGCGCGCACAACGCCTTCTTCAAGAACGAGGAGCGGCTGCAGAAGATGTCGCTGAAGCCCTCGGAATTCGTGAAGCGCCAGGTGCGAGTCACGCCCTATCCGCACGAGGACACCGGCTGGATCATCGCCAATAGCGGCGACGGCGTCTGCCTGTTCTCCTCCGACTACCCGCATGTCGAGGGCGGCCGCAATCCGATCAAGCGCTTTGAAGTCTCGATGGACGCGGCGAACATCACGCCGCGCCAGCGCGACCTGTTCTATCGCGACAATTTCATCGAGCTGATGGGTGAAGGCTTGGCAGAAGACCTGCGCTATCCGAGGGTCGCGGCCTGATCCTCACCGGATGGTCGCCCAGAAGGCGAGCTGGTCGGAGAAATCGTTGTCCGCGGATGGACCGCTCCAGGTCGTCAAGCCGGCATTGCCCTGCGTGAGGTCGTTGCGCGCGCTCGACACGCGCAGCAGGTGCGTGTCGGTGCGGTGCATGATGAACAGCTGCCGCGCCGGATCGTGCGAGAAGAACACCAGCCCATCGCTTTGCCGCGGCGTGACGACAGCGAGACTGTATTCGATGCCGCCGCGCTTGTAGCTGGTCTGGTGGGTGACGATCTTGTGGGTGAAGCCCAGGGGTTCCGGCCGTGCAAACGTCACCGTCTGTGGATCGCCAAGCGCCTCCCTGATCAAGCGCTCCATTTGTGCCGCACTGGGCCTCGACTGGGCCAACGCCGCGGACGACAGGGCCAGCAGCGCCGTGGCCAGGAACGCGAGCGCCATTCGTCTCATCATCGCGTGTCTCCTCAAATCCCCTCGCCGTCGGTGCCGTGACCGTCGGTGCGCCAGCGCAGCATGCCGCCGGCGAGGTTGGCAGTATCGGTGAAGCCGGCGCCGCGCAAGATGGCGATGGCCTGCGCCGAGCGGCTGCCCGCGCGGCACACCGCGACGATCGGCTTGTCGCGAGAAAGCTCGCCCGCGCGCGCCTTGAGCTGGCCCAGCGGAATCAGCGTGGCGCCAGGAACGTGACCCAGCGGCCCGTCGAACTCCTCCGGCTCGCGCACGTCGAGTACCTGGACCTTGCCGAGATGCTCCTCCAGCGCGTGGCCCTGGATCTCCCAGATGCCGCCGAAGGTATAGCGCAGCGGCGCCCAGTCGGGGTCGGCGAGCGCGTTGGCTTCGTTCTCCGGCCGGCCGCATTTGAGGTTGGCCGGCACCGCCACATCGAGCTGCTTGGGATGCGGCAGGTTGAGGTTGGCCATGTGGCCGGCGAAATCGCCGATCGCCACGTCGCCGCCCAGCCGCGGATTGAAGCGGCTTTCCTCGCGTACCGAGGTGACGGTGTGCCCCTTGTAGTCGTGCGCCGGATACAGCAGGCAGCCGGCCGGCAAGGTGAGAATGCGATCGTGCACCGAGCGGTACATCGCGCGCGCGTCGCCCTGCTGGAAATCGGTGCGGCCGCTGCCGCGGATCAGCAGGCAGTCGCCGGTGAAGGCCATCGCATGATCGTCGAGGACGTAAGTCAGGCAGCCATTGGTGTGGCCCGGCGTGGCGCGCACCTCCAGGTACCGGCGGCCGAAGGCGACGCGATCGCCATGCTCAAGGCAGCGGTCCGCGCCCTCGGCGCCACTGGCTTTCGACAGCGCGATGGCGCCGCCCAGCCGGCGGCGCAGCAGCCACGCGCCGGTGACATGGTCGGCGTGCACGTGGGTCTCCAGGATCGCCACCAGCTTCAGCTCGAGCTCACTGATCAGCGCGGCGTCGCGACGCGCCTGCTCGAAGACCGGATCGATGATCACCGCCTCGCGCGTGTCGGCGCAGCCCAGAAGGTAGGTGTAGGTCGACGAGACGGGGTCGAAGAGCTGACGAAACACAAGCATGGGCGCCACGTCAGCACCGCGCGCGCGGGCTGTCCAGCGTCACGCGAGGCTTGCATGCGGGCGCCTGACAGTGTGCGATGCGCGCCATGACACACAAGCTCGACGCCGTTGAAGGCCTGACCTTCGCCACCAAGGATTTCGCTCTCGAGAAGGGCGGCACCTTGCCGCTCTGCGAGGTCGCCTACGAAACGCACGGCAAGCTCAACGCCGCCGGCGACAACGCCATCCTCGTGGTCCACGGCTACACCTCGAGCGGCCATGTCGCGGGCGTGCATGCCGAAGGCAAGGAGGCGCGCGGCGTGGCGCCCGGCACGGCGGGCTGGTGGGACGCGCTGATCGGGCCGGGCAAGGCGGTCGACACCGACAAGTTCTTCGTCGTCGGTGTCAATGCGCTGGGCTCGTGCCACGGCTCGACCGGGCCGGCCAGCCTCGATCCGCGCACCGGCAAGCCCTACGGTCCGACCTTCCCCGAGGTGACGATCCGCGACATCGTGCGCTCGCAGAAGCTGCTGCTCGACTCGCTGGGCGTGAAGCACCTGGTGGCGGTGTGCGGCCCTTCGATGGGCGGCTTCCAGTCCTTCCAGTGGGGCGTCAGCTACCCCGATTTCATGCACGGTGTCGTCGCCACGGTGACCGCGCCCAAGATGCGCGCGGGCACGATCGACGCCGCCGAGCAGTTGCGCCAGCGGCTCGCGAGCCATCCCAACTGGAACAATGG
Organism: Alphaproteobacteria bacterium; assembly: GCA_016869975.1. GTDB lineage: Bacteria > Pseudomonadota > Alphaproteobacteria > Reyranellales > Reyranellaceae > JAFAZJ01. The sequence continues at coordinate 35,670 of VGCZ01000011.1, forward strand.
CTGGTACTACGAGAACGGCGGCATCGCCTCGATCCTCGCGGACATAAGGCACGAGACCTTGGTGGGCTACGGCCAGCGCGAAATCCTCGCGGCGACGATCCCCGATCCGGCCAAGCGCGAGGAGGCGATCCGCGCCAACGCGCGCGAATGGGCGAAGACCTATGACGGTCATTCGATGGTCGTGCTGCGCCGCGCCATCGGCACTTTCGACATCACCGCCGACTACGCCAAGCTGAAGGCCAAGGTGCTCTACGTGATCGCGCCCAACGACACGCTGTTTCCCGCCAAGATGGGCGTGTCCTACGCCAAGGAGATGCGCGAGGCCGGCGTCGACCTCACCTATGTCGAGCTGGTCACCGACAAAGGCCACATGGCGAGCCACGCCGACGCCCTGCAATGGGCCCCGGCGCTGGCCGCGTTCATCGAGCGGTTGGGGAAGTAGTTCGCTGTCATCCTGAGCGCAACGAGGGACCTTGCGGTTGATCGTTCAAACGCAAGCGGCGCCGGAAACCGTCCGGCGCCGCTGGTGACTGATACTTCGACCGCAAGGTCCTTCGCCGCGCTCAGGACGACGGTGCGTTTCAAATCGTCAGCACGGTGAACCGCGAATCGCCATCGCGCTTGACCTGGCCAACGAGGTCGACCTCCCATTCGAGGTACTGGTTCATCGCCGCCTCGACGCCTTCCTTGCGGTCGTAGGGGCGGTACCAGACGTCGGTCGGCGGGTCGGCCATGCGGGTGTGCTCGTTCTCCAGCGGCAGGCCGGCCTCCTTCCACGCCTTCATGCCGCCGGCGAGCGTCGCCACCTTCCACGCTGCCATCGCCGCGACCTCGGCCGAGGCGAGCCGCGCCAGCACGCCGTCAGGCGAGACCAGCACGATGCGCCGGGCCTTGGGCGCCTCGGCCACCATCTTCGGCAGGGTCTCGGCGAGGTTGGCGCGGGTGGCGAACCAGGCGCCGGGGACGTGGCCGTCGCGGTACCGAAGACTGGTGTCGAGATCGATCACCAGCGCCTCGCCACGCTCGACCAGCCCATTGAGCTCCTTGGGCGACAGAGTCGGCGTCTTGATCGCACCCAGCCCGGGCACGCCGCGCTTCTCCGGTCCGGTCTCGATCTGGTTCTTGCCCGGCCGGTGGTCGAGCACGAAGACCTTCTTCCAGCCCATTTGCAGCAGCCAGTGCGCCGTCATGGTCGCGCGCACGCCGTCATTGTCGTGCAGCACGATCGTGGCGTTGCGCACGCCGACGTATTGATCGGTCGCCTGCACGAGCTGGCCGCCCGCCGCGTGGCGCAGGCCGATCAAATGGCCGGCCTTGTACTCTGCCGGATCGCGCACGTCGAAGGCGTAGAGGCAGCCGCCTTTCGCGGCCGCGTCGTCGGCCATGTCGCGCAAGGTGTTGAGGCCGATCTTCTTCACGCCGACCTTCTCGGCCACCTTGGCGGCGGCCTCGCGCGCCCACTGCGCGGCCTCCTTGCTTTGCGGCTTGAAGCTGTCGGTCTTGCCGCGCGCCACTTCGAGGCCTGCGAGATGCCAGCCCATGGTGCCGTTCTTCAGCGCGATCACCTTGTTGGGTACGCCGGCGTTGATCAGCGACTGCGCGCCGATGATCGAGCGCGTGCGGCCGGCGCAGTTCACCACCACCAGGGTCTCGGGGTTGGGCGCCATGTCCTTGACGCGGTAGACCAGCTCGGCGCCGGGGCAGTCGATCCCGCCGGGGATCGACATGTTGTGGAACTCCTCGTAGGGCCGCGAATCGAGGATCACCATGTCGCGACCCTCGTCCTGCATCTTCTTGATCTCGGCGGCGTCGACGCGCGGCGTATCGCGGTCGTGCTCGACGATCTCGCCGAAGGCCTTGCTCGGCACGTTGACGCCCGTGAAGATCTCGTAGCCCGCCTCGCGCCACGCCTTCAGCCCGCCATCCATCACGGCGACGTTGGTGTAGCCCAGCAGCGTGAGCTTGGAGGCGGCGCGGCCGGCGCGGCCGAGCTGGCCTTCCTCGCCGGTGTCCATGACGACGATGCGCGCGGCGAAGTTGGGCACGAGTGGCAGGATACGCAGTTCCAGCTTCGACAAGGGCACGCAGATCGCGAACAGCGGATGGCCGTCGGACGAGAACTGGCCCTCCTCGCGCACGTCGACGAAGCAGACCTCCTCCTCCGTGCCCATCAGCGCCTTGACGTCGGCGACACTGATCAGCGGCGTCAGGATCTTCGGCGGTGCGGCGAACTCGGCCGCCTGCTTGGTCTCCAGCTCGACCATCACGCGGCGTGGCAGGTGCTCGAGGCTCAGCCCGTACAGATGCAGATGCAGCGCCGGCCCGCCGCCCACCGGCACCTGGATGGTGTGGAAATCGTCGGGCAGGAACTGGATCGAGTTGCCCTTCACCACCGTCAGCTCCGAGCCCTTGGCCAGCTCGACGCTGTTGGGATCGTTGACGCCCTCGCTCGCCACGCGGTCGTAGCGCACGTTGTGCTCCTGGCCGTGCACGCCAGCGATCACCGCCCAGGTCGTGTGATTGTGCGGCTGCACCAGCTTGCCCTCGAGGCCCGCCGAGGCGTAGAGCGCGAAGCGGTGGTCGGGATCCTCGGCCAGGCGGTAGATGCCGCCTTCCTTGCGCACCGGGAACTGCTCAAGCGGGAACAGCTCGGTGCGCGTGGCCAGCCCGACCAGGCTCTCGCCGATCTTCGCCAAGCCCTCGCGCGTCACACCCTCGGCCTCGATGGCGCGCACCGCCTCGACCGTCTCGCGCACCGCCTGCGCCCGCTCGTTCCACACCGACATGGCATCCTCCAGATACGCTCTCGGCGCGCATCATAGTCGATCTTAACCTTCGACCGGAGGGGGAAGGTAAACCAGACATCATATGCGATCGACCCGCACCCCGAGCGAGGGCGCGACGCTGAGCGCGCTTGCCGGCTTCGCCGGGTTCCAGTAACCAAGGGGCAGCTCCTCCGGGGGGAGAGGCCTTGACGGGAGTTCCATCGATGAAGCGCATCGTCGCGCTCTTGGGCGCGCTGGCCATCTGCGCGCCGGCGTCAGACGCTCTTGCCCAGGCGGCGGCCAAGCCGGCGGCGACCAAGCCGCCCGCGCCGGCCAGGCCGGCCGCCGCCGCGCCCACCGCCAAGCCGCCCGCCGCCAAGCCCGCCGCGGCCCAGCCGCAGCGCGCGACCGTGCGGCCGGCGGCGCGGCCGGTGTGGCGGCCCGCGGCGCAGCCGCGGCAGGCCTATGTGCCGCCGCCACCGGTGATCGATATCGATCCCAGCTTCTCCTTGCCCTCCGACCTGCCGACCGTGCTGTCGTCGGCCGATGTCGAGCGGTACCAGCGGATCATCGCCGCGCAGGCCGGCGGCAACTTCGCCGACGCCGACGCCGACATCCGCGAGCTGCGCGACAAGACGCTGCTGGGCTACATGCTGGCGCAGCGCTACCTCTCGGCCTCGTACCGGCCGACGCAGGACGAGCTCGCGTCCTGGCTGCGCGAATACAACGACCATCCCGACGCGCCCGGCGTCTATCGGCTCGCCGCCTCGCGCGGCGCGGCGGACTTGACGCCCTCCAGCTTCGTCGGATCGTCGCGCGGCGGCCGCGGCATCGCCCCCGATACGCACACCATGGGCGGCGGCTCGGTGCAGGCCGAGACCACGCGCGCGCGGCTGGCTCGCATGATCGAGGATCAGGGCTTCGACGCCGCGCGCCGCCTGCTGGCAGCCTCGCAGGGCGTCCTGCCGGCCGACGAGGTCGCGCGCTGGCAGAGCGAAATCGCCAATCGCCAGCTGCAGGCCGGCAACGTCGACCAGCCGGTCGGCGAGATCTCCGACGAGCGGCCCTCGGCGACCTGGACCGCCGGCATCGCCGCCTTCCGCAAGGGTTCCTACAGCCAGGCGGCGCGGCTCTTCGAGCAGGTCGCCGACGCCTCGTCCAGCCGCGCCTATTCGTCGGTGCTCTCGGCCGGCGCCTTCTGGGCGGCGCGCGCGCACCTGCTGGCCGGCAATCCCGAGCGCTTCTCGCTGTGGATGAAGCGCGCGGCGATCTACGACCGCACCTTCTACGGCCTGCTGGCGCTGAAGACCCTGGGCGTCGACCTCAAGCCGCAATGGAAGCCGGCCGAGCTCGACCGCGAGCGCCGTCGGCTGCTGCTCGACAGCGCCGCCGGCAAGCGCGGCGTCGCGTTGCTTCAGTTGCGCGCCATCAGCAACGCCGAGACCGAGTTCTTCGCCGCCGCGATCGACGCCGACGTCAAGATCGTCGAGGCGGTGCTGGCGATCGCAGAGAAAGCGCGCCTGCCGGCGCTGGCGCTGCGCGTCGGCAACGCCTCGCGCGAGCGGCCCGAGCGCATCGAGGGCCTCGACAACGCGCTCTTCCCGCTGCCGCCCTACACGCCGCGCGAAGGCTTCGTCGTCGAGCCGGCGCTGGTCTACGGCTTCATGCGCCAGGAATCGGCGTTCAACCCGCGCGCCCGCTCCTATGTCGGCGCCATGGGCCTGATGCAGTTGATGCCCGGCACGGCCAACGAGGTCGTGCGTCAGTTCCTGCCCGACCGTGCCGGCACCAACCCCTACGAGCCCAGCTTCAACGTCTCGATGGGCCAACAATACATCCGCTCGCTGCTCGGCGGCAGCGGCTACAGCAACGACCTGATCAAGGTCGTCGCCGCCTACAACGCCGGCCCGGGCAACGTGAACCGCTGGATGGTGAGCGACACGGCCAACGATCCGCTGCTCTTCGCCGCCTCGATCCCGCTCAACGAGACGCGCGGCTTCGTCGAGGCGGTGATGTCGAACTTCTGGATCTACCAGCTGCGCACCGGCAAGCCGACGCCGACGCTCGACCAGCTGGCGCAGAATCAGTGGCCGCGATACGAGGGCAGGTAGTTTGGGATCGCCGGCGTCCCGCCGGCGCTTCCTCTCGGGACAACGACGACACCGCTGAAGCTCAGCGAATACCGCATCGACCCCGACCGCCCGCAGGGCGAGGCGCTGCGCAGCTGATCGCCCAGATGGCCGAGCAGGTGCCGATCGAGATCGGCTGCTACTGCGACGTGCTGACCTGCCATCGCTTGACGCATCGCGGCGCGCGCTCGTCGTCGGCACCGCAAGTGCGCAGAGCAGCATCGCCGCCATCGGGCTTGATCGCGCACCATGCGCGCAGTGACAGTGGCGTCATGCAAGGAGACTCCCGCCCGATGACCAAACCCTTCGCCGGAATCCGCATCCTCGATTTCACCCGCGTGCTCGCCGGACCATACGGGACCTATCAGTTCGCGCTGATGGGCGCCGACGTGGTCAAGATCGAGTCCAAGGAAGGCGACGACATGCGCTATGGCGGCGTCGCCAAGGAATGGTCGGCGCGCGGCATGGCGCCGGGCTGGATGGCGGTCAACGCCAACAAGCGCTCGATCACGCTCGACCTGAAGAAGCCCGAGGCGATCGCGGTCGTGAAGAAGCTGGTCGAGAGCGCCGACATCGTCTGGGAGAATTTCCGCCCCGGCGTGATGGACGGTCTGGGCATCGGCTACCAGGCGCTGTCGGCGATCAATCCCAGGCTGATCTATTGCGCAGTGTCGGGCTTCGGCCAGACCGGGCCGGAGAGCAAGGCGGCGGCGTTCGACGGCATGGTGCAGGCGATGTCCGGCCTGATGTCGATCACCGGCCATCCTGAGATGGGACCAACGCGCGTCGGCTATCCGGCCTGCGATGTCACCGCCGGCGCCACGGCGGCCTTCGGCGTCGCGACCGCGCTGTTCCAGCGCACGCATACCGGCCGGGGCCAGCTCGTCGATATCGCCATGCTCGACGCGACCATGGCCTTCATCGGCACCTCGATCGCCGAATACACCTTCACCGGCAAGCGCCCGCCGCAGGCGGCCAACCAGTCGGTGACGCGCAAGCCGACCGGCGACATGTTCCCGACCAAGGACGGCTTCATCGTGCTCGCGGTGATGACCGACAAGCAGTTCGGCAACCTGATGCGCGAGATCGGCCGGCCCGATGTCGCCCTCGATCCTGGCTTCAGCGACTGGGACAAGCGCATCGCGCGCGCCAAGGAGCTCAAGGCGATCATCACCGAGGCGTTGGCCGCCGATACGTCGACCAATTGGGCGCGGCGTCTGCGCAAGGCCGACGCGCCCTGCGGCAAGGTCTACGCCATCGACGAGATCATGGCGCACCCGCAGCTCGAGCACCGCACCATCGTGCAGAAGATCGACACGCAGTACGGACCGGTGACCCTGGCCGGCAGCGGCGTGAAGCTGGAGCACGGCGGCCCCTCGGTCGAGCGCGCGCCGCCGGCGCTGGGCCAGCACACCGAGGAGGTGCTGCGCGAGGCGGGCTACGACGCGGCCGCGATCGCGAAGCTGAAGGCGGCCGGCGCGGCGTAGTTCTCTCTCTCCCCGCGAGTGGAGAGAGGGAACTTGACGCGCCACACAGGCGACCGGCACGCTACGACGATCCATCACGAGGCATCCCTCATGCCCACGCTCAACCACGCCCGCCTGCGCCGCTTCCTCGCGGACATGACGTCGCTTGTCGGCGGCGCGCAGCAGGACAAGGACGAGAAAGCGATCGTCGACGTCGGCGGCAAACTGCTGGGCGATCTCGTCGCGCATGACGACTGGCTGCCGGAGTCGTGCGCCGACGCCAAGGCCGGCACCTACCAGCAGCATCTGCTGTACTGCGATCCGCAGGAGCGTTTCTCGGTCGTGAGCTTCGTCTGGGCGCCGGGCGCCTTCACGCCGGTGCACGATCATCTCACCTGGGGCCTGATCGGCATGCTGCGCGGCGCCGAGAGCGAGGAGCGCTACGAGCGCTGCGCCGAGAATGGCTGCCTCGAGCCGGTGGCGCAGACGATCCTGCGCCCGGGCGAGGTTGGCGTCGTCTCGCCGACCATCGGCGACATCCACAGGGTCAGCAACGCGCTCGTCGACCGCGCCTCGATCAGCATCCACGTCTATGGCGGCAATATCGGCGCCATCCGCCGCCACAAGTTCGACCTCGCGCACAACAAGGCCGAGGACTTCATCTCTGGCTACAGCGCCACGCCGCTGCCCAACATCTGGGATCGCTCGAAGGATACGGGGCAATGATGGCCGTCCCCCGGCGGGAAGGCATGACGGGGATCACACTATGAGCGAGCCGGTCGTCGTCGTGCGCGAGCACGGCGTGACGCATGTCACGCTGAACCGGCCGGAGCGCGGCAACGCCTTCGCGCTCGACATGGTCGAGGCGGCGCTGGCGGCGGTGCAGTCAGCCTACAGCGACGGCACGCGCCTGCTGGTGATCGCCGGCGCCGGCAAGAATTTCTGCACCGGCCTGGACCTCGGCGATCTCGACACCGCCAGCGACGGTGACCTGCTGCTGCGGCTGGTGCGCATCGAGACCCTGCTCGACGCGGTGTGGTGCGCGCCCTGCGTTACCATGGGCATCGGCCGCGGCCGCGTCATGGGCGCCGGCGCCGATCTCTTCACCGCCTGTGACCGGCGCGTGGCGATCGAGGGCTCGAGCTACACCTTCCCCGGCGCGGTGTTCGGCGTGGCCCTGGGCACGCGCCGCCTGATGGAGCGCATCGGCGCCGACCTGGCGCGCGACATGGTGCGCTCCGGCCGCGTGCTGCCGCACGACGAGGCGCTGCGCGTCGGGCTGGCGACCATCGCCGTGCCACCCGATGCCGTCGAGCCCGAGATCATCGCCGCACAGCAGGCCGCGAGCCGACTCGATATCGAGACCAACGCCACCATCCACCGCCTGGCGCGGCGCGACGATTCCGACGCCGACCTCGCCGGGCTGGTGCGCTCGGCGGCACGCCCGGGATTGAAGGCCCGCATCCTCGCGTATCGGGCGCGGACGTTGCCGCCGAAGCGGTGAGGCGCGCGTCCCGTCATTGACTCCATCTGTTATAAAGTCGCCCCACCCGCGTGGAGCGCGTCATGACCAACCCCGCCGACCGCATCGACCAGTCCAAGCCGTTCAAGCCGGTGAACATCGCCATCCTCACCGTCTCCGACACGCGCACGCTTGAGACCGACAAGTCGGGCGACACGCTGGTCGAGCGCCTCACCGCGGCCGGCCACAAACTGGCCGACCGCGCCATCGTCACCGACGACGTCGAGAAGATCCGCGCGGTGGTCGGCAAGTGGATCGCCGATCCCGCCATCGAGGCAGTGATCACCACCGGCGGCACCGGCGTGACGGGCCGCGATGTGACGCCGGAGGCGCTGGAGGGGCTGTTCGAGAAGAAGATCGAGGGCTTCGGCGAGACCTTCCGCTGGGTGAGCTTCCAGAAGATCGGCACCTCAACCATGCAGAGCCGCGCCACGGCCGGCGTCGCCAACGGCACCTACATCTTCGCCCTGCCCGGCTCGACCGGCGCCTGCAGGGATGGCTGGGACGAGATCCTGCGCTGGCAGCTCGACATCCGCTTCCGGCCCTGCAACTTCGCGGAGCTGATGCCGCGGCTGAACGAGGGCAAGATCCCGCGCAGCGGCTGACGCGAGCCTCGATGGATCTCGCGCCCGTCCTCACCGCCTTGCGCACGCGGCCGGCGCTTGCGCATCTGACCGAAGGCGACCTCGCGCCGCTGCCCGCGACCGGCACCGCCCATGGCCATGTGCGCATCGTGCCGGCCATCGAAGGCCGACGCCTGCTGGCGCGCGTCGCCTATGCCCATCCCGGCGATCGCGGCGCGGCGGCGCGCCTGCACCGGCAGGCGGCGGCGTTCCGCCATGTCGCGCCGTCGGGGCTCACGCCCCGGCTGTTCGACCTTGTCGAGCCCGGCGAGCGCCTGCCCGGCGGTGCGTTGATCGTCGATGCGATCGACGGCCGCGCGCCGCGCCTGCCGCGCGAGATGACGGCGATCGCCGAGACCCTGGCGGCGTTGCATCGTCTGCCGACGCCGGCCGCCGCCTCGCCGCTGCCGCGTCAGGACAATCCTTTCCTCGCGACATTGGCGGTGGTCGAGCACCACGCCGCGCGCTTTCTCGACCACGCCGTGCCCGAGGCACGCGCGCGCGCCGAACTTGGCGAGGAGCTGAGCGAGCTGCGCGGCATGGGCCTGGCGCTGGGCAAGCGCGCGCAGCCGATCAGCCTGGCGCTGGGCGACACCCACCCCGGCAATTTCGTCGTCGATCAAACGGGCAAGGCCTGGTTCGTCGATCTCGAGAAGGTCCATGCCGGCTCGGCCGCGATCGACCTGGCGCATGCCAGCCTGCCAACCTCGACGCGCTGGAGCCCGGGCGAGGGCTGCGTGCTCAGCCCGGACGCGCTGAGACTTTTCCACAGCCACTACCTTGCCCGTATCGACGGCGCCGTCGCCAAGGCCTTGAAGCCCTGGTTGATGCCGATGCGGCGGCTGACCTGGCTGCGCGGCATGGTGTTTTTCTGCCGCTGGCGGGTACAGACCCGCGCGCCGCGCGATCCCCAGGATCCCGACCAGTGGAGCGACGCTGGCATGGCGCCGGCGATGAAGGCGCATCTCGACGAGCGTATTGATGATTGCTTCAGAGCCGACTCGATCAGGGCCATGCGCACGGAATGGCAGGGTGATTTCTTTCAATAGAATCTGTATGATGCGGGAAGTCTTTTGACAGTCGAGATCATCGCCCGATGGATTGGGAAGTTATCCGCAGCCGCATCATGATGTTCCTGATGGCTGACGCCGCAGGCTTCGTCCTGTTCTGGATCTACCGCGCCTTCGGCGCTCCCGGCGGCCGTATCGAGGAAATCCTGCTGCTGACCCTGGGTGTCGCCAACGGCATCATCATCCTCGCGGCCTTGGGCGCCGGCCTGCTGCTGCTGCCCGGCCATCTCTACCGCCGTTTCCAGGTCTGGTTCGGCTGATCGCCCACCGCCGTTTGTTCTTGTTTTGTTCACAACGAGGCACTAGCGTCCGGGTATGGCCCGGTCGCTCAAAATCCCGGCGGAGATCGACGCGCTGGAGGCCCGCGCCCACAAGGGCCGCGGCGCGATCAGCAATCCGCCGGTGCGCTACGATTCGCAGAGCACGGTGGCGGTCGACGACGGCTGGGGCTCGGCCAACACGCGCGACCCGGTCAGGGTCAATTCGCATCCCGACGACGAGGAGCCGCCGCGTCTGGCGACCACGCTGACGCGCGACGCATCGCGCACGGTGATCGCGCGCAACACCTCGCCCGACGTGCCCTTCGACCGCTCGATCAATCCCTATCGGGGCTGCGAGCATGGCTGCGTCTATTGCTTCGCGCGGCCGACGCACGCCTATCTCGGCCTGTCGCCCGGCCTCGATTTCGAGACCAAGCTGCTGTTCAAGCCCGACGCGCCGGCGCTCCTGCGCCAGGAGCTGGCGAAGCGCGGCTATCGTTGCGACGTGATGGCGATGGGCACCAACACCGATCCCTACCAGCCGGTCGAGCGCGAGCTGAAGCTGATGCGCCGCATCCTGGAGGTGCTGGCCGAGTTCAATCACCCCGTGGGCATCGTCACCAAGAACGCGCTGGTCACGCGCGACATCGACATCCTGGGACCGATGGCGAAGAAGAACCTTGTGCAGGTGTTCCTCTCCGTCACCACGCTCGATCGCCGCCTCGCCAACATCATGGAGCCGCGCGCCTCGACGCCTCTCAAGCGCGTGGCGGCGATCCGCACGCTCAACGAGGCCGGCGTGCCCTGCGGCGTGATGGCCGCGCCGATGATCCCGGCGATCAATGACCATGAGATGGAGGCGATCCTCGAGGCGGCGCACCAGGCCGGCGCGCAACGCGCCGGCTACACCGTGCTGCGCCTGCCGCTGGAGATCGCCCAGCTCTTCGAGGAATGGCTGCGCGAGCATTTCCCCGACAGGGCCGATCGCGTGCTGTCGCTGGTCAAGCAGATGCGCGGCGGCAAGATCTACGATTCCGACTGGAGCCAGCGCATGACCGGCACCGGCGCGCTCGCGCAACTGATCCGCCAGCGCTTCGAGCTGGCGGCGAAGAAGTTCGACTTCAACAAGTTCCGCTACCAGCTCGACGTCACGCAGTTCCGCGTGCCGGAGTCGGCGAGCGGCAAGGATACGCGGCAGATGTCGCTGTTTTGACGCGTCCTCCGCGCCGTCAGGGCAGGCCGAGCTCGCGCCGCGCGGCTTCGCGCATCTCGTTGAAGGCGCCGTAGAGGGCGAAGGTCTGCCGTTCGGGATACGCCCAACCCGGTCCCTTGATGTCGAGCCGCAGGACGAGGCCGGATTGCATCTGTGCCAGCAGGGGCTGGCTGCGGATGGTGCAGATCCGGCCCGGGCAGGTCATCGCCAGCGGCGGATTGTCGTCGACCTGGATGCGGACGGTGTTAGGCTAGGCGCGCAGCGCCAGGCTGAAGCGGTCGCCTGGCACACTGTGGATCAGCGTCGCCGTGACGGTGTTGTGGCGATAGCGGCCGATATAGCTGACGTCGAGCTCGACCGTGCAGCTCTTGCGGTCCTTGGCGCAGCGCACGTACCAGCCCTCGCGGGTCGACGCCCGGGCGTCGGCCGGAAGGTTGCGCTTGACGATCGGCGTATAGGACTCGGGAACATAGCGCTTGTCCGAATCCGAGCACCCGGCGATCGCGCAGGCGATCATCGCCACCGTCAACAATCTGGCCATTTCCGTGATCCCCAAGAAGACTTGGGCGATACGCTACAACCACGCGAAGCGCAGGGCTATGGCGTTTACCGCCCGCGTCGGACGATATCGGCGTAGGCTATCGTCGAAACGGCCACCACGGGGAGCGCGTCATGGATCAGGGCGGCATACCGGTCGACATCGCCGATTGGCGGCCAGCGCCCTTCGCGCTGGGCGGCGGCACGGTGTTCGCCGTCGGCGACGTGCATGGCTGCGCCGACGAGCTCGCGGCGCTGCTCGACGTCATCGCCAGGGAGGCGGCCCAGGCGCCGGGCCCGACGCGCCTGATCTATCTCGGTGACCTGATCGACCGCGGCCCGCGCAATCTCGAAGTGCTGCGCCTGTGGAGCGAGGACGCGCCCACCCGCGGCGTCGACCATCTCGATCGCCTGATGGGCAACCACGAGCAGATGCTGCTGCTGGCCATAGGCGATGGGCCGCATGCGACCAAGGCCAAGGCGATGTGGCTGAGCGAGCGCATGGGCGGCACCAAGGTGCTGGATGAATTGCGCCGGGTGGTCGGCGAGCCCGACGCGCCGCTCGACGAGGCGCTGCTCGAGGCGGGTCTGGGCGAGGGCGTGCTGGCGCGCCTGGTGGCGGCGCGCTCGCATGTGCGCCTGGGCAACACCGTCTTCGTCCATGGCGGGCTCGACCCGCGCGTCGATGCGGCCGAGTTCCTGGCTCGGCCGTGGAGCGCCTTCATCGGCGCGACCTGGGCCTGGATCATGGAGGGCTTTCTCGACTGGCAAGGCGGCTTCGGCGGCACGCTGGTGGTGCACGGCCACACGCCGCCGCCGCGCCATCGCGAGCTGACCGGCCAGGACGATCCGCATCTCTTCCAGCACGACCGGCTGGGCCTCGACGGCGGCAGCGCGCGCACCGGCATCGTCGCGGCGGCGCGCATCGAGGACGGCCGCTACCGCGTCCTGCGCGCCGGGCGGGCGGGCGCCTGTACTCCGTGAAGATCGCGTCGGTGGCGGCCCGGTCGCCGGGACGATACTGTCACGCATGCTCCGACACCTTGCCGCCGCCGCGTTGTTCGTGCTTGTCGCGCTGGGTCCGCCGACACCGGCGATGGCCCAGCTGCAATTCAGGGACGTGATCCACGAGGTCCGTGGCGGCGTGCTGGCGCACGACATCTCGTTCTGGGCGGCGGGCCATGTCGAGCGCGGCGTCGCACTGAACGCCGAGATCGCCTTCGCCCCGTCCTTCGGCGTCCTCTTCGGCCGCGTCCGGCCGGTACTGGGCGGCAGCTTCGCGACCCACAACGGTACCAGCCTGGTCTATCTCGACGTGCGCTTCGAGTTCACCATCGACCGCTTCTTCTTCGCGCTCGGTGTCGGTCCGGCGATCCATACCGGCGGAACCGAGCGCCGGGTCGATGGCCGCAAGGCGCTGGGCTCGCGCGTGCTGTTCCATCCCTCGTTCCAGTTCGGCCTGCAGCTCACGCCACACAGCCGCGTCGAGGCCTATTACGAGCACGTCTCCAACGCCTACCTCGCGAAACCCAATCCCGGCCTCGACAATATCGGCCTGCGCCTGGCGCACCGCTTCTGATCACCAGGCGGCGCCGTAGCCGGCGAAGCTCGTCGGGATGCGCTGGATGTCCTGGATGACGTCGGGCGGCAGGTCCGAGCCTTCCTCCGAGGTGGCGCTGGCCGAGACCGAGTCCGAACCGGCGAAGCGCGCGCGGATCGCCTTGGCGATCTCGCGATGCGTGCCGACGGCTGCGAACAGGCGTACGACATCGTCGGAGATCTCCCTCGTCATGTCCGACCACTGACCCTGCTTCGACATCGCGTTGAGCTTGCGCCCGAGATCGCCCAGGCCATGCGCCTCGAGCACCGGCCAATAGGCAGGCGTCGAGCCGTAGAAACCGACGCGCATGCGCACCCAGTCGACCTTTTTGGCCACCTCCTCCTCGGTCGCGCCCGTGGCGACGAAGCCGCCGCCATGAATCTCGAAATTCTCGCGCGTGCGCCCACTCTTGGCCCAACCCTCGGCGAGCCTGGGCATCACCATCTCCTCGAGATACTTGCGCGTGCAGAAAGCATGCAGGCGCACGCCGTCGGCCACCTCGCCGGCAAGCCGCAAGGTGTGCGGCCCGACGGCGGCGAGCTCAACCGGCACCATCGGCAGGTGCAGCGAGGGCGGCGTGAAGTTCGGCGTCATCAGGGTGAAGCGATAGTGCTCGCCCTCGAACTTCAGCTTCTCGCCCTTCTCCCAGCAGCGCCAGATCGCGCGCATCGCCTTCACATACTCGCGCAGCCTGGGTGCCGGCGGCGACCATTTCACCGAGAAGCGGTTCTCGTTGTGCGCCCGCACCTGCGGGCCGATGCCCAGCACGAAGCGGCCACGCGAGGCGAGCTGCAGATCCCACGCCGTGCTGGCCGTCACCATCGGGCTGCGCGGAAAGGCGATGGCCACACCGGTGGCGAGCTGCAGTCTCTCGGTCGCCACCGCCGCCACGCCCAGGGACAGAAACGGCTCGTGCCGGTTCTCCAAGGTCACCACGCCGTCATAGCCCTGCGCTTCCGCGGCCCGCGCCGCGTCGGCCACCAGGCGCAGATCGCGCTGCGGCAGGGTCGTCATGATGCGCATTGGGTCCTCCTCCAGATGGCCGCTACGATAACACCGGCCAATGACCGTGGAGCCACCATGCAGTTCGGAATTGTCGGCATTCCTACCGTGCGCGAGGCGGATGGACTCATCGACCGCGCCATCACCTTCGCCCGGCGCGTCGAGCGGCTGGGGTTCAGCGGCCTGTGGACCACCGACGCCCTGGGCCGCGGCTTCGTCACCGTCGATCCGCTGATCTTCCTGAGCACACTGTGCGTGGCCACCGAGCGCATCGAGATCGGCACCTGCGTCACCCAGGTGCCGTTGCGCCACCCGGTCGAGCTCGCCCATCGCGCCCAGACACTCAACATCCTCTCCCGTGGCCGCTTCCGCTTCGGTGTCGGCAGCGGCTCGACCAAGCACGATTTCGACACAGTGCAGGTCGACTACGATCGGCGATTCAAGCTGCTGCCGGAGTACCTCGCGGTCATGCGCAGGGTCTGGGCCGGCGAGAAGGTGTTCGGACCCGCGCTCTCCGTGTGGCCCGGCACCGAAGGCGGCCCACCGGTCTATCTCGGCGCCTGGCGCAGCCAGCGCTGGATCGATCTCGCCGCGCATCATTGCCACGGCTGGATCGCATCAGGAATCCACGGCGCGATGGAGGATTTGCCGATCGGCCTCGACATGTTCCGCAAGGCCGGCGGCAAGCGCGCCATCCTCGCCAACATCTTCACCGACCTGCGCCCCGATCCGCCGCATATCCCGGCCCACGCGAAGGTGACGGTCACCGGCGGCAAGGCCGAAGCCCGCGACCGCCTGCGCCGGATCGCCGATCTGGGCTTCGACGACGCGCTGCTGATCGTGCCGATGGGCGCGCCCGACATGCTCGACGAGATTCGCGACCTGCTGCCGTAGGCGCGGAGCGCCGGCGGGACGCCGGCGCTCCTATCGATCACGCCGCGAACAGGCCATCCGCGACGCCTTCCGCCTGGCGCTGCACCAGGCGGCGGTAAGTGCCGTCCTTGCGTCGCATCAGGTCGGCGTGGCTGCCATCCTCGACGATGTGGCCCTCGTCGAACACCAGGATGCGATCGAGCGTGCGCACCGTCGACAGGCGATGGGCGATCACCAGCGTCGTGCGTCCGCGCATCAGCCGTTCCATCGCGTCCTGGATCAGCGCCTCGGATTCGCTGTCCAGGCTCGACGTCGCCTCGTCGAGGATCAGGATCGGCGTGTCGGCCAGGAAGGCGCGCGCCAACGCCACACGCTGACGCTCGCCGCCCGACAGCTTGACGCCGCGCTCGCCCACCAGGGTGGCGTAGCCCTTGGGCTGGCGCATGATGAAGCCGTCGGCATGCGCCATACGGGCCGCCGCGCGGATCTTCTCGCGCGACGCCTCGGGCCTGCCGTAGGCGATGTTCTCGGCCAGCGAGCGGTGGAACAGGATCGGCTCCTGCTGCACGATCGCCACCTGGCGGCGCAGGCTGTCCTGCGTCACCTCGGCGATGTCCTGGCCGTCGATGGCGATGCGGCCGCCATCGATGTCGTGCAGGCGCTGCACCAGCTTGACGAACGTCGTCTTGCCAGAGCCCGATACGCCCACCAGACCGACGCGCTGGCCGGCCGGGATGCGCACCGACAGGCCGTCGTAGACCTGCCGTCCCTGCGCGCGATAGCCGAAGGCGACATCGTCGAAGACGATCTCGCCCCTGGGCACCAGGATGTCGCGCGCGCCCACGCGATCGACCACGCCGATCGGCTCGTCGTGCAGCGCCACCAGCTCGTCGAGGTCGTTCACGCAACGGCGGAAGACGTCGATGTGATAGCCGATGTCGCGCAGATAGCCGTGGATCACGCCATAGGCGGTGATCACGAACACCACCTCGCCGACGCTGGCCGCACCCTGCCACCAGAACACGAGCACCAGGCCGACCACCGTCAGGCGCAGCAGCACCAGCACGGCGTTCTGCGCCGTGCCGGCCCAGGTGGCGCGCAGCCACAGCACGCGCGCCCGCGCGCGCCAGCGATCGACGATGCGCGACAGGCGCTCGTCTTCGCGCGCCTCGGCGCCGAACGACTTGACGACGGGGTTGGCCGACACCGCGTCGGCCAGCGCGCCGCCCAGCCGGCTGTCCCAGGCGTTCGCCAGGGTCGCTGCCGGCGTGACGTAGCGCAGCGCCAGCCACACGGTGAGCCCGACATAGATCGCGCTGCCCAGCGCCACCGCTAGGCCCATCAGCGGCCAGTGCAGCGCGAAGAGCAGCGAGGCGCCCAGCAGCACCGTCAGCGACGGCCACAGCGAGATCATGACCGTGTCGTTGAGGTTGTCGAAGGCCCACATGCCGCGGCTGACCTTGCGCACCGTCGAGCCGGCGAAGGCGTTGGCATGCCACTCGGTCGACAGGCGCTGCACGCGCGCGAAGCTCTCGCGCGCCACCTCGGACATCATGCGCAGGGTGAAGTCGATGATCAGGATGAACACGCCCTGGCGCAGCACGACGACGAACGCACCGGCGCCGACCATCATGGCCAGCACCAGCAGCGCGTCGTTGAGCGCCGCGTCGCGCTCGGCGACCACGCCGCCGATGATGTCGACCAGCTTTCCGGCCAAGGTCGGCAACAGCAGCTCGACGCCGGCGATCACCAGCGAGCCGAGGCCGATCAGGGCGGCGAAGCCGGGCTGTCGCCGCCATTGACCGGCGACGTAGCGGAGTGTGTGCAGGAACGGGTCGCGCCCGCCGCTTTTCTTGCGAACTTTCATGTGTCGACGCCGGACCCCTTCCGACGGGGCCGGCCCTTCAAACTGCCGGCGTCGCGGACAGCGTCGAGAATCAACTCGACGCGCGCGAAAGCGCCTGGCGATGGACGAACGGGGTGGAGATCGAGAGGGCGCCTGAAACGGTGGCGCCCGAGGCCGCTTTGGTTAGCGGAACCGCTCGTGTACGAACCCTGCAGCGGGAGTGATGAACATCATGATCGACATCAACGCCTCCTTTCGCTGGGGTTTCGTCGAGGGCGCGCCTTGTACAGGAACTCGATGACACAAGCAAGACACAGGGTTATCGTGGACGGCTTTCTTCTCTTCTCCCCGCGCAGGCGGGGACAAGAGAAGACGTTACCGCCGCACCAGCAGCGCCCAACCCGCGAAGCCCGCCAACCCGACCAGCGCGATGCCCAGGCCGATGTTGAGCTGCGACTCGTGCGGCAGGTAGCCCATCAGCACGGTGAGCGCCGCCGCCGTCAGCATCTGTACGAAGCCCATTAGCGCCGAGGCCGCGCCGA
This sequence comes from Alphaproteobacteria bacterium, assembly GCA_016869975.1. Lineage (GTDB taxonomy): Bacteria > Pseudomonadota > Alphaproteobacteria > Reyranellales > Reyranellaceae > JAFAZJ01. Next base: position 53,118 of record VGCZ01000011.1, read on the forward strand.
CATGGTTGGCCGGCGCAGCGGCCAGCGCGTTGGCCATGGCGTTGGGCATGTTCAGCCCGTTGCCCAGGCCCATGATGATCAGCGGGATGATCAGCGCCAGCGGCGCCACGTAGCCGGCGAGCGCGGTGATCACCATGCCCAGCGCGCCGACGACCAGCACGAGCTGGCCCACGGCGATCAGGTTGATGCTCTTGATGTAGAGGTGCAGGCGGGTCTGCAGCAGGCTGCCGATGACGAAGTTGCCGGCCCAGGCCAGGGTGAACCAGCCGAACAGCGCCGCCGACACGCCCATGACGTTGATCAGCAGGATCGGGCCGCCGGAGAAGAAGATGTTGAACGCCGCCGAGGCTGAGGTCGCCGCGATCATCAGGCCGACGAAGCGGCGCGAGCGGATGACGATGGCGAAGCCTTCGATCAGGCCACGCAGCCAGCTCGACGCGGTTTTCTGCCGGGGCGCGGTCTCGCCGAGGATCAGGAAGGTCAACATCAGCACGAGCGCGCCGACGAGCGCGGTGACCCAGAACGTGGCACGCCAGTCCACCAGCACCAGCACCTGGCCGCCCAGCAATGGCGCCAGCGCCGGCCCGAGCGCCATGCCCGAGGCCATGTAGCCCATTGCCTTGGGCGCCTCCTGCGTCGTGCGGCTGTCGCGCACGATGGCGCGGCCTAGCACGACGCCGCCGCAGGCGCCGCAGGCCTGCAGCATGCGCGCGCCGATCAGCATCTCCACTGACACGGCGAGCGCGCAGGCGATCGAGGCGACGACGAAGATCACCAGCGCGCCCAGCAGCACCGGTCGGCGACCGATGCGATCGGAGAGCGGACCCACGGCCAATTGCGCGAAGGCGAAGGCCAGCAGGTAGATCGAGAGCGTGAGCTGGGCCGTGCCGTAGGGCACGTTGAAATGCTGGGCGATGCCGGGCAGCGCCGGCAGATAGATGGTCATCGCCAGCTGCGAAGCGATGGTCGCCATCATCAGCAGCCAGATCGGCGGCCGCGCGGTGCGCAACGAGGACAAGGGATCAGGGCTCCAGGAAACGCGCTTCCGGCCAGCGCGCCCGCCAGCCCTTGCTTGCCAGACGCCCTCGATAGTCGTCGGCGCGACGCAGGCCGGCGGGCGTCGGCCTGCAGGTGAGGTTCAATAGATCGTCGAGGCCGTAGGGCGCCAGCAGCTCGATGCGCCGATCGTCCGTCAGGCGGGCGGCGACGGCCGTGGGCGTCTCCAGCCAATAGCGCAGCGAATCCTCGGTGTCGCGATAGGGCGCATCGCCTTTGTTGCGGAAGAGATGCATGCGCCGCTGGTTGCGCGCCTGCCAGATCACGCCAGGAATCAGCGCCGCCAGCCGTGCCTCGATTGCCTGCTCGTGATCGCCGTCGGGATCGGCATCGTCGTAGTAGACGACATCGACGTCGTCCTGGTCGGTGCGCGTGATGCGCCCGATCAAGGTGTCCCAAACCCGATTGCGCACAAAGCCCGCGCCGATCCACGCATCGGGCAGCGCCAGCGAGCGCAACGCCTCGAGCTGCGCGATGGCGTCCGCATCCGCCCACAGGACATCGACCACTGCGGCGATTTGCTTTTGATCCATGGTTTGCGATTCTAGAACCAGTTCAGGACGAACAGTACCCTCTGTCATCCCGAGCGCAGCAAGGGATCTGGAATTTCGCCCAGGTCCCTTGCTGCGCTCGGGATGACAGGCGCAGGTTGAACGAGGCGCATGCCGGATTTTCGACTCGAAGCGCGGCATGACGGTCCGGTGGTCGGCATCGACGAGGCCGGCCGCGGTCCGTTGGCCGGTCCTGTGGTCGCCGCCGCCGTGATCATCGACCGCGCGCGCGTGCCGCGCCGGCTGCTGACACTGCTCGACGACTCCAAGCGACTCACGCCCGCGCAACGCGCGCGCGCCTACGCGGCACTCAGCGACTGCGACGCCATCACCATCGGCATCGGCGCCGCCTCGGTACGCGTGATCGATCGCATCAACGTGTTGCAGGCCGATTTCCAGGCCATGGCGCGCGCGGTGCGGGCATTGGGCGTCACGCCGCGCTTCGCGCTGGTCGACGGCGATCGCCTGCCCAAGCAGCTGCCTTGCCCGGGACTCGCGGTGGTGAAGGGCGATTCGAAGGTCTATTCGATCGCCGCCGCCTCGATCGTCGCCAAGGTGACGCGCGATCGCATCATGGAGCGGCTCGACAAGCGCTATCCCGACTATGGCTGGGGGCGGAACGCCGGCTACGGCACCGCCATCCACCTCGCGGCCATCGAGCGGCTGGGCGCCACGCCGCACCACCGTTTGACCTTCGCGCCCTTCAACCGGCTGCTCTGAGCCCTCCCGGCAGTGTCCCCACCCCAATAGATAGTAGGTCGGGACCCCAGATATCCCCCAAATGTAGATTACTTTAAGATTGATAGATCAATATTTGATTCATATGATTCTTCCTATTGACGCGATTCCTGTGAAAGCGCATGATCGCCTCGTTTCCAACAGACTTTTCCTCTTCTGAATCATATTGCTACGGGACATTCTTCATGCGACGCGAGCGTACGGTCACCGACCGTGTTTTTGTCGGTGATTGCGTCACCCTGATGAAGGACCTACCGGAGGGGTCGGTGGACATGGTGTTCGCCGACCCCCCCTACAATCTTCAGCTGGGGGGCGAGCTGCACCGTCCCGACAATTCCAAGGTCGACGCCGTCGACGATGACTGGGATCGCTTCGCCGATTTCGCCACCTACGACGCCTTCACCACCGACTGGCTGACGCAGGCGCGCCGGGTGCTGAAGCCCGAGGGCACGCTGTGGGTGATCGGCAGCTACCACAACATCTTCCGCATCGGCACGGCGTTGCAGGACATCGGCTTCTGGCTGCTCAACGACATCGTTTGGCGCAAGACCAATCCGATGCCGAACTTCCGCGGCAAGCGCTTCACCAACGCGCACGAGACCCTGATCTGGGCGGCGCGCGACAAAAGGCGCAAGAACTACACGTTCAACTACGAGGCGATGAAGGAGCTAAACGAGGGCATCCAGATGCGCAGCGACTGGACGTTGCCGCTGTGCACCGGGCACGAGCGCATCAAGGATCGCGACGGGCGCAAGGCGCATCCGACGCAGAAGCCCGAGGCGCTGCTGTTCCGCTGCATGATGGCCGCGACCAATCCCGGCGACATCGTGCTCGATCCCTTCTTCGGCAGCGGCACGACGGGCGCGGTGGCGCGCCGGCTGAACCGCCGCTTCATCGGCCTGGAGCGCGACGAGACCTATGCCGAGGTGGCGCGCAAGCGCATCGCGGCGATCGAGCCGCTGTCGGCCGACGACGTGGCGGCCAAGCCGGCCAAGCGCAACGAGCCGCGCATTCCGTTCGGCGCGCTGGTCGAGACCGGCCTTCTGTCGCCCGGCACGATGCTCGCCGATCCCTCGGGCCGCATCCAGGCGCGCGTGAAGGCCGACGGCACGCTGGCAACCAGCGGCGCCTTCGGCGACGTGCGCGGCTCGATCCACCAGGTCGGTGCTGCGGTGCAGGGCGCGCCGTCGTGCAACGGCTGGACCTTCTGGCACCACGATTGCGGCGGCGGCCGCCGCCTGCCCATCGACCATCTGCGCCAGCAGATGCGCGCGCGTTTGCAATGAGTGGAGTCCCCTTCTCAATGGCCATGGAGACAACCATGCGCATGCTGAAAAGACTGATCCTCGCCATCCTGATCGTCACGCCGGTCGCCGCCTGCGGCACCGTCGAGGGCGCCGGCAAGGACGTGTCGAGCACGTCGCGCTGGATCAGAGACAAGGTTTTCTAAACGCCACGCCCCAAGCCAGGGAGCAGGTTCTGGGGAGTGAGGGTGTCGCGGGTCAAACCGCGGCACCCTTTGCGCTGCCTGAAGCGCATCGATCGGCGTCGCCATCTCCCTGGGACCGCCGGCGTCCCGCCGGCCCTTCTCACGCGTTAGCCGCCTTCACTGACGTTGCCATGATCGCGTGGCGCAGCACCTTCTTCATCACCGTCGGCAGCGCCATCTCGCCCAGGCGGTCGACGCCGCACCACTGCGCGCCCTCCAGCGCGGCGGCGGCGCGCTCGGTCGGCAGGCGCGCGGTGACCAGCGACAGCTCGAGCTCGAAATGCGTGAAGACGTGGCGCACGATGCCGGGCAGCGCGCGCCAGCGCGTGTCGAGCGGCGCCTGCTGGAGCGCCGCCTCGCGATCGAGACGCCCCTCGCGCCAGTCGCTCGACGGCACCTCCATCATGCCGCCGAGCAGGCCGCGCGGCGGGCGTCGGCGCAGCAGGATCGCGCCGTCCTTGCGCAGCAGGAAGAAGGCGATGCCGCGGCGCACCGGCCGCGCCGCCTTCACGCGCTTGCGCGGCAGCTCGGCGGCGATGCCCAGGCGACGCGACGCGCAGGCCTCCATCAGCGGACAGACCACGCAGCGCGGGTCGCCGGGAACGCAGACCGTGGCGCCCAGATCCATCATCGCCTGCGCGTAGTCGCCGGCGCGCCGCGATGGCACGAGAGCCGCGGCCAGAGCGCGGATCTCAGGCTTCATGTCGGGGATCGGCCGGTCCAGCGCGTGCAGGCGCGCGATGACGCGATCGACGTTGCCGTCGACGGCGCTGGCCGGACGATCGAACGCGATCGCGGCGATGGCGGCCGAGGTGTATGCGCCAATGCCGGGCAGCGCGCGCAAGGTCTCCTCGTCGTCGGGGAAGACGCCACCATGGCGCTCGACCACGGCGCGGGCACAGGCGTGCAGATTGCGCGCGCGGGCGTAGTAGCCCAGCCCCTGCCATTGATGCAGCACGTCGTCGAGCGGCGCTTCGGCGAGATCGCGCACCGAGGGCCAGCGTTCGATAAAGGCGACGAAGTAGCGCCCCACGGTCTGCACCGTGGTCTGCTGCAGCATGATCTCGCTCAGCCACACGTGGTAGGGATCGGCCGTCCGACCCGCCGGCGCGCGCCATGGCAGCACGCGGCGATGCCGGTCGTACCAGGCCAGCAGACGCTCGGCATGCAGGCGCGGGTCTGGGCCCTGTGGCACCCCCGCCGTTGTCTCGCTCTCGTCCTTGCGTCTGCGCGCCACGCCTGACGTCTTTCTGCTGGGGGCGCCACTCCAGTGGCGCGTCATGGCATTCAACGGATATCATAATGACGCGCCACTGGAGTGGCGCGCCCCGACCGATGAACGACGACGATCCCCAGGCCGAGATTACCTTGGACCGGCGCGGCCGGTTCAAGCGGCTGAGCGCGACCGTACCCGGGCTGATCCGGCCACTGGCCAAGGCGCGCGGCACCGCATTGGCCTCGCTGCTGGCGGAGTGGCCGCAGATTGTCGGCGACGAGCTCGCCCGGGCCTCGCTGCCCGACAAGCTCACCGGCACCACCTTGCGGCTGCTGGTCGTCCCCTCTGCCGCGCTGGTGTTCCAGCACGACGCACCGCGGATCGTGGCGCGCATCAACGCCTATTTCGGCCGCTCGGCCGTCGCGCGGCTCTCGCTCGTGCAAGGGCCATTGCCGGTGATCGCGCCTCAGCGCCGGCCGGTCCGGTCGAGCCTGCCAGCCGATCGCCAGGCGGCGCTGAAAAGCGCCACCGAGGGCATCTCCGATGACCGGCTGAAGGCGGCCCTGGAACGCCTTGGCGCCGCCATTCTCGCTCGCGACAAATCCTGAGCCGCGATCACGGCTTCGCGGTTTGACGCTGCCCGGCCGTCTTGTTAGGCGAGCGGCAGTACCCGTTTCGGCGCCGGTGTGGAAAAGACCCGGACCGGCCTTCGTTGACTCTCCACAGGCCAGCACCCCAAGATATTGGGGTATGAGGGGTTCCGATGCGTAATATCTGGATACTCGGCGCGGGTGTGATCGCCGTGGTGGCGATCCTAGGTGGCGCCTACCTGACCTCGCGGCCGGGTGGGACGTCGCCTGTCGCCTCCCCCGCCCAGGCGCAGACCCCGCCGGCCGCCCCGGGCGCCGTCCCGGCCGGTCTGCAGATCGGCGAGAAGGACCACGTGATGGGCAAGGCCGACGCGGCCGTGACCATCGTCGAGTACGCCTCGATGACCTGCAGCCACTGCGCCACGTTCCACAACGACATCCTGCCGGCGATCAAGACCAAGTTCATCGACACCGGCAAGGTGAAGCTCGTCTATCGCGACTTCCCGCTCGACCGCGTCGCCGCCCAGGCCGCCCAGCTCGCGGAATGCGTCGATCGCGACCGCTATTTCGGCGTCGTCGCCACCATCTTCCAGACCCAGGCGCAATGGGCCGCCAGCAAGGAGCCACTGGCCGACCTGCTGAAGCTCCTGCGGCTGGCCGGGCTGGGCGAGGCGCAGGCCAAGGCCTGCCTCGACGACCAGAAGGGGCTGGAGGCGATCCTCGCCGAGCAGCAGGGCGGCGTGGCGCTGGGCGTCGAGTCGACGCCGACGATTTTCATCAATGGCCAGCGCTTCGCCGGCCCGCGCACCGTGCAGGCCTTCGACGAGCACCTGTCCAAGCTCGTCAAGTAAGCAACACCGACAGCGAGTACCCGACGTGCAGTTCAAGTCCCTCCGTCTCTCCGGGTTCAAGTCGTTCGTCGACCCGACCGAGCTCGCCATCGAGCCCGGCCTGACCGGCATCGTCGGACCCAATGGCTGCGGCAAGTCGAACCTCGTCGAGGCCCTGAAGTGGGTCATGGGCGAGACCTCGGCCAAGCAGATGCGTGGTTCGGAGATGGAGGACGTGATCTTCGGCGGCACGGGCCAGCGGCCGGCGCGCAATATCGCCGAGGTCGCGCTGCGTCTGGACAACAAGAACCGCGTGGCGCCGTCGGCGTTCAACGACGCCGACGAGCTCGAGGTGATCCGCCGCATCGAGCGCGGCCATGGCTCGCTCTACAAGGTCAACAGCCGTGAGACCCGCGCGCGCGATGTGCAGACCATGTTCGCCGACGCCGCCTCGGGCTCGCGCTCGACGGCGATGGTGAGCCAGGGCCGGATCGGCGCGCTGATCAACGCCAAGCCGGCCGACCGCCGCATGGTGATCGACGAAGCCGCCGGCATCACCGGACTCTTCGCCCGTCGCCACGAGGCCGAGCTGCGCCTGAAGGCGGCGGAGACCAACCTGCTGCGCGTGCAGGACGTGCTGGTGGCGCTCGACGAGCAGCACAAGCAGCTCAAGCGCCAGGCGCGCCAGGCCAGCCGCTACCGCAACCTCAGCGACCATATCCGCCGCGCCGACGCCGTCGTGCTGGCGCTCCGGCTCGCGGCCGCCGAGAAGGAACTGAGCGAGGCGCAGGAGCGTCTGCGCGAGGCCGAGGCCACGGTCACCGATCTCACACGCCTTGCCGGCCTCGCCGCCACGGCGCAGGCCGACGCCACGACGGCGCTGCCGCCATTGCGCCTGGAAGAGGCGTCCGCCGCCGCCGCCTTGCAGCGCCTGCGTGTCGCCGCCGAGGCGTTGGCCGACGAGGCCGAGCGCATCGAGCTTGCGCGCGAGGAAGGCCGTACACGGCTGGCGCAGATCGAATCCGACGCCGCGCGTGAAGGCGAACGCCGCGGCGACGCCGACGCGGCGCTCACCGAACTGGGCGGCGAGCGCGGGCGCCTTGAGGCTGAGCAGGTCGGCGAGGATCAGCGCCAGGCCGACGCCGACGCAGCGCGCGACGCGGCGCATCAGGCGACCGTGCGGGCCGACGCCGAGCTCGATCGCCTGACCCGGCAGATCGCCGAGGACGAGGCCGTGCTGCAAAGCCTGCGCGGCGAGATCGCCGGCTTCAACGACCGCTTGGCGCACCTCGCGCGCCGGCGCAACGAGGCCCAGGCGCAGCACGCCCAAGTCGCCAGCGAGCTCTCGACCCTGCCGGCGCTTGGCGCCGTCCAGGCCGAGGTCGACGCCGCGCTGGCGGCGCTGGAGGAGACGCGAGCGACGAGCACGGCCGCGCTGGAGCAAGCCCGTGCTGCCGAACGTGTCGCCGTCGAGGCCGCGCGCGGCGCGCAGGCCGAGGCCGCTGCCGCGACGCGCCAGGCGCAGGCCGCCGCCGCCGAGACCGTGCGCACGACACAGGCGGAATGGGCCGAGCGTGTGCGCGCGACGATGGCACGGGCGGACGCGGAACGGCAGGAAGCCGAGCAGGCACGCGCCGCCGAGCGTCTGGCCGCCGAGAACATCGCCGCCAAGATCGCCGACGCCCTGCAGAAGGCCAATGGCCGCGTCACCCGCCTGAAGGCCGAGGAGAGCGGTATCGCCGCCGCGCTGCGCTCGGCCGCCGACAGCCTGTGGCCGCCGCTGATCGACGCGCTGACCGTCGAGCCGGGCTACGAGAAGGCGCTGGGCGCCGCGCTCGGCGACGACCTTGAGGCGTCCTACGACCGTGGCGCGCCAATCTACTGGCAGACCCTGCCGGCGCTGGGCGCGATCCCGGCCCTGCCCGAGGGCGCCGAGCTGCTGTCGTCGCGCGTGCGCGCGCCGGCCGAGCTCGATCGCGGCCTCGCCTTCATCGGCGTCGTCGCCGACGAGGAGACCGGCCAGCGCCTGCAGGCGGCGCTGAAGCCCGGCCAGCGCCTTGTGACCCGAGACGGCGCGGTGTGGCGCTGGGACGGACTGACGGTGAAGGCCGGTGCGCCGACCGTGGCGGCGACGCGTCTCAGCCAGCGCAACCGCCTGGTCGAGGTGCGCGCGGCTTTGGAGACGGCGCAGGCGGAGCTCCAGGAGATCGAGCGGCGCCACGCCGATACCCGCGCCGCGGTCGAGGCCGCGCGCACCGCCGAGCAGCGCGTTATCGCCCGCGTCCGCGCTGTCGGCGCCGAGCGCGTCGAGGCCACGCGCCACGAGGAGCGCCACGCGATCGAGGCCGCGCGTTCGGCCGAGCGCGAGGTCGCCGCCGTCGCCAGCGCGCGCGAACGCGAGGTGGTCGCCCAGGCCGCCGCCGCCGAGCGTGCTGCGCACGAGGCGGCGCGTGAGGCCGACCGCGCCACGCGTCTGGCCATCGCCGAGCACGAGAGCGTGCTGGCCCACGCCCGCGCGCATCACGCCGATATCGCCAGGCAGACCGCGGCGCTCTCCTCGCGCCAAGCCACGCTCGAGGACGCGCTGCGCCAGATCGTGGCCGAGCACACCGACATCGAGCGTCATCGCACCTTCCGCGAGGCGCGCCGCTCCGCCATCGCCGATCCGTCGATCGACCGCGAGGCGGCCACGGCCCTGCGCGTCGGCTTGGCCGATCTGCGCGCCGAGTTGGTGACGCGCCAGACCGCGCGGGACGGCTTGGCGCGCGACGCCGAACTGCGCCGTGCCCGCCTGCGCCAGATCGACGGCGACAGCCAGGGCTGGCGCGTGCGACTGGAGACCGCCGAGCGTCAGCTCGCCGAACTCGGCGAGCGCCGCCAGGTCGTGCTCGCGCAGCTCGAGGAACTCGACGCCCGGCCCGCGGCCATCGCCCAGCAGCGCGCGGCGCTGTCGGGCCAGATCGACGAGGCCGAGGAGAAGCGCCGTGTCGCCGCCGCGCATCTGGCCGATGGCGAGAGCCGCCAGATCGCCGCCGACAAAGCGCTCAAGCGGGTCGAGCAAGATCTTGCCGAGGCGCGCGAGAGCCGCGTGCGCCGCGAGGGCCTGGTCGAGCAATCCCAGCACAACCGCGAGGCCACCGTCGCGCGCATCGAGGAGCGGCTGAAGGTCTCGCCGGAAGCGATCCTGCAGGCCGCCGAGGCGGCGTCGCTGGAGGAGCTGCCCGAGATCGAGCAGGCCGAGAAGCGGCTGGAGCGTCTCGTGCACGAGCGCGAGACCATGGGCGCGGTCAATCTGCGCGCCGAAGAAGAGGCCGCCGAGCTCGATCGCCAGATCGTCGCCATGACCAGCGAGCGCGACGACCTCACCGCGGCGATCAACCGCCTGCGCGGCGGCATCGGCAGCCTCAACCGCGAGGGCCGCGAGCGTTTCGTCGCCGCCTTCGAGAAGGTCAACAACCACTTCCAGGAGCTGTTCACCAAGCTCTTCGGCGGCGGCCGCGCCGAGCTGCGGCTCACCGAGTCGGAGGATCCGCTCGAAGCCGGCCTCGAGATCGCCGCCTCGCCGCCGGGCAAGAAGCTGCAGGTGATGTCGCTGCTGTCGGGCGGCGAGCAGGCGCTGACCGCGCTGGCGCTGCTCTTCGCGGTGTTCCTCACCAACCCGGCGCCGATCTGCGTGCTCGACGAGGTCGACGCGCCGCTCGACGACGCCAACGTCGAACGCTTCTGCGACCTGGTGCACGACATCGCCGGGCACAGCGACACGCGCTTCCTGATCATCACCCACCACCGCGTCACCATGGCCAAGATGCACCGGCTTTACGGTGTCACCATGGCCGAACGCGGCGTCTCCACCCTCGTCTCGGTCGACCTCGAGCAGGCCGACCGCATCGTCAACGAGACCATCGCCGCCTGAGGGCCAATAAGGACCAACCCTCTCTCGCAATCTCTCAGGCCCCGGCCACAACCCGGGGCTTTTTCTTTTCGGGCGCCTCCCTCCCCCTGCCCGGACCGGACCAGGACGAGTCCGGTGCCGGCGCGGTGCTGGAACCGTGAGGAAAGGAAAGGAAAGGAAGGGAACGGAAGGGAAGGGAACGGAACGGAACGGAACGGATATTCCGATGGAATCGGCCGCGTGGAGCGCGGCGGCGGCCGCCTCAAGTCAGGAGCAAAGACCGGCGGTGTATAGTCCCGACCGACGGTCGACCCGCACGGCCTCGCCTTGCGGCGCCATCTTCATGTCGAAGGCCGACACCAATCGCGCCGAGACGTCCGCTTCCGTCGCCGCGCGCCACCTTCCCTTTCGGCAGGAGGCAAGACGATGGCAAAGAGCCGATTCGCACGACGCGCCAAGCTGTTGAAAAGCGCCTGAAAACATTGCGTTTTCCGGCGAAACTGTGTGACGCCTTGGCGCTTGACACCCCATACCCCACCCCCTAGGTTGCGGCGCGATTTCGTCCGGGGGGCGCGGTTTTCCGCGTGATTTGGCGCGGAATCGACGATGCGAGGAGGCCCAGGATGGCCGCAGGCGAGAAGCCGCCTTCGCTCGATGAGCTTGATGCGCGTGTGAAGGCGGCGCAGCAGGTTCAGGAGCGCAGGGTCGGAAAGCCCGGCGGTGGTCCACGGGGCGGCACCGAGAAGATCGGCGTCGGACTGCGCATCGGCATCGAATTGGTCGCGGGTGTTGTCGTCGGAACGGTTCTCGGCCTCCTTCTGGATCGCTGGCTGGGAACCAAGCCGTGGTTGCTGATCGTGGGCTTCCTGCTCGGGTCGTGCGCCGGCTTCCTCAACGTCTACCGCGTCGCACAGGCCGAGGAAGCGCGCCGCAAGACGGCCGCCGCATCGGAGGCCAAGGATCAGTCGCGGTCCCCGTAACGGGATCGCCCGCGTCAGGGGTGGGATCGTGGCAAGTCCGCTCGAGCAGTTCGAGATCGTCGATCTCAGCAAGCCGCTGTTCATGATCGGCAAGGTGCCGATCACCTTCACCAACTCCGCCGCCTTCATGTTCGCCGCCGTTGGCGTCGCGTCGATCTTCCTGATCGCCGCCGGCTCGAGGAAGCAGCTGGTGCCCGGCCGCCTGCAGGGCCTGGCCGAGATGCTCTACGACATGGTCGCCGGCATGATCCGCGACAATGTCGGTGACGCCGGCAAGAAGTACTTCCCGTTCCTGTTCTCGCTCTTCATCTTCATCCTGTTCGGCAACATGCTGGGGATGATCCCGTACACCTTCACCTTCACCAGCCATATCGCCGTGACCTTCGCGATGGCCTTCGCCATCTTCATCGTCATCACGCTGATCGGCATCTTCAAGCACGGACTGCACTTCTTCTCGCTGTTCTTCCCACATGGCGCGCCGCTCGCCACCGCGCCGATCCTGATCCCGATCGAGGTGATCTCCTACTTGTCGCGGCCGGTCAGCCTGTCGGTGCGTCTGTTCGCCAACATGACTGTGGGCCACGTGCTCCTGAAGGTGCTGGCCGGCTTCGTCGTGGCGCTGGGCATCGTCGGCGGCTGGGTGCCGCTCCTGGTCCTGGTCGGCATCACGGCGCTGGAATTCCTCGTGGCCTTCCTGCAGGCCTACATCTTCACCATCCTCTGCTGCATCTACCTGAACGACGCGCTGCACCTGCACTGAGCCGGTCGCGCCCGTAACCCATCACCTTTCCTCCAACGCTTTTCACTACGGAGACAACCATGGATCCCGCAGCCGCCAAGTTCATCGGCGCCGGCCTCGCCGCCATCGGCATGATCGGCGCCGGCATCGGCGTCGGCAACATCTGGGGCAGCTACATCACGGCGCTCTCGCGCAACCCGGCCTCGAAGGCCGAGATCGGCGCGAACATCTGGATCGGCTTCGCCGTCACCGAGGCGATCGCGCTGTTCGCGCTGATCGTCGCGCTGATCGCGCTGTTCGGCTGAGACCGGTCGCGGGGCGTTCGCGCCCCGCTTTCATCACCGACGGGAACGGCGCCCCGCGAGGCGCCGTCCGGAGTGACTGAGATGGTCAAGCCGTATCAGCTGTTCGTCCGCCTCGCGCCCGCACTCGCGGCCGCGTCGGTGGTGGCGCTCACGTCCGCCGCCGGCTTCGCCGCCGACCCGGCCAAGAAGGGCATGCCGCAATTCGATCCGACGACGATGCCCAGCCAGATTTTCTGGCTGATCGTCTGCTTCGCGATCCTTTACGTGATCATGTCCAAGGTCGTGATGCCGACGCTCGGCGGCACGATCGAGGCGCGTGCCGCCAAGATCCAGGGCGACCTGGACGCGGCGGCCAAAGCGCGCGACGAGGCCAAGGCGGCGCTGGCGCATTACGAGAAGTCGATCGCCGACGCCCGCGCCGAGGCGCAGACCGCCAACCGCGCGGCGGCCGACGCCGCCTCGGCGGCGACCAATGCGAAGCTGACCGAGGTCGGCCAGCGCATCGGCGGCGAGATCGCCGCCGCGGAGACGCGCATCGCCGAGGCGCGCCAGGCCGCGATGGGCAATGTCCGCTCGATGGCGGTCGAGGTGGCGCAGGCCGCCTACGCCAAGCTGGTCGGCGGCCAAGCCGACGCGGCGCGGGTCGACACCTTGGTCGGCGCGGCGCTGCAGGGAGGCAGGCGATGATCGGCTCGGCATGGGCCGCCGGCCCGGGTGGCGCGAGCGGCTCGATCTTCTCCGACCCGACCTTCTGGGTCGCGGTGTCCTTCGTGATCTTCCTGGCGCTGGCCGGCAAGGCGGCGTGGAAGGGCATTACCGGCATGCTCGACCAGCGCGCCGTGGCGATCACCAAACAGCTCGACGACGCGATGAAGCTGCGCGCCGAGGCCGAGGCGACGCTCGCCGAGTACAAGATGAAGCGCGACGCCGCCGAGAGTGAGGCCAAGGGTATCATCGACCTCGCCAAGGCCGAGGCCGCTTCGCTCAAGACGCGCGCCGAGACCGAGCTCGCCAACACCATCAAGCTGCGCGAGCGTCAGGCGCTGGACCGCATCGCCCAGGCCGAGGCCAAGGCCATGGCCGAGGTGCGCGCCACCGCCGTCGACGCCGCGATCTCCGCCACCCGCACCTTGCTGGAGGATCGCATGAAGGCGGGCCAGGGCAGCGAGCTGGTGGATCAGGCGATCGCGGATTTACCCAGGCGGTTGAACTGAGCCGCGATAGACGCAGTGCAACGACAAACCCCGTCCAGAAGGCGGGGTTTTTCTTTGGGCGATGCTAAACTGCGCCAATGTCCGCCGCATCCCTCGCCGACCGCCATCCGCGCGACACGCCGTGGCTGATCGTGCTGTGGGCGTTGACGGCGATCTGCCTCGCGCTTGGCCTTGCTGTACCCGCGGTGAAGGTCACCAAGGTGCGCCTGTTCGACTCCACGCACAGCGTGCTGTCGGGCATCCAGGATCTGTGGTTCTCCGAGTCCTGGCCGCTGGCGATCGTCATCGCCGCCTTCTCGGTCGCGTTGCCGGTGGTGAAGCTGCTGGTCGCCGCCTTCCTGTGGCTGACGCCTTACCATCGCACCGGCCCGCTGCACTCGATCGCCGTCGGCATCGGCAAATGGTCGATGCTCGACGTGCTGGTGGTGGCGATCATCGTCGTGTCGTTGCAGGGTGATTTCCTGGTGCGCTTCCGCGCCCAGAACGGCATCTATCTCTTCGGCGCCTCGGCGCTCTTCGCCATGGTGCTGACGGCCTGGATCGACCGCCGCCGGCGTCAGGCCGATGGCGAGAGACGCTGAACGGAGCGTGCGATGGTGAAGTGGGTTCCGGTCGAGGCCGCGACGGTGCGGCGATACCTTTCCCGGGCGTTGACCGCAGTCGGTGGCGTGGGTGGTGTCGCCGGCGGCGCCGCGCAGGTCGCGGGTGCCCTGCTCAACAACACCAAACCAGCCGAGGACGTGATCCTCGGCGCGTTGCTCAAAGGACCCGCGTCCGTCGGCGATCTCGTGCCGATCGTCGGGTCGGCCGCGACAGTGCCGCCGGCGGTCGAGAACCTGCACAAGCTGCGCCTAATCACCACCGAGGACGTCGACGGCGATCTGCGGGTGGCGTTGACCGACCAGGGGCGAAAGGTGGCGGCGGCGCTAAAGGTTTGAACCGCGTCGACGCCACATAGCGTGGCTCGCGTTCGAGATGCGCCGACGTCAGGCGGACGACCAGGCGCGACGATAGGTGCGCGCGAAGCGCTCGTAAAATGCGCGCGCCGCGCGCGGCAACGAGGCCATACGTACGGCGCTCGGCATGCACGCCTTGGGCGTCAGTGCCCGCTCGGCCGTGCCACGCGTCATGTAGATCACGTCGAAGGTGCGACGCGCCGGTTCGCGCCGATAGAGCCCCTGGTGGATCGACCATGCGTTAAACAACATCGCGTCGCCGGCTTCCAAAGGAACCGACACTGCGCCGACGGGATCGCCCGGCTCGCGGTCACGTCGGATCGCCCATTCCCGCGCGGTATCCCAACGGCGATGCGAGCCCGGCACGATCCTCAGCCAGGGATCGTCCTCAAGCGCGACGCGGAAATGCACGCCGGTGCCTTCGGCGATGTGTCGTCGCTCTGTCTCTGCATCGAGCGCGAGGAACTGCGAGTCGCGGTGCCACCCGCCATCCCAATCGGCGCCCCGTTGCTCCATGAAGTATTGCGTGTTGTGGAACAGCGGCGTGCCGCCGGTTATCGCTTCGATCAGGTCGAGCACGCTGGGCTCGGCGACGAAGCGTAGAATCTCCGCCGGCACGCGGCCATCGTCATACCAACGCGGATGGGTGAGATCGGCCATGTTGCTGAGCGGGCCGTCGCGACGCTGTGGCGGCAGTCGCGCACGCCACGCCCGCTCCGCGCGATCACAGGCGGCGCGTACCCGTTTGCGATCGCGCCATCCCATGAAGCGCGGCAGAACGACATAGCCGCGTGTGCGCCAGTAATAGGCGAGCGCTCCTACCTTCCTCCGCTTCGCGGGGGAAGGCACTTGCCTACTCCGCCGCCTGGCGTGTCGGCGCGTCGGTCGGCGGGTTGTTGCTGGGCTTCCAGCGTAGCACCGGCTTGCGCGCCGCGAGCGTCTCGTCGAGACGGCGGCGCGGCGCCATCGTCGGCGCGGCGCGGAATTCCTCGACCGCGGTGCCGGTCTTGGCCTTGCGCGCGAGATGCAACAGCGCGTCGCAGAACTGGTCGAGCGACTCCTTGGGCTGCGTCTCGGTCGGCTCGATCAAGAGCGCGCCATGCACGACCAGCGGGAAGTACATGGTCATCGGGTGGAAGCCCTCGTCGATCATCGCCTTCGCGAAGTCGAGCGTGCTCACACCGGTGTCCTTGAGAAAGCTGTCGTCGAACAGCGCCTCGTGCATGCAGGGGCCGCCGAAGGCCGGCGTCATCTCAACGCTGAGCCGCGCCATGACGTAGTTGGCGCTGAGCACCGCGTCCTCGGCGACCTGCTTCAGGCCGTCCGAGCCGTGGCTCATCATGTAGGCCAGCGCGCGGGTGAACATACCCATCTGGCCGTGGAACGCTTTCAGGCGGCCCAGCGGCTGGCCGTCGACGGACGCGCCCTCCTCGGCCGCGCGCCAGCCTTGGGCGTCGCGCACGATCCAGGGCCGCGGCGCGTAAGCGGCGAGTCGATCCGACAGCACGACGGGCCCCGAGCCTGGCCCGCCGCCGCCATGCGGCGTCGAGAAGGTCTTGTGCAGGTTGATGTGCATGCAGTCGACGCCGAGATCGCCCGGCCGCACACGGCCGACGATGGCGTTGTAGTTGGCGCCGTCGCAGTAGAAATAGGCGCCCACCGCGTGTACCGCGTCGGCGACGTCGCGGATGTCACGCTCGAACAGCCCGCAGGTATTGGGGTTGGTGAGCATGATGGCGGCGACATCGGGACCCAGCGCCGCCTTGAGCGCCGCGACATCGACATGGCCGTCGTCGGTGGCCGGGATCGGCTTCACGACAAAACCCAACGCCGCGGCGGTGGCGGGGTTGGTGCCGTGCGCCGACTCGGGCACCAGCACGGTCTTGCGCTGGCTTTCGCCCCGCGCGTGCAACGCGGCGGCGATCGCCATCATGCCGCACATCTCGCCATGCGCGCCGGCCGCCGGCGACATCGCCACCGCCGGCATGCCGGTCAACGTCTTGAGCCAGCGCGCCAGCTCGTCGATCAGCTCGAAGGCGCCCTGCACGGTCGATTGCGGCTGCAGCGGGTGGACATCGGCGAAGCCGGGCAGACGCGCGATCTTCTCGTTAAGCCGGGGGTTGTGCTTCATGGTGCACGAGCCCAGCGGATAGAGGCCCATGTCGATGGCGTAGTTCTTCTGCGACAGGCGCGTGTAGTGCTGCACCACCTGCGGCTCGGCGAGGCCAGGCAAGCCGATCGCGCCGCGCCGGCGCAGGCCGTTGAGACGATCGGCGACCTTGGGTGGCTCCGGCAGGTCGACACCGCAGCGGCCGGGTTGGCCCATCTCGAAGATCAGCTTCTCCTCGAGCTGCAGCGCGCGGTTGCCGGTGAAGGTCGGCGCGGTGGTGCCTGACGCGGACAGCGCGCCGCTGCGGCCCTGGGAGCGATCGAGCGACTGGACCATCACAGCACCTCCTGGAGCGCGCGGGCGAATGCAGCGATATCGGCGTCGGTCACCGTCTCGGTGGCCGCGACCAGCAACAGGTCGGCGACGGCCGGATCGTCGGGAATCAGGCGCGACACCGGCACGCCGCCCAGCACACCCTTGGCCGCGAGCCGCTCGACGACGGGCGCCGCGGGCTTGGGCAGCCTCACCGTGAACTCGTTGAAGAAGGCGCTGTTGAGCACGCTCACGCCCTTGACCTGCGCCAGCGCGTCGGCGGTCTTCACGGCGGTGGTGTGGTTCAGCGCGGCCAGCCGCGTGAAGCCGGCCTCGCCCAGCAGGGTGAGATGGATGGTGAAGGCCAGCGCGCACAAACCGGAGTTGGTGCAGATGTTGCTGGTCGCCTTCTCACGCCTGATGTGCTGCTCGCGCGTCGACAGCGTCAGCACAAAGCCGCGCTGGCCATCGGCGTCGACGGTCTCGCCGACCAGCCTGCCCGGCATCTGCCGCACGAACTTGTCGCGCGTGGCGAACAGCCCGACATAGGGGCCGCCGAAATTCAGGCCGACGCCCAGCGACTGGCCTTCCGCCACGACGATGTCCGCGCCCATCTCGCCCGGCGGCGTCAGCAGGCCGAGCGACACGATCTCGGTGACGACGACGATCAGCAACGCGCCCGCGTCGTGGCAGGCCTTGGCCAGTGGCGAGAGGTCGCGTACGTGGCCGAACACGCTGGGGTTCTGCACCACGACGCAGGACGTGTCCTTGTCGACCTGCGCCGCGAGGTCCTCGATGCCAGTGGCGTCGGGTGCGGCGCCCACGGCCGTGAAGCCCTGCCAGCGCGCGGTGGTCTCGATCACGGCGCGGTACTGCGGGTGCAGGCCGCCAGAGAGAATGGCTTTGGCGCGACGGGTAACGCGATTGGCCATCAGCACGGCCTCGGCGGCGCCGGTGCTGGCGTCGTACATCGAGGCGTTGGCGACATCCATGCCGGTGAGCAGCGCGATCTGCGTCTGGAACTCGAACAGGTATTGCAACGTGCCCTGGGTGATCTCGGGCTGGTACGGCGTGTACGACGTGAGGAACTCGCCGCGCTGGATCAGGTGATCGACGCTCGAGGGCACATGGTGCTTGTAGGCGCCGGCGCCGACGAAGAACGGCCCGGCGCCGGCGGCGCGGTTCTTGGCCGCCATCGCCGACAGCGCACGATCGACCTCGAGCTCGCCCATGTGGTCGGCGAGGCCGTCGATCTTGCCCTTCAGGCGCGCCGCTTCCGGCACGTCGCGGAACAGCTCGTCGACCGAGCGCACGCCAATGACCGAGAGCATCTCGCTCCGGTCGGCGTCGGTGAGGGGGAGGTAGCGCATCGTTACTCGAGGCCTTTCACGTAGTTGGCGTAGCCCGCCTCGTCCATCAGCTCGCCGAGCTCGCCTTTGTTGGCGATCTTCAGCTTGAAGAACCAGGCCTTGCCCATCGGATCGGCGTTGACGTCGCCGGGCGAGTCCGAGAGCGCCGCATTGGCCTCGACGACCGTGCCGCCAACCGGCGCGTAGATGTCCGAGGCCGCCTTCACCGATTCGACCACCGCGATCTCGCCGCCCTTCTCGACCACACGGCCGACCTCCGGCACTTCGACGAACACGACGTCGCCCAATTGCTGCTGGGCGTAGTCGGTGATGCCGACCGTGCCGATATCGCCTTCGACGCGCACCCACTCGTGCTCTTTCGAGAATTTCAGCACTGTCGCTCTCCCCTTAGCCGCGGAAATAGGTGTGTTTGACGAACGGCATCGGTACCACCTCGGCCGCGGCCGGCTTGCCGCGCACGACAAGCGCAAGCTTCGTGCCGTTGGCGGCGTGCGCGCGTTCGACATAGCCCATGGCCATCGGTCCATTGAGCGACGGCCCGAAGCCGCCCGACGTCACCTTGCCGACCACCTTGCCGGCGCCGTCGACGATCTCCGCGCCTTCGCGCGCGATGGTGCGGCCCTCGGGCTTGAGCCCGACGCGCCGACGCGGCGCGCCCTCGGCGATCTGCTTCTGGACCACCGCGGCGCCGGGAAAGCCGCCCTGCGCGCGGCGCTCCTTGCCGACGCTCCACAGCAGCCCGGCCTCGATCGGCGTGGTCGTGGTGTCGATGTCATGGCCGTAGAGGCAGAGGCCGGCCTCCAGGCGCAGCGAGTCGCGCGCGCCCAGCCCGATCGGCTTGACCTCGGCGTTGGACAGCAAGAGGCGCGCGACATGCGTCGCCGAACTGGCCGGCGTAGCGATCTCGTAGCCGTCGCAGCCGGTATAGCCGGAGCGCGTGACGTAGCACTCGACGCCGTCGATGCGCAGGAAGGCGCCGGTCATGAACACCATCGCGCGCGCCTGCGCCGCGTAGCGGCTCAGCACATCGACCGCCCTGGGCCCCTGCAACGCCAACAGGCCGCGCGCGAACATCGGCTCGATCTCGACGCGATTCTCGATGCCCTTACGGATATGCGCGAGGTCCTCGTGCTTGCACGCGGCGTTGACCACCAGCAGCAGGTGATCGCCGGTGCTGGTCACCATCAGGTCGTCGAGGATGCCGCCTTGATCGTTGGTCAGCTGCGTGTAGCGCATCTGGCCGGGCTTCAGGCCACGGATGTCGCCGGGCACCAGCGACTCCAGCGCGCCCACGAGATCCTGGCCCGGTTTCGCGGTCAGCCGGATCTGGCCCATATGCGAGACGTCGAACAGGCCGCAGGCGCCGCGCGTATGCAGGTGCTCGCCGAGCACGCCCATCGGATACTGCACCGGCATCTCGTAGCCGGCGAAGGGCACCATCTTGCCGCCGAGCTCGCGGTGCAGATCGTATAGCGGCGTACGCTGAAGCGGGGCAGACGAGGGGGCGTCGGTCACCGGTCACCTCTACAGAATCGGCGCATGACGACGCCCGATGGCATCGCCCGCGCCCCCTCTGTCCGGTGACCTGAAAGATTGGCCGGTGCGCGTGGACTCGCGCCGCCGACTTACCTCGTCGGTGGGCCGCCCCACGCTTCTCGCGCACGCGGCCGCTTTCCAGAGCGCCATCCCCCCACGGTCCTTGATGCCTGAGAGTTTCCGGGGCGGTTGCTCCTTCGGCGGCGCCTCCGCCGAAACGGACACGCTCTCTCCCATGGGGATCATCTGGCGCGCGCACCATAGCGATGGGTCCGGAGCGGGGCAACGTCGCGTGTCGTGGCGGATCGGTGGAAAAGCAGCTCGAAGATTTATTGAACACCGTTCATATTATCATGAGCGGTGTTTAACTCGGAGATCATCATGTGGAAGCGAAACGATTCAAACTGCCGGGCACTATTGTTTGGCGTGGTCGCAGCGATGGCCGGCGTTGGCGGCGCAATCAAGAGCCGCCATGCCGACTTCGCGGTGTTTTTCTTCACCTTCTCATTCATGTACGCGCACTTCACGACATTGCCGACGCTGATCGTGCTGATGGGAGCCGGGATGGGGATCTGGCTGGTGTTGTGCTCAGAGGAAGCGACAGCATCTTCACCGTCGTCGTCATCCCGATCCTTGCGTGTCCGGAACATCAGAGCGCGTTATCGCTTATGCGTCCCAACGAAAGACCTGCGAATCGTTGCGCCACACTGGTGGCTTGCCCTCACCTTCGGTGATGACGACATAGTCGCCCTACGACGCACCCAGCCCGGCGCGCTTCCGCCACCTGTGCCAAATTGACGAGCGGGCGCCGCGTAGCTGCATAGCGTGTGGTCGTTTCTCGTGCAGTTGAACGGAATGGGCGATCAATCGCTTTTGCATGAGAGTAACGCTATCAAGAATCATTCAGTAACCACATATTGTGCATACGGCGTGCTAGCAACTCTATATGTAGATAGCGTGAGCGAGTTTCACCTTTCCAGCAAGGGCGGGTGGAAGTACAATAACCGCAATGGGGAAGGCAGACGACACCAAGCGGCGCGTTGAGCGCGCGGCGTTGACCCTGTTCATGGCGCGCGGTGTGGCCGAGACCACGACGCGTGAGATCGCTATGGCGGCGTCGGTCGCCGAAGGTACGATCTACCGCTATTTCCCATCCAAGGACGCGCTGGCCCTCGATCTGTTCACCCGCCACCACGTGGCGCTGGCCGACGCGCTCTTGCAGGCGCATCAGCCGCACAAGAAGCTCAAGCAGAAGACCGAAGCGATCGTGCGCTGCTACTGCGAGTGGGCCGACGCCGACTGGACCGTCTTCGCCTATCATCTGCTGACGCAGCACCACTTCCTCGCCAGCCTGTCCGAGGATCTGCCCAATCCGGTCGACGTGGTCCGCGACGTGATCGCCCAGTCGATGGCCGCCGGCGAGATCGCCAAGCGCGACCTCGACGGCATGACCGCCGCCGTGGTCGGCATCGTGCTGCAGGCGGCGGTGTTCAAGGTCTACGGCCGCATCAACGGGCCGCTCATGGACCACGCGCCGCTGTTCACAGAGTCGGCCTGGGCGGTGCTCGCCGGCCCGAAATCCTGAGGCCGCTTATCAGCGATTGCCGCGGCGGTTGAACTCGACCTCGTCCGGCGTCATGACGAAACCCACGGCGATCTGATAGGCGCCGCCGGTGTTGGGCTCGGCGAGCGGGATGCGCTGGCTCAGCTCTTCCTTGCTCTGCAGCTTGGTGCGATTGCCGGTGAACTGGAAATCGGCGTTGAAGGTGCGGCGCGTCAGGATTTGGCGCTGCGGATCGACGATGGCGACGAAGTACTCCAGCGCCACCCTGCGGTCAGGCGCGGTGCGCGCCAGCGCGGGGCCTTCCGCCACCCGGATCTCCAAGACGATGTCGACCTCGACGCGGTCGCGCCGCGCCGAGCAGGCGACGACGATGTCGCTCATCGTCGCCTGCACGAGGGAATCGGTGGCGTCGCGACCGCGGCCGGGCTGGAAGCGGGTCAAGGTCGAGGCGTCCTGGACGCGCAGCGCCTTGGGGCAAAGCTGCGCCGCGGTGACGCGCTCGGAGGCGGACGGCCCGCAGGCCGCCAGCGCGGCCAGTAGCGCCGCCGGCAGAAGAAGACGCAGGACCATGAACATCACCGAAACCGATCGAGGGACGGCGCCCTCATAGCGTCTTGTGGGTACCGTCGCACAGGGGAGAATTCTTCGTCGCCTTGCAGGCGCAGAGCCAGTGGTCGCCGTCCTTCTGCGCCGTGTACTTCAGCGGCGCCATGCCGACAGCCTTGTGCGCGCCGTCGCAGAACGGCTGCTTGGCCGAGCGCCCGCAGGTGCACCACCAGTAATCCTTGCCCGCTTCGAGGCTGACTTTGATCGGCGCCTTGCCGGCTGCTACAGGGCTGGTCATGGATCTCTTCCTTCTTCAGAGGGCGCTTTGACAGGATCATGCGGGCTGCGCCATAGGTGCGATCCTAGGGATCGCACATGAACGTCGTCCAGCCCTCTCCTCCCGCACAGCGGCCCCGGCTCACCCTGCTGCTGGCCAGCCCGCGCGGCTTCTGCGCCGGCGTCGACCGCGCCATCCAGATCGTCGAGCGCGCGCTGGAGAAGTACGGCCGGCCGGTCTATGTGCGCCACGAGATCGTGCACAACCGCTTCGTCGTCGAGACTCTCGAGGCCAAGGGCGCGATCTTCGTCGAGGAGCTCGACGCCGTGCCCGACGACCGCCCGGTGGTGTTCAGTGCCCATGGCGTGCCCAAGTCCGTGCCGGCCGAGGCGCAACGCCGCACCCTGCTCTATGTCGACGCCACCTGCCCGCTGGTCTCCAAGGTGCATCGCGAGGCCGAACGCCACCACGCCGCCGGACGCACCATCCTGCTGATCGGCCATCGCGGTCATCCCGAGGTGATCGGCACCATGGGCCAGCTGCCCGAGGGTGCGGTGATCCTGGTCGAGGACGCCGCCCAGGCCGAGACGGTGGAGGTGGGCGACCCCGACAACCTCGCCTTCGCCACCCAGACCACGCTGTCGGTCGACGATACCGCCGGCATCGTCGCCATCCTGCAGCGGCGTTTCCCCGCGATGCACGGGCCGAAGGTCGAGGACATCTGCTACGCCACCACCAACCGCCAGGCGGCGGTGAAGGCGATCGCTCAGCGCTGCGAGGCGCTGGTGGTGATCGGCGCCCCCAACTCCTCGAACTCCATGCGCCTGGTCGAGGTGGCGAAATCCTATGGCTGCCCCAAGGCCACCCTGGTCCGCCGCGCCGCCGATCTCGACTGGACCTGGCTCGAGGGCGTGTCGCGCCTGGGCATCACTGCCGGCGCCTCGGCGCCAGAGCTTCTGGTCGACGAGCTGATCACCGCCTGCCGTGAGCGTTTCGACCTCACGATCGAGGACGTGCGCGTCACCGAGGAAAGTGTGGTCTTCAAGCTGCCGCGCGCGCTGGTGGCTTGATGGCGGTCTATACGGAAGTTTCCGACGAGGACATGGATGCCTTCCTCGCGCAGTACGACATCGGTCACGCGACCTCGTTGAAGGGTATCGCCGAGGGCGTCGAGAACTCGAACTATGTGCTGACCACCGAGCGCGGCACCTTCATGCTGACGCTCTACGAGAAGCGCGTCGACCCCAGGGATCTGCCGTTCTTCCTCGGCCTGATGGATCACTTGGCGGCGCGCGGCATCCCCTGCCCGACGCCGATCCATGGCCGCGACGGCCAGGCGCTGCGCACGCTCGCTGGCCGACCGGCGGCGATGACCACCTTCCTGCAGGGCCTGTGGCCCAGGCGCATCGAGACAGCGCATTGCGGGCCGGTGGGCGAGGCGATGGCGCGCTTCCATCTCGCCGCCGATGGCTTCGCGCTGCGTCGGCCCAACGCGCTGTCGGTCGCCGGCTGGCGACCGCTGTTCGACGGCAGCAAGGCGCACGCGCACGAGGTACAGGCCGGCCTCACCGACGAGCTCGCCGGCGAGCTCGATCTCTTCGAGCGCGACTGGCCGCGCGATCTGCCGTCGGGCGTGATCCACGCCGATCTGTTCCAGGACAACGTCTTCTTCCTCGACGGCAAGCTCAGCGGAATCTTCGACTTCTATTTCGCCTGCAACGACCTGCTGGCCTACGACGTGGCGATCTGCCTCAACGCCTGGTGTTTCGAGCCCGACAAGAGCTTCAACGTCACCAAGGCGCGCGCGCTGCTCGCCGGTTACCAGCGCGTGCGGCCGCTGAACGACGCCGAGCGCGCCGCGCTGCCGCTCCTGGCTCGCGGCGCGGCGCTGCGCTTCCTGCTGACGCGTCTGTATGACTGGCTGCACACACCGCCGGGCGCGATGGTCAAGCGCAAGGATCCGCTGGAGTACCTCGCGCGCCTGCGTTTCCACCGCGGCGTCGGCTCGGCCTCGGGGTACGGGCTGTGAGCGCCGACGGCGTCGTCGACATCTTCACCGACGGCGCCTGCAGCGGAAATCCCGGGCCCGGGGGCTGGGGCGCGCTGCTGCGCAAGGGCACGGTCGAGAAGGAGATCGCCGGCGGCGAGGCGACGACCACCAACAACCGCATGGAGATGATGGCCGCGATCCAGGCGCTCGAGGCGCTGAAGCGTCCAACAGCGGTCCGCCTGCACACCGACAGCGCCTATCTGCGGGACGGCATCACCAAATGGATCCACGGCTGGAAACGCAACGGCTGGAAGACCGCCGACAAGAAGCCGGTGAAGAACGACGATCTGTGGAAGCGCCTGGAGACCGCCATGGCGCCGCATCGCGTCGAATGGCTGTGGGTCAAGGGCCACGCCGGCCACCCCGAGAACGAACGCGTCGACGCCATGGCGCGCGCCGAGGTCAAGCGCCTGCGCGAGCTGGCGAAGCTGTCGGATTCGTAGGCCTTCTCCCCGCCTTCGCGGGGAGAAGGAGTCACTTGCCGAACACGGCCCACGCCGCCTCGAAGCGGGCGCGGTTCTCGCGGGTGTAAGCGGCGAAATCGACGCCACTGACCTTCGACGTCAGCTCCGAGACCATGCTCCAGAGCGTCTCGCGCATCAGCGAGGCGCACTTCATCGCTTCATAGCGACTGCTCAGCACGCCGTCGGGCGGCCGGTCGAAATAGGCCGTGAGCAACGCGCGCTCATGCGCGCTGTCAAAGCCGTTGTTTGACGCGAGACCACCGAGATCGAACAGCGGCGTGTTGAAGCCGGCGTAATCCCAGTCGATCAGCCACAGCCGCCTGCCGTCGTCGAGCAGGTTCGAGGCCAGCAGATCGTTGTGGCCGAACACCAGATCGATCGGGCCGACGACCGACTCCAGCAGGGTCGCGCGATCCGCCCAGTCCGCGATCTCCGCGACGTAGCGTGAGCCGCCATCGCGCAGGGTCGCGAGATAGTCGCGCGCGACGTGGAAGACGTTGAACGACAGGACCGGCCCGCGCAGGAAACGCGGGATATCGCGATGACAGCGGCGAATCAGATCGACGATCGGCGCCAGGCGCGCGGGATCGCGGATGTCCTCTGGCGTCAGCGTGCGCGCCTCGATGTGGTCGAGCACGGTGACGCCCGGCTCGGCATGGACCACCTCCGGCGACAGGCCGGCCGCGTGCGCCGCGCGCGAGGCGGCGAGCTCGTTGAAGCGCAGTACGCCGTGCACCGGGATATCCTCGCCCAGGCGGACGACGAAGCGGCGACCGCTATCCGTCACCAGGAAATTGCGGTTGGTCATGCCGCCGGCCAGCGGCGCGATATCGACGCGCCCGCGCCAGCACGGCAAGCTGGCGATACGGTCCATCAAGGACGACAGGGGCGGCTCGTCGCCGGGCCGCCCCTGCTCATCGGTCATGGTCGTGACGCTCTAGAGCGCCTTCAGCACGGCTTCGCCGCTCGACACCTCGAAGGCGCCGGGCTTCTCGACGTTCAGCGTCTTCACGACGCCGTCGTCGACCACCATGGCGTAGCGCTGCGAGCGCTTGCCCATGCCGAAGCCGGAGGCGTCGAAGCTGAGCCCGAGCGCGTCGGAGAACTCGGCGTTGCCGTCGGCCAGCATGCGCACCTTGCCATCGGCCTTCTGGTCCTTGCCCCAGGCCTCCATGACGAAGGCGTCGTTGACCGAGACGCAGACGATGTCGCTGACGCCTTTGGCCTTCAGTGCCTCGGCGTTGTTGACGAAGCTCGGCACGTGCTTGGCCGAGCAGGTCGGCGTGAAAGCGCCGGGCAGCGCGAACAGCGCCACCTTCTTGCCCTTGAACAAATCGTCGGTGGTGACGGGCTTGATGCCCTCGGCGGTCTTCTCGCGCAGCGTGGCGCTGGGAATGCGGTCGCCTACCTTGATCATATCGGTCTCTCCTCGCGGAACATCGGCCCTCACCGCTCCATTCTATCGGGGCGGCGAAGGCCGATGCCACCCCGATCAAAGACCCTTGAGAACAGCCTCGGCGCTGGACACGTCGAAAGCGCCCGGCGCCTCGACGTTGAGCTGCTTGATCACGCCACCCTCGACCACCATGGCGTAGCGCTGCGAGCGCTTGCCCATGCCGTTGCGCGACGCGTCGAGCGTCAGCCCCATCAGCTCGGTGAACTCGCCATTGCCGTCGCCCAGCATCATCACCTTGTCGCCGGTGCCGGATGCCTTGCCCCAGGCGCCCATGACGAAGGCGTCATTGACGGAAATGCAGGCGATCGTGTCGATACCCTTACTCTTCAGCGCGTCGTGGTTGGCCAGAAAACCTGGCACATGCTTGGCGCTTCAGGTGGGGGTGAAGGCGCCGGGAAGCGCGAAGGCCACCACTTTCTTGCCGGGTGCGAAGAGCTCGTCGGTCGAGATCGCCTTGGGCCCTTCCGGGCTCAGGTACCTCAACGTCGCGCTCGGCACCTTGTCGCCGACCTTGACCATTGATGTTGTCTCCTCACGGAACGACGGCCGCCATGACGGGCGGCCAACCCCTACCTAGGGTCGCGCGCGGAATTTGTCCATCCGGGCTATTCGGGTACCAGCTTCGCGTCATCCAGAGCGACCTTACGCCATTTGGGGATTTCGCGCCGGATCAGCGTGTCAAAGTCCTGCGGCGTCGAGGGTTGAAGCTGCACGCCCAGCTCGAGGAACCGCGCCACCAGCGCCGGCTCCGACAGGATCGCGTTGATCTCCTGCGACAGGCGCGTGACGGCGGCCTGAGGCGCGCCGGCATGGGTCACCAGCCCGAACCAGACTTCCATCTCGTAGCCGGGCAGGCCGGACTCGGCGATGGTCGGTATGTCGGGCGTGCCGGCGAAGCGCTTCAGGCCCGAGGAGCCCAGCGCCTTGACGCGGCCGGCGCGGGCGTGGCCGATCGAGGTCGTGCCGGCGTCGAAGATGATCTGCACGCGGCCGGCCAACAGATCGGTGAGCGCCGGCGCGCTGCCCTTGTAGGGCACGTGCAGCATGTCGATGCCGGCCATCGCCTTGAACAGCTCGCCGGCGAGATGCAGCGAACTGCCCGGCCCGATCGAGGCGAAGCCGAGCTTGCCGGGATTGGCCTTGCCGTAGGCGATCAGCTCGGCGGCGTTCTTCGCCGGAACGTCGTTGTTGACGATCAGGAAGAGCGGCCCGGTGAAGCCCAGCGAAACCGGCGCGAAGCTTTTCAGCGGATCGTAGGGCAGCGTCTTTTGCGTCGAGGTATTGATCGCCAGGCTGCTGACGCTGCCGAGATAAAGCGTATGGCCGTCGGCTGGCGCGGCGAGCGCCGCCTGGGCGCCGAGGATCTGGCTGGCGCCGGGCTTGTTGTCGATCAGCACCTGCTGACCCAGGCGCGCCGTCAGCCGCTCGCCGAGCACGCGCGCGAAGGTATCGCCGACGCCGCCTGGCGGATAGGGCACGACCAGCCGCAACGGTCTGCTGGGAAAATCCTGCGCATGCGCCGACGTGACAACGCCGGCGGCGAGCGCGCTCGTGAGCGCGAGGCGACGGGATAGCATCGCCCTACTCCGCCGCCTGCCGACCCGAGGGCGATTCGACCAGTCCACGGGGATGGCCGAATCGTTCGACCATCACCTCTTCCAGCCCCTTGTCGCCAGACGCGACCCAGCCGCCGCCGCGCACGCGATAGGCGGCGGGCTGGCCGGCGGCGTCCGGCTCGCGGCCCTCGCGCAGCGCCTTGGCGCCCTGCAGCATCACCTGGCGGAAGCGCACGACGCCGATATCGGTCGGCCCAAGCAACTCGCGCTGGCGATCGGCGATGAAGCCCTGGCTGTCCTGGATGCAGGCGTCCTGCTCCGACACGCCCTTGATGCCGGTATAGGTCTTGGTCTTCTGCTCCTGCCGGTCGATCAGGTACTCGTTGGCGCGATGGCGCAGCGGCACGAACTTGCCGTCGACCTCAGCATGGATCGAGTGGCCCGTCCTGTAACCCTCGATCTCGGCGTCGGTGAGCGGCCGGTCAGGATGCCAGGTGTAGGTGTAGATCCAGCAATGCGTGTCGTTGATCGGCACCCAGCATTGCCCGTGATAGACCTCGCCGGGGAACGAGCTCGGCACCAGCGCGTGGTTGGGCAGCAGGAACTGCGCGATACGCCAGTACAGATCGCTGTCGTCCGTCCTGCGCGACGCGCCGATGGTCATGCCCGTGGCGTGCGGCAGGATGGTGAATCTGGGCATGCGATCGGCGCGCACCCAGCGGATGCGATCGTTGGCCACCGACTGCGTCGCGATCGCGGCACCCCGCATCAGCGCCTTGGCCTCCGCTTCATCCGTGGTGATGACGTTGTGCAGGAAGGAGAAATGCGCGGTGTCGAGCGCGCCCTCGACCGCCTGCGCCCAGTTGCACTCCTGCAGCTTCTTGGAGACGTAGGCGTGGTTCTCCGGAACCACCATGAACTCGAGATCGGGCGGCGCCGGCTTGCGCTCGGCCGGCCCCATGTAGGCCCATAGCAAGCCGCCGCGCTCGAGTGTGGGGTAGGCGAGGATCTTCGCCCGCGCGCGCAAAGCCTCGGTCTCGATCATGATCGGCATGTCGACGCAATTGCCCTCGACGTCGAACTTGAAGCCATGGAAGACGCAGCGGATCCCGCAATCCTCGTTGCGGCCCCAGTAAAGATCGGCGCCGCGGTGCGAGCACTTGCCCTCGATCAGCCCGACGCGGCCCTCGCTGTCGCGGAAGGCCAGCAGCTTCTCGCCCAGGATCTCGACGCGGATCGGCGGGCCGTCGCGCTCCGGCAGCTCGCGCGCGAGCGCGAAGGGGATCCAGTAACGCCTGAAGTAGCCGCCCATCGCCGTGCCCGGCCCGGTGAGCGTCAGGATATCGTTGTCCTCGCGACTGAGCATGGCCATCGCCTCCCTGATCGGAGGCGATCTTGTCTACTTGCGGCCGGCCTTGTCGAGGGCGCCCATCACCAGGTCGATGGTCAACAATTCGGGCAGCGGAACGCCGTCCGGCGCGCCTGGGCCATAGACGATGTTGAACGGAATGCCGAAGCGCTGGTTGGCCTTCAGATAGGCCGCGATCGAAGGCGACGGCCGTGTCCAGTCGGCGCGCAGGGCCAACACGCCGTCGCGATCCAGTCGTCCCGAAACATCGGCGGTGTCTAGCACCAGCTTCTTGTTCACCTGGCAGGTAACGCACCAATCGGCGGTGACGTCGACGATCACCACCTTGCCGGCGGCCAACCGCTCCTTGATCTGCGCCTGAATATCGCGCGCCGGATCGAGCGGCTGCCAGCGGCCCGAGGCCACCGCCGCCACGGCCGGCGCCGGTCCCTGTACGACCAGCGGCGCGGCGATCGCCAAGGCCGCGGCGAAGATCGCCAGCGGCACTGCGAAGCCGCCGATCCGCCGCCGCATGCCGATCGCCAGCGCCATCACGCCCAGGATCGCGCCGACCGCCAGGACGGCGTGCCAGCCTGCCGCGCCGGCCAGCACGGTGAACAGCCAGACCGCCGTCGCGAACAGCGCCAGCGCCATCACGCGCTTGACCCACAGCATCCAGGCGCCCGGCCGGGGCAGGCGGCTCGCCAGCTTCGGAAAGGCCGCCACCAGCAGGAACGGTGCGGCGAGGCCCAGGCCCAGCGCAGTGAAGATCGCCAGAGTTTCGCTCGCGCCGCGCGACAGGGCGAAAGTCAGCGCCGTGCCGACAAAGGGTGCGGAGCACGGCGTCGCCAGCAGCGCGGCGAAGGCACCCGACGCGAAGTGGCCGGCGAGCTCGGAGCGCGCGGCGCGCTGCTCGCCCGCCACCGCCGCGCCGGCGAGCCAGGACGGCAACGCGATCTCGAACAGCCCGGCGAGGTTGAGCGCGAAGAGCAGTACCACGGCGATGATGAAGGCGAGGAACACCGGCTGCTGGAACTGGATGCCCCAGCCCACGGTGGCGCCGGCGCTCTTGAGCGCGATGGCGCCGCCGGCCAGCACCAGGAACGAGGCGACGATGCCGGCCGACGAGGCGAGGAAGCCGGCGCGCACGCGCGAGGAGGCCTGGCCGCCATAGCCGACCGCGCCGATCACCTTCAGCGACAGCACCGGCAGCACGCAGGGCATGATGTTGAGGATCAGGCCGCCGAGCAGCGCCACCAGCAGCATCGCCATCAACTCGCCGACGCCGGACGCCTGCGTCGGCGGCGCGCCCACGACAGGCGTCGCCTCGGTCTCGACCGCAAGCGGCTCGTCGAGCACGGTGAACGTGACCTTCTGGCCCGCGAGCTTCGCCGCGGTGAGCTTGTCGCCGGCAAGCGTGAAGGTGAAGAGCGCGCGCCTGCCGCCGTCCTCGAGCTTGACTCGCGGCGGCTCGGAGACGGCGATGCTCGCGTGCTCGGCGACGATGTCGGGCTTCACGAAGGCGCGATCGCCGCGCGCGCTGACGCTGATCTCGATCACCGTCTCGCCCGGCTTGCCGTCCTTCTTCGGCACGTCGCGCAGGCTGGCGCGCTCGATCGTCACGCCTGCTGCTCCGGGCTGGCGCGCGAGGAAGACGCCGATCATCGCCGCTTCTGGCGCCGGCGCGCCGGCGCCCGCCGGCAGGTCGAGCTTCAGGTTGGCCGTGTAGGGAATGCAGACGTCGTCGCAGGTCAGGTAGTCGATCGAAGCGCGCAGCGACAGCGCGTCACCGGCCTTCGAGAGCGTGGCGCTGAGCGGCAGGACGACCTCGCCCTTGTAGCCCATGGTGGTGAGCCCGGAGACGTCGAAGCGGTACGGCGCGGGCCATAGCAACGTCGCGCCCGCCAGGTTGGTCGAGCCCTTCCAGTCGATGGTGGGCGGGAAGCCGGCATCGCCGGGCGAGCGCCAGTAGATCTTCCAGCCCGGCTTCATGCGGAAATGCAGGCCCAGCGTGATGGTGCGCGAATCACCCACCGCGTCGACCGCCGAGACCAGCCGCAGTTCGGTCTGCTCGGTCTTCACCCAATCCGAGCCGGCGGCCTGGGCGGGTACGGCGAGGCCCAAGGCCGAAAGCAGCAGGATGAAGGCGAGGATCGCGATCTTCGCTTTTCCCCGCGTAGGTGGGGACAAGGCAGATTTCACGGGGATAGCCATGGCTATGTCTTGGCGAAGGCGCATCGTCTTCCGATATAATAGCTGAGCGGTCGGGGTAAACCGACCAGTGTCCGGATACGCGTTTCAGGCGCTCGCGGGCAGTCACAAGCGCGTGTCGCGCCGTCCGGCCGCACGGTTCCGCGTACGATCGCGATGCGATGGCGGGAGCATAGCGCCATGTCCACCCAGACGACCTCCTCGGGCTCGGGCCCCTCCGGCTCCGGCTACATCACCGGCTACCTGCTGGTGGCCACGCCGGCCATGCCCGACGAACGCTTCCGCCGCACCGTGATCTATATGTGCCGGCACGACGCCGATGGCGCGCTGGGCCTCGTCGTCAACCGCACGGTCGAGGACATGACCGAGGCCGACCTATACAAACAGCTTGAGATCCCGGTGGCGCCCGGCGCCGAGGCCCGGCCGGTGATCCTGGGCGGCCCGGTCGAGATGCAGCGCGGCTTCGTGCTGCACACGGGCGACTACAAGCGCGAGGAGACCCTGAGTCTGGCCGACGGTCAGATGGGCATCACCGGCTCGCTCGACATCATGCGCGACATGTCGGCCGGCACCGGCCCGAAACAGGCGCTGCTGACCCTGGGCCATAGCGGCTGGGGGCCGGGCCAGCTCGACCGCGAACTGGTCGACAACGCCTGGCTGGTCGTGCCGACCGATCTCGATCTGGTGTTCGGCGGCGACCTCAATGGCAAATGGGGCCGCGCGCTGGCCAAGGTCGATGGCCGCCTGGGGACCGATCCCGGGCTTATGTCGCATCTCTCGGGGCGCGCGTAATAAGGACCGTTTCGGTCCTAAATTCAAGGACTTGTGCGAATTTTCTGTAACCGACCACAAAATCAGTGATTCGTTGCAGGGGCGATGTTAGGGTTTGTCCGTAACGAAGGAGGCCCGGATTCCCCTCAGGGTCCTTGTATGGGTACAGGCACCGAGCAACGAGCGGCCGCCAAGTCGGGCCGGATCGGGGATCGGCCTCACCCCAGTCTCTGACCCACCTTCGTTTTTCCCTGTCCGTCTGATCGCCAACGCCTCCGCTCGCGGGGGCGTTTTTGCGTTCGGGCGGGCTTTCGTCTCCCTGTCGCTCCCGGAGTAGACCATGGCCAAGCGTGCCACCCGTCGTGCCCGCACCGAGACCGTCGAAACCGCCCGCATCCACACGCTGGTGTTCGATGCCGACCGACAGGGGGCGGCCAACGATGCCAACCGCGACCAGAGCTACCTGCGAAAAGTCCGCCCGCGCAGCGACAACCAACGCCTGCTGATGGAGGCCATCGGCAAGCAGGCGCTGACCCTGGCGCTGGGGCCGGCCGGCACCGGCAAGACCTATCTGGCGATCACCGCGGCGGTCGAGGCGCTGGAGGCGGGCCGTATCGCGCGCATCGTGCTGTCGCGCCCCGCCGTCGAAGCCGGCGAGAACCTCGGCTACCTGCCCGGCAACATGCGCGAGAAGCTCGATCCCTATCTGCGCCCGCTCTACGACGCGCTCAACGACCGCATGGGGCCCAAGCGCCTGCGGTCGGCGCTCGACGACGGCACGATCCAGATCGCGCCCGTGGCCTTCATGCGCGGCAGGACGCTCAACAACGCCTTCGTGCTGATCGACGAGGCGCAGAACTGCACCTACGGCCAGCTCAAGATGCTGCTGACACGGCTGGGCTGGCACTCGACCATGGTGCTGACCGGCGATCCCGACCAGACCGACCTGCTGCCCGAACTCTCCGGCCTCAGCGACATCGCCCGCCGCCTCGAGGCGGTCGACGATGTCGCCGTCGTGCGCCTGACGCAGGCCGACGTCGTGCGGCATCCGCTGGTCGGCAGGATGCTGGGCGTTCTCTGACGCCGCCTCCGTCGTCCTGAGCGAAGTCGAAGGACCTTTGCTCGACAGCACCGACGTGTTTGTTGAGGCAAGGCCCTTCGACTACGCTGCGCCCCGCTCAGGGCGACGGCATACCAGATGAAAACCATCCACGGCCACTGGAACGACGATCCGTCGGCGGTCACGCTGATCGATGCGCATCATCATCTCTGGGACCTCAAGCGCGGTCGCCTGCCCTGGCTGCGCGGTCCCGTCGAGCCGCACTTCTTCCTCGGCGACTACAGCCCGCTGAAGCGCGACTACCTGCCGGATGACTACCGGCGTGACGCGGCGAAGCACAACGTGCTGATGACCGTGCATTGCGAGGCCGAGTGGGATCGCGACGACCAGGTAGGCGAGACGCGGTGGCTGATCGACATCGCCAACACCAGCGACCGCCTGCCCGGCGCCATCGTCGCGCATGCGTGGTTCCATACGCCCAACGCCGAGGAGATCATCGCCCGGCAGGCGAGCTTCCCGATGGTGCGCGGCATCCGCTCCAAGCCGATCACATCGCTGACGCCGGATACGCGGCCCGATCGCGTCGCGGGCACGATGCAAGACCCGGCGTGGCTGAAGGGCTTTGCTCTGCTGGAGAAGTACGGCCTGTCCTGGGATCTGCGTGTGCCGATGTGGCATCTCGTGGAGGCGGCCGGCGTCGCCCGGCAGTTTCCGAGAACGCCGATCATCCTCAACCACACCGGCTTCCCCTGGGACCGCAGCGAGGATGGCCTGGCGACGTGGCGCAGGGCGATGGAAGCGATCGCGCGCTGCCCCAACGTGCATCTCAAGGTCTCGGAGTTCGGCCTGCGCGACCAGCCCTGGGACTACGCGTCGAACCGCCGAATCGTGCGCGACGCCATCGCCATCTTCGGCATCGAGCGCTGCGTCTTCGCGACCAACTTCCCGGTCGCCGGCCTGCGCGTCGACTATGATACGCTGGTCCGCGCCGTGCGACGAATGATCGACGATTTCTCCGCCGAAAATCAGGCGCGTTTCTTCTGGAAGAACGCTGCGGCGTTCTATCGGCTGACGATTTAGCCAGGCCGAGGCGCGTCACATGAGCAGCACTAAACAATACCTGTTCGCCTGTGGAGACTTCCAGGAAGCGGCGGTCCAGGAGAGGGTCTTCGGCCGCCGGCTTGTCGGCAAGCCGGATGCCCTCCTCGGCTTTTGTCGACAACCATTCGTGCGGCCGTCAGGCATTTCGGATGATCGCGTAGACGGCATGGTGTTCGGCGTGACGGACGCCGATCTCGCGGCGGCTGACGCGCACGAACCGCCCAACTATCGCCGTTCAGAGATCAAGACTGCCTCAGGCCTCCTCGCATGGGTCTATCTTCGACAGGGCTGAGCTCGGCGGCCGTCTTGTCAGGTCCCGACAATCGCAAGGTCGCAGTCTTTCGATTGTCGCTCGCCGTGCGCGAGCGATAGGATCGGATAATTCGATGACTCAGACACCAGGAGACGCCATGAACAAGCTCGCACTTCCACGCCGCGCCCTCGTCCTCGGTGGGATCGGCCTGATTGTCGTCAGTCGCGGTGTCCATGCCGCCGAAACTGTCTCCGGCCGCTACGCCGGCAACGGCAAGGAGGTCCAGCTGGGCTTCATCAGCGCCTGGCCGCGCGACAAGTTCAGCGGCAAGGACACGATCGTCATCGTGGTGACCGAGAAGGATCACAGTGCGTCGAAGAAGCCCTGGTTCGACGCCGGCTTCAAGAAATTCGGTGCCGCGCTGCAGTTCTCGCTGACCATACCGGACGGGAAGCTGATCGGCACCGAGGTCGGCCATCCCGGGCTCAAGCGCTCACCGGTGTCGGTGTCGGGCTCCAGCATCCAGGCGGAAGGCGTGACCATCACGGACAAGCGGGTCGAAGGCCGCTTCTTCACGCCGAAGCCGGGGACGTTCTTCGACGACGTCTTCGAGATCGACATGAAGGTCGCCGCCGACATTCGCCCGCGTCCGGCGTGAAGCGCCTGCTGATCGTCGCGCACGCGCCCTCGCCCAACACCGAAGCGTTGCGTGACGCGTGCGCACGCGGGGCACGGCATCCCGAGATCGGCGGCGTCGAAGTCGTGGTCAAGGCGCCGCTCTCGGCCGGTCCCGAGGACGTGCTGGCGGCGCAGGCGGTGATCCTCGGCACCACCGAGAACCTCGGCTACATGAGCGGCGCGCTGAAGGACTTCTTCGACCGCAGCTACTACGCCTGCATCGAGAAGACCGATGCGCTGCCCTTCGCCTGCTACATCCGCGCCGGCCAGGACGGCACCGGCACGCGCCGCGCCATCGAGAGCATCACCACGGGGCTGCGCTGGAAGGCCGTGCAGGAGCCGCTGGTGCTGCGCGGCGCGTGGCAGGACGGCTTCGTCGCGCAGGTCGAGGAGCTCGGCATGGCGGTGGCCGCCGGATTGGAAGCCGGCGTTTTCTGACGCGCGGCGCTCATTCACCCGCCAGCTGGATCCACTGGGGGCCGGTGCGCCGTGCCAGCACCCCGGCCGGCGACGTGCCGGGGCGGAACACGACCGACTCGGCTTCCGCGATCGGCAGCTCGGGATAGCCGTGCAGCTTGGCCAGCCCGCCAAGGTTATTGCCATGGGCGACAAAGACATCGTTGACGCCGCGCGCCGGCGCTGCCGCCAGCGCGTCGCGCAGCCGCACCAGCCTGGCGCGCTCGGGGTCGCCCGAGTCGTCGCCATCGGTTTCCAGCCACGGCACGACCTCGACGCGGCCGAAGGCCAGCCGCGCGGTGTCGACACAGCGGCAATAGGGGCTGGAGCGCACCGCGCCGATCGGAATGGCGAGCATGCGGAAGGCCGCGCCGATGCGGCTGGCCAATTGCCGGCCGGCGTCGGTGAGGTTGCGCTGACGCTCGCAGCTCGTGAGGTCGTCGTCCGGCTGGCCCTGCCGTAGCGTCAGGCTATGGCGGAAGTAGATGTTGAAGCCGCCGGCGCGCAGCGTCGCGGCGAGGTCCGCCCGGTCGGCGCCGGCGCCCCATGGCAGGAGTACCGCGATTCCCGCGCCGATCAGCACGCTGCGCCGTGATGGCATGATCGCTCTCCGATCGATTGGCGGCGGCATGTTGCGCCGATCCGCGCACCGGTGCGCTTCACATTGCGATCAAGCGCCGCTCACGATCGCGCCAGTGTTCCCGGCAGACGGCGAAGCACGCGGCGGAAAGGTTCGGGATCGTCGAGCCCGCGCGCCAGCACCAGCGCGCCCTCGATCGACAGCACAGTCTCTTCGGCCCACAGCCGTGCCGGCGTCGCGCTCATCCCGGCATCGCGCGCCACCGACGCCAAGGCCTCGATCCAGGCGCCGAAGGCGTCCTTGAGCGGTTTGCGGAACAGGCGTCGAGCGTCACCCACCAGCATGTTGCCCAACAGGCAGGCGGCGCGACCGCCGTCGTAGAGCTCGTCGAGCGCCTTGACCATGCGTGCCAGACGCCGCGCCGGCGTGCCCGGCGCCGCGAGCGGCGCCAGCACGTGCGCGGCCATCCAGCGCTCGACCTCCTCGAGCACGGCGCGCGCCATATCCTCCTTACCGCCTGGGAAGTAGTGATAGAGGCTCGACTTCCCGAGCCCACTGGCCTTCGACAGCTGCGCCAGCGAGGCGCCATCGAAGCCGTGGCCGCGGAACACTTCCAGCAGGCGGCGCACCACCTCTTCGCGCGGCATAAGCGGAGCCGGCATCGCCTTGTCCGTCACTGTTGGACCAACCGGTCCAATAAACGGCGGCCCGCCCGGCTGTCAACATCACGCCGGCCCCACGACGATGTGAAGCGTATCGGGTTGCGGCGACCGCGGCGATCGGTATTGTACCGATCGTTCGGTCTATTCCGGCCGACGCTTCGAGGAGGGATCCACATGACCGTTCCGACTTTCGCCCGCCGCGCCGTTCTCGCCGGGCTCGCCGTGGCGTTGCCTTTGGCGGCGGCGCACGCCGTCGACCGCACCGGCGGCACGCACAACAGCCTGTACGCCGGGCTGGGCGCCAAGGGCTACGACGTGGTCGCCTACCAGACGGTCGGCAAGCCGACCCTGGGCAAGGCCGAGCACGAGGATCTGTGGAGCGGCGCCACCTGGCGCTTCGCCAACGCCCAGCACCTCGCGATGTTCAAGGCCGATCGCGAGAAATACGCGCCGCAGTTCGGCGGCTTCTGCTCCTGGGGCGTGGCCCAGGGCAAGCTGTTCGACGTCGATCCGGTCAATGGCTGGAAGGTGGTCGACGGCAAGCTCTACATGAACTTCAACGCCGACATCCAACGCACCTGGGAAGCCGACATCCCCGGCATGATCGCCAGGGCCAAGGCCAACTGGCCCAAGCTCAACCAATAGCGATACGGCCGCGGCCTGCCGTCAGGCCCGTTCCTCCGGCAGGCCGCTCGCGCGCCAGCTCTCCGGACCGGCATCGAAGCCGCCCACGACGTTGACCACGTCGGTATAGCCAGCGTCCTGCAGCGCCGCCTGCGCCTGCCCCGAGCGGATGCCCGATCTGCAGATCAGCGCGATCGGCCTGGTCGTGTCGCCGCCCGTCAGCGACCGGGTCGCGACGACGAACGCCGGGGCGTCGCCGGTCCAGTCGATCCACGCTGCACCGGCAGGCGCTCCCACTTGCGCGCGCTCCGGCGCGTGGCGCACATCGATCAGCAGCGTGCCGGCGGCCTGACGGCGATGCGCCTCGACCGGCGTGATCGTGGTAGTGGCGGGCGCCCCGGCACCCATGCCGAGCGTCGCCTTGATCTTCTCGAACATGGATTCCTACCGGTGCTGTCGCTTGTAGTGATCGGCCAGCATGTCGCGGCCGAAATCGGCGGCGAGGTCGCGCCACACCGAGTGGACATGGTTGGCGTTGTTCTGGGTGTTGTCGAGCTCGATCAAGGTCACCGGCCCGTGCAGACGGAAATAGTAGGGCTGACCGTCGCCAGTCGACCCCGCCCAGGCGAAGCGGAGCTGATCGACGCCGCCTTCACGCAGCCGGCGCGTCTGCAGCGCCGCGATCTCGGGCGACAGCGCCTCGAGGAAGCCCGCGGCGATGCGCATCGCGCTGTCGCGATCCGCGGCGCTCATGCGCGCGAGCGCTACGCCGCGCGGCGCACCGATCTCCTGCTCGCGGCCCGGACCGGCGACGATGTCGCCGAAGGCGCGCTCAGCGATCGTCGCCTCGCGCCGCAAGGCCTCGGGCAGCGCGCGGATCAAGCCGCGGCCGGCATCCTCGACCGCGCCCATCAGCCGGAAGCCATCGCTGGCGCGCGCCGGATTGGCGCCCCAGAAGGCCGGCGTCACCGCCACTCGATCGGGGCCGAGCACCGTGAAGTGCAGCGACAGATGGTGGCCTTCGATGCGCCAGCCCCAGGGCACCGTGCCCGGCGTGCCGTAGATCGCGACGGCGTAGTTGTCGGGATCGCGCCACGCGCCCTCGCGCTCGCGCAGGATCGCTTCGAGCCGGCGCGTGCCTTCGACGCGCCGCATGCCGGTGTCGCCCAGACCGGCGTGCAGCAACGCCATCGTCGCGGCGCTGACCGAGGTGCTCATGCCGCCGAACGGCAGGCCGGCACGGCGGCGCGGGATGTAGTGCCAATCCTCGCGCTGGGCGTGGAACGGCAGCACCAGCGCGCGGCGCTGGCGCTCGTCGGCCGCCGCGATCAGCGCCTGCGCCGTACGGGTCATGCGCTCGACGAGCTGCGCCCGACTGTCGCGCGGCGACAAGCCAACCAGGAGACCCGACGCGGCGGCGCCGATCAGCGCGCGGCGCGTCGGGTGGTGATGGCCGTGGTGACGATGGTAGTGGTGATCGTGGTCCGCGTCGTCGTGATGGTGATGCGGACCGACGATCCCGTCATGCGGCACGGCGCGGCCGGACTACGCCGTGGGCTTGTACTTGATGGTGCAGCCATAGGCGCTGGTTGACGGCGTCGTGATCGGCTTGCCGGCCGCCAGCTCCGTCAGCGCGTCGCGCACATAGGGCTTGGCCTTGGGCACGTCGTCGACGCTGGTCGAGCGGATGCTGTCGATGCCGCCCATGTAGACCAGCGCGCCCTTGGCATCGATGATGAACATGTGCGGCGTCACACGCGCGTCGTAGGCGCGGCCGATGATTCCGTCGGGGTCGAGGATCACGGCGCTGGGCGACGCGTCGCGGCTCTTGGTCAGCTCGTTGGCCTTGGCGGCGCTGACGAAGCCCTGCGAGCCCGGCTCCGAGGAAATGATGGAGAGCCACACGCCGCCGGCCTTCACCACGTCCTTTTGGATCGCCTGCATGTTGGCCGAGCGGTAGTGCTTGGCGACAAAGGGGCACTCGTGGTTCGTCCACTCCAGCACGACAGTCTTGCCCTTGTAATCCGCCAGCGCGTGCTTCTTGCCATCGGTGCCCATGCCGGTGAAGGCCGGCGCCTGCTGGGCGATGACCGGCTTGGCCGACAAGGCGGACGGCACGAGCAACGCGCCACCGGCGAGGACCAACGAGGCACGGCGGGTGAGGATCGGTGTGGACGTCATGCGAAGCTCCTGTTGCGGAATGGGCAGACAACGCCTGTGGACACGACGCTAGCTTGGACCCGCTTTACGGGCCAGCACGTCGAAACGCCGTGTCTTTCGCCCGCCATCGGCGGCGATTTCGATCTCCAGCAGGCCGGGCAACTCGCTTGGCGTGCGGCCGCGCGCGTCGAACGGCGCGAGATCCAAGGCCAGGGATCCGCCCTCGACGTGGAAGGCTTGCTTCGCCGAATGGTCGACGACGTCACTCGGGTAGGGGAAGAAATAAGCCGCGATCGGTGCGCCGCCCAGCCTGGCGACGTCGATGGTCAGCCGCAGCCTGTCGCCGGCGCGCGTCAGGGTCGCCTCGACCGAAGGCGATGGTACGGGCTTCAGCGCCAGGGTCGCGGCGCTGGGCGGTCCGCCTGCCGCCAGATCGAGCGTGAACTTGCCAGCCTCCGGCACGCAGACCTTCTCGCAGACCAGCCAGGTCGCCTCGGCCTGGACGCGTGTGGCCCCAGCCGGCAGGGCCGCGTTGGCGACGAACATAACCTCGTCGTGGTGGCCGTAGCTGACGATGCCGCCGATATCGATGCGCTCCGGTGCCGGCCAGCCGACCAGCGCGATGCCGGCGCCGTCGGGCGTCGACAGCTTCAAGGTCGGCGGCTCGCCGGAATCGCCGGGATTGCGCCAGTAGGTATGCCAGCCCGGCTTCACGGCCATCCGCAGCCCGAGCGACACGCGCCCATCGTCGAGCCGGCCCAGCGCCACCAACTGCGCGCGCGTATGCGGCGTCACGACCGGCGGCGACACCGTCTCGGCGCTCGCTCCACCAGTCCCGAAGGCGTATAGGGTGCCAACCGCCGCACCCAGGACAACGTATCTGCGCTTCATCCCGACCATCATCGCGGAAGCTGGCTCCAGACGCTTTTCAAGGATGCGTGACCACTGGTCAGGTCAGGGTCATACACATCCCGCCGATAGCATCTCGTCGGCGGCAGGGCCCTTGATCCAGTGCGTGTTTCCGGTTTCAGAGACACACAATGAGATAACATTCTTCTTTATAGATCAATGCCTTGAAGAGGTATCGCCAAAGCATCGCCGTACTTCTCGGACAGTTTGAATGATCGCTGAAACCGTCACGCCACGCAGGCGGCGGTGAAATTACCAACAGGCTTTTCCACATGCACCCCGGAGCCATTGTTCTCGCCGGCACGGTAGCTTCCGGTCACCGGACCGCCAATATGTCCACCACGTACCCCGGTTCCGTTCACGCCATGGCCGACCCGCTCGCCCCGACCCCGACGCCGCCCGGCCCCGACGATCCGTCGGCGGTCGCGACGCCGGCTGAGGTGGTCGCCGAGGTTGCATCAGAGGACCCCGCCGAGTCCGAGCTGGAGACGGCCGCGCCGGCCGAGGGCTCGCTGGCGGCCGGTACGGCGATGATCGCCGGCTATGTGAAGACCCTGCAGCGCAAGCCCGGCGTCTACCGCATGGTCGATCGCAAGGGCGAGGTGCTCTATGTTGGCAAGGCGCGCTCGCTGAAGAGCCGCGTCGCCAGCTATACCCAGCCCACCCGGCTCTCAGCCCGCCTGATGCGCATGGTGTCCGCGACGGCGAGCATGGAGTTCGTCGTCACCGGCAGCGAGGCCGAGGCGCTGCTGCTCGAGAACAATTTGATCAAGCGCTTCCGGCCGCGCTTCAACGTGCTGCTGCGCGACGACAAGTCATTCCCCTACATCGTCATCCGCCGCGACCATCCCTGGCCACAGCTCGCCAAGCACAGGGGCGCGCGCAACGCGCACGACGAGTATTTCGGCCCCTTCGCCTCCGCCGGCGCCGTGACGCACACGCTCTACACCTTGCAGCGCGCCTTCCCGATGCGCTCCTGCTCCGACTCGATCTTCTCCTCCCGTACGCGACCGTGCCTGCAGCACCAGATCAAGCGCTGCGTCGCGCCCTGCGTCAGCCGCGTCACGCCGGAGGAATACGAGACGCTGGTCGGAGAGGTGCGCGACTTTCTGTCGGGCCGTACGCGCCAGGTGCAGGAGACGCTGTCGCGGCGCATGGAAGAGGCCGCGACGGCGCTCGATTTTGAGAAGGCCGCGGTGTTCCGCGACCGCATCCGCGCGCTCACCGCGATCCAGGCGCACCAGACCATCGAGATGACGGGCATCGACGAAGCCGATGTCTTCGCCGCCTACGAGCAGGAAGGCCAGATCGGCGTGCAGGTGTTCTTCGTGCGCGCCAGCCAGAATCTCGGCAACCGCGCCTACTTCCCCATGCACGGCCGCGAGCTCTCGGCGCCCGACGTGCTGGAGAGTTTCATCGGCCAGTTCTACGACGGCCGCCCGCCACCCGCCGAGATCCTGGTCAGCCACGAGTTACCCGAGGCCGAGCTGCTCGCCGGCGCGCTGTCGATCGCCGCGGGCGAGCGAAAGGTCGAGATCGTCTGCCCCAAGCGCGGCACGCGCCGTGAGCTGATGGACCATGCGCTGACCAACGCGCGCGAGGCGCTGGGCCGGCGCCTCGCCGAGGGCAGCTCGCAGCGCAAGCTGCTCGACGGCGTGGCGCGAATCTTCGGGCTGGAGGCGCCGCCCGCGCGCATCGAGGTCTACGACAACAGCCACATCCAGGGCAGCGACGCGATCGGCGCCATGATCGTCGCCGGACCGGAGGGCTTTACCAAGAACGCCTATCGCAAGTTCAACATCCGCACGGCGCTGGCGCCGGCGCAGCAGGACGCGGCCAACGAGGCCGGCGGGCCGCAAGATGGCGCGATCAGCGCCGGCGATGACTACGGCATGATGCGCGAGGTATTGACGCGGCGCTTCCAGCGCGCGTTGAAGGAGGACCCCGATCGCGAGGGCGGCAATTGGCCCGACCTGGTGATCATCGACGGTGGCGCCGGCCAGCTCACCCAGGCGCAGGCGGTGTTCGCCGAGCTGGGCATCACCGACGTGGCGCTGGTGTCGATCGCCAAGGGCCCGGACCGCGACGCCGGGCGCGAGCGCTTCTTCCAGCCGGACAAGGCGCCGTTTTCGCTGCAGCCGCGCGACCCGGTGCTGTATTTCCTGCAGCGCCTGCGCGACGAGGCGCACCGCTTCGCCATCGGCACGCATCGTGCGCGGCGCTCGGCGGGGCTGACCAAATCGGCGCTCGACGAGATCGCCGGTATCGGCGCGGCGCGCAAGCGCGCGTTGCTCCATCACTTCGGATCGGCGCGCGCCGTGGCCGCGGCGTCGCTGGACGATCTCGAGGCCGCGCCGGGAGTCTCCCGGACGATCGCCAAGAAAGTCCATGATCATTTCAGGAGCGGCGGATAGAGTCGCCCCGGTACGTACCATGACGTTCAACCTGCCCAACGTTCTGACGCTGTCGCGAATCGCCGCGATCCCGGTGGTCATCGCCTGCTTCTGGCTCGACAGCTGGATGGGCCACGATGGCACGCGCTGGGCGGCCGCCATCCTCTTTGCGGCAGCCAGCATCACCGACTATTTCGACGGCTGGCTGGCGCGGCGCTGGCAGCAGATCTCCAAGCTCGGCCGCTTCCTCGATCCGATCGCCGACAAGCTGCTGGTCGCCGCCGTGCTGTTGATGCTGTGCGCCGTCGGCACGCTGCGCGGCGTGCACATCCTGGCGGCGCTGATCATCCTCTGCCGCG
The DNA here is from genome assembly GCA_016869975.1 of Alphaproteobacteria bacterium. Classification (GTDB taxonomy): domain Bacteria; phylum Pseudomonadota; class Alphaproteobacteria; order Reyranellales; family Reyranellaceae; genus JAFAZJ01. The sequence goes on from VGCZ01000011.1 coordinate 96,480, forward strand.
AGGTGCTGGTCTCCGGCCTGCGCGAGTTCCTTGCCGAGCTGCGCATCGGCATGCCGGTGAGCAAGCTGGCGAAGTGGAAGACCGCCATCCAGATGCTGGCGCTTACCGTGCTGCTGGTCGGCGACGCCGGTCCGCCCTGGACAATGACCGCCGGGCTGGCGCTGCTGTGGGCCGCCGCCGGCCTCACGCTGATCACCGGCTACGACTACCTGCGCTCGGCGCTCGCCCACATGACCGAGACCGAACCACCGCCGCCGCGCGAGGCCAAACCCAAGGTCGGCGGCGTGAGCGTGCCATGAAAGTGAAATACTTCGCCTGGCTGCGGCAGAAGGTCGGCACGTCCGAGGAGGACGTCTCGCCGCCATCGGACGTCGCCACCGTGCAGGACCTGGTGACCTGGCTCTCGGCGCAGAGCGCGCGCCACGCCGACGCCTTCTCCGAGGCCAAGGTCTTCGGCGCGGCGATCGACAAGAAGGTCGCGACCTTCGCCACGCCGATCGCCGGCGCCAGCGAGGTCGCGTTCTTCCCGCCATTCACGGGCGGGTGACGCATGAGCGTGCGCGTCCAGCGCGAGGATTTCGATGTCGGCGCCGAGCTCGCGGCGCTGGCCGCCGGCAACAAGCGCGTCGGGGCCATCACCAGCTTCGTCGGCCTGGTGCGCGACCTGCATGTGCGCGAGGGCTATCACCGCGAAGCCGTGAGCGCGATGACGCTGGAGCACTATCCCGGCATGACCGAGACGGCGCTCGAGGAGATCGAGGCCGAGGCCAGCAAGCGCTGGCCGCTTGAGGCCACGCTGATCGTCCACCGCTATGGCCGGCTCGAACCCGGCGATCGCATCGTGCTGGTCGCCGTCGCCTCGCCGCATCGCGAGGCCGCCTTCGAGGCCTGCCACTTCCTGATCGACTGGCTCAAGACCAAGGCGCCGTTCTGGAAGGTCGAGGACACGCCCAAAGGCGAGCAATGGGTCGGCGCGCACGAGGGCGACGACCAGGCGGCCAAGAAGTGGGAGCGCTGACGCGCCGTCACGAGCGCGGGGCTGTCGCTCGCGGCTTGTTGGCTGCCTTCGGGCCGCGCCCTAAGCGCCATAGACCAAAGCCCTGCTCAAGGGTGATAGACCCGCACCGCCTTCAGTAGATCGCCATCCCATTCGAGGATCTCGACCACGCGATGCGGTGTGGCGTCGATGCCTGACGTGCGCAAGTACTCCATCGCCGACAGGGTCTCGCTCTCGACGACGTTGAGGAACTCGAAGCGCAGCCAGCCGACGCGCTTGAACGCCCTGGTGGCGTAGGCGCGGATTTCGTCGCGGCCGTTGAGCGCCGTGCGACCGCCGAGCTCGGGCATCGCGGCGACGACCTTGGCGCTGTCATGCGTGCCACCCTCGGCGTAGAGCGCGGCGACGCGCTCGGCGTCGCCACTGTGCCACGCGTCGCGCCAGCCCAGAACGCGCGCGGAAATCATGCGGCGCGCCCCATCGGCTCGTCGACGAGGTGGTCGTTCTCGCCGAAGTCCTCGGCGTCCTCGCGCAGCACCAGGGCGGCGAAGTCGTCGATCAGCACCTTCGCCAGCTTGCCGACCTGATAGTGGCGGCCGTCGATCTCGCGCACCGGTGTGATCTCCGAGGCCGAGCCGGTGAGGAACACGTCGCTGGCGCGGGCGAGGTCTTGCGGCCACACCTCGCGCTCCTCGACCTCCAGACCGCGCGCGCGGCACAGCCCGATCACGGCGCGGCGCGTGATGCCGTCGAGGAAATTGTCCGGTCTGGGCGTGACGATCTTGCCGTCGATCGACAGGAAGATGTTGGCGCCGGTCGCTTCAGCGACACGGCCTTTCCAGTCCAGCATCAGCGCGTCGTCGAAGCCGGCGGCGATGGCGCGATCCTTCTCCAGGGTGCAGATCACGTAGAGGCGACCGCACTTGCTCTCGCCCGGCGCGCTCTGCGGTGACGGGCGGCGGAATTGCGCCATGCGCAGGCGCACGCCGCGCAGGCGCGCCTCGCCGCTGAAGTAGTTCGGCCACGCCCAGGGCGCGATGGCGAGATGCGTCGCCGTGCCGAGGCCCGAGACGCCCAGCGCTTCCGAGCCGCGCCAGGCGATCGGCCGCACATAGCCTTCGCTCAGCCCATTGGCCGCGACCACCGCGCGCGTCGCCTCGTCGATCTGCCGGCGTGTCCAGGGGATCACGAGGTCGACCAGCCGCGCCGAGCGCAGCAGGCGTGCGCTGTGCGCCGCCAGACGGAAGACCCGGCCGCCATAGATGCGTTCACCTTCGAAGACCGAGGAGCCGTAATGCAGGGCATGGGTCAGCGCGTGCGCCCGCGCCTCGCGCCAAGGCACCAGTCGGCCATCCAGCCAGATCCAACCGTCGCGGTCGTCCATCGTTTCGATCATGACAATTCTCCCTTCGGAATTGTCCCGGTCGTTCCATCGGGAATCGCTCTGGGGCAACTTTCTGCCATAATGTCAGTAATACAGACTATGTCAATATCACTGACTCATAGTCATCCCGGCAGCACTCATGACAAATCCCGTTTCGAACCTTTCCCGCATCGGTCCTATCGCCTAGGATCGCCACAATCCCGCACAATAATCAGATCAAGCATGTCCGACGTCCGCGCCGCGCCGATTTCCATCCCGCCCTTCGTGCGCGACGACGATTTGCGCCAGAGCATCGAGCTCTTGTTCTTCGCCTACCGCGATTTCACCGGCGAGGCCGACCAGATGCTGGTGGCGGTGGGCTTCGGTCGCGCCCATCACCGTGCGATCTACTTCATCGGCCGCAACCCGGGCATCACCGTCGGCGGCCTGTTGCGCATCCTGAAGATCACCAAGCAGTCACTCTCCCGCGTGCTGCGCGAACTGATCGACGGCGGCTACGTCTCGCAGGACACCGGCCGCAACGACCGCCGCCAGCGCCTGCTGGCGCTGACCGCGAAGGGCGAAGAGCTCGAGCGCGAGCTGACTGGCCGCCAGCGGGCGCGCTTTGCGCGCGCCTTCGGCGAGGCCGGCGCCGACGCCGTGGCCGGTTTCCGCCGCGTCATGCTGGGCATGCTCGACCGCGAGCAGCGGCCGGAGATCGAGCGGCACATCGGCGTGCGCCGCTAAACGATATGGACGAGCCCCACATCCTGGTCGTCGACGACGACCAGCGCTTGCGCGAGTTGCTGCGCGGCTACCTGTCGCGCAACGGCTTTCGCGTCACCCTGGCCGGCGACGCCGCCGAGGCGCGCCAGAGCATGACGGCGATGCAGTTCGACCTGATGGTGCTCGACGTGATGATGCCGGGCGAGAGCGGCCTCGAGTTCGCCAGCGCGCTGCGCGCCAAGGATCGTGCGCTCCCGATCCTGATGCTGACGGCGATGAACGAGCCGCGCGACCGCGTCGCCGGCCTGGAGAGCGGTGTCGACGACTACCTTGCCAAGCCGTTCGAGCCGCGCGAGCTGGTGCTGCGGCTGCAGGCCCTGCTGCGCCGCGCCGAGCAGCGGCGCGCGCCGCCGCCGGTCGAGAGCGTGACGCTGGGCGGCATGCGCTTCGACCTCGGCCGCGGCGAGCTGCTGCGCGAGAGCGGCGAGCGCATCCGGCTGACCGAGGCGGAGGTCGTGCTGCTGCGCGCGCTCGCCGCCCGCGACGGCGATCCGGTCGACCGCGAGGCGCTGGCGCGCGAGCTGGGCGGCGACGTCAACGCGCGCACGATCGACGTGCATGTCACCCGGCTTCGGCGCAAGATCGAGCCCGATCCCCGCTTCCCGCGCTACCTGCTGACGGCGCGCGGCGCGGGCTACCGGCTGGTGGGCGAATGACGCGAGGCGGAGCGCATATGTGTTGTGCTCTACCTTCCCCCGGAGGGGCAAGGTGGCGTGCGAAGCGCGCCGGATGGGGGATGCCTCAACGCGCGCGGTGTCCGTCTTCGACATCCCCCTTCCCCCTCCGGGGGAAGGTAGAGCCAAACCCGTGACTATCGGCGACCTCGGTCGCGCCGGCGTCATGCGGCCGCTCGCGACCTTGCGCAACGCCTTGCTGCGCGCGCTGCACTATCTGCGCGACCTCAGGCCGCGCCAGGCCGTCGGCACCTTGGTGCCGCGCACCCTGTTCGGCCGCGCCACGCTCGCCATCATGATGCCGGCGCTGGTGCTGCAGATCTTCGTCACCTGGCTGTTCTACGACATCCTCTGGGACAACGTGACAAGGCGCATGGCGCGCTCGCTGGTCGGCGACATCAACCTGGTGATCGCCGCGCACGAGCGCTTCGGCCCCGATGATGCGCGCTTCCAATGGCTGCTCGAGCGCGCCGAGATCGACTTCCGCGGCCCCATGACCTTCACCAAGGGCGAGAAGATCGCGCCGTGGCCCGGGCCGCCGCTGTTCAGCATCATGCAGCGCGAGCTCGCCGGCATGCTCGATCTCTACCTGCAGCGGCCCTACGCCATCGACGCCGAGTCGCAGGAGAAGAAGGTGATCATCGCCGTGCAGCTGCCCGACGGCACGCTGCGCATGGTGGCGCCGCTTTCCCGGTTGTGGACGCGCACCTCCTGGCTGTTCGTCGTGCTGATCGCCGGCATGAGCCTCATCCTCTTCGGGCTGGCCATCCTGTTCGTGCGCCGCGAGCTGCGGCCGGTGACCAAGCTGGGCATGATCGCCGACGCGCTCGGCAAGGGCCGCGACGTGCCGGATTTCCGGCCCGAGGGTTCGATCGAGGCGCGCCAGACCGCCAGCGCCTTCCTCACCATGCGCGAGCGGCTGGGTCGGCAAATCCAGCAGCGCGCCGAAATGCTGGCCGGCGTCAGCCACGACCTGCGCACGCCGTTGACGCGCATGAAGCTCAGCCTCGCCATGCTCGACGACATGCCGGAGAAGCGCGAGCTGGAGGCCGATGTCGCCGACATGGAGCGCATGATCGAAGGCTATCTCGCCTTCGCCCGCGGCGAGGGCGACGAGCAGCCGGTCGACACCGACCTGTCGCACCTGATCGCCGATGTCGTCGAGGGCGCGCGGCGCGCCGGCGCCGGCGTCGCGACGCGCATCGAGGGCGAGCCGCACGCCATTGTGCGGCCGCTGGCGATGAAGCGCGCCATCGGCAACCTGGTATCCAACGCCCAACGCTACGGCAGCCGGGTCGAGGTCGCGTTCGTGCGCCGCAAGTCGGCGATCGAGGTGATCGTCGACGACGACGGGCCGGGCATCCCGGCGGCGCGGCGCGAGGAGATGTTTCGCCCCTTCCACCGGCTCGACCGCTCGCGCAATCCGCGCACCGGCGGCGTCGGCCTGGGGCTGACCATCGCGCGCGATGTGGCGCGCAGCCATGGCGGCGACGTCCATCTCGAGGACTCGCCGCTGGGGGGCTTGCGCGCGCGGATCAGGGTGCCGGTGTAGCCGGGCGACCCGGTCAGCCGATCGTGACACCGTGCGCGGCGCAGGCCGCACCGACATCGGCCGGCGCGAAGTTGCCGCGCGCCGTCAGGCGATCAAGATCCTGGAACATCGGCGCCAACCGCGACGCCGAGGAACTCAGCACCAGCACGCGCGCGGCGCGCGCCGTCTCGTTGCGATAGCCATGGCGCGAGCCGGCTGGCGCGAAGATGAACGAGCCGGCGCCGGCGACGCGGGCGCCCGCGTCGGTGTCCAGCGTCAGCTCGCCTTCGATGACGAAGAAGGACTCGTCGTCGTGGTCATGGACGTGCGGCGGTACGCCGTAGCCGGCCGGCACCTCATGATCGGCGACAAAGAGCGGGCCGGCGGCGCCGGCGCTCTTCACCAGCATCGGCGCCCCCAGCACGTTGAGGGCCTGGCCGGCCTGGGGGCCGACGATCGCGATCTGTGGCTCTGCCATGAGAATTCTCCTCCCGAAGCGCCCCTGGAATAATCGCGATCGACCCCGTCGGGTAGCCGGCCGATCATGGACAAATTGTTCGGATTACGCGAACAATAGCCGCCATGGATCTCCTGGACGGCATGCGGGTTTTCGTGCGCGTGGTCGACGAGGCGAGCTTCACGCGCGCCGCCCAGGCGCTGCGCCTGTCGCGCTCCTCGGCCAGCGAGAAGGTGCGCGAACTCGAAGAGTCGCTGGGCGTGCGACTGCTGCAGCGCACGACGCGGCGCGTGGGCGTCACCGAGGCGGGGCGCGCCTTCTATGCCCGCAGCCGCCGCGCCATCGAAGAGGCCGACGCGGCGCGACGCGAGGCGCAAGCGCTCAGCCGCGATCCCCGGGGGCGGCTGCGCGTCGGCGCGCCCGAGATGTTCGCGCGGCTATTCCTGGTGCCAGCGCTGACCGCCTTTCTGCGGCGCTATCCATCGGTATCGGTCGAGTTGATCGAAGCGGTGCGCGCCGCCAATCTCGTCGAGGAAGAACTCGACGTGTCGATCCGTATCGCCGGCGCGCTGGAGCCCGGCCTTGTCGCGCGACGCATCGGCTCATCGCGCGTCGTGATCTGCGCCGCGCCTGGCTATCTGAGCGATCGCGGCGCGCCGCTGTCGCCCGATGACGTTCAGGCGCATGACTGCCTCGGGTTCGCGCCGCTCGCATGGGGTCGTCTGTGGACGTTCGCGCGCGACGGCCAGACGCGGCGCGTCGACATCACGCCGCGCGTGATGTGCACGGGCTCGGAATCCTTGCTGACCTGCGCGCGCGCCGGACTTGGCCTCGCGCCATTGCCGCATTGGGCTGTCGGCGACGACATTGCGAGCGGCGCGCTCGTATCGGTGCTGCCCGACTGGTCGACACAGGAGGTCGGCGTCCACGCGATCTACCCCTCGAACCGCCAGGTGCCGACCAAGGTCCGCGCCTTCGTCGCCCACATCGCGCGCGAGCTGAAGGCCCGCGGCCTCTAGAACAGCTTGCCGCCGTTGGGCACGGCCTTGTCGGGCACGATCAGCACCACGCCGCCGGTCTCGTCGGGAAAGCCCAAGGTCAGCACCTGCGACATGAACTTGCCGATCTGGCGCGGCGGAAAGTTCACGACGGCGGCGACCTGGCGGCCGACCAGCGCCTCGGGCGTGTAGTGCGTGGTGAGCTGGGCGGAGGATTTGCGCGTGCCGAGCTCGGTGCCGAAGTCGATCACCAGCTGGATCGCCGGCTTGCGCGCGCCCTCGAAGGGTCGCGCCTCGACGATGGTGCCGACGCGGATGTCGACGCGCTCGAAGTCGGGAAACGTGATGGTCTCGCTCATGCCGCCGACCATAGCGCAAAAAGCAAAAGGGCCGCTCCTGGGGAGCGGCCCTGTGTCGAACCGGCAAGCGGGGGAGGAGGTGCCGCTGGCCCGACGATTGCTGGACGCCTGCGCGCTCAGTTCTTCTTGGCGAGCAGCGCCTTGACCTCTTCGATCACCTCGGCGACGCGCGCGTTGACGGCGTCGAGCGTCTGCGCGTTGCTCTTGGCGATCATCTCCGACAGCTCGCGCAAATTGGCGATCGCCGTCTCGTAGGTCTTCTTGGCGACGTCGGCCTGCTTGGCGGCCTTCTCCTCGAAGGAGGCGGCGGCCATGATCTCGCTGGCGGCCTTGCTGAAGTCCTCGGTCATCGCCTTGACCATCTCGGCCTGGCGCTCGGCCAGCGTCTTGAACGCCTCGAAGGCAGCCTGGTTGGCGGTGGTCATGACGGCGATGTTCTTGCGCTGCGCCTCGGCGATCGCCTCGACGTTGAACGCCGTCGGGAACTTGAAGTCGGCGGCGGTCGGCATCTTGAACTCGCCCCACGCCTTGGTGAAGTCGACGTCGGCGAAGGGGAACTTGAAGGTCGGGGTCATCGGTTTCTCCATCTCGGGGGCCGCCACTGCGGTTGCACTCTGGGCGGCCACGGTCACGGCGGGCTTGGCGGCGCTGGCGCCCCTGGCGGAAGCTTTGCGAGCGGCCATCGGGGGTCTCCTGTGCCTGACCTCGAAAGCGCTACCGGGAGACGCCGCCAACGAGATCCTGTTGATCGCTGCTGCAGTCTTGTGCGCTGCAACATGACATCCGTGTATGCTTCTTAGTGCGCTGCGTCAAGGCGGACTTGTGCGATGCACAATACCCATGCCGCCAGCGCCGCAATCAGGGCGGGCTCGGCTCGGCCTCGGCCGGCGGCGCTTCCGGAGGCTGGCGGCGGCGCCGTGATGAGATATTTTTCGCAATCTTATCAAATCGTTGAGCCCATCCTTCGAGAGTCTTCAGGCGCGAATCCAGGGTCACCATGGTCTTGCCGAGGTCGGCGCTGTCGTCGCGCAGCCATGTTCTGAGGACGACCACGTGCAAGGCAGCCAGCGATTTCTGCCGCACCGCACCAACCACCCCCTCGGCGGTCAGCCCGCTGGCCTCCAGGATCACCGCCATGGCGCGCATCAGCGCGGGACGCAACGCCAGGGCCGCCAGCGGATCGCGGGCCAGACCCTCGGCGAGCGCCGCGACGGCCTCGCGATGCGGCCGCAGCAGGTCGTAGCGGCGCATCATGGTGTCGAACAGGCGGTCACGCACGGTCTCGTCGGGGTCCTGCGCTTCCTCGACGCCGTCGAGCACCTGGCGGTCGATATCGGCCAGGAAGGCGCTGACGATCGCCGCCTTGGTCGGGAACTGGCCGTAGAGCGCGGCAAAGGGTACCGCCGCCTCGGTCGCGATGGCGCGCAGGGTAACGTCGCGCCACCCGCGTTTGGCGATCAGCTGGAGGGTGGCGGCGATGATGGCGGCGCGCTGGTCGGACATGGGTAGAACCTAAGTTCGCCGTCCGCTTCCCGCCATGGCAAACGGACGCGCCTATCGTCGCGCGCCGGCTTCCTCGAGCAAGCGCACGATCGCCGCCTGGCCGCGCTGCCTGGCATGCGCCAAAGGCGTGACGCCCTGGCCGTCGGCGATATCGACGCGCGCGCCCGCCTTGAGCAGCAAACGCACGATCTCGGTATGCGCCGCACCGCCATCGCCCAGTATGATCGCCTCGAGCAGCGCGGTCCAACCCAGCCGGTTGACGTGGTCGATGTCGATCGTCGTCGCCAGCAGCACGCGCACGACCTCGACATGCCCGTAATGCGCGGCGGGAATCAGCGCCGTGCCGCCAAAGCGATTGACGCTCTTGAGGTCGGCGCCGGCCGCCAGGGTCATGCGCAGGATCTCGACGCGACCGCGCGCGCCGGCGAGCAGATAGGGGCTGTCCTGGATCGAATCCTTGGCGTTGACGTCGGAGCCGGCGGCGATCAGCGCGCGGGCGACCTCGACATGATTGCCCTGGGTCGCCGCCAACAGCGCCGTGCGGCCAGACGCGTCGCGCGCCTTCACATCGGCGCCCGCGCCCAACAGACGGTTCACCGTCGCCAGGTCGCCGGCCGCGGCCGCGGCGATCAGCTCGACGGCCGGCTGCGCGATAGCGGATCCCGAAGCCAGGATCATCGACAACACCCCGCACAGGACGCGACGGCGCAGCATGTCTAGCGCGGCGCCCGGGGCGCGCCGGCGTCGGTCAGGCCCTCGCCATGGACCATCCTGCCGATGCCGGCGGCGTGGGCGGCTTCCTCGCAGAGGAAGCAGGGCCGCGACGATGAATACAACGTCGCGCCGCGAATCGAGCCGCCGCCCGCGCGACGACGCGCGTCGGCGATCGCCTCGCGCTCGGCATGCGCCGCTGTATCGCCGCGCGAGATCACCGCGCTGGGCGCCTGGCCGATGATGCGCCCGTCGAGCACGACGACCGCGCCATAACCCTGGTCGCCGGCGGCGATGGCGCGGCGGCGCATCTCGAAGGCGCGCGCCATGAAGCCCGGGTCGTCCGCCGGCACGGGCTGCTCGATCTCCTCGCGCGCCGTCGCCGGGCGCGCCGCGAGGACCATGGCGCCGGCGATGGCGGCGCGACGTGGGATCATCGGCGTCATCCCGCCAGCTCGCGGCTGCGCCGCGTGGCGGCGTCGATGGCGCGATCGAACAGCGGCTGCATGGCGTCGCCGGCCATCAGCACCTTCAGCGCCTCGGCGGTGGTGCCGCCCGGGCTGGTGACGTTGATGCGCAGTTGCGCGGCGCTGTCGGCGGAGCGCGCCAGCAGCTCGCCCGAGCCCGAGACTGTGCCGCGCGCCAGCTTGGTCGCCAGCTCGGCCGGCAGGCCGGCCTTCACGCCGGCCGTCGCCATCGCCTCGGCGAGCAGGAAGACATAGGCCGGGCCGCTGCCCGACACCGCCGTCACCGCGTCCATCAGGCCCTCGTCGTCGACCCAATCGACGCTGCCGACGGCCGACAGCAGATCCTGGCAGCGCGCGCGCTCGGCCGGGCCAACGCCGGGTCCGGCGACGCATACCGTCACGCCGCGCCGCACCGCCGCCGGCGTGTTGGGCATGGCGCGCACCAGCTTGGCGCGCGCGCCGAGGTGCTGGCGGAAATAGGCGAGCGTCTTGCCGGCGGCGATCGACAGGAAGGTGGCGCCGGCCTCGGCGAAGCGGCGCAGGCCGGGCAGCGCGACATCCATGGTCTGCGGCTTGACCGCGAGCACGACCAGATCGGGCGCGAAGGACGCCGGCAGCTTGTCGATCGAGCCGACGACGATGGCGCCGGCGATCTTCGGCTGGATCGCCTCGACCGGCTCGATTACCGCGAGGTCGGCGGGCTTGAGGCCACGCTCCAGCCAGCCCTCGAGCATCGCGCCGCCCATCTTGCCGCATCCCACCAGCAGCAACCTGCCGCCCGCCATGGTCCCCTCCGGTCCGTAGTGGCGCCGACCATACACCGGCCCCTTCTCCCCGCGAAGGCGGAAGGAACTACACCTTCGGCGGCACGAACATGTAGCCGACGCCGCGCACGGTGCGGATGGTCTCGGGGTGCGCCGGGTCGACCTCGATCTTCTTGCGCAGGCGCAGAATGCGCTGGTCCATGGCGCGGTCGAAGGCCTCGAGCTCGCGATGCGCGGTGCTCTCCAGCAGCCAGTCGCGCGCCAGCGGCCGGTTGGGATTGTCGGCGAAGAGCTTAAGCAGGTCGAACTCGCTGGCCGCGAGGGTCTCGCTCTCGCCGCTGGCGGTGTCGATCAGCGCGCGCGTGTCGAGGTCGAGCTCGCAGCGGCCCATGCGCACGCGCTTGCCGTCGTTGACCGGCCGTGCCGCCGCGCGCGGCGCGCGGCGCAGCACGGAGCGCACGCGGGCCAGCAGCTCGCGCGGTTCGTAGGGCTTGGCGATGTAGTCGTCGGCGCCGGTCTCCAGGCCGACGACCCGGTCGATGGTGTCGCTGGCGGCGGTGACCATGACGATGCCGACATGCGCGTCGCGGCCGCGCAGCCAACGCGCCAGGGTGAGCCCGTCCTCGCCGGGCAGGCCGACATCGAGCAGCACCAGCGCCGCCGCCTCGCGCTCGATGGTTCGGCGCAGGCCGGCGCCGCCATCCACGCCGGTGACGCGAAAGCCCTGCTTCTCAAGATACTGCAGCAGCAAACGACGCTGCGTCGCATCGTCCTCGACAACGATCAGATGCGGTCGGTCATCCCCCGCCACGCCACTGCTCCCCCCGGTCGCACGGCGACCGCACACGGCTCCCTCTTCCCGCTTCCGGGGAGAGGGAGGACAACGCCGTCCGCGATAACCCTACCCTCAATCGGGCGGCAGATTGCTACATGTTGGAGCGGTTGAACAGGATCGCCCCGTGCGGGCGGGCGAACGCCTCGTCCGGACGGCGACGCCGCATCCCACGTCACAGACGTTACAATCGGCCCGCCGCCGCGAGACATGCGTGTGACAATCGGCTGCGAGGTTGGCGGGTCCGGTCAGAGGGACCCATGACGACCACGTCCGCTCCCGCCACCCAGCCGGTGGCGGCGCCATCCGTCGACACGGCGATGCGCCGCGCCATGCTCGATTCGATGATGTCCTCGCCCTACGGCGTCGACGCCATCTGGCTGCTCGTCATGGTCTCGATCTGGAGCGCGGTGCCCGAGCCGCGCGCGCTGATCCTGACGATCGCCTACGGCACGATGGCCGCGATCCGCTACGGCTTCAACTTCCTGTACGCGCGCCGCAAGCCGGCCGACGACCACCTGGAGGTCTGGCTGCGCGCCCTTGTCGTGGTCTCCATCGGCATCGGCCTGGGCTGGGCGGCGCAGACCCTCGTCCTGCTGGGTCCCAAGCCGGGCTTCGTCTGGGTCCTGCCGCTCGTCACCCTGGGCGTGATGGTGGTGAACGCCGCCTACGCGCGCGCCGCGTATGCGCCGGCGGCGCTGGCGTTCATCGTGCCGGCGCTGCTGCCGGTATCGATCGGCCTGATGTGGCAGGACGACCCCATCGCCCGCGGCCTGGGTATCGGCTGCCTCGTCTACATGCTGACGGCGTCGCAGTGGGCGCGCAGCGTCAACCGCCGCCTGCGCGAACGCTTCGCCGTCGAGGCCGAGCTGCGCGCGGCGTTGGCGCGCAACGTCGAGCTGCAGGAACAGCTCGAGCGCGGCCGCGGCATGCTCGGCACCGTGCTCGACAATCTCGACGACGGCGTCGAGCTCTACAATTCGGCCGACCGGCGGGTTTTCGGCAACGCCGCGATCCGCCGGCTGCACGATATCCCCGAGGACGTCTACGCGCGCGCGACCACGGCGCGCGACATGATCGCCTGGCGCTTCGACCGCGGCGAGTACGGCCCCGAGGCCACCGATCGCGCGGGCGAGATCGAGCGCCGAGTCGCCGCCTTGCGCGATCCGGCGACCGGCGCGATCCAGCAATCGACGGTGACCGGCCGCACCGTCGAGCTGCGTTTCAAGCGGCTGCCCGATGGCGGGATGCTGGCGACGCACCGCGACATCACGCGCCTGAAGCGGCGCGAGGACGAGCTGGCCGCGGCCAAGGAGGAGGCCGAGCGGGCGCGCGCCGAGACCGCGCAGGCGCTGGGCCGCCTGCAAGTCGTGATCGACAACATGAGCGACGGCGTCATGCTGTTCGACCGCGACCTGCGCTGGGCGATCGATAACCAGAAGGTCCGCGACCTGCTGGCGCTGCCCAAGGACGTCGCCCATGTCGGCGCCACCAGCGCCGACATCCAGCGCTTCCAGATCCAGCGCGGCGATTTCGGGCCGATCGAGGATGTCGAGGCCGATATCCAGGAGTGGCTCGATCGCCGCCGCAACGCGCCGAACCTCACCTATACGCGCTGGACGGCGGCCGGCCGCTTCCTCGAATACACCTCGCGGCCGCTGCCCAACGGCGAGATCGTCGCGACCTATCGCGACATCACCGAGCTGAAGCGCCACGAGGAGGAATTGGCGACGGCCAAGGAGGAGGCCGAGCGGGCGCGCAACCGGCTGGAGGACGCGATCCGCGCCCTGCCGTCGGGATTCTCGCTGCACGACGAGGAAGCGCGGCTTGTCGTCTACAACGATTCCTACGAGCGCTATTTCGGCAACACGCCGGGCCTGCTCAAGCGCGGCGAACGCTACGAGGACCTGCTGCGCGAGATGCAGCGGCGCGGCACGGTGCGACCCGAGCATCGCGAGCGCGGCGAGGCGTGGATCGCCGAGATGGCGGCGCACCATCGCAGCTCGTTCGGCGATCGCGAGATGGCGACGGCAGCCGAACGTTGGATCCGCATCTCCAAGCATCCGACGCGCGAAGGAGGCGTCGTCACCTTGGTCACCGACTTGACCGAGGCCAAGGCACGCGAGCGCGAGCTGGCGCGGGCGCGCGACGAGGCCGAGGCCGCCGGCAAGCAGGCGGCGGACGCGCGCCTGCGCCTGGTCGACGCCATCGAATCGTTGCCCAATGGCTTCGTGCTGTTCGACGCCGAAGGCCGCCTGGTTCTCGCCAACCAGCGTTTCCTCGAGTACTACGCGCCGATTGCCGACCTCGCCGTGCCCGGCGCCCGGATCGAGGACATGCTGCGCCAGGCCGCGATCCGCGGCGCCGTGTCGACCGGCGGCCGCGACGTCGAGGACTGGGTCGAGACGCGCATGGCGATGCGCCGCAACCCCGGCGCGCCGCGCGAGACGCGTCAGCCCGACGGCCGCTGGGTCGTCATCGGCGAACGGCGCACACGCGACGGCGGCGTCGCCAGCATCTATACCGACATCTCCGAGCTCAAGCGCCGCGAGATGGAGCTGGAGCAGGCGCGCGACGCCGCCGAGGCCGCCAGCCGCGACGCCGCGAACGCCCGCACCCGCCTGGTCGACGCCATCGAAGCGCTGCCCCACGGCTTCGTGCTGTTCGACGTCGACGACCGGCTGGTGCTGACCAACCAGCGCTTCCTCGAGTACTACGCCGAGATCGCCGACATCACCGTGCCCGGCGTGCACGTCCGGGAGATGCTGCGCGAAGCCGCACGGCGCGGCGCGGTGTCGACCGGCGACAGGAGCGTCGAGGACTGGCTCGAGACGCGCATGGCCATGCGGCGCAACCCGGGCGCGCCGGTCGAGACGCGTCAGCCCAACGGGCGCTGGATCGTCATCGGCGAGCGGCGCACGCGCGAAGGCGGGCTGGCCGGTATCTATACGGACATCTCGGAGCTGAAGCGCCGCGAGGCCGAGCTCGAGCAAGCGCGCGACGAGGCCGAGGCGGCCAACCAGTCGAAGAGCACCTTCCTCGCCACCATGAGCCACGAGATTCGTACGCCGATGAACGGCGTGCTGGGCATGATGGAGATCCTCGAGCGCCAGGGCGTCGACGAGGAGCAGCGGCCGACGGTCGAGACCATGCGCGAATCGGCGCAGGCGCTGCTGCGCATCATCGACGACGTGCTCGACTTCTCGAAGATCGACGCCGGCCGGCTGGAGCTCGAGTCGACGGCTTTCTCGTTGTCGGGCGTGATCGAAGGCGCGATGGCGGCCATGCGTCCGCAAGGCCTCGACAAGGGCCTGACGCTGACAGCCGACATCGATCCCGGCTCGTCCGACGCGCTGGAGGGCGATCCCGGCCGCGTGCGCCAGATCCTGATCAACCTGCTGGGCAACGCGGTGAAGTTCACCGAGCGCGGCTTCGTGCGCATGGCGGCCTCGACAGCGCCGCTGGGCGATGGCCGCATCCGCGTGTCGCTGTCGGTCGCCGACAGCGGCATCGGCATGGACGACGCGCAGCTTTCGCGGCTGTTCGAACCCTTCGCCCAGGCCGACAGCTCGACGACGCGGCGCTATGGCGGCACGGGTCTGGGCCTTTCCATCGTGCGCCGGCTGGCGCAGCTGATGGAGGGCGATGTCAATGTCGAGAGCAAGCTGGGCGCCGGCACGACTTTCCGCATCACGCTGGTATTGCGCGCGGCCCCGGCCGACTCGCCCTTGCGCGCGATCACGCCGCTCGCCGCGCGGGCGCGCCGCCGACAGCCGGCCGAAAGCGCGGCGCGTGTGCTGGTGGTCGACGACCACCCGGTGAACCTGAAGGTGCTGGTCAAGCAGCTGCAGATGCTCGGCATCGCCGCGGATACCGCGGTCGACGGCGTCGAGGCGCTGGCGATGTGGCGCGCCGGCCACTACGCCGTCGTCCTGGCCGACGTCCACATGCCGCGCATGGACGGCTACGAGCTGGCTGACGCCATCCGCCGCGAGGAGGCGGCGATGCCGGGTAATGCGCGCCACACGCCGATTGTCGCCGTCACCGCCAACGCCATGCGCGGCGAGGAGGAGCGCTGCCTCGCCGCCGGCATGGACGCCTATCTCGCCAAGCCCGTGAGCTTCGATCGGCTGCGCGCGGCGTTGTCGCGCTGGCTGCGGATCGACGCCGACGACGAGGCCTCGGCCGCCGCCGATACGCGGCCGGCGATCGACGAATCGACCCTGCGCGCCTGGCTGGGCGACGATCCGGCGACCCTGAACGAGGTGCTGCGGGACTTTCTGCGCGACGCCTGGCAGTCCGAGCGCGACATCGGCGCGTCTCTCGGCGCCGGCGACCTGCCGAGACTGGCGGCGACGGCGCATCGGCTGAAAGGCTCGGCGCTGGCGATCGGCGCGCGGCGGCTGGCCGATGCTGCGGCCGGCCTGGAACAGGCCGGCCGCACCGGCGACCGCGCCGCCTGCCAGGACGGGCTGGGCGCGCTCGCCGGCGAGCTGCGCCGCGTGGCCGAGGAGATCGGCGGCTGACGGGCAGCGCGTTCGTCCTCTGGCGTGGGAAAGACGATCGCCAGCGAGCTTCGAGTCTCCCTTCCCCCGTCAGCCCAGCGGGGAAAGGGGAAACCAGTTCGAATCAGGCCTCAAAACGCCCGTTCCGATCGCGCATACGGAATTGCCTGCGGCCGTAGGATCGAAGGCATGGATTCGACGCTCGTAGGAGCGAAAAACAGGGGTTTTCCGATTTTGGGGCTACACCGTCTCCAGATTTGAACCTCTGGAGTTCGCCCCATGGCCCGCGACCGCAAGATCTCTTCCGACTTCTGGACCTGGGAGGCCGTCATCGATTGCGCGGTGATGACCCGCCTCCTGTTCCTCGGCCTGCAGAACTTCGCCGACAGTTTCGGCGTGCAGCCGCTCAGACCCCGCACCATCCGCCTGCAGGTGTTTCCCGGCGATCCGATTGACGACGACGCCATGCGCGCGATGATCGAGGAGCTGGTGGCGCGCAAGCTGCTGTCGATCTACGAGGTCGAGGGTCAGGAGTATCTCGCCGTCGTCGACTGGCACCGGCTGCATCGCGTCGGCAAACGCGCGCGGCGGCGCTGGCCGGCCGATCCCGCCCTGCCCGTGCCGATCCCCGAGCCGCTCGCCGAGCCGGCGCCCATCGCGGCGCCGACCGAGGTGTGCCCCGAGACGCCCGCCCAGGCGCCCGACGTGTCGCCGCTGGTGGCCAAGTGGCGCAAATCCGTGGGCCGCGCGCTGCGCCACTTCCTGCCCGGCGGGCCGCCCGTCGACACCGAGGCGTGGATCGATCGCTGGATCGCCGATGGCTGCGATCTGCGCTGCGACGTGCTGCCGGCGATCAGCCTGGCCTGCCGGCCGCAGGGCGACGGCGAGCCGCCGCCGGGCCTGGCGGCGGTCGGCGCCTATGCCGAGGCCAACCGCCTGCGGCGCCTGGCCGTCGCCCACGCCAGCCTGGCGGCCTGATCGCCATCGGCGGTCGCTGATCGTCGACGAGTCCCGGGTCGGCGCGGCGTTCAGCCGGCCTGCCGCGGCAGCACAAGTCTGACCAGCAGCCCACCCTCGCGCGCCGCGCCGAGCTCCAGCCTGCCGTCGCTGGCCTGCGCGAAACGCTGCGCGATGGCCAGGCCGAGGCCGACCCCCGAGCCGCCACGCGCCGGGTCGAGCTGCACGAAGGGCGCCACGGCGCGCGCGCGGTCCGCCTCGGCGATCCCGCCGCCGGCGTCGCGGATCTCGACGGCGAGCGTCGCGCCCTGGTCGTGGATGCCGAGCCGCACCGGCGGGCGGCCATGGCGCAGCGCGTTGTCGACCAGGTTCGACAGCGCGCGCTTGGCCGCGATGCGCCGCAGTGGCAGCACGGCGCGCCCCGGCCCCTCGTAGGCCACGTCGTGCCCCTGATCGGCGGCGTCGGAGGCGAGCGTCTGCAGGATCGCCGCGAGGTCGGCGGGCTTCACGGGCTCGGTGTCGTGGCCCTCGCGGATGTAGTCGAGAGTGCGCGCGACCATGGCCTCCATCTCGGCGATGTCGGCCTCCATGCGCGCGCGGTCCTCGCCCTCGGGCAGAAAGCCCACGCGCAGCTGCAGGCGCGAGAGCGGCGTGCGCAGGTCGTGGCTCATCGCCGCCAGCGCCTCGGTGCGGTCCTCGAGCAGGCGTCCGATGCGCTCCTGCATGGCGTTGAAGGTCGAGGCCGCGTGGCGCACCTCCCGCGGCCCCTCCATCGGCACCGGGATCGGGCTGGGGTCGCGGCCAATGCGGTCGGCGGCGCTCGCCAGGCGCCGCAGCGGGCCGGTGATCCAGCGGATGACCAGGATCGAGATCAACCCGATGCCCAGCGCCATCGCCACCATGGAGGATATTCCGCCGTGATCGAGCGCGCCGCCGCCGGCTGCGAGCCAGGACGCCGAGAACACGATCCAGCCGCCGCCGTCGACGGGCAGCGCGCCCAACACGCGGTGGCCCGGCTCCGCTTTGGGGTCCCAGCCCAGCCGCGCGCCGGCGCCGAGCCGCGCGGCGGCCGCGGCCAGGGCCTCGGGTGGCGCCGCCGCCGGCAGCGGCGCCACGCGATCCCAATGGATCTCGAGGCCCGGTCGCGACAGGGCGTGCGCCGCCGCGTCGCGCGCCGCCTCGGGCAACGGCGCGACCGCCGCGCGCGCCATTGCCAGCTGGTCGGCCATGCGCTCCAGCCGCGCGCCCTGTTCCGATTCGCGCAGCGCGCGCTCGTGGACCCACAGGCTGCCGAAATGCAGCAGCATCAGCCCGCCCAGCAGCAGCAGCGTGATGCGGCCGGCGAGGCTGTCGGGCCAGAGGAGCTTCATGCGCACCGCCTCAGGCGCGGGTGACGTCGGCGACCAGGACGTAGCCGGCGCCACGCACGGTCTTGATCAGGGACGGGCTGTCGTCCTCGGGCTCGATCTTGCGGCGCAGGCGGCTGACCTGCACGTCCACGGTGCGGTCGAAGGGATCGGCGCCGACGCGCCGCTTGGCGACCTCGAGCAGCTGCTCGCGGGTCAGGACGCGCTGCGGATGGTCGAGGAAGGCGATCAGCAGGTCGTACTCGGCGCCGGAGAGATCGACCGAGACGCCGTCCGGCGAGGTCAGCTCGCGCCGCGCCGTGTCGAGCACCCAGCCGGCGAAGGCCAGCCGCCGCGAGCGCGGGTCGGGCCGCGCGTCGGCCGGCGCGGCGCGGCGCAGCAGCGCGCGGACGCGGGCGATCAGCTCGCGCGGGGCGAAGGGCTTGGCGACATAGTCGTCGGCGCCGAGCTCGAGGCCCAGCACGCGGTCCATCTCCTCGCGCCGCGCCGTCAGCATCAGCACCGGCACCCGCGAGCGCTCGCGCAGGCGGCGCAGCAGGTCGAGACCCGAGGACCCGGGCAGCATGACGTCGAGCAGGACGAGGTCCGGCTGGCCAGCCGGATTGTCGAGCAGCGCCCACATCTCGCGCCCGTCGCGCGCCGTCGAGACGCGGAAGGCGGCCTCGCGCAGCAGGCGCGCCACGAGGTTGCGCATCTCGCCATCGTCCTCGACGACGAGGATGTGCGCCTCGGGGTCGAGCAGGCGGCGTTCGGCGGCGTCGCTCATTTGGCCGCGTCGATGGGCGCGTACCGCGCCTGGACGCGCGGCTTGCCGGCGGCGGGCACGAGCTGCACGACGACGCGCAGGCTGGCTTCGGCGCGGAAGTCGCCGCTGGCGACCAGCGCCTTGCCGTCGGGTTGCGGCGCGAAGGTCAGCGTCTGCTGGCGGCCGCCGGCGAGCACGATGGCCGTGGCGCTGGCGCCGCTCGCGGGCAGGGGCCGATCGTTCGTGTCGTACAGGAAGAAAGTCAGGCGCCCGTCCTGGGCCAGGAGCTCGCCATGGTAGTCGCCGATATCCAGCATTTGGCCGCCATTGGGGCCGCGCGACGGGCCATGCGCCAGCGCCACGGCGGGCAGGGCCAGCAGCAGGGCGGCGGTGAGCAGGGTGCGTTTGGTCGGCATCGACTTCTCCCGGGTTCAGAATGTCTCGGCGGCGAGCGCCCCGCCAGCGCGGCGTTCCTCGGCCTGGGCACGCAGGCGCTCCAGCGCCGGGCGGCCGAAGCGGTGGAACAGGATCGGCGTCACCAGCGTGTCGAGCAGCGTCGCGCTGATCAGGCCGCCGAGGATGGTGATGGCGACCGGGTGCAGGATCTCCTTGCCCGGCGCCTCGGCGCCGACGGCCAGCGGGATCAGCGCGAGGCCGGCCGACAGCGCGGTCATCAGCACCGGCGTCAGCCGCTCGGCCGAGCCGCGCAGGATAAGCGCCAGGCCCCAGCGCTCGCCCTCGTGCAAAGCGAGGTTGAGGTAGTGGCTGACCTTCAGGATGCCGTTGCGGGTGGTGATGCCGGTGAGCGTCACGAAGCCCACCAGGGTCGCGACCGACAGCGGCTGGCCGGCGATCCAGATCGCCGCCACCGCGCCGATCAGCGCCAGCGGCACGTTGCCCATGATGATCGCCGCCAGCATGGCCGAGCGGTAGCGCGAGTAGAGCACGACGAAGATCAGGCCGAGCGACACGATCGCCAGGACCGCGATGGTGCGCATCGCCTCCTCCTGTGCCTGGAAGGTGCCTTCCAGCGACGTGGTGTAGCCGGTCGGCATCGGCACGCGCGCGAGCTCGGCGCGGATGGCGGCGATCACCCGCGCCATGTCGGCGTCCGGCGTCGTGTTGGCGAGCACGACAATGCGCCGGCGCGCGCCCTCGCGCAGGATCTGGTTGGGCCCGTCGCCTTCCTCGACGCGCGCGAGCAGGCCCAGCGGCACGCGGCCGTGCGGCGTCGGCACCAGCGCCTCGGCCAGGCGGGCCGTCCTGCGATCCTCGTCGGCGAGCCGCAGCACGACGTCGACGCGGCGCGCGCCGTCGACCAGGATCTGGCTCACCACCGTGCCGCCGGTGAGCGACTCCAGCGTCTCGGTCAACCCGGCCGGCGAGACGCCATAGAGCCGGGCCCGTTCGTGGTCCACGGCGATGCGCAATTGCGGGATGCGCACCTGGCGCTCGAGCTGGAGGTCGGTCAGGCCCGGGACATTCTGCGCCAACCGGCCGCGCAAGGTCTCGGCGAGGGTGCGCAGCGTGTCGAGGTCGTCGCCGAAGATCTTGAGCGCGATCTGCGCGCGCACGCCGGACAGCATGTGGTCAAGTCGATGGCTGATCGGCTGGCCGATATTGACCGCCGCCGGCAGGACGGCGAGCCGCGCGCGGATGTCGGCCAGCACCTCGGCGCGCGCGCGGCCATCCTTGCGCAGGTCGATGTCGAGCTCGGAGGAATGCACACCCTCGGCGTGCTCGTCGAGCTCGGCGCGGCCGGTGCGGCGGCCCACACCCTTGACCTCGGGGATCGCCATCAGGAGGCGCTCCGCCACGCGCCCGAGCGAATCGGATTCAGCCAGCGAGATGCCCGGCTGGTAGGTGACATTGATGACCAGCGTCCCCTCGTTGAACGCCGGCAGGAAGGCGCGCGGCAGCAACGGCACGCTGGCGGCGGCGATGGCGACGCCGCCGAAGGCCACGCCGAGCACCAGCGGCCGGTGCGCGAAGGCCCAGCGCAGCAGCCGGTCCTGGCCCGATTTGAGAATCCGCACCAGCGCGCCGTCGCCCGCGTGCATGCGCCGCATCCGCGGCAAAAGCCAGTAGGACAACACCGGCGTCACGGTGACCGCGACCAGCAGCGAGCAGAGGATCGAGACGATGTAGGCGACGCCCAGCGGCGCGAAGAGCCGGCCCTCGATCCCGCTCAGGGCGAAGAGCGGCAGGAAGACCAGCACGATGATCAGCGTGGCGTAGACGATGCCCGACCGCACCTCTCCGCTGGCCGCGACCACTACGCGCACGACCGGCTCGGGCACGGCGCGCGCGGCGTTCTCCTTGAGGCGGCGCAGGATGTTCTCGACGTCGACCACCGCGTCGTCGACCAGCTCGCCCACGGCAATGGCGAGGCCGCCCAGGGTCATCGTGTTGATCGACAGGCCGAAGGCGGCGAAGACGATCGCCGTCAGCAGGATGGAGAGCGGGATCGCCGTCAGCGAGATGAAGGTCGTGCGCGTGTTCAGCAGGAAGGCGAAGAGCACGATCGCCACGACGACGAAGGCTTCCGCCAGGACCTGCTGCAAATTCGCGATGGACTGCGCGATGAAGTCGGCCTGGCGGAACTTGATGCGGTCCGCCACCACGCCGCGCGGCATGGCGGCCTGCAACTCGGTCAGCGCCGCCTCGACCACGCGCGTGAGGTGGATGGTGTCGGCGCCCGGCTGCTTGGCGATTGCGAGAATCACCGCGGGCCGCCCGTCGACCCCGGCGTCGCCGCGCTTGAAGCGGGCGCCATACTCGACGCGCGCCACCTGCCGCAGCGCGATCGGCTGACCCTCGCGGAAGCCGACCGTCGCATCGCGCAGATCCTCGAGCGAGGTGGTGCGGCCGATGTTGCGGATCAGGAACTCGCGGCCCGCCTGGTCGACATAGCCGCCGCCGGCGTTGCCGCCGAACTGGCGCAGCGCGGCGATGAGCTGATCGTTGGTCAGGTCGAGCGCGTGCAGCCGGTCGAGGTCGGGCATGACACGGAACTGGCGCACCTCGCCGCCGATCGGGATGACCTGCGAGATGCCCGGAATGGTCAGCAGCCTCGGGCGCATCACCCAGTCGGCCAGGTCGCGCAATTCCATCGGGCCCAGCGAGCCGTCGGTCGGCGCCGTCATCGCCACCAGCATGATCTCGCCCATGATCGAGGAGACCGGCGCCATCGTCGGCATCACGCGCGGCGGAAGCTGCGCCTGGATCTGGCCGAGGCGCTCGTTGACCTGCTGGCGTGCGCGCCAGATGTCGGCGCCCCAGTCGAACTCGACGAAGACGATCGACAGCCCGACGGAGGAGACCGATCGCACGCGCGTGACGCCGGGCAGCCCGTTCACCGCCGTCTCGATCGGAAAGGAGACGAGCTGTTCGACCTCTTCCGGCGCGAGGCCCTCGGCCTCGGTCATCAGCGTGACGGTGGGTTTGTTGAGGTCGGGGAAGACATCCACCGGCATGCGCTGAAGCGTGAACACGCCGTAGAGGCTGATCAACAACGCCGCGACCAGCACGAAGAGCCGGTTGCGCAGCGAGAAGCCGACGGTGGCGTTGAACAGCATGGCTCAACGAACCTGGGCGATCAGCGCCGCGCCCTTGACCACCACGCGCTGCTTGGCCTCCAGCCCGGCCGTCACCACCACCCGCGTGCCGTCCAAGGGCTGCACGCGCACCTGGCGGGGGATGAAGCGCTCGGCGGTCGCCTGCTCGAAGACGACCGGCGGTCCCTCGGCGCTACGCACCACCGCGTCGGCGGGCAGCACGATGCCGCGCACGGCGCGCGCGGTGCGCAGGGTGACGATGACCGATACGCCGATCGGCGCGTCCGGCGGCGGATTGTCGACGCGGAAATTCACCGGCACCGCCTGCTGTCGAGCCGTCAATCCGCGGCCCACGAAGACAAGGTCCAGGACGCGGCCATCCGGCAGGGTGGCGTTCGCGCCAGTGACGCGCTCCAGCGCCGCGCGGTCGAAGGCGAGCGCCTCCACCCAAAGCCGGCTCGGATCGACGATCTCGACCACGATGGTCGCGCTGTCGACGAGCTGGCCGACGGCGCCGCGCACGGTCGAGACGATCCCCGAGACCGGCGCGACCAGCGCTTCGCGCCCCGACAGGGCGGGTTGGATCGCCGTGCGCCGCTGGCGCGCGCCGGCGAGCTCGGCCTGGGCGTCCTGGATCTCGCGCTCCGCCACGGTGCCGCGCAGCGATGTCAGGCGGCGGACCCGCGCCTCCAGGATGGTGATCTGCGCGTCGAGCTCGGCGGCGTTCTGGATAAGGCTGCTGCGCTCGGCCGCGCTGTAGGTCGGGGTGACATAGGCGAGCACCTGTCCCCGCTCGACCCGTTGGCCGAGCGTGGGGAAACCGGTATCGCCCGGTTCCAGCCGCCCGTTCTGGCTCGCCTGCACCCGGCCCGAGGCGTTCGGGTCGGGCACC
Source organism: Alphaproteobacteria bacterium (assembly GCA_016869975.1). Lineage (GTDB taxonomy): Bacteria > Pseudomonadota > Alphaproteobacteria > Reyranellales > Reyranellaceae > JAFAZJ01. Next base: position 119,945 of record VGCZ01000011.1, read on the forward strand.
AGGGTGCCGATCATGCGCAGCGCGGCGGAGGCCTCGCCATGCTCGGTGATCTGGGTGCGCACGCCGAGAAGGCGCTGCGAGGGCTTCGGCACGAAGATCGCGCCGTCTTGCAGGCGGCGCGGCGCCTCCCCGGTGATCTGCACCGGCTGGGCATCCGCAGGGCCGGCGGCCACGAGCGCGACGAGCAGCACCGCGACGACGTGCGGCGTGCCTGTCCGCAGGACCTTCAACGGCCGGATGGCGGGTGCGTCCTCGACCATGGGCGGCAGGGGCCGCCGGATGGAGGCCCGCCCGAGCAGAAGGCCGATCACGAGCAGGCCGACCCCGATGCCGATCTGGACGAAGCCACTGCGCAGCAGGGCCAGAGGTCCGGCCGTCGCGCCGGGCGCCGCCACCGGCGCGGGTATGTCCAACGTCGCGGTGAGCAGGTCCATCTCCCCGCCCGCCGTGACGGTGAAGACCAGGTCGAGCTTGCCGGGCCGTTCCAGCCGCGGATGGCGCGCCACGAACAGGCCGATGCCCTGGCGCTGCGCGGCCACCTCCTGGCCATCGAAGGTCAGGGTGACAGACCCGTCGAGAGGACTGTTGTCGGCGTAGCGGTCGAGCGTGATGGTGAGCGAGCCGCCCGGCTGGAGGACCGCGACGATCTCGAACAAGTCGCTATGGGCTTCGGTCCGCGGCAACGCCGCGGCGACCGGTTGGGGCGTGGCGCCGTGGTCATGCCCGTCATGCGCCGCCGCTGGTCGGTGAACGAAGATCAAGGCGAGCAGAGCGAAGGCGGCAAGCCGAAGCAAGGCCGGCCGCCGGCTCGGGGAGGGACAAAGGCGCATGGCGGGCTCCTGGACACCTTCTTCATGCCGTCGCGTGTGCGACGGTGCCGCGCGGAATCGTGACAAAGTGTATCCACGGTGGTCGCCGGCCGATCCCGCGCTGCCTGGGTCAGTCGCCGGGCCGGCGTCCGACACGGGAGCGTGGATCGATCGCTGGATCGCCGACGGCCGCGAAATGCTGCCGGCGGTCGGCGGCGATGCCGAGGCCAATCGCCTGCGGCGCCTGGCGCGGGCCTACTTTAGTCTGACGACATGATCGCCATCGACGACGCCTCACCCCAAGACATCCCCGCGCTCTGCGACCTGCTGGATCTGCTCTTCGCCCAGGAAGCGGATTTCACGCCCGATCGCGCCAAGCAGGAACGCGGACTGC
>VGCZ01000012.1 GCA_016869975.1 Alphaproteobacteria bacterium
CGCCGGCTTGAGCGCAATCGCTTCACCCATGAAAATCCCTCCTCGTTCGTATGGCGAGCCGACAGTAGAGCGCCGCCGGGCCACGGCACAATTATCTTGTCCCGCATGGCGGACCACCGCTTGCCGCCGCCGCCGGACGGCCCTAGAGAGCCGCCCGCCCCAAAGGAGGCCCGCGCATGTATGCCCCGCCGATGTTCGACCTGAGCGACGCCGCCGCGATTCGCGGCATCATCCGCGCGCATCCCTTTGCCACATTGGTCAGCACCGGCGACGCCGGCGTGCCCTTCGTGACGCACCTGCCACTGATCCATATCGAGGACGACAGCGCCAACGGCCATCTGCTGGGCCATGTCGCGCGCGCCAATCCGCACTGGAAGCTGTTCGGCAAGGCGCCGACGGTCGCGATCTTCGGCAGCGCCAACGCCTATATCTCGCCCAGCTGGTACACGTCGGCCGACATGGTGCCGACCTGGAACTATCAGGTGGTGCACGCGCACGGCACGCCGGCGATCGTCGCCGACGACAACGCCGCGCTCGATGTCGTGGTGAAGCTCTCGGCCTTCTTCGAGGCGCCGCTGCCCAAGCCCTGGACGATCGACAAGATGACCCCCGGCAAGGCGCTGGGGATGATGAAGGGCATCGTCGCATTCACCATGCCGGTCGCGCGCTTCGCCACGAAGTCCAAGATCGGCCAGAACCGCACCGTCGCCGATCAACGCGGCGCGGCCGAGGCGCTGCTGGCGCTGGGCGGCGCGGGCAACACGGCGATCGGCGCGCTGATGCGCAAGGCCGCCGACGCGCGCGATTAGCTACTTCGCCACCACGTCGCGGATCGCCTCGCCCAGCAGTCGGTAGTGTGCCGCGCGCGCTGAGCTCGGCCGCCACGCCAGGCCGACGCGGCGCAGCGCGTCGCGATCGGCCACCGGCCGCGACTCGATGCGCGTGCCGCGCAGAGCACCGGCATCGACCGCCAGCCGCGGCAGCAAAGTCACGCCCAAGCCGGAATCGACCATCTGGATCAGCGTCGAGAGGCTGGTGGCCTCGACCGCCCGCGCCTGGTCCCGCGCGGCGAGTCGGCAGACCGACAGCGCGTGCTCGCGCAGGCAGTGGCCCTCGGCCAGCAGCAGCACCGTCTCGCCGGCAAGCGCGGCGAGGTCGACCGTCCGCGCCGCCAGCAGCTCGTGACCCTTCGGCGCCGCGAACAGAAAGCGGTCCTCAAAACAGTCGAAGGCGGCCAGCCGCGGCAGGTCGTAGGGAAAGGCGAGCAGCGCGACATCGATCGTGCCGCCCTCGACCTGCTCGGTCAGCGCCGCGGTGCGCTCCTCGACGAGAAACGGCCGCAATCGGGGAAACCGCCGCCGCAGGCGCGGCAGCAGCTTCGGCAGCAGATAGGGCGCCACGGTCGGGATCACGCCGACGCGCAGCGGGCCGACCAGAGGTTCGCCGCTTCCCTTGGCCAGTTCGACGAGATCCTCGGCCTCGGCGAGCAGGCGTCGGGCGCGTTCGAGCACGACCTCGCCGATCGGCGTGAACGCCACGCCCTTGCGATCGCGCTCCATCAGCGCGGCGCCCAGCGTCGCCTCGAGTTCCTTGATGCCGGCGCTCAGCGTCGACTGGGTGACGTTGCAGCGGTGCGCCGCGCGGCTGAAGCCGCCGGTATCGGCGATGGCCACGAGGTAGCGAAGCTGGCGCGGGCTGGGCAGGTCGATCATCGAAAAAATCGATATTTAGAACGCTTCTAATCAATTAGTGCGAACGCCCGGGCTTGTCTAGATCGGTTGCGCCGTCACGGCACCCCGGATTCTCGAGCGGAGGACATCATGGACAGCGGTAATGCGGCAAGCGCGGGCAAGTGCCCGTTCAATCATGGCGCGCACGCCTCGACGCCGCGCCCGAGTCGGTCGAACCGCGATTGGTGGCCCAACCAGCTCGACCTCGGCGCTCTGCGCCAGCACGCCTCGCTGTCCGATCCGATGGACAAGGGGTTCGACTACGCCGAGGCGTTCAAGTCGCTCGATCTGAAGGCCGTGAAGCGGGACCTCCACGCGCTGATGACCGAGTCGCAGGATTGGTGGCCGGCCGACTACGGCCATTACGGTCCTCTGTTCATCCGCATGGCCTGGCACAGCGCCGGCACCTATCGCGTCGCCGACGGCCGCGGCGGCGCCTCGCGCGGCACGCAGCGTTTCGCGCCGCTCAACAGCTGGCCCGACAACGCCAACCTCGACAAGGCGCGCCGGCTGCTGTGGCCGATCAAGCGCAAGTACGGCAAGGCGATCTCCTGGGCCGACCTGATGATCCTGGCCGGCAACTGCGCGCTGGAGTCGATGGGCTTCAAGACCTTCGGCTTCGGCGGCGGGCGCGAGGACGTGTGGGAACCCGATCAGGACATCTTCTGGGGCGCCGAGACCGAGTGGCTGGGCGACAAGCGCTACACGGGCGATCGCAGCCTCGAGAATCCGCTCGCCGCGGTACAGATGGGCCTGATCTACGTCAACCCGGAAGGACCGAACGGCATGCCGGACGCGATCGCCTCCGGCCGCGACATCCGCGAGACCTTCGCGCGCATGGCGATGAACGATGAGGAGACCGTGGCCCTGATCGCCGGCGGCCACACCTTCGGCAAGGCCCATGGCGCAGGCGACGCCAAGCTGGTGGGGCCTGAACCAGAAGGCGCCGCCATCGAGGAGATGGGGCTGGGCTGGACCAGCCGCTTCGAGAGCGGCAAGGGCGTGCACACGATCACCAGCGGTATCGAGGGCGCCTGGACTCCGACGCCGACGAGGTGGGACAACAGCTACTTCGATATGCTGTTCGGCTATGATTGGAACCTGGTGAAGAGCCCGGCCGGCGCCTTCCAATGGGTGCCGTCGAACCCGGCCGCCAAGGAGCTGGTGCCCGACGCGCACAATGCCACGAAGCGCCACGCGCCGATCATGACGACGGCCGACCTGGCGCTGCGCATGGACCCGATCTACGAGCCGATCGCGCGCCGTTTCCACAAGGACCCGGCGGCCTTCGCGGACGCCTTCGCGCGGGCCTGGTTCAAGCTTACCCACCGCGACATGGGCCCCCGCGCGCGCTACCTCGGGCCGGAGGTGCCGGCCGAGGAATTGCTGTGGCAGGACCCCGTGCCCGCCGTCGACCACGCGCTGATCGACGCGGCGGATGTCTCGGCGCTCAAGGCCCGGCTCCTCGACGCCAGCCTGTCGATCGCCGAGTTGGTGTCGACCGCCTGGGCGTCGGCCTCGACCTACCGTGGCTCGGACAGGCGCGGCGGCGCCAACGGCGCGCGCATCCGCTTCGCCCCGCAGAAGGACTGGGAGATCAATCAGCCGACGCAGCTCGCCAAAGTGCTCGAGGCCCTCGGGGGAATCCAGCGGGCCTTCAACGCCGCGCAGACCGGCGGCAAGAAGGTCTCGCTGGCGGACCTGATCGTCCTGGGCGGATGCGCTGCCATCGAGCGAGCGGCGAAGGCGGCCGGTCACGACGTGACCGTTCCCTTCACGCCGGGCCGCACCGACGCCTCGCAGGAACAGACCGACGCAGAGTCTTTCGCGGTGCTCGAGCCCAGGGCGGACGGATTCCGCAACTACCGCAAGGCCGGCGTGACGACGCCGGGCGAGGCACTGCTGGTCGACAAGGCGCAACTGCTGACCCTGACCGTGCCCGAAATGACGGTGCTGGTCGGTGGCCTGCGCGTGCTGGGCGCGACCGTCAGCGAGTCGCGGCACGGTGTCCTCACCGAGCGGGCCGGGACGCTGACGACGGACTTCTTCGTCAACCTGCTCGACATGGGCACGACATGGACGCCGGTCTCGGGCAACAGCGGCGTCTTCGAGGGTCGCGACCGCGCGAGCGGCGCGCTGAAGTGGACCGGCACGCGCGCCGATCTTGTCTTTGCCTCGAACTCCGAGCTTCGGGCGCTGGCCGAGGTCTACGCCTGCGACGACGCGCGGGAGAAGTTCGTCCGCGACTTCGTCGAGGCATGGGCGAAGGTCATGGACCTCGACCGCTACGACGTCGGCTGATCCTGACCCGTCGCCGGCTTCTGGCGTCGGACGTATCTGACGCTCGACGCCGGCCCTCGAACCCGTCACGCTGGAGTCATGACGGCGTGCGAGGACATAGCACCCGGCGAGACTCGGCGCGAGGGAGCGAGCCAGCATGAGCGAACCAGACCGTTTCGACGCGTCGGAGAACGTCGGCGTCAACACCTCGGCCGAACCGTCGATCGGCGAACTGATCGGCCGGCGCCTGAGCCGGCGCGACGCCCTGCTCGGCCTCGCCGCCACTGGCGCCGCGACGGCGTTGAGCGGCGCGCCGGCGCGGGCGGCCGGCCCCTCGACGCTGACCTTCCGCGAACTGAAGCTGGGCATGGATGACACGCACCATGTGCCCGAGGGTTACGAAGCGCAGATCCTGATCCGCTGGGGCGATCCAGTCGTGCCGGGCGCGCCGCCGTTCGAGATAGACAAGCTGACGGGTGCCGCCCAGGAGAAGCAGTTCGGCTACAACTGCGACTTCATCGGCCTGCATCCGCTGCCGCGCGAGAGCAAGGCCGGCGATCGGTTCCTGATGGTCGTGCATCACGAATACACCAACACCAACCTGATGTTTGCCGGCATCGGCGAGGGTCGCGCCTCGCGGCTGCGCTCGAACAAGGCGCAGTGCGAAGTCGAGATCGCCGCCCATGGCGGCTCGATCATCGAGATCGCGCGCGAAGGCGGCGCCTGGAAAGTGATCGAGAACAGCCGCTACGCACGGCGCATCACGGCGACGACGCCGATGCGGATTTCCGGACCGGCGGCCGGACACGACAAGCTCAAGACGTCGAGCGATCCGATCGGCGCCACGGTGCTGGGCATGCTCAACCAATGCGCCGGCGGCGAGACGCCGTGGGGTACGTGGCTGGCGACCGAGGAGAACTTCAACTTCTATTTCGGCAACGCCCGGGACTCGTCGCCCAACAAAGAGCTCAACCAGCGCTACGGTGTCCGCGCCGCGAGCGCCTACAACTGGATGACCTTCTTCGACCGCTTCGACGCATCGAAGGAGCCCAACGAGGCCAATCGCTTCGGCTGGATCGTCGAGATCGACCCCTACGACCGCAACTCGATCCCGGTGAAGCGCACCTCGATGGGCCGCTTCAAGCACGAGGGCGCGACGCATGTCGTGGCCAAGGATGGCCGCGTCGTCTTCTACAGCGGCGACGACGAGCGCTTCGAGTACGTCTACAAGTTCGTCACGTCCAAGGCCTGGAACCCGCGGGACCGCGCCGCCAATCGCGACCTGCTCGACGAGGGCTCGCTGTTCGTCGCGCGTTTCGACGACGACGGCAAGGTGGCCTGGCTGCCGCTAGTCCAGGGACAGGGCCCACTGACATCGGCCAACGGCTTCGACAGCCAAGCCGACGTCGTGATCAACGCGCGCAAAGCGGCCGACCTGATGAAGGCGACGCCGATGGATCGGCCGGAGGACATCGAGACCAACCCGGTCAACGGCAAGGTCTATGTCATGCTGACCAACAACAGCCAGCGCCCGGCCAACCGCGTCGATCGCGCCAACCCTCGCGCCAACAACATCCACGGTCACATCGTCGAGATCACGCCAAAGGATGGCGACCACGCCTCGACCGACGGCACGTGGGGGATCTTCCTCGCCGCCGGCAAGCCGGGCATCGACAGCGGTACGCGCTATCACCGCGCGATCTCGGAGAATGGCTGGCTGTCCTGCCCCGACAATTGCGCCTTCGACAGCAAGGGCCGGATCCTCATCTCCACCGACGGCGCGCCGACCGCCGCAGGCATCGCCGACGGTGTCTGGATCGCCGACACCGAAGGCTATGGCCGCGCCCTGACGCGGTTGTTCTATCAGGCGCCGACCGGCGCAGAGGTCTGTGGTCCGGTTCTGACCGCCGACGATCGCACGCTGTTTCTGGCCATCCAGCATCCCGGCGAGGATCCCGGCTCGGTGTTCGAGAAGCCTTCGACGCGCTGGCCCGACTTCAAGGATGGCATGCCGCCGCGCCCCTCGGTGATCGCGATCACCAAGAAGGACGGCGGGCCGATCGGCTCCTAGACGTTGAAGCGGAAGTGGAAGATGTCGCCATCGACGACGACGTACTCCTTGCCTTCGAGGCGCATCTTGCCGGCGTCCTTGGCGCCCTGCTCGCCGCCCAAGGCGACGAAGTCGTCGTAGGAGATCGTCTCGGCGCGGATGAAGCCCTTCTCGAAATCGGTGTGGATCGCGCCCGCCGCCTGCGGCGCCTTGCTGCCACGCCGCACAGTCCAGGCATGCGCCTCTTTCGGCCCGACGGTGAAGAACGTCACCAGGTCGAGCAGGCTGTAACCGGCGGCGATCACGCGGTTCAGGCCGGTATCGTGCAGACCCAACGACTCCAGGAAGTCGCGCTGCTCCTCGGCCGGTAGCTGCGCCACCTCCGCCTCGATCGCCGCCGAGATGATCACGTAGGGTGAACCGACCGACTTCGCGTAGGCGATCGCCTTCTCGCTGTTGGCGTTGCCGCTCGCCGCCGAGCCTTCCTCGACGTTGAGCACGAACATCTGCGGCTTGGCGGTCAGGAGCTGCATGCGCTTGACCACCGGCTGCTCCTCGTTGGAGAGCGGCACCGCGCGCGCCGGCTTGCCGTCGCGCAACGCGGCCACGATGCGCTCCATGATGGCCGCCTCGACACCGGCCTCCTTGTCGCCGCTCTTGGCCTTCTTCTGCAAATTGGGCAGGCGCTTCTCCAGGCTGTCGAGGTCAGCCAGCATCAGCTCGGTCTCGATGATCTCGGCGTCGCGCACCGGATCGACGCTGCCCGAGACATGCGTGACGTCGCCGTCCTCGAAGCAACGCAGCACCTGCGCGATGGCGTCGACCTCACGGATGTTGCCGAGGAACTGGTTGCCCAGGCCCTCGCCCTTGCTGGCGCCCTTCACCAGGCCGGCGATGTCGACGAACTCCAGCTGCGTCGGCACGATCTTGGCCGACTTGGCGATCCCTGCGAGCGTCTCCAGCCGGCCGTCGGGCACCGAGACGCGACCGATATTCGGCTCGATGGTGCAGAACGGATAGTTCGCGGCCTGCGCCGCCTGGGTCGCGGTCAGCGCATTGAACAGCGTCGACTTGCCGACATTGGGCAAGCCGACGATTCCACAGTTGAAACCCATGGGTGAGGGAGATCCGGGTTGAAGTGAGGTGGCGCGACGTAGCCAATGCGCCGCCCCGGGTCAATCGCCACATTGCCGCCCAACGGCTCGGCGACGATCCCGCCCGTCGAGTTTCCTGGTTCCCGCTTCCCGTTTTCCTCCAGAGGTCGCGATGATCCATCGCTTCGCGGCGCCGGCGTTGCTCGCCTGCGCGCTGATCGTCCCGGTATCCGACGCCGCGGCGCGCCGCGATGTCATGATCGAATACACCTGCCCGATCGACGGACAGGTCTTCAAGGCAATGACGCCAATCTCGGGTACGTCCTTTGGCACGCGCCTCGACGGCAGGCGCATCGGCCCGATCGCCGTGCCCTTCCCCTATCCAGTCTGCCCCGGCAACGGCTTCGTGCTGTATCGCGACTCGAAGACGCTCGACGCCGATTACATCGCCAGAGCCAAGGCTCTGGTCGCGACCGAGGACTACCGTCGCGTCCGCGACGGGGATAACAGCCACTTCCTCGCCGCCTGGATCGCCGAGCGCATGGGCGGAGACCAATCGATCGTCGTCGGCTTGCTACGCCAGGCTGCCTGGGCCGCAGAAGGCAAAGGCGACAAACACACCGCCTATCTGCGCGCCGCCGCGGCGAAGTTGCGGGCATGGCAGGCCTCGCAGGCCGAGCGCAACGAGGCCTGGCTCCATCGCCAGATCGTGCTGGCCGAGCTGCTGCGCCAGGCCGGCGACTTCAACGAGGCGCGCCGCGCGCTCGACGATACGCCGCGCGACGCGCTCGACGCCTACGTCGACAAGCACGCCGTCCTGAAAGAGATGGTCGCCGAGCTGCGCCGCCGCATCGACCGCGGCGAGACGATGCCGATTTCTCCGCCGCGATCCTGAACTAGAGCGACGGCGGCGCGTCATCCTTCGCCGGCTTGGCCGGCGGCGGGTTGATCAGGAAGGCCACGCGGCTCATGAACTTTTCGTCGTCGACCTTGGCGCCGCTTGCCAGCAGCGGCGCCTCGGTGGCGATGGCGTCGATGACCTTGGGCAGCCAGCTCTCGCGCTCGGCCTTGCTGAAGTCGCTCAGCACGTAGCCGTAGACGAGATCCTTGTGGCCGGGATGGCCGATGCCGATGCGCACCCGGCGGTAGTCCTTGCCGAAATGCTGGTCGAGGTCGCGGATGCCGTTGTGGCCGCCGGCGCCGCCGCCGGTCTTCACCCTCACCTTGCCCGGCAGCAGGTCGAGCTCGTCGTGGAAAACGACGACGTCGTTCAGCGCGATCTTGTGGTAGCGCGCCGCTTCGCCGACCGAGAGGCCGGAGTCGTTCATGTAGGTCATCGGCTTGAGCGCGAGCGCGCGTTCACCGCCGAGCGTTCCCTCGGCCACCTCGCCCTGAAAGCGCTTGCGCCAAGGGCCGAAGCCATGGCGGCGGACGAGCTCGTCCACCACCATGAATCCGATGTTGTGGCGGTGACCCTGATATTTCGGTCCAGGGTTGCCGAGCCCGACCAGCAGCAGCATGACGGCCGCGGCGCGGCGGCCGCCTTACTTCTTGGCGGCCGCGGGCGCGCCCTTGCCCGGCGTCGCCTTGGCGCCCGCCGCGGGAGCCGCGGTCGTCGCGGCGGCGCCAGCGGCAGCGGCACCGGCGGCTGGCGCGGCGGCCGTCGCGGTCGCGGCGGCGGCCGTCGGTTCGGCCTCGCGGCCCACCGTCGGCGGCGCGATCGAGGCGATCGTGGCGTCCTTCTCGCGGCTCAGCACGCGCACGCCGTCGGGTAGCTTCAGCGCGCTCAGGTGCACCGTGCCGCCGATCTCGAGGCCGGTGAGGTCGACCTCGAAGAACTGCGGGATCTGGTCGGCGCGGGTGCGCACCGCGATCTCGTGCAGGATGATGTTGAGCACGCCGCCGCGCTTGATGCCGGGCGAGGCGCCTTCGTTCCTGAAGTGCACCGGCACCTGCACGGTGATCACCGAGTTGACGCCGACGCGCAGGAAGTCGAAGTGGATCGGCCGGTCGGTCACCGGATCGAGCTGCACGTCGCGCGGCAGCACGTCGTACTTGGTGCCGTCGACCTCGACCAGGATGCGGTGGTTGAAGAAGCCCTCGGCGTGCATGACACGCTCGAGCTGCTTGGGCTCCACCGAGATGGGCATAGGGGGTTGCTTGTCGCCGTAGATCACGGCCGGAATGAAACCCTCGCGACGCGAGGCCCGGGCGCCCCCCTTACCGGCCCGGTCCCGCTTCTTCGCGGGGATGGTCAGCATGTCGGACATTGTCCGCGTTCTCCATCTGGGACTAAACCACCCACCGGGACTGCCCCGGCGGGCCTTTCGCGGACCGGCCTCCAGGGGTGCCGCGTCCGCCAAAAGGACGTGGCCGCCGGACGGGTGCCCGGCGGCGGTGCGTGCTTCAACACCATTGGCCGCGGCCAGTCAACGACAGTCGTCAACGGCCGGTTTGGTTGACTCAGGCCAAGCTTGCCCGTATAGCCATCCGCCGTATGCGACCGCCCGCCTTGCAGCGCCGGCGGTCGTCGTTTTTCGCAACGAAATCCGTTGCTTAGGGAGTCTTCACCGTGAAACGTACCTACCAGCCCAGCAAACTGGTGCGTAAGCGCCGTCACGGCTTCCGCAGCCGGATGGCGACGGTCGGCGGCCGCAAGGTGCTGTCCAACCGCCGGTCCAAGGGCCGCGCGCGTCTGTCGGCCTAGCCCGGCCGCGCCGCGAGCGATCCGCGTACCGGCCGCCCGATGACGGCCGCTCCCACCCCCATCCCGGCCCTCACTCCGGGGCCCATCGCCCGCCTGCCAGCGCGGCGCGATTTTCTGCGCCTGCAGGCCAGTGGCCACAAGCAGGTCACGCCCGGCTTCATCCTGCAGGCGGCACGACTGCCCGAGGGGATCGCCGGCCAGCGTGCGCCCCGCGTCGGTTTCACCGCCAGCAAGAAGATCGGCAACGCCGTGGCCCGCAACCGCGCTCGCCGCCGTTTGCGAGCGCTGGCGCGCGAGGTGCTAGCGCCGCTCGCCGCGCCGGGCTTCGACTTCGTGCTGATCGGCCGCCAAGGCACGGTCGATCGCGACTACGCCGCCATGGCGCGTGATCTGAAGGGCGCGCTGCGCCGGCTGCGGGAGAAAGCCGCGTGATCGGGCGCGCTGTCACCCTGCTGCTGATCGGCCTGGTGCGGCTGTATCAGGCCACCCTGGCCTACTTCTTCCGGGGCGCCTGCCGCTTCGAGCCAAGCTGCTCGCGCTATGCCGCCGAGGCGCTCGCTACGCACGGCGCGGCGCGCGGCGGCGTGCTGGCCCTGCGGCGGCTCTGCCGTTGCCATCCCTGGGGCGGCGCCGGATACGACCCCGTGCCGGCGCCGCCCAAGCCGCTTGCTTCCAGCTTCCCGCGCACCCCTCGCGCGATCGATTTCTGACGGTCACCCAATGGATCAAAAGAACCTCGTCGTCGCCATCGCCCTTTCCGTACTGATCATCCTGGGCTGGCAGTTCCTCATGACGCCCTCGCCCGAGGAGCAGCGCAAAGTCGCGGCGGAGAAGCAGCGCCAGCTCGACGAGCAGCGCAAGGCGCAGCCCGCACCGGGTTCGACGCCGCCGGTGGCGGGCACGACACCGCAGGCTCCCGGCGCGCCGGCGCCCGCGCCGACGACGGCGCCGACCGGGTACCTCGATCGTCCGGCGGCGCTGGCGCGTTCGCCGCGCGTGACCTTCCGCACGCCCGAGCTCGATGGCTCGATCGCGCTCAAGGGCGGACGCGTCGACGACGTGCGGCTGGTGAAGCACCGCGTCAGCATCGACACCAAGAGCGGCATGGTGCCGGTGCTGTCACCCGAGGGCGCGGTCGACGCCTACTACGCCGAGTTCGGCTGGGCGCTGAAGCCCGGCGGCACGTCGAAGGTGCCCGGGCCCGACACGCTGTGGACCGCCGATCGCGACAAGCTCGAGCCTGGCCAGGCGGTGACGCTCACCTGGGACAACGGCGCCGGCCTGATCTTCCGTCAGAAGATCGAGCTCGACCGGAACTTCATGTTCACGATCACCCAGTCGGTCGAGAACAAGAGCGGCGCCACCGTCGATCTCGCGCCCTACGGCCTGGTGACGCGCCATGGCGAGCCCAAAACCGAGGGCATCTACCTGCTGCACGAGGGCCCCTATGGCGTCTTCGACGGCAAACTCAAGGAGTTCGACTGGAGCGATTTCAAGGACGGCAAGAACCAGCAGAACCTGCCGACCACCGGCGGTTGGCTGGGCTTCACCGACAAATACTGGATGGCCGCGCTGATCCCCGATCAGAAGGACAAGGTCACGGGGCGCATCTTCAAGGTCAACGATCCGGTGCTGAAGCGCTACCAGGCGGATTTTACCGCGCCGCTGCTCACCATCGATCCCGGCCAGACTAGGGAAGCCACGGCGCGGCTCTTCGCCGGCGCCAAGATCGTGCACACGATCAACGAGTACACCGAAAAGCTCGCCATCACGCGCTTCGACCTGTCGATCGACTGGGGCTGGTTCTGGTTCTTCACCAAGCCGCTGTTCTGGCTGCTCGACAAGCTCTTCGGCTTCATCGGCAATTTCGGCGTCGCCATCATGGTGCTGACGGTGATCGTGAAGCTGCTGTTCTTCCCGCTCGCCAACAAATCCTACGAGTCGATGACCAAGATGAAGAAGCTGCAGCCGGAGATGGAGAAGCTCCGGGCGCGCTTCGGCGAAGACAAGATGAAGATGAACCAGGAGCTGATGGCGCTCTACAAGCGGGAGAAGGTCAACCCCGCGGCGGGCTGCGTGCCGGTGCTGCTGCAGATTCCCGTGTTCTTCGCGCTCTACAAGGTGCTCTACACCACCATCGAGATGCGCCATCAGCCGTTCTTCGGCTGGGTCCAGGACCTCGCCGCGCCCGATCCGCTTACCCTGCTCAAGGGCTTCGGCCTGTTCAATTGGCAGGTGCCGGAGATCCTCAGCATCTTCGACATCGGCATCTGGCCGATCATCATGGGCATCACGATGTACGTGCAGCAGATGCTCAACCCGCAGCCGGCCGACCCGGTGCAGGCGCGCATCTTCCAGTTCCTGCCCATCATGTTCACCTTCATGCTGGCGCCCTTCGCCGCCGGCCTGGTGATCTACTGGGCGTGGAACAACCTGCTGTCGATGGCGCAGCAATACGTGATCATGCGCAAGCTGGGCGTGCCGATCACCTTCGGCGCCAAGATGCCGGCCCCGGCCAGCGGCAAGCCGCCCGACAAGCGATAGAGCGGTCAGCCCGCGCCGCCGCCCGGATCGCATCGGGCGGCAGCTCAGGCCTGCTGGATTCTGTTGCGACTGATTATCATTTGCATTAAGTGGATGAGGTGCAATGGTGAACATCGAGAGGCTGTCGTCATGCCCCATGAATGTCCGGTCGAGGCGCGGAGCCTGGAGAACCTGCGGTGCGCCGAGCGCTTCGTGGTCTGGGCGCTGCGCGAGTGGCGCCTGCGCTGGAGCGATGGCGAGGCCCGACCCGGGACGCTGCGATGTGGCTTCCATCACGCCAACTGCGGCGACGGGCTGACGCCCTTCTGCGACTTCATGGAGGCGCTGGTCGCCGGTACGCGCCGTCCGCTCGACGTGCGTTGCATGAACTGCCCGTACATCAGCCCGGATGAGGATCGCGTGCTCGACGCCGCCGCGGCGGCGCAACGCGATCGTGACGAGATCACCTGTGCGCTGCTGATGGATGCGCTGCCACGCGCCGCGGCGCGAATCGCCGTCGGACCGCTGGCCGCCTTCGCGCACAAGATGGCAGAGGCCGGCCTCGTGTTGCCGCGCGGGCCCGCGCTGGCCGGCGACCGTATCTCGATCTGCCGCTCGACCAATCCGGGTATCGCGTTGATGCAGTAGCGATCGTCGCGCGGCGGCTTGAGAAAGCGGCGGACATCGCTTGATTTCGTCGTGGCATCCCTTACCTGAGGATGACGGAACGCGTTGCCTGCGAGAGATTCATGATCGATGCGAAGCGGCTGATCGAGCAGCTACTCTCGGGAGCGCAGGGAGGCCAGTCCCAGCAAGGCGCTTCCGCTTCGCCTCGCGGGCACGCCGCGAACCAAGCGCATGGCGGGTTGGCCGAGCGCGTGACCGGCGCGCTGGGCTCGGTCGGCGACTATGCCAGGCGCAATCCGCTGCTCGCCGGCACGCTGGCGGGTGGCTTGGCATCCATCGTTCTCGGGTCGAAGTCAGGCCGGAAACTCGCCACGACCGCTCTCACCTATGGCGGCCTCGCCGCCATTGGCGGGCTGGCCTACAAAGCCTACCAGGACTATCGGACCGCGCAGTCCAAGCCCGCCGACGCGGCTGCGCCGGCCGGGCAGGGTGGCGCCGTGCTGCTGCCGCCGCCCGCCGATTCTGCCTTCGCGATCGAGAACGCGCCGCAGGGCGAGCACGTGTTCGCGCTCGAGCTCGTCGTCGCCATGATCAACGCCACCAAGGCCGATGGCCACATCGACGACGCGGAGCGCGCGAAGATCGAAGCGCGGCTCTCCGAAGGCGGCCTCGACGAGGAGGAACGGGCCTTTCTAGGCCGCGAACTCGCCGGGCCCTTGGACATCGAGCGTGTGGTCAAGGCGGCGAAGAACAAGGAAGCGGCGATCGAGCTGTATGCGGCCTCGTGCTTGGCCGTCACCGCCGATCACCCAGCAGAGCGGGCCTATCTCGCGATGCTGGCCGCACGTCTTGGTCTCGAGCCGGAGCTGGCGAAGTCGGTCGACCAGACGGTCGCGAACGCGCGGGCATAGCGGGCCCGCGACCACGCATCCGAGAAGCGAACAGCCGACGAGAGGCGGTATCTCCGGCATAAGGTCGGCGTGTGCTATCGCAGCGCCGCGCGGCGTGTCATATGGTGCGCGCTCATGCGCGTAACACTTCCTGTTCCACTGTCATGCTGAGCCGCACGGAGATCGCCCACGGCGTATCGGGCGCCTGGCGCCTGATGTGGGGCGACGGCGGCGGCCTGTACATGCTGGACCGCACGCGCGAGGGCTTCTGGCGCTCGTTCCGCGTCATGCTGCTGGTGGCGCCGCTGCAGGTCCTCTGCCTGATGATCGTCTACGATCGCGTCCAGACGATCGCGGCCGACAGCACCATCGTGCTGATCGAGGCGCTGCGCTACCTCATCGAGTGGACGGCCTTCCCGGTGATCCTGCTCGAAATCGCGCGTCTGGCCGGCTGGCGTGGCCGCTATATCGGCGCGGTCGTGGCGCTGAACTGGGCAAGCGTGCCGGTCATCATCTTCTCGACCCTGCGGCTGGCGATCGGCGAGGTCCTGCCCTCCGGGCTGGGCAGCGCGCTGGGCCTGATGTTGATGGGCCTGTTCATCTACTGGCTGACGCGCATCCTGCGCGAGGCGTTGGCGCTGGGTTTCGGTCAGGCCTTCGCGCTGGCGCTGCTCAATCTGTGGATCAGCATCACGCTAGAAATCGTCGTCGACGGAATCGTCGGCCGGCTGCCCGGCGCCACCTGAGGCGCCATCGTAGCGCACCTCGGCCAGGTACAGCCCGTCGGGCGGCGCGGTCGGGCCGCCTCTGGCGCGATCGCGCGCCGCCAGCGCCGCGGACACGTCGTCGGCGCTCCACTTGCCTTCGCCGACCAGCTTCAACGTGCCCGCCATGATGCGCACCTGGTTGTGCAGGAAGGAGCGCGCGGCGATCTCCATCCGGATCTCCTCGCCCGAGCGCGCGACGTCGAGCCGGTCGAGCGTCTTGAGTGGCGAGCGCGCCTGGCAGGCGGCGCTGCGGAAGCTGGTGAAATCGTGGTGCCCGAGCAGGCGCGCCGCGGCCTCCCGCATCGCCTCGGCATCGAGCGGCACGCCGACCTGCCAGGCGCGGCCGGCGTCGAGTGCCAGCGGCGCACGCCGGTTGACGATGCGATAGAGGTAGCGCCGGCCCGTCGCCGAGAAGCGCGCGTGGAAGGTGTCGTCGACGATCGCGGCGGCGAGCACCGCGACCGGCGCCGGCCGCAGATGGGCGTTGAGCGCGTCGCGCACGGTATCGGGCGTGGTCGACTTGGCAATATCGACATGCGCCACCTGGCCCGTCGCGTGCACGCCGGCGTCGGTACGGCCCGCGCCATAGATTTGAGCGCGCTCGCCGCAGAAGCCGAACACCGCGTCCTCCAGCGCCCGCTGGACCGACAGGCCATTGTCCTGCCGCTGCCAGCCGACAAAGCCCGCGCCGTCGTACTCGATGGTCAGGCGATAGCGCGTCATCGCGTAACGTTTGAGCGAGCGCTACTCCCTCTCCTCGCAAGCGGGGAGAGGGTTGGGGTGAGGGGCTGCCGCGGGTGGCGTACCACGGTCGTGCGCAACCTGAAGCTCCCCCTCACCCCAACCCTCTCCCCGCTTGCGGGGAGAGGGAGGAAGACATGGCCCGAACTCATCGCGCAGGTGCCGCGAGCGGTGCGGTCGTCGCCGGCAACATCACGCCGTCAAGCGGAAAGCCGCGCGCGAAGGCGGCGCCGTCGATCGCCGATTTGCCCGGCCGTTGCAACGACGTCAGGCGCAGGCCGCCGACACCGCAGGCCACGACCGGCACGCCGTCGCGCGCGATGCTCACGCGGCCGGGCGGTCCGGCCGCCAGGGCCAAGGTCGCGCCGCGCAGCTTGATGCGCTCGGCGCCGCCGCCTGGCGCGGGCGCGTCGAAATAGGCCCCGGGCCATGGCTCGAAGGCGCGCACTTGGCGCTCCAGCTCGGCGGCCGACCGGCGCCAGTCGAGCGCGCCCTCCTCGCGGCCGAGCTTGTGGGCGTAGGTCACGCCCTCCGCCGGTTGCGCCACCGCCCGCAGGCTGCCACCGACCAGGCCGTCGAGCGCCGAGACGATCAGGCGCGCGCCCAGCGCCGCCAACTCGTCATGCAGCGCGCTCGCCGTGGTGTCAGCGCGGATCGGCACGCTCTCGGCCAGCAGCATCGGGCCGGTATCGAGGCCTTCGTCCATGTGGATGATGGTGACGCCCGACTCCTCGTCGCCGGCCAGGATGGCGCGATGGATCGGCGCCGCGCCGCGCCAGCGCGGCAACAACGAGCCGTGGATATTGAAACAACCCAACACCGGCGCCTCGAGAAACGCCTTGGGCAGGATGTGGCCGTAGGAAACGACCACACCGGCGTCGAGGTCGAGCGCGCGGAAGGCCGCAGCCTCCTCCTCGTTGCGCAGGGTGCGCGGCGTGCGCACGGCGATGCCGGCGCGGCTGGCGACCTCGTGCACCGGCGTGCGCTGCTCGCGCTGACCGCGGCCGGCCGGCTTGGGCGCGCGGGTGTAGACGGCGACGATGTCGTGGCCGGCGGCAATCAGCGCCTCGAGCGCCGGCACCGCGAAGGCCGATGAGCCGAGAAATCCAAGCTTCATGCGCTGGCTTATGCCTTACCTTCCCCCGGCGGGGGAAGGTGTCCGCATGTCGCCCTGAGGAAGCTGGGGGCGCGCCACTCCAGTGGCGCGATTGACGATCGACGAGACGCGCCACTGGAGTGGCGCGCCCCGACCATTCACAGCGCGTTCTCGCGCTCCTTACGCTCCTTGACCAGCTTGCGCAGGATCATGTTGCGCTTGAGCGCCGAGATCTTGTCGATGAACAGGATGCCGTCGAGATGGTCGATCTCGTGCTGCACGCAGGTCGCCAGCAGCCCCTCGCATTTCAGATCCTGCCGTTTGCCGTCGCGGTCGAGGTAGCGCACCGTCACCTCGGCCGGGCGGCTGACGTCGGCGTAATGCTCGGGCACCGACAGGCAGCCCTCGTTGTAGATGGCGTCGTCGTCGGAGGCGTCGACGATCTCCGGGTTGGCCATGAACAGCGGACCGACCTTGGTCTCCTCGCGGTCGATCTCCAGCACGATCACGCGCTTGAGCACCCCGACCTGCGGCGCGGCCAGGCCGATGCCGGGCGCGGCATGCATGGTCTCCAGCATGTCGTCCATCAGCTGGCGGATCTCGGCGTCGACCTTGGCCACCGGCGCCGAGAGCTGCTTCAGCCTCGGGTCGGGTGCGGTGATGATATGCAGGATGGCCATCGTCTCGGTGCGGGAACAAAAGTGGTCTGAACGCCCTAGGTATGGTCGCGGACAAGGCCCGTCAAGGCGCCGCCCGGTCGTTCCTATTTGCGCTTCACCATGGTGCCGACGCCGACCTCGGTGAAGACCTCCAGCAGCAGGGCGTGCGGCACGCGGCCGTCCATGATCACCGCCGCCTCGACGCCGGCGTTCACCGCGTCGATGCAGTTCTCGACCTTGGGGATCATGCCACCGGAGATCGTGCCGTCGGCGATCAGGGCGCGCGCCTGCTCCACCGTCATGTCGGAGATCACGTTGCCGTTCTTGTCGAGCACACCAGGCACGTCGGTCAGGAACAGCAGGCGCTTGGCCTTCATCGCGCCGGCGATCGCGCCGGCCGAGGTGTCGGCGTTGATGTTGTAGGTCAGCTCGTCGTCGACGCCGAAGCCGATCGGCGCCACCACGGGGATGACGTTGGCGCGCGCCAGCTGCTCCAGCACCATGACGTTGATCTTGGCCGGCTCGCCGACCTGCTGCAGGTCGACCTTCAGAAGCTCACCGGTCCTGGGATCGCGCATCTCCGTGACCTTGCGCGCCAGGATCAGATTGCCGTCCTTGCCGCAGATGCCGACGGCGGTGCCGCCGCACTCGTTGATGTCGGCGACAATCGCCTTGTTGATCGAGCCGGCCAGCACCATCTCGACGATCTCCATCGTCGCGGCGTCGGTGACGCGCAGCCCGTTGACGAACTCGCTCTTGATGCCGACGCGCTGGAGCATCTTGTTGATCTGTGGGCCGCCGCCATGGACGACGATCGGCTCCATGCCGACCTGCTTCATCAGCACGATGTCGCGGGCGAAGAGATCGCCCAGTTTCGGGTCGGTCATGGCGTGGCCGCCATACTTCACCACGAAGGTCGCGCCAGAGTGACGTCGCATGTAGGGCAGCGCCTTGGAGATCGTCTCAGCCATGCGGATCAGACGTCTTTGTTCCCTGTTCTCCGCCTGCTGCCCCGTATCCGCCATCTCGTGATCCCTCGTTGCACAAAGCCCTCTCCCCGGCGGGGAGAGGGCTTGGTCGCTGCGTCGGAGGAAAGTACCGCAAACCGCCCCGCACCGCAAACGCCGGGCGAGCGGGCCGGGGTTGGCGATCGCGCGGCGAGTGCGGCGCCGGCGCGCGGATAGCGGCGCTCGGGGCGGTACCGTACCGTGGAGCCATGCCTGACCGCGCGACACCCATCCGACACCGTATCCACTCCCTCTCCTGGGAGTCGCTGGGCCGCGATCTCGACGCGTTGGGTCACGCCGTCGTGCGCGACCTGCTGAGTCCGGCCGAGTGCGCCGGGCTCGTGGCGCTGTATGGCGAGGAGGCGCGCTTCCGCAGCCGCGTGACCATGGCGCGCCACGGCTTCGGCATGGGCGAGTACCAGTATTTCGCGCGCCCGCTGCCGCCGGTGATCGCTGCGCTGCGGGAAGCCGCCTATCCGCCGCTCGCCGTGATCGCCAATCGCTGGCGTCGCGCGCTGGGCGAGCCCGAGGACTTTCCCGACACGCTCGAAGCCTGGCTGAAGCGCTGTCATGAGGCCGGCCAGACGCGCCCCACGCCCTTGCTGCTGAAATACGGCACCGGCGACTGGAACGCGCTGCACCGCGACCTCTATGGCGACCTCGTCTTCCCGCTGCAGCTGACGGTGCTGCTCAGCAAGCCGGGCGCTGATTTCACCGGTGGTGAGTTCATGCTGGTCGAGAACCGCCCGCGCCTGCAGTCGCGCGGCCATGTCGTGAGCCTGGGCCAGGGCGACGCGGTGATCTTCGCCGTCGACCAACGGCCGGTGAAGGGCACGCGCGGCTGGTACCGTACGGCCATGCGCCACGGCGTCAGCACGATCACCAGTGGCGAGCGCATGACCCTGGGCGTGATCTTCCACGACGCGGCGTGAGCCGTCTCAGGCGTAGCTCACCACCTCGTACTCGATGCCGTCGGGATCGAGGAAGTAGAAGCGCCGGCCGGGGTCGTAGGAATCGTGGCTGAAAGGCGTGAGCCCGGCCGCCACGACGCGCGCCTCGACGGCGTCGAGATCGTCGACCTCGACGCCGACATGGTTGAGCGGCCGGCCCTTGGCGAAATCATCGGCCGTGTAGCGCGCATCGCGGCCGGTGTAGAGCGCGAGATACTGCCCGTCGTCGCCGACATGGACGGTGCGGCCACCGTCGCGCGCCGGGCCGCGCCAGCGCACATGCCAGCCGAACAGGCTTTCCATCAGGCGCGCGGTGCGCTCGGGGTCGGTGACGGTGATGTTGACGTGTTCGATACGTGGACCGGGCATGACGCCAGCCTCCTTTGCCATTCGCAATCCACCCGCTTGCCCCATCCTGCGACCTCAAGTTAACTTGAGGTCAAGCTTCTTCAGAGGCCGCATGGCGCCGCCCAATCTGCTCACCATCGGCCAGCTCGCCCAACGCACCGGGCTCAGCGTCTCGGCCATCCGCTTCTACGAGCAGCGCGGGCTGGTGCGCGCGGCGCGCAGCGCCGGCAACCAGCGCCGCTTCGCCCGCGCCGACATCCGCCGCCTGTCCTTCGCCCTGATCGCCCAGCGCCTGGGCCTGACCCTGACCGAGGTCGAGCGCGCGCTTTCCACCCTGCCCGAGGGCCGCGCGCCCACGCGCAAAGATTGGCAGGCCATGAGCCGGCGCATCCGCGAGACGCTGGAGGGCCGCATCCGCACCTTGGAGCGCACCCGCGACCTGCTCGATGGCTGCATCGGCTGCGGCTGCCTGTCGCTGGGCTCCTGCGCGCTCTACAACCCCGGTGACCGCGCCGCTCGCGCCGGCGCCGGGCCGCGCTTCCTGCTCGGCGACCGGCCGGCCGACTTCGCCCCGCCTACTGCGCCGCCACGGCGGCGATTGCGGCCCTGAGCTCGGCGATGCCGTAGCCGGTCTCGCTGCTGGTCGCCATCGGCTCGGGATGGGCGCCGACATGCTTGGCCGCCACCTTCGCGGCGGCCTCGAGCGCCGCCGGAATCTTCGCCGCCGGGATCTGGTCCACCTTGGTCAGCACCAACTGGTAGACGATCGCCGCCTTGTCGAAGTTGGTCATCGTCTCCTCGTCGGTCTTCTTCACACCGTGGCGCGAGTCGATCAGCAGGCAGACGCGGCGCAGGGTCGGTCGCCCGCGCAGATAGGCGGTGGCGAGATCCTTCCAGGCGTCCTTCATCGACTTCGAGACCTGGGCGAAGCCGTAGCCCGGCAGATCGACCAGCCACAGCCTTCCGCCGAGGTCGAAGAAGTTGAGCTGGCGCGTATGGCCGGGCTTGGACGAGACGCGCGCCAAGGTCTTGCGGCCGGTCAGCGCGTTGACCAGGCTCGACTTGCCGACATTGGAACGGCCGGCGAAGGCGATCTCGGGCGCGCCGATGCCCGGCAGCGACTCGATCGAGGCGGCGCCGGCGATGAATTCGCAGGGCGCGGCGAAGAGCAGCCGGCCGGCCTCGATGGGATCCGCAGAGCTCACGCGAAGTAGCGATCGAGCATCAGGCGGTAGACCTTGGCCAGCGCCTGGAGGTCGGCCACGGTGCTGCGCTCGTCGACCTTGTGCAAGGTCTGGCCGACCAGACCGAACTCGACCACCGGGCAATACGAGCGGATGAAGCGCGCGTCGGAGGTGCCGCCGGTGGTCGACAGCTCGGCCTCCAGCCCGGTGACCTCACGCACCGCATCGCCGATCAGGCTCGAGAGCTCGCCGGGCGCGGTGTAGAACGACTCGCCGGACACCCGCGCCTTCATCTCGTAGCCGCCATCGCCGCCGACCGCGGCGTTGGCCGCGTCGAGCCGGCGGCGGAACTCGGCGATGAGCTTGTCCGAGGTCCACAGATCATTGAAGCGGCTGTTGAAGCGCGCGCGCAAGGTGCCGGGCGCGATGTTGTCGGCGCTGTTGCCGACGTCGACATTGGTCCACTGCAACGACGTCGACTGGAAATGCGTGCTGCCGGTGTCGATCGGCGTGGCGATCAAGGCCTCGATCAACTTCGACAGTCGGTGGATCGGATTGTCGATCAGGTGCGGATAGGCGACGTGACCCTGCGTGCCGCGCACGACGAGGTCGACATTGACGCTGCCGCGGCGGCCGATCTTCATCATGTCGCCGAAGCGCTCGGCGCTTGTCGGCTCGCCGACGACGCAGGCGTCGATGGTCTCGCCGCGGGCGGCCAGCTTCTTCAGCATCTTCACCGTGCCGTTGATCGCCGGGCCTTCCTCGTCGCCGGTGATCAAGAGGCTGATCGAGCCGCCGAAATCGCGGCCGCGCGCGGCGATGAACTCGCTGGCAGCGACGCAGAAGGCGGCGATGCCGCCCTTCATGTCGACGGCGCCCCGGCCGAACAACACGCCTTTGTCGAGCTCGGCGCCGAATGGCCCGACGGTCCAGGCCGACAGGTCACCCACTGGCACCACGTCGCTGTGGCCGGCGAAGCAGAAATGGCGGCCGCCTGTGCCGATCCGGGCATAGAGGTTGGCGACGTCGGGCGTGCCTTCCTGGGTGAAGTCCATGCGCTCGCAGGTGAAGCCGCGCGGCGCCAGCGTGCGCTCCAGCAGCTGCAACGCGCCGCCCTCGACCGGCGTCACGCTCTGGCAGCGGATCAGGTCGCGGGTCAGCTCGACGACGTCGAGAGCTTCGTTGGCCAGTGCGGGGGCCAGCGCAGAGGCCAGCGCGGCGCCGGGGGCGGTATCGGGCATGGGGTGTCCTTAGCCCCGGCCTCGCCGGGGGGCAACCCCGGCGCTATACTACGCTCGTGAACGATCGCAACCTCGAGGCGATCTTCATCGCCATCCTCTACCTCGGCACCTTCCTGGTGGTCGGGTACGCCGGTCGCTGGCTGATCGACCGCTGGATGCGCGCCAGGGGTGTGCACCTGACCGAGGTCCAGGACCAGATGGGCGAAAACCGGCGCAAGCAGACCGGCTTCCTCCTCGGCGTCTGGTACCGGCGCAATTGATTGAGGCGCTTAGACGGGCACCAACCGGAAGCGCAGCGTATCCGGCAGGAAGACGCGGCCCGGGATGAGATGCGGCGCGATGTCGTCGATGACCGCGCGGACATCGGCGCGCACCCCGGGCGAACGCCAGTAATACTGATGGTTGGTCTTGTCCCGTCCATCGTCGACGATGCCGCTGACATCGACCACCGACACTTTGTCGGCGATCTGCGTGGTGTTTTCCGGCCCGTCGCTGCCTAGCCGGACCGGCGTGCCCTTGGTGTTGACGCTGACGTCGAGGGCGGCGTCCCGGTTGGTGTGATAGAGGGTGATCCTGCGTCCTAGCCGGGGCAGGAACTTGTACTTCTCGGCGAACTCGAAGGCATCGGCGTCCTCGTCCGGCGCGAAGAGGAAGATCTTGTCGAACAGCCGCGGCAGCGCGTCGCCGTGCTCGGACCGCAGGCCCTGCACCGCGTGCCGCAGGGCGTAGGCGCCCATGCTGTGCGCAACGAGGTGAATGCTCTCACCGCACCGGTCTTGCTTTCGCAGCTTGGCGAGGAACTGGGTCGCGATCTCCAGCGCGCGGCCGGCGGCATGGCCGGACTTCTCGGCGTCGGCGCGATCGCTGTGGTAGCGGTCCATCTTCCCGTCCGACGGCCAGGTGAAGACGAACCAGTTGCTGTCGATGCCATGAAAGGCCTGCGTCTGCGCGGTCCTGACCAGCGCCTCCTCGAACGTGTAGTTGAAGCCGTGGATCGACACAAAGGTCGGCCGGCTGTTCTTGCACATATCGGCATGCAACTGCTTCAGCGTCTCGCTGCTGCCGAAGAATGGAGGCTGCTTCTCGCTCTTCCAGAAAAGGCGCTCGTCCGCGACCTTCAGCGCCACGATCTTCTTCTTGTCGAGATCGATCTCCGCGTAACCATATCGCAGCGCCTTGCCGTCGAACGGCCCCAGCGCCTCGCCGAAGCCAGTAGGTGGATCATTGATGGGATTGCGGTTGGTAGCGAAATAGATGCGCGCCATTTGTCTCCTCCGCCGAAGTCACAACCGGCAGAGTAATCGAGCGCGCGCGCTGGCGAAGCGCCCGCGCGCGCGAAAGATGTGGACAGCTCTAGTCGCGCAACAGCTCGTTGATCGAGGTCTTCGAGCGGGTGCGCTCGTCGACCGTCTTCATGATCACCGCGCAATAGGTCGAGGGCTGGTTGGGGCCGCGATTGAGGTTGCCGGGCACCACTACCGAGTAGGCCGGCACGCGGCCGACATGGACCTGGCCGGTCTCGCGATCGACGATCTTGGTCGTGGCCGAGATGAACACGCCCATCGACAGCACCGAGCCGGTCTCGACGATCACGCCCTCGACGACCTCTGAGCGCGCGCCGATGAAGCAATTGTCCTCGATGATGACAGGGTTGGCCTGCAGCGGCTCGAGCACGCCGCCGATGCCGACGCCGCCGGAGAGGTGGCAGTTCTTGCCGATCTGCGCGCAGGAGCCGACCGTGGCCCAGGTATCGACCATGGTGCCCTCGTCGACATAGGCGCCGAGATTGACGAAGGACGGCATCAGCACGACGTTCTTGGCGATATAGGAGCCACGACGCGCGATCGAGCCGGGCACGGCGCGGAAGCCCGCCTTGGCGAAGCGCGCGGCATCCCAGCCTGTGGTCTTGAGCGGCACCTTGTCGAACCACGGCGCGCCACCCATGCCCGGGAACACCGCCCCGCCGTCCATCGGCACGCTGTCGTAGAGCCGGAACGACAGCAGCACGGCCTTCTTCAGCCACTGGTTCACCACCCATTCGCCCTTGAACTTCTCGGCGGTGCGGAAGCTGCCGTCGTCGAGCCCGGCCAATGCCGACTCGACGGCGTCGCGGACCTCGCCCTTGGTCTTGCTGTTGATGCCGTCGCGCGCCTCCCAGGCGGCGTCGATGGTGGATTGCAGCTGTGCGGCGCTCATGGTGTTCCCCTTCGATCGTGGTTCAGGTGGCCGTGGCTTCGCGCTTCTGGCGCTGCTCGTAGGCCCGCATATGGACATAGGCTTGCCGCAGCACGGGCGTGGCGATGCCGGCGGCCCGCGCGCGGGCGATCATGTCGCCGATGACGTGCTCGGCCTCGATGCGCGCGCCGCTCTCGAGATCGCGCAGCATCGAGGCGGCGAACTTCGAGCCTCGCGTCGTCAGATAGACGCGGATGTTGTCCATCGCGCCGCCGCCCGGCTCGCGGCCGGCGGCACGCGCGACCTTGCGGCACTCCTCGATCGCCTCGAGCGTGAGGTCGGGGCCCTCGTCGGCTTCGAGGATGTCGCACACCGCCGCGCGCAGCGAGCCGGTCAACGCCGCCAGCGCGCAGAGCATCACCCACTTGTCCCACATGTCCTGGACGATGTCGGACTGGACACCGCCGTCGAAGCCCGACTTGCCGATCGCCGCGGCGAAATCCTGCAGCGCCGGGCGCGCCGCCTTGCCCTTCTCGCGCTCGCCGGTCAGCACGGCAGCCATCGGCATCATGTGCACGACGCTGCCATCCGGCGCCAGCGTCGAGCTGATGCGCGCCACGCCGCCCAGCACTCGCTCGACGCCGAAGCGCGCGTCGAGCACGTCGAGGTGCTTCATGCCGTTGAGCAGCGGCACGATCGCCGTGTCGGGGCCGATGCCCGGCGCCAGGGTCTCGATCGCCGAGTCGAGGTCGTAGGCCTTGCACGAGAGCATCGCCAGGTCGTAGGGACCGCCCTGGGCCGCGTCGGTCACGACCTTAACCTGAAGGCTGGCGTCGCCCTTAGGGCTAGCGATCTTCAGCCCGGTCTTGCGCAACAACTCGGCGCGCGCCGGTCGAACGAGGAAGGTGACGTCGGCGCCGGCCTGCTGCAGACGCCCGCCGAAATAGCCACCGACCGCGCCGGCGCCGAGAACCAGAAGCTTCATCAGCTGCGCCCATTCAGGTAGTCGTGCAGCCAGTCGACCAAGTCTTCGGTCTGGTGATGGATCCAGTCGAGCGCCAGGCCTTGCGCGCGCTGGGTGCTCTCGGGCGTGCGGATCCACACCGTGCGCATGCCCAGCGCGTGCGCCGGCTTCAGGTTCACGGCGATGTCGTCGAGCATGATGGCGCGCGCCGGATCGACGCCGTACCGGCCGACGATGTCGCGATAGACCACCATCTCCGGCTTGGGCACATAGTCGGCGGCGACAATGTCGTAGATGCCCTCGAAATGATGCGCCACGCCCAGCCGCTCCAGCACCCGCTCGGCATGGCGCACCGTGCCGTTGGTGAAGACGATCTTGCGGCCAGTGAGCTGCTTGAGCGCCTGATCGAGCCGCGGACTGGCGTCGACCGGCGCGTAGTCGATGTCGTGCACGTAGTCGAGATACGGCTCGGGGTCGACCTGGTGCAGGGTCATCAGCCCGCGCAGCGAGGTGCCGTGCGCCTTCCAGTAATCCTTCTGGATGCGCTTGGCCTCGTCGTAGTGCACGTCGAGCAGCCTGGAGATGAACTCCCCGATACGCCGGTCGGTCTGCGCGAAGAGATCGCAGCGCGCCGGGTACAGCGTGTTGTCGAGATCGAACAGCCAGGCGGCAGGCTGCTCGGCGGTGGTCGCGGTGGTCATGGGCGCCCGCTCTAGCCGGTCGGGCCGCCGCTGTCGAGCCGTCGCCTGCCGGTGACGCGCCGCACCACCGAGACGAACAGCCGGAAGATCTTGGGCAGGAGCCAGATCATCAGGCCGACGACGATGGTCAGCAGGATCAGGAAGACGACCGCGTTCGTGATCGCCAGCCAAAGACCGCCGACCACGGCGACGTCCTCGGCGATCGAGAGGCCTATGCCGCTGCCCGGAACCGTGCCGGTGGCGGCGACGCGCGTGCTGGTCTTGGTGGCGTGGCTGCCAAAGGCCAGCGTGCCGCCGACCAGCGCGGCGGCAGCGACAACCGTCGGATCGGCGTCGCCGACGGCGGCGCCGGCCATCACCGCGCCGGCGGGGATGCGCAGGAAGGTATGGATGAAGTCGTTGACGGTCTCGACCGCCGGAATCTTGTCGGCGAAGAAGTTGATGGCGTAGAGCACGCAGGCCAGCGCCAGGATCCACGGCGATTCCAGCGCCTGCAGGCCGTCGGGCAGGCGCACCGCGCCGACGCGGCCGGCGATGCCGATGGTCAGCGCCGCGAGATACATGTTGATGCCGCTGGCCCAGCTGCCGCCGAGCGCGAGTGCGAGAGTGGCGATCGTGTCCATGATTACATCGCCCGCCGCGCCTTGAGCGCGGCCGCCAGCGTGCCCTCGTCGAGATAGTCGAGCTCACCGCCCACCGGTACGCCGTGCGCCAGCCGCGAGACTTTGATGCCCTCGATCTCGGCCAGCCGGTCGGCGAGGTAGTGCGCCGTAGTCTGGCCGTCGACCGTGGCGTTGGTGGCGAGGATCACCTCACGCACCACGCCGTTGCGCGCGCGGCGCATAAGGCCGGCGATGTTGAGGTCCTCGGGCCCGACGCCGTCGAGCGCCGAGAGCGTGCCGCCCAGCACATGATAGCCGCCGGCGAAGACGCGGCCGCGTTCCAGCGCCCATAGATCGGCGACGTCCTCGACGACGCAGATCAGCGCGGCGTCGCGGCGCGTGTCGGCGCACACGGCGCAGGGATCGGTGGTGTCGAGATTGCCGCAGACAGAGCAGGTGCGAATCGCCTCGGCGGCGCGGCCGATCGCCTGCGCCAGCGGGGTCATCAGCGCCTCGCGCTTTTTCAGCAGATGCAACGCCGCACGTCTGGCCGAGCGCGGCCCCAGTCCGGGCAGCTTGGCCAGCAGCTGAATCAGCCGGTCGATCTCCGGGCCAGTCATGCGAGCAACATCTTTACCTTCCCTCGGAGGGGGAGGGTAGGATCTGGGTTACACACACGTGTCACCCCAGCTTGAATCCCGGCGGCAACGGCAGGCCGCCGGTGATCGACTGCATCTGCTGCTGCGCCTCGGCTTCGACCTTGCCGCGCGCGTCGTTGATGGCGGCGACCAGCAAATCCTCGAGCACGCCCTTCTCGGCCGGCACCAGCAGCGAACCGTCGATCTCGACGCGCCGCGTCTCGCCCTTGCCATCGACGGTGACCTTCACCAGGCCGCCGCCAGACCGGCCGGTGAGCTCCACGGCGGCGAGCCTGGCCTGCATCTCCGCCATCTTCTGCTGCATCTCCTGCGCCTGCTTCATCAGGGCGCCGAGATCCTTCAGTTGGCCGAACATGGTGCGCCTCTACAGATCGCCTTCGGGAATGTCGAAGTCGTCATAGGACAGTTCGCCGGGCTCGAACAGCGGCGGCTCGGCGCCGTCCGCGCCCTCGACGTTCATCGGCCGTGGCATCGGCGCCGGCGCGGCGATGTCGTCATTAGGACCGCGCACATCCTGCAAGGTCGCGCCGGGGAACATCGCCATCGCCGCCTGGACCAGCGGATGCGCCAGCGCGCGCTGACGACGGGCGTCGCGGCTCGCTTCACGGCGCGAGGCCAAGGTCGGCTCGCCCGCCTCGCTCGACACCGAGACCATCCAGCGCTGACCGGTCCAGCGCGCCAGCGCGTCGGCGACCTTGGGCGCGAGATCGACCGGGGCCCGGTCGGTCGGCCGGAACTCCAGACGGCCCGGCTCACAGCGCACCGGATGGACATCGGCGCTCAGCGCCAGTGCCAGCCGTGCCTCGCGCTTGCTCTCGAACAGCGCCACGACCTCGGCGAAGTCCTTCGGTTGCGGCTTGGGCCGGACGACCAGCGCCTCGGCCTCCGCGTCGACATCGACCTCGGCCCGCGCAACCACCGCGTTGCTCACCGCCAGGCGAGCGACCGGGCCGGCTGATGGCGCCCCCGATGGCGCGCCACGCGGTGGCGCGGCGCTCGCGCTCGTGCCGCCGCCATTGCCCGGCGACGGCGCCGATGGCCTGGGCGGCGGCGCGCCGCCACCATCCTGCAGCGCCTTCAAGGCATCGGCCGGCGTCGGCAGATCGGCGGCGTAGCACAGGCGGATCAGCGCCATCTCGGCGGCACGGATCGGCGAGTGGGCGTGCTGCGTCTCCTGCAGGCCCTTGAGCAGCATCTGCCAGGCGCGCGTCAAATGCGCCATGGCGAGCCGGCCGGCCATGTCGCGGCCGCGCGTGCGCTCGAGCTCGGGTGCGGCCTCGGCCGATTCGGGCACGACCTTCAGCCGCGTCAGCCAGTGCGCCAGCTCCAGCATGTCCTGCAGCACGACGACGGGATCGGCGCCCGAATCGTACATGCCGCCCAGCGTCTTGAGCGCATCAGGCGCGTCGCCGCGCATCACTTGGTCGAACAGCTCGAAGACGAGGCCGCGATCGGCCAGGCCCAGCATGTCGCGCACCTGCGCCGCGTCGACCACGCCGCCACCATGGGCGATGGCCTGGTCGAGCAAGCTGAGCCCGTCGCGCACCGAGCCGTCGGCGGCGGTGGCGATCAGGCGCAGCGCCTCCGGCGCGATCTCGACCTTCTCGCTCTCGGCCACGCGCGTGAAGTGCGCGGTCAGCGCCTCGACCGGAACGCGACGCAGGTCGAAGCGCTGGCAGCGCGACAGCACCGTCACCGGCACCTTGCGGATTTCCGTGGTGGCGAAGACGAACTTCACGTGCGGCGGCGGTTCCTCCAAGGTCTTCAGCAGGCCGTTGAAGGCCGCCGTCGACAGCATGTGGACCTCGTCGATGATGTAGATCTTGTAGCGCGCAGAGACCGGGCGATAGCGCACGCCCTCGATCAGCTCGCGGATGTCGTTGATGCCGGTGCGACTGGCGGCGTCCATCTCGATGACGTCGACATGGCGATCCTCGGTGATCGCCACGCAGTTCGCGCAGACGCCGCAGGGATCCATGGTCGGGCCGCCCTTGCCGTCGGGCCCAATGCAGTTCAGCGCCTTGGCGATGATGCGGGCGGTGGTCGTCTTGCCCACGCCGCGCACACCGGTGAGCATGAAGGCGTGCGCCAGGCGACCGGCGTCGAGCGCGTTGCGCAACGTGCGCACCATCGCTTCCTGGCCGACCAGGGTGGAAAAATCGACGGGACGGTATTTGCGCGCCAACACCCGGTAGTGGGTGTCATCGGGTCCGGGCGCTGGAGTGTCGAGCGGGGCGTCGGCCATGATCAGGGGCGCCTCGCGGCGTGTGCCCTGCCTCGTCGGCGAGGGCGGGTGGGAGACCGGACACGACCCGCAGCGAATTCGTTACGGCTGCTTCCTTCCGGACCTGACCGGGTTGGCGAAGACTGCGTCCACGCCGGCCTCCCGAGGCGGTTATATCAGGACTCGGGCGCCTGATCGCAAGGGCCGAATCGGGCCGCTTTACCACAGGCTCCGATCTAGTTCCGGGGCTGGTTCGGCTGGCTGGGCGTACTGCCCTCCTGTTTGCCGACAGCCGGCGCCGGCTCCGGCGGCTTACCCGGGCCGGGCGCGGCCTTTACCTCGGTGACCCGCCCGCCGATGTGCTTGGCCAGGAACGTCTCGACCTTGGCGAAAAAGATCAGCCGGTTCTCCGATCGCCCGAGGCTGTGGCCCTCGTTCTCGAACAGGTGGAACTCGACCGGCTTGCCCAGCGCCCGCGCCGCGCCATAGAAGCGTTCGCTCTGGTCCTTGCGCACGCGCACGTCGTTGGCGCCGTGCGTGATCAGCATCGGCCGCTCGAGCTTGTCGACATGCGCCAGCGGCGAGCGCTGCCACATCGCGGCGCGGCCTTCGACGGTATTGGACGGGCCAAGATAACGGTGCCAGCGGCCGCGGTCCCAGTACACCGGCACGAGGTCGATGAAGGCCGGCAGGTCGCTGATGCCGACATTGGCGACGCCGGCGGCGAATTGCGTCGGCGTGCGCGTCATGCCGACGAAGGTGGCGTAGCCGCCGTAGGAGCTACCCATCAGCGCGATCTTCGCCGGATCGGCGATGCCCTGCGCGATCAGCCATTTCACGCCATCATCGACGTCGTCCTGCATCTTGCCGCCGAGCTCGCCGATGCCGCCGCGCAAATGGGCGCGACCGTAGCCGCTCGAACCACGGTAGTTCACCTGCAGCACGGCATAGCCGCGATTGGCGAGGAACTGCGCCGTGGTGCTGAGCGTCCCGTAATCGCGCAGCCACGGCCCGCCATGCACCAGAACCACCGACGGCAGGTTCTTGGCTGGGGCGCCGGCCGGCAATGTCAGATAGCCGCTGATCGTCAGGCCGTCGCGCGCCTTGTAGTCGACCGCGTTGATCGGCGACAGGGACTCGCGGTAGGCGTCCCACGCCCCGGCCGTGAGCAGGGTGCGTTCCTTGTTCTGCGTATCGTAGAGAATGATGCGCGTCGCGCTGCCCTTGCTCTGCATGCCCAGCACGAACCAGCGCATGGCGTTGTCGTGGCTCAGGATGCCCACCACGTCGGCGCCGCCATCGTTGCCCATCGCCGCCAGATCGGGACCGATGCCCGAGCCGAAGGCATGCAGCCGCTGCCGGTCCGGCCACTGGATCGCCAGCACCGGCTCGCGCGTCTCGGTATTGAACCAGATGCTGTCCACGTCGACCTTGGGATCGACATGCCGGACCGTCTCGGCGCCGGTCCTGAGGTTCAGCCGCACCACCGCCACGCGATCGCGACCGCGGTTGGACAGCGCCCACACCTCCTCCTCGTCGGCGGCGATATCGACGATCGCGACCTGCTCGTCCCATTCCATGTCGAAGACGCGCGCGCAGGTCGCGACGACGCCGGGGCAGAACTCGAAGGCGCGCTTGCCGTCGGCGCCGGCGCGTAGACTGCGCGCCGCCACCCGCGCCTTGCGGTCGAAGTAGACGCGGTCGACGTTGCCGGGATTGCGCTCGTGTAGCACCGGCGTCAGATCGCCGCTCAGCGACAGCCGATAGGCGTCGAAGACACGTCGGTCGCGGCGGTTGCTGAAGAGCAGCACCTCGTCGCCATCGAGGCGCGTGGTCGAGACGGAGTTGGCGGTACCGGGCCAGGGCGTGACGTTCTTGGGTGGCGCGGTCGGACTCTGTGAATCGACGATCCAGATCTGGGTGTTCTCGTTGCCGCCATTATCGAGCCCGTAGCGCAGCCGACGGCTGTCGGGCAGCCAGCGGAAATTCGACGCGCCGGTGGGCGTGCGCACGATCACGGGGTCGCCGCCGGCGATCGGCCGCACGTGGATCTGCGGACGCCCGCCGCTGCGCTGCGACCACGCCAGCCACTTGCCATCGGGCGAGACCTGGAAATTGGTGCGCGTGTCGGTGTCGTCGCCGGCGATCAGGGCGAGCGGCAGCAGCGGCGGCAGCTTCGCGTCCTTCAACGTCGGATGGGTCTGCGCAGCGGCCGCTCCGGCCAATGATAGCGACGCCAGAGCCAGCCATGCGATCGCACGGAACCTTACCACCTGGGCCTCTCCTGCATTGGGCGTCCGCTATCCTAGCATGGCGCCACCGGTTGAAGCGCGCCGTACGCGGTGCCATTGTCCGGCCCGAACCCGAAACCAAGACGCCGGAAACGCCCGATGCGCCGCAATCCCTATTCGAGCGCCGAGATCGATCGCGCTTCGCACCGCCGCGAGGTCGACGACGATATCGAGGATCTGCTCGTCGCCTCCAAGACCCGGTTCGTGCCGGTCGACAGCGATCGCAACCTGATCGACAAGCGCGGCAAGCCGTCGGCCGTCTTCATCCAGGGCATGATGGCGCGCGCCATCATTCGCGGCGGCTCGCACCCGATCTTCCTCGGCCTGGTCGAGGGCGAGGCGTATTTCGCGCTCGACGTCACCGGCTTCGACATGCCGATCGACGGGCTCGGCGAATTCATGGATCTGCGCCAGGTCGGCCCGCTGCTCTTCGCCCGCGAAGGCTCGTTGCTGGCGTATGCGCGGGGCATGACCTACTGGCACCGCCGGCACAAATTCTGCGGCGTCTGCGGTTCGCCCACGCGGGTCGCCAAGGCCGGCCACGAGCGGGTGTGTACCAACGAGTCCTGCAAGGCGCAGCATTTCCCGCGCACCGACCCGGCGGTGATCATGCTGGTGCATCATGGCGATCACTGCATGCTGGGCCGCGGCAAGCATTTCCCGAAGGGCATGCATTCGACCCTGGCCGGCTTCGTCGAGCCGGGCGAGAGCTTCGAGGACGCGGTGGCGCGCGAGATCTACGAGGAGGTCAAGGTCAAGGTCAGCGCTGTGAGCTACCACTCCTCGCAGCCCTGGCCGTTCCCCGCCTCGGTCATGATCGGCTTCCACGCCGAGGCCACGAGCATGGATTTCGAGGTCAACAAGGAGGAGCTCGACACCGCGCGCTGGTTCCACCGCGACGAGCTGCGCGAGGAGAACCTGCCCAAGGACGGCTCCTTCTTCATGCCGCGCCGCGACTCCATCGCGCGCCGCCTGATCGAGAACTGGCTCGGCCACGAGGCCGGGCCTGGGCCGAACGGCTGATAGCCCTTCTCCCCGCGCAGGCGGGAGGAAGGAAAGAATCGGAGATCACGTGATGGCCCAATTGTTCACGCCCTTCCGCCTGGGCGGCGATGTCGAATTGCCCAACCGCATCGTCGTGTCGCCGATGTGCCAGTACTCCGCCGTCGAGGGCTCGGCGATCGACTGGCATCTCGCCCATTACGGCGCGATGGCCGCCAGCGGCGCCGGCCTGATGTGTGTCGAGGCGACCCACGTCTCGGCGCAGGGCCGCATCACCCATGGCTGCCTCGGCCTGTACAGCGACGCCAACGAGGCCGCGCTCAAGCGTGTGGTTGATTGGTGCCGCGCCTGGATGCCAAGCACCAAGCTCGCCATCCAGATCGCCCATGCCGGCCGCAAGGCTTCGGCGCAGCGGCCGTGGAAAGGCGGCGGCCCGCTGACCGGGGCCGACGCACCGGATACGCCATGGTCGACGATCTCCGCCTCGGCGATCCCCTTCGACGCGACCGGACCGGGCGTCGGCTTCCAGGGTGGCGTACCCGCGCAGCTGCCGGCGGCGAAATGGCATACGCCGGTGGCGCTCGACCGCGTCGGCATGGATCGCGTGAAGGCGGAGTTCGTCGCCGCCACCGAGCGCGCCGCACGCTTGGGCTTCGAGGTGCTCGAGCTGCACGGCGCGCACGGCTATTTCCTGCACCAGTTCCTCTCGCCGCTCACCAACCATCGCGACGACGAGTACGGCGGCTCGATGGAGAAACGCCGGCGCTTTCCGCTCGAGGTCTTCGAGGCGGTACGCCGCGTCTGGCCGCGCGAACGCGCGCTGGGCGTGCGGCTTTCGGCGATCGACTGGGTCGAGGGCGGCCTGACCATCGAGGACTCGATCCAGACCGCGCGCGAGTTGAAGGCGCTGGGCTGCGATTTCATCGACGTCAGCTCGGGCGGCACGATCCCCAACGCCAAGATCACGGTGACGCCGGGCTACCACGTGCCGTTCTCGGCGCGTATCCGCAAGGAAGCCGACATCGCCACCTGGGCGGTGGGTGTGATCACCGAGCCCGAGCAGGCCGAGCAGATCATCGCGTCGGGCGCGGCCGACTGCACCGCGCATGCCCGTTCATTCCTGGCCGACCCGCGCTGGGGCTGGAACGCGGCCAAGGCGCTGGGCGTCGAGCCGCCACCACTGCCCGTGCCCTATCACCGCGCCGCCAGCATCCTGCCGTTCAAGCCGCGGCCAGTGGCCAAGGCCGCGGAGTAGTTTTCGCACCTCCCTCTCCCCGCTGGCGGGGAGAGGGTCGGGGTGAGAGGCTGCTACTCGTCAGACCGCGGCCGCGGTTCGTTGCGCGAACCCCTCACCCTCCCATCGCGCTACCCGCGACGGGTCCCTCCCTCTCCCCGCCTGCGGCGAGAGGGTCACATGCGACAGACCCGCCCACCTGAGCGGAGGAGTGAGTCGCCAAGTGGTCGGACACCGCCTGCAAGCCCGAGAGCGGCTTGCCATCGGCGGAAGCGGCGCGCCAGACCGCCTCGATCGCCGGCAGGACGTCGCGCTGCAGGTCGTAGCCATCGACCAGCCAGCGCGCCATCCAGCGCTCGAGATCGGTCGGTGGCCCACCCGGCCAGAATCTGCCCAGATTGTGCCGAATCGCTTTACGCCAGCGCGACGACACCCGCACACCGTCGGCGGCGTCTCGCGCGGCGGGCTGGAACGGCGGCGGCGCTGTTGGCTCGACCGGCACCGGCTTGGCGGGATCGGCCGGGTAGCGATGCCGCGCCCGGCGGCCGACCCGCTGGACCTGCTCCCAGTGGATCACCGACAGATAGTCCTGTTCTTCGACCGTGAAGATGCGCACCAGCCCGCGCGCCACGAGTTCGTCGATCAGGGCGCGGATCGTCTCTTCATCGATGGCGTCGCCAGGAAACACCTGCATGCGAATGGTGCGGGGACGCAACGGCTGCACGCCGTGATCGTCGGCGAAGTTCCACAGGCCGAGGAACAAGAGGCGGGCCGTCACCGAGCAGTCGATGACAGCCTCCCAGGTCCAGAAGTCGGTAGGCAGCGTGCGGTCGCGGGACATGGCGGAGCTCCGATCGAAAAAGATGGGAGCGGATGTACAGCCGACACCCCGCCACCTCCAATTTCCGCGGCTACGGTGGTCGAATCGAAGCATCCGATGCTTGTGGCACAGGGCTTTCTCTTGCCCCTACGATGGTCGTCCCCTCGCGCTGCGAATGGCCAGGCGGCACGCGCTTTCGTCACGTCCCCGTGCGCGTCGGAGCCTCCCAGCCCTTGCGGCGGAAGGGGTGCGCCGGAAACGTGCCGAGCAGCCGCAACTCGGAGAAAAACTCCAGCTCTTCAAGCGCCAGCCGCACGGCGGGATGGTCCTTGTGGCCCTCGATCTCGGCGTAGAACTGCGCCTGCTCGAAAGCCGCGCCGGAAAGATAGCTCTCCAGCTTGGTGATGTTCACTCCGTTGGTGGCGAAACCGCCCAGCGCCTTGTAGAGCGCCGCCGGCCGGCTCTTGACCTCGAAGACGAAGGCGGTGAGGTAAGGCCCGCCGACTCGCCAGTCGGTATCGTTGGCGTCGCGCGAGAAGATCAGCATGCGCGTCGTGTTGTGATCGGCGTCCTCGATGTTCCGCTTCAGCACCTGCAGTCCATAGATCTTTGCCGCAAGCGACGAGGCGATGGCGGCGACCTTCGGGTCGCCCAGCTTGGCGATGTCCTTGGCGGCGCCGGCGGTGTCGGCGTGCACCTCGGGTGCGATGCGTTGATTGCGCAGGAAGCCGCGGCATTGCGCCAAAGCCTGTACGTGGCTGCGCGCGACCTTCACCGTCTTCATCGAGGCGCCCTTGACCGCCACGAGGCAGTGCTCGACGCGCTGGAAATGCTCGCCGACGATCGACAGGCCGGCATTGGGCAGCAGGCTGTGCAGATCGGCGACGCGGCCGGCGATCGAGTTCTCGATCGGGATCATCGCCAGGTCGGCCTTGCGCGCGTGCACCGCCTGCACCGCGTCCTCGAAGGTGCGCGACGGCAAGGTGGTCATGTAGGGAAACGCCGCGCGGCAGGCCATGTCGGAATTGGCGCCGAACTCGCCCTGGAAGGCGATGACGTTGGTGGGAGCGTCGGAACGGGCGGCGGTCTTGCGGCGCGTGGCCATGGTGGGATTCCAGTCGAGGCGGATGGGCGGCGCTGGATTAGCCGTAAAACCGCGCCAACGCCAGCCAGCGCGCTGGCTGGCCTCAAGGAACACGCCGGCTAAGCAGCGCGCGGCGGACGGCTTGCAGGCCGTCGGCCGTATCGACCGCAGGCGCCGTATCGCCCACGACGCGCACGGCGATGCGCATGCCGTGCTCCATCGCCCGTAGCTGCTCCAGGCTTTCGTCCCGCTCGCGCACGCCGCGCTGCAGGGTGGCGAAGCGTTCCAGCGCCATGCGCCGGAAAGCGTAGACGCCGATATGGCGCGACGCCGGCCCGACGGGTCGCCGCCGGTTGAAATCGAGCGCGAACCCGGCCTGGTCGATCGTCACCTTCACGACATGCCGGTCGTCGAACGCCTTGGCCGCGAGCGGACCGGCGACGGTCGCCATGTCGACCGCCGGGTCGGCCAGGCCTTCGAGCGCGGTGGCGATGGTCGTGGGCGCAATCGTCGGCAGGTCGCCCTGGAGGTTGACGACCACGTCATGGCGCCGGCCGGGATCGATTACGGCGACGGCCGCGGCAACGCGGTCGGAGCCGGTGG
Organism: Alphaproteobacteria bacterium; assembly: GCA_016869975.1. Lineage (GTDB taxonomy): Bacteria > Pseudomonadota > Alphaproteobacteria > Reyranellales > Reyranellaceae > JAFAZJ01. The sequence goes on from VGCZ01000012.1 coordinate 36,254, forward strand.
GCAGGCCGGGATCGGTCGGCATCGCGCGCCCGCCCGCTTGCTCGATGACAGCGATGATCTCCGCGTCGGCGGCGGCGACCACGACCGGGCCGATGCCGGCTTCAACGGCGCGGCGCCAGACATGAACGATCAGAGGCTCGCCGGCGATATCGAGCAGCGGCTTGCCGGGCAGGCGGCCGGCGCCCAGCCGTGCCGGCACGACGACGATGGGGTTGGTCATTTGCCGAGCGAAATGAGGGCGTTGCGACCTTAGGCCGCGTCGGGCGTGGCGTCAGCGATTCGATACTACAGCCGTTCCCGGGGGTGTGGTAGATGCCCACTCGGGGGCAGGAATTGCCACTCGAAGAGCACGGATTGGGCACGCGCGATGTCGCTTGAGTTCAACAAGATCGCCGGCGCGGTTCTCGCCGCCAGCCTGGGCGCCATGATCATCGGCAAGGTCGCCGGCGCGCTCGTGCACCCGAGTTTTCCCGACAAGCCGCATATCGCCGTCCAGGAAGCCGCGATCGAAACCAAGCCGGGCGCCGCGCCCGCCCTGGTGCCGGCGCTGCCGCCGGGCGGTGACGTCGCCGCCGGCAAGGTCGCCTTCGACAGGAAATGCCTGACCTGCCACACGCCGGACAAGGGTGGCGCCAACAAGGTCGGCCCGAACCTGTTCGCCATCCACGGCGCCAAGAAGGCTCATATCGCGGGTTTCGCCTATTCGACCAGCCTGCAGGGCAAGGGCGGCGAGTGGGACGACGCGACGCTCAACGAGTTCCTGTGGAAGCCGGCGGCTTTCATCAAGCAGACCAAGATGGCCTTCGCCGGCCTGAGCAACGACAAGGAACGCGCCGACGTCATCGCGTATCTGAAGTCGCTGAAGTAGGACCCACGCCTCCTACCCGATGCCGGTTTCCGTTCCCGCTTCCTACGTCGCGCTCGCCGAGCGGCTGGCCGACGCGGCGGGGCCGGTGATCGCGCGCCATTTCCGCACCCGCGTCGAGATCGACGACAAGGACGACGCCTCGCCGGTGACCATCGCCGACCGCCAGGCCGAGGAGCGCATGCGCGCCATCCTCGAGGCCGAGGTGCCCGACCACGGCATCCTGGGCGAGGAATACGGCACCGTGCGCGCCGACGCCGAGTGGGTCTGGGTGCTCGACCCGGTCGACGGCACGCGCGCCTTCATCACCGGCATGCCGATCTTCGGCACCTTGATCGGGCTGTGCCATCGCGGCCGGCCGGTGCTGGGCATCATCGACCAGCCGATCCTGCGCGAACGCTGGCTCGGCTACGCCGGCGCGCAAAGCACGCTCAACGGCCGGCCGATCGCCACCCGCGCCTGCACCAGCCTGGCGAACGCCTATCTCTATTCGACCGCACCGGCGATGTTCACTGACTCGCTGGCGCCCCGGCACGAGAAGCTGGCGCGGGTGGTCAAGAACCTGCGCTGGGGTGGCGATTGCTACGCCTATGGCCTGTGCGCCCTGGGCCATGTCGATCTGGTCGTCGAGGCGTCGCTGAAGCAGTACGACTACGCTGCGCTGGGGCCGGTAATCGAGGGCGCCGGCGGCGTCTGCACCGACTGGGCCGGCAAACCGCTCGACCTCGACTCCGACGGCACCATCGTGGCCGCCGGCGACCGCCGGCTGCACGCGTTGGCTCTCGAGACGCTGGCCGGCTGACCGCGCCCACCATGACCCTTTCGTGAGCGCCGTGGCCCTTGGTTTGCCACGAAGGACGTCCTAGCTTCGCCATCGGGGTCAGACGGAGGCCAACGGCATGATCAGGCGCGGCGTCGAGCGACGGTCGGTAGTGCTCGGACTGGCGACAGCGGCGGCTTGGCCGTCGATCGGCGCACCGTCGAGTTGGGCGCAGGGCGCGGGCAAGACCGTCATCTCCCACGGCATCGCCATCCACGGCACGCCCGAGACGCCGCCCGGCGCCAAGCACCTCGCCTACGTGAACCCCAACGCGCCCAAGGGCGGCACGATCAAGCTGGCCGGCCGCGGCACGTTCGACTCGCTGAATCCGTTCATCCTCAAGGGCACGCCGGCCGGCGCCGTCGGCCTGATCTACGAGACGTTGCTCGGCTCGAATGGCGACGAGGCGTCGACGGGCTATGGCCTGCTGGCCGAGACCATCGAGGTGCCGGCCGACCGCTCCTGGACGACCTTCAAGCTGCGCGCCGAGGCGCGCTGGCACGACGGCAAGCCGGTGACGCCCGACGACGTCGTCTTCTCCTTCAACATCCTCAAGGAGAAGGGCGCGCCGAGCTACGCCACGTACTGGCAGGACGTGAAGACGGCCGAGAAGCTCGACGACCGGCATGTCAAGTTCACCTTCGGCGGCGGCGACAACCACGAGCTGCCCAACATCATCGGCCAGCTGCCGGTGCTGCCCAAGCACTGGTGGGCGACGCGCGAGTTCGACAGGACCAGCCTGGAGATCCCGCTGGGCAGCGGTCCATACCGCGTCGATTCGCTGGAGGCCGGCCGCCACATCACCATGCGGCGCGTCGAGGATTACTGGGGCCGCGAGCTGTGGCTCAACAAGGGCCGGCACAATTTCGACGTCGTGCGCTACGATTATTATCGCGACGAGCAGGTTTCGTTCGAGGCGTTCAAGGCCGGCCAGATCGACTATCGCGACGAGGCCACCGTGCGGCTGTGGGCGACGGCCTATGATTTCCCGGCGGTGAAGTCGGGCGCGGTGAAGATGGCGACGATGCCGCACGGCAATGTGCTGCCCATGCAGGGCATCGTCTTCAACCTGCGCAAGGAGCAGTTCCGCGACCGTCGTTTCCGCGAGGCCTTCATCCATCTGGTCGATTTCGAGTGGTTCAACAAGACGCTGACCCACGGGCTGCTGACCCGCGTCAACAGCTTCTTCTTCAACTCCGAGCTCGCCGCGACCGGGCTGCCGTCGAAGGAGGAGCTGGCGATCCTCGAGCCGCTGCGCGGCCAGATTCCGCCGGAGGTCTTCGACAAGGAATACAAGCTGCCGGTCACCGACGGATCGGGCAACAATCGGGAAGGAGCCCGTCGCGCCATCGGCCTTCTGAAGGAAGCCGGCTGGGAGATCCGCAACGGCAAGATGACCAATCTCAAGAGCGGCCAACCGCTGTCGTTCGAACTGCTGCTGGGCGAACCGCGCCTCGAGCAGTTCGGCCTGCCCTTCAAGCAGTGGTGCGATCGCGTCGGCGTCGAGGTCAGGCTGCGCACGGTCGATCCCGTGCAGTATCAGAAGCGCATGGACTCGTTCGACTTCGAGGCCACGATCGATCTGTTTCCCCAGTCGCTGTCGCCGGGCAACGAGCAACGCGAATTCTGGGGATCGAAGGCGGCGCAGACCCAGGGCAGCCGTAACACGATCGGCATCCAGGATTCGGCCGTCGACAAGCTGATCGAGCTGGTGATCTCGGCGCCGGATCGACAGAGCCTGGTCACGCGCACCCGGGCGCTCGACCGCGTTCTGCTGTGGAACCAGTTCGTCGTGCCGCAATATCGCTCGACCGTGTTCTGGGTCGCGTACTGGGACAAGTTCGGCCGGCCAGAGAAGCTCGCGAAGTACAGTCCGCGCGGCTGGACCACGTGGTGGATCGACGCGGAGAAGGAACGCACGCTCTCGCAGCGCGCGCCCGAGCGCAAGACGTGACGCCGCCACGCCCGTGACCGCCTATATCCTGCGCCGCCTGCTGCTCATGATCCCGACCCTGCTCGGGATCATGACCATCAACTTCTTCATCATCCAGGCGGCGCCGGGCGGTCCCGTCGACCAGGTCATCGCCAAGATCCAGGGCCGCGACGTCGACGCCACGACGCGCTTCAGCGGCGGCGGCGGCGTGGAGGTACGGGACACGCCGCAGTCCAGCACCGATCCCGGCGGCTCGCGCGGCGCGCGCGGCATCCCGCCCGAGCTGCTGGAGCGCATCAAGAAGCAGTACGGCTTCGACAAGCCGATCCACGAGCGCTTCTTCCTGATGCTGCGCGACTACGTCGTCTTCGACCTCGGCGAGAGCTTCCAGAGCAACACCAAGGTCGTCGATCTGGTGATCTCCAAGATGCCCGTGTCGATCACGCTCGGGCTATGGACGACGCTGCTGATCTACCTGATCTCGATCCCGCTGGGCATCGCCAAGGCGGTGCGCGACGGCTCGCGCTTCGATGTCATGAGCTCGGCCGTGGTCGTCGTCGGCAACGCGGTGCCCAGCTTCCTGTTCGCGCTGCTGCTGGTCGTGCTCTTCGCCGGCGGCAGCTTCTGGCAGATCTTCCCGCTGCGCGGCCTGACCTCGGACAACTGGGCCGAGCTGTCCCTGGTCGGCAAGGCCGTCGACTATCTCTGGCACATCGCCCTGCCGGTGCTGGCCATGGTGATCGGTGGCTTCGCAACGCTTGCCATGCTGACCAAGAACTCCTTCATCGAGGAGATCGGCAAGCAGTACGTGCAGACTGCGCGCGCCAAGGGGCTGTCGGACCGGCGCGTGCTCTATGGCCACGTCTTCCGCAACGCCATGCTGATCGTCGTCGCCGGCTTCCCCTCGGCCTTCCTGTCGGTGCTGTTCACCGGCTCGCTGCTGATCGAGGTGATCTTTTCGCTCGACGGCCTGGGCTATCTCGGCTTCAACGCCGCGCTCAATCGCGACTATCCCGTGATGTTCGGCACGCTCTGGGTATTCGGCCTGCTCGGCCTGCTGATGGGCCTGCTCGGCGACCTGATGTACGTCGTGGTCGACCCGCGTATCGACTTCGAAGCCCGCGGGGCCTGAGACGATGCGGCTGACGCCTCTGATGCGCCGGCGGCTGGCGAACTTCCGCGCCAACAAGCGTGGCTACTGGTCGCTGCTGATCTTCGGCGTCGCCTTCTTCGTCAGCCTGTTCGCCGAGTTCATCGCCAACGACCGCCCGATCCTCGTGCGCTACGACGGCGCCTTCTTCATGCCGATCTTCCAGAACTATCCCGAGGCGACGTTCGGCGGCGACCTGCCGGTCGACGCCAAGTACGACGACAACGGCGTCGGCCCGCTGATCCGGGAGAAGGGCTGGATGCTGTGGCCGCCGGTGCGGTTCAGCTACGCCACGCTGGTGACCAACCTCGGCCGGCCGGCGCCCTCGCCGCCTACTTGGCAGAACCCGCTGGGTACCGACGACCAGGCGCGTGACGTGCTGGCGCGCTTGCTCTACGGCTTTCGCATCTCGGTGCTGTTCGGCTTCCTGCTGACCATCCTCGGTTCGGCCATCGGCATCGCCGCCGGGGCGGTCCAGGGCTATTTCGGCGGGCTCACCGATCTGCTCTTCCAGCGTTTCCTCGAGATCTGGTCGAGCATGCCCATCCTCTTCCTGCTGATCATCCTCGCCAGCTTCATCCAGCCCGGGTTCTGGAACCTGCTGGGCATCATGCTGCTGTTCGGCTGGATGGGGCTGGTCGGGCTGGTGCGCGCCGAGTTCCTGCGCGGCCGCAACTTCGACTATGTGCGCGCCGCCCGGGCGCTGGGCGTCTCCAACGTCCGGATGATGTTCCGCCACATGCTGCCCAACGCCATGGTCTCCTCGCTGACATTCCTGCCGTTCATCCTGGCGGGCTCGGTGACGTTGCTGACCGCGCTGGACTTCCTGGGCTTCGGCCTGCCACCGGGATCGGCCTCGCTGGGCGAGCTGCTGCTGCAGGGCAAGAACAACCTGACCACGCCCCGCCTGGCCTTCATCGGCTTCATGGTGATCGCCGTCGCGCTCAGCCTGCTGGTGTTCATCGGTGAGGCGGTGCGCGACGCCTTCGATCCGCGTAAGCTGCCCTCCTGATGTCCGTGCCGCCGCCCTCCCCCACGTCCGCCGAGCCCCTGCTGGTGATCGACGACCTGTCGGTCGATTTCGGCCAGGGGCCGGGCGCCGTGCACGCGGTGCGCAACGTCTCGTTCAGCATCGCGCGCGGCGAGACCGTGGCGCTGGTGGGCGAGTCGGGCTCGGGCAAGTCGGTGACGGCGCTGTCGATCCTGCAGTTGCTGCCCTACCCGCCGGCGCGCCATCCCTCCGGCAGCATCCGCTTCGCTGGCGAGGAGATGATCGGCACGACGGGCGACAAGCTGCGCCGCGTGCGCGGCGATCGTGTCGCCATGATCTTCCAGGAGCCGATGACCTCGCTCAACCCGCTGCACACGATCGAGCGGCAGGTGAGCGAGTCGCTGCTGCTGCACAAGGGCCTGACCAAGGCCGCCGCGCGCACGCGTACCCTGGAGCTGCTGCACCAGGTCGGCATCCCCGAGGCGGCCAAGCGGCTCGACGCCTTCCCGCACCAGCTATCCGGCGGCCAGCGCCAGCGCGTGATGATCGCCATGGCTTTGGCGAACGAGCCCGACCTGCTGATCGCCGACGAGCCGACCACGGCGCTCGACGTCACCATCCAGGCGCAGATCCTGACCCTGCTGAAGACCTTGCAGAAGCGGTACGGCATGGCGCTGCTGTTCATCACCCACGACCTCGGCATCGTGCGCAAGATGGCCGACCGGGTCTGCGTGATGAACGATGGCCGCATCGTCGAGCACGGCCCGGTCGAGCAGGTGTTCGACACGCCGTCGCACACCTACACCAAGCATCTGCTGTCGGCCGAGCCCAAGGGCAAACCGGGCGAGCGCGACCCTGACGCGCCTGTCGTGATGGCGGCCGACGACGTGAAGGTTCATTTCCCGATCAAGCGCGGCGTGTTCCGCCGCACCGTCGGCCATATCAAGGCGGTCGACGGCGTCTCGCTGGAGCTGCGCAGCGGCCACACCGTGGGCATCGTCGGCGAGAGCGGCTCGGGCAAGACGACCCTGGGTCTGGCGCTGCTGCGGCTGGAACAGAGCATGGGCTCGATCCGCTTCGAGGGCCGCGACCTGCGCGCGCTGCCGGCCCGCCAGCTCCGGCCGCTGCGCAAGGAGATGCAGATCGTCTTCCAGGACCCCTACGGCTCGCTCAGCCCGCGCATGTCGGTCGAGCAGATCGTCGGCGAGGGGCTCGACGTGCACGGCATCGCGCGCGACGCGCAGGAACGGCGCGACCTGGTCGATTCGGTGCTGGCGGAGGTCGGCCTCGACCCCGCGATGCGCGACCGCTACCCGCACGAGTTCTCCGGCGGCCAGCGCCAGCGCATCGCCATCGCCCGCGCCATGGTGCTGAAGCCGAAATTCGTCGTGCTGGACGAGCCGACCTCGGCGCTCGACATGAGCGTGCAGGCGCAGATCGTCGACCTGCTGCGCTACCTCCAGGCACGCCACAAGCTGGCCTATATGTTCATCAGCCACGACCTCAAAGTCGTGCGCGCTTTGGCCGACGAGGTGATCGTGATGCGCAATGGCTTGGTGGTCGAACGCGGCCCGGCGCGTCAGATCTTCGAGGATCCGCAGACGCCCTACACCAAGGCGCTGATGGAGGCCGCCTTCAACCTGGAGCCGATCGGCGCCGACGAAGGCGCGGTCGCCACATGAGCCAGGCGTTCTGCTACGTCGTTGCCGCGCAGGGCGGCGGCGACTGGAAGGGTTGGCGCGAGCGGCTCGGCCAGGCGCTCGGCGAGAGCATCGACATGCGCGCCTGGGGCCAGCATGGCGACGTCAACGATATCGGCATCGCGCTGGCCTGGAAGCCGCCGCCGGGCGCGCTAGCACGCCTGCCCAACCTCAAGCTGATCGTCTCGCTCGGCATGGGCGTCGATCACCTGCTGATCGATCCCGACCTGCCCAGGAACGTGCCGATCGTGCGCATCATCGATCCCGGCCTGGTCGGGCAGATGAGCGAATACGCGATCTACTGGGCGCTGCGCCACCACCGCGACATCGACGCCTATATGGAGCTGCAACGCCGCAAGGTCTGGGAGGAGATCCCCTATACCGACACAGTGCTGCGCCGCGTCGGCATCCTGGGCCTGGGCGAGATCGGCGCCGACACGGCGCGCAAATTCGCCATGCTGGGCTTTCCGACCGCCGGCTGGAGCCGCACGCCACGCAAGATCGACGGCGTCGAATGCTTCCATGGACCGGAGGGGCTGTCGGCGCTGCTGGCGCGCAGCGACATCCTGATCGACGTGCTGCCGATGACGCCGCAGACCGCCAACATGCTCGACGCGCGCGCCTTCGCGCGTCTGCCCAAGGGCGCCTATTTCATCAACATGGCGCGCGGCGGCCACGTCGTGGACGCCGATCTGCTGGCGGCGCTCGACAGCGGTCGCCTCGCTGGCGCGACGCTCGACGTCTTCCATGTCGAGCCGCTGCCGTCGGACCATCCCTACTGGACGCATCCCAAGGTGCGCGTCACGCCGCATATCGCCGGGCCGACCAACCCGCGCACCGCCGCCGCCAGCGTCGCCGACAATGTGCGCCGCCTGCGCGCCGGCCAGCCGCTCGTGAACCTCATCGACCGGGCCGCCGGCTATTGAGATGGACGCCACAGTCATCGTGCCGACCTACAAGCGGCCGGACGACTTGCGCCGCTGCCTCGACGCCCTGAAGCGACAGACCAAACCGGCGGCCCGCGTCGTGGTCATCCGGCGCGACATCGACACGGCGACCGAGGCGATGCTGGCCGCCTACGACCCCGCGCCGCTGGCGTTGGTCGTTCGCGTGGTGAGCGTCCCGGGCGTCGTGGCCGCGCTGAACGAGGGCCTCGACGCCGCGACCGGCGACATCGTGGCGATGACCGACGACGACGCCACGCCGCATCCCGACTGGCTCGAACGCATATCCGGCCATTTCCTCGCCAACGCACGCGCCGGCGGTGTCGGCGGCCGCGACCACATCTTCATGGGCGAGCGGCGCGACGACTGGCCGCCCGAGGCGCGGGTCGGCGTCAGCACGTGGTACGGCCGCGTCTACGGCAACCACAACGCCGGCTTCGGCCCGGCGCGCGCGGTCGAGTCGCTCAAGGGCGTGTGCATGGCTTTCCGCCGCGCCGCCATCGGCACGCTGCGCTTCGACCGCCGCCTGCGCGGACAAGGCGCGCAGGTCGCCAACGAGTATCTGTTCGGCGGCGCCATCCGCCGCGCCGGCTGGATCCTGATCTACGACCCCGCCATCGGCGTCGACCACTTCCCGGCGACGCGCCACGATTCCGACGACCGCGGCCAGATCGACCGGCTGGCGCTGCGCGACATGATGCACAACGCCACGCTGGGCTATCTCGAATACCTGCCGCCGCCGCGCGCCTTCGCCATCGTGCTCAACCACACCCTCAAAGGCTCGCGCACCCAACCCGGCCTGCTCGCCGCGATCGCCCATTCATTGCTCGGCCGAAAGCAGATGTGGCTGGGGTTCCGTGAAGTCGTCGCCGGCGAACTCGCGGCGATCGGCACATGGTGGCGCACGCGAAGGACCGACGTGAGCGAGCGGCGTGCCGTGCCGTGGCAACCTTCCCCGTCGTCCTGAGCGCAGCGAAGGATCTCGCGGTATCGTGGTCGTCCGTGAACGTAGCGCGCGCAGGCACCACCATAAGGTCCTTCGCTGCGCTCAGGACGACAGCGGTACTTCACCGCCTCGGGTAACGCTCCTTGAGCATCGCGAACAGCGCGCGGGCGCCCATCGCTTCGCCGCCTTCGGGACGGCCGGGTTGGCCCTGGTTCCAGGCCATGGTGTCGATGTGCATCCAGGGCACCGAGTCCGGCACGAATTCCTGCAGGAACAGCGCCGCGGTGATGGCGCCGCCGAACGGCGTCTGGCCGGCGTTGTTGATGTCGGCGATCTTGCTGTCGAGAAATCGGCGATAGCCGCGCCACAGAGGCATGCGCCACAGCTGGTCCTCGCGCTCGCGCCCGCTCTTGAGCAGCGCCTCGGCGCTGGCGTCGTCGTTGCAGAACAGCGCCGGCACGTCGGGGCCCAGCGCCACGCGCGCGGCGCCGGTGAGCGTGGCGACGTCGACCACCAGCGCCGGCTCCTCGCGCACCGCCTCGGCGAGCGCGTCGCACATGATCAGGCGGCCTTCGGCGTCGGTGTTGCCGATCTCCACCGTGACGCCCTTGCGCGAGGTGATGATGTCCATCGGCCGAAAGGCGCTGCCCGAGACGCTGTTCTCGACCGCCGGGATCAGCACGCGTAGCCGCACGTTGAGCCTGGCCGCCATCACCATCGAGGCCACGGCCAGCACGGTGGCCGCGCCGCCCATGTCCTTCTTCATGTTCAGCATGCCCGCGGCGGGCTTGAGGTCGAGGCCGCCGGAATCGAAGCACACGCCCTTGCCGATCAGGGTCACCTTGGGCGCGCTCGGCCGGCCCCAGACGATGTCGATCAGGCGCGGCGCGCGGGTCGAGGCGCGGCCAACGGCGTGGATCACCGGGTAGTTGCGCCGCAGCAGCTCGTTGCCGACGATCACGGCGAAGCGCGCGCGATGCTTGCGCGCCAGGGCGCGGGCGGCCAACGCCAGTTCCGCCGGACCCATGTCGTTGGCCGGCGTGGTGATCAGGTCGCGCGCCATGAACATCGATTGGGCGACGCGCTCGACCTCGGCGCGATCGCATTTCGACGGCCACACCAGGCGCGGTACGGGCTTCGTCGACTTGCGGTAGCGCGAAAAGCGCCACGAGCCCAGCGCGAAGGCGATCGCCGCCTCGGTGATCGGGATCGGTGAACTGTCGCCGACCAGCGCGTAGTCGCCGGGCGGCAGACGCGTGGCCAGCGCACCGTAGTCCCACATCGTCGGCTTCGCCGAACGCACGACGACGGCCATCGCCGGCTTGCCGTCGCCGTCGGGCACCAGGGCGAAGTCGCCCGACTTGCCGGTGATCGAGGCGGCCTGCAGCCAGGTGCGCGCCTTGGCCGGCTGACGCTTGAACCAAGCCGCCCATTCGGACGGTGCGACGACGGCCACCGGAACCGCCGCCGGTGCGCGATCGATGAACGGAAGCGTCACAGTCCGATCCCCCGGCTTCTGCTATAGTCTCGACGCGAAGCACGCAGCATGGTCGTGAATCGGTGTGGCTTGCAACGCCGATGTGTGAGTACCGCGGCGATGAGGTGAGGACAACATGGCCGAGTTCAATCTGGTTTTCGGCAACAGAAATTACTCATCGTGGTCGCTGCGCGGCTGGCTGATGTGCAAAATCGCCGGTATCGAATTCGACGAGACGCTCATTCGCCTGTACGCGCCGGAGACCAAGGCCGAGATCGCGCGCTATTCGACATCGGGATTGCTGCCGGCGCTGATCCACAAGGGGCTGACGATCTGGGATTCGCTGGCGATCGCGGAGTACCTGCACGAGCTCTATCCCGCCGCCGGCTTGTGGCCCGAGGCGCAAGCGGCGCGAGCGGTTGCTCGCTCAGTATCGGCTGAGATGCACTCCGGCTTCCCCGACCTGCGTCGTGAGATGCCGATGAACATCCGCGGCTCGTTCCCGGGCCACGGCCGCACGCCAGAAGTGATGACCCAGGTGCAGCGCATCGTCGCGATCTGGCTCGACTGCCGCAAGCGCTTCGCCGGCTCGGCGGCGCGCGACGACGGCTTCCTCTTCGGCCCCTTCACCGCGGCCGACGCGATATTCGCCCCCGTCGTGACGCGCTTTCGCACCTACGCCGTGTCGCTCGACGAGGAGGCGAAGACCTATTGCGACAACGTGATGAGATACCCGGCGATGGCCGAATGGGTCGACGCCGCCAAGCACGAGCCGTGGCTGGTCGAACAGTACGAATTCCGCTGATCGACCCGGTCCCAACCCTGTCATTCCGAGCGAAGCGAGGAACCTACAAGGCCTCGCTGGATCCCCCGCTCCGCTTGGAATGACGGTTGAACCCCATCCGTCAATCCCTCAGCAGCCCGCGCTCCTTGTAGAAGCGCGACGCGCCGGGATGCAGTGGCACGGCCAGCCCGTCGAGCGCCGTCTCCAAGGTGATCAGCGCGGCCGCGGGATGGCCGCGATCCAGCTTGGCGCGCACCGAGGGATGGAACAGCGCGCGCAGGCTGCCATACACGACATCCTCGTCGACGCTGCTGGAGACGATCAGCTGCGAGCCCACGGCGATCGAATCGCAGGCCTCGACGCCCTGGTACATGTTGCCCGGGACCGTCAGCGTCACCAGGCCAGGCCGTTCGCGCCGCAGCCGCTCGGCGACACCCGACGTGACCGGCAGCAGTTCGATCTCGAGCTGCCGGGCGAGGCCGACGAGCAGCGGCGCAGGCTGGCCCGCGACCATGATGAAGGCGTCGAGCGTGCCTTCGCGCAGCTTGTGGCTCGCGGCCTGCGGCGAGACGTACTCGGCGACGATGTCTCGCCGGCCCAGCCCGTAGGCGTTCAGCAGCGCGCGCGCCAGCGGCAGGGTGCCGGATCCCGCCTCGCCCAGCGACACGGTGCGACCGCGCAGGTCGGCGATGCTGTCGAGGCCGCGGTCGCGGCGGGCGACGATGTGGACGGTCTCGGGGAACAGGTTGGCGGCGGCCCGCAGGCCGGTGACCGGCCTGCCGGCGAATATCTCGTCGCCGGCCAGCGCCGCCGCCGCGATGTCGGCTTGGGCCAGGGCGGCGTCGAGCGTGCCCTCCGCCATGCGCTTGATGTTCTCGACCGATCCCTGCGTGGCGATCGCCTCGGCGATCAGGCCGGGCACGCCACAACTGCCGCCGGCGTCGCAGGGTCGCCCGCCCGGCGGATTGCTGATGGCGGTGGCGATCAGGCTGGCGACGGGGAAGTAGGTTCCACCGATCGGGCCGGCGCCGACCATCAAGTTGCGCGTCGCCGGGCCTTGCGCCGACGCACCTCTCGCCGCAGCCAGAAGGCTGGCACCAGCAGCGAGGATGAACGGACGACGCCGCAACACGCGACTCTCGGGCAGGCGACAGGGGTTGATTGGCTGACCTTACTCTGACCGCATCACCCTTACCAACGAATCACGACCAAAGTTGGATCACCACACGCCGAAAAAGATTCCGTGTGCCTTATGTGCCGCAGTCCGCGCCTCGACGAAGTCGTCGGCGACCGTGATCCGGCTCTTGCGTGCCCGCATCCAGTCGAAAAGCCTGACCCGCATCTCGTCGCGCACCGAGGCATGGCCGGGGTCGCGGCCGAGATCGACCAGCTCGCGCGGGTCGTTCTCAAGATCGAAGAGCTGCGGCGGGAAATCGAGCCACCACACGTACTTCCAGCGGTCCGTTCGCACCATGAAGGCACGGCAATCGCGTACGTGGCGGCCCAGCGTTCGGCGCGCCTCGCGGAAGGAATAGTCGAGCTCCGAGAACACCGCGTCGCGCCAGCCGGTGCGGTCGTCGCGCGACTGCGCCTTGCTGGAGGCCCGGTCGTCGGGGACGGCCGCGCCCCGCGTCAGGGGCAGTAACGAACGGCCCTCGATCAGGTGGCGCCGGGGCGGCAGGCCGAGCGCGTCGAGGCAGGTCGGCACCACGTCGACCCCCTCGACGAAGCGCTGGTCGACCGTGCCGCGCGTGGCGTCGGCCGCGGCGTCGGGGTCGACGACGATGAACGGCACGCGGACCGCCTCCTCGTAGAAGATCTCCTTCTCGCCCAGCCAGTGATCGCCCAGGAAATCGCCGTGGTCGGCGGTGAAGACGATCAGCGTGTCCTCGAGCCGGCCGGCTTTCGCCATCACGGCGAACAGGCGGCCCAGGTGGTCGTCGATCTGCTTGATCAGGCCCATATAGGCCGGCCGCACGGTCGCGGCGGCGTCCGGCCGCTGGAACGAGACCGACTCCTCGTGCCGGCGATAGGCCGCGAGCACGGGGTGCTGGTCGACCAGCTCCGACTCGGCGCGATTGAGCGGCTGGCAATGCTGCGGGCCGTACAGGGCGTGGTAGGGCGCCGGCGCCATGTAGGGCCAGTGCGGCTTGACGTAGCTGAGATGGAGGAACCAGGGCGCCTTGCCCTGGCGTTCGACGAAACGGATCGCCTGGTCGGTCATATAGGCGGTCTCGGAGTGTTCCTCCTTCACGCGCGCCGGCAGCCGCACGTTGCGCATGTTCCAGCCCGAGAGCTTCTCGCCATCGGGACCGTCGGCGGCGATGACGAACTCGTTCCAGGGGTCGTCGGCGACATAGCCATGGGCGCGCAGGAAGGCCGGGTAGCCACTCTCGACGCCGGGCGGCGAATGGCCGTCGTAGCGGTCGAGCTCCTCGAACCCGCCGGTGCGCATCAGGGCGGCCAGCGCCGAGCCACCCTCGATGCCATAGCGCTCCAGCCCCTCGGTGTCGGGCAGCACATGGGTCTTGCCGGCCAGCGCCACACGCAGGCCGGCCGGCCGCAGATAGTCGCCGATGGTGTGTTCGCGGATCGACAGCGGGACCCGGTTCCAGGTCGCGCCGTGGCTCTGTACGTAGCGGCCGGTATAGAACGACATGCGCGAGGGGCCGCAGACGGCGGATTGCACATAGGCGCGCGGAAACAGCACGCCGCGCTTGGCCAGGGAGTCGATGTGCGGCGTCGACAGGTGGGGGTGACCGGCGCACGACAGATGATCGGCTCGCAACTGATCGCACATGATAAACAGGACGTTCCTGACCTTGCCCATCGGTCCTCCCCACGCTGCTCGCCTTCATCCTAAGCCAACATGCTCGACCCGCGTATCACCGCTATCCTCGATTTCTGGTGCCTGCCCAAGAGCCATGCCCGCTACGGCGAAGCCCGCGCCATCTGGTTCGCCGGCGGGCCCGATTTCGACGCCGAGATCGCTCGCCGCTTCGGCCGGGACATCGAGCGCGCCAAGGCGCGGCGCCACGACCATTGGATCGACACGCCCGATGGCGCGCTGGCGCTGGTGCTGCTGCTCGACCAGTTCACCCGCAACACCGGACGGGGCACATCCGCCGCCTTCGCCGGCGACCGCCACGCGCGGCACGTCGCCCATATGGCGCTGGCCCGCGGCTACGACCGGCGCTTTCCCTGCCAGATCGCCAAGTTCTTCTACCTGCCCTTCGAGCACAGCGAGTCGCTGGGCGATCAGCACCGCTCGATCGGCCTGTTCGCGCGCCACAGCCCGGTGGTCGTTCTGACTTGGGCCGTGGCGCACCGGGACATCGTCGCCCGGTTCGGCCGGTTCCCCCATCGCAACGCCGCCCTCGGGCGGGCCGACACGCCGGCCGAAACGGCCTATCTCGCGGGCGACCACCACCGCTTCGGCCAGTGATCAGTCGATCCCGGCCAGGATGCGGAGATAGAGGTCGTACATCGGCTGCCCGAAGCAACAGAAGGTGACGCGCTCGATCGCCGGTCCGTCGCGCACGGCTTCGATGGCGATGCGTGTGGCCTCCTCGGCGGGGTAGCGATAGACGCCCGTGCTGATCGCCGGGAAGGCGATCGATCGCAGGCTATGCTTCTCGGCCAGCGCCAGCGCGTTGCGGTAGCACGACGCCAGCAGCCCGGCCTCGCCGCGCTCGCCGCCGTTCCAGACCGGCCCGACCGTGTGGATCACGTGCCGGGCCTTCAGCCGATAGCCCTTGGTGATCTTGGCCTCGCCGGTGCGGCAGCCATTGAGCATCCGGCACTCGGCGACCAGCTCCGGCCCGGCGGCCCGATGGATGGCGCCGTCGACGCCGCCGCCGCCCAACAGCGATGAATTGGCGGCATTGACGATGGCATCGACATCGAGCGCGACGATGTTGGCCTCGAGAACCGAAACCCGGCCTTTCCACTGCGGCATGGGTGCCTCCTTGACGGTGATCCGACCCGGCGCCAAGTACTGAAATACTCACACGCGGGAGTTCGGAAATGGCGGAGAAAGTCGATCTCGGTCTGGGCGCCAATGTACGCAAGAAGGTCGCCGACGGCTTGGCCGAGGTGCTGGCGGATCATTACCTGATGGCGCTCAAGACCCAGAACTTCCACTGGAACGTCACCGGCCCGAACTTCCAGGGCCTGCACACCTTGTTCGGCACCCAGTACGCGGCGCTACATCTGGCGATCGACGAGCTCGCCGAGCGCATCCGTACCCTGGGCTTCCCGGCGCCCGGCGGCTTCGCGGTCTACGGCAAGCTGGCCTCGCTTAAAGAGGCCAAGGGCGGCGAGAGCTGGCAGGAGATGTGCGCGCAGCTGGCGTCCGACAACGACGCGCTGGTGAAGGCCTGTCGCAAGCTCGGCGACATGGCCGACGAGGCGGGCGACACCGAGACCGGCGACCTGATGAACGGCCGCAAGGAAGAGATGGCCAAGGCGGCGTGGATGCTGCGCTCGCACGTCGGCTGAGCAGGGCGCGTCGAACCCAAATGCAAACGGGCCGCTGACGCGGCCCGTTTCGATTCGGCGCCGACGCGATCTACCAGTAGCGCACCGGGCCGGTGTCGACGTGCACGAAGCCGGTGCGCGGATAATAGCCGACGCCGCCCAGGCCCAGCTCGCGCGCCACCTCGCGCACCTGATAGGGCGAGAAGCCGGGCACCCTGATATCGATCGCCTGGCCCTGGGTGTGCAGGCTGTTGCGCGCCACGCCGCGGCTCATGCTCGCCAGCACGGCGTTGGTCTGCGGCGAGCGATAGGCCGACAGCACCTCGAAGCTCGAACTACCGAGACGGCGCTGCACGTGCCAGAGAATGTCGAACAGCTCGGGATCCATCGCGATCATTTCGCCGCTCTTGTGGTCGAGCAGAAAGGCGCTGAGCTTCTGTAGCTCGGCCGGGACGTACTGACCGCCGCGACGATAGGTCGAGGTGATCGTCTGCTGGGTGTTCATGTTGAAGAAGGTCAGCGTGCGCGGGCTGCCGTCGTCCGTCGGCGGCGCCAGCTTCTCCGTCGGGGGCGCGTACGGCGACATGGCGGCGGCGGTCGGAACGGCCGCGCCGTAACGGCCGGCGCGCTGGGTGTAGGCCGGGGTCGCCGTCTGCCGGCCAGTGGCCGCCCGAACCGTTGTCGGCGCCTTGGCCGCCAGCGCCTGTTGCGGCCCGCGCATGACCGTCACCTTGGCGGTCTGCGCCGCGGGCTTCACGGCGGGCTTGGTCACGGTCACCGGCGGCTTCGCGGCCGCCGCTTTGCCCGGTGGGTTGGCCGCAGGCTTGGTTGTCGTCGCGGAGGGCGGATTGGCAGTCTGGGCCTGGAGGCTCGCCGGCGCGGTAAGCGCCATGAAAGCCACGAGTAAGCCCAATCGCGCCGTTCGCATGAGGGGAGTCCGCCGGTCGTGGAAGGTGCTGTTGCATGAATGCAACAGCATCCAAATTACCATCCGAAACAATCGGAAACAATCCTTGAGAACGACTATCGACAAATTTCACATATAAGATACGTTTTTATATCGATATCGCCGTGGGCTCACGACTGTGCCGCGTTCGACGTGCGGCGGCGCGCAGCGACGCCCTCGATTGCGCGCCTGAGGTCGGGGTCGGCGGCGACCAGCCGGCGGAAATCAGCGGCCGAGAGCTCCATCAGATGGCAGGAGCCGTCGGCCACGACGTCAGCGTTGCGCGGCAGGCCCTCAAGGAGCGCCATTTCGCCGAAGAAGTCGCCCTCGCGCAGCACCACGTCGCCGACCGCCAGCTTCACCACCGCTTGTCCGGCAGTGATGAAGTACATGGCATCGCCCTCCTGGCCCTTCTCGACCACCTTCTCGCCGGGCAGCGCGACGCGCGGGCGAAGCCGGCTGCCAACCTCCCGCACGGCGGCGTCATTGAGGCCGGCGAAGAGCGGCACGCGCGAGATCATCTGCGCCAATTCCCGGCTGATTCGCAGCGGCGTGCGCCGCATGGCGCCGGCGCGGCGTTCCTCGAGCTCGCGCCGCAGATCGTCGTAGACCTCACGGCCGATGGTCATGTTGGCCCAATGCCGCTCGTACTCCAGCCCTTCGAGGCGGATGGCGATGCGTTCGATGTGCTGGGCGCGCACCGCCTCGGCGTAGCCGCCGTATTGCAGCGACAGCGCGCGCAGCGCCCGCTCGACCGCCTGGACGCGCCGCTCGATGCGGGCGATCAGGGTCGCGGCGACGTCCTCGCCCAGAAGGGCGGCGATGTCGCCGCGATCGTCCTCGCACATCTCGTCGAGTACGACACGCATCGCCATCAGGGTCTCGAAGCGATCGGCCAGCTGCTCGGCGAAGGGCCGCTCCCAACCGACGCGCTGGTAGACCCACAGCGCCGCGCGAAAGCGCCAGCCGACCGTATTGAGCTGGCGCATGGCGAGGTCGTAGCCGGCGCCACCTTCGGCGCGCACGCGGTCGATCAGGCGGTCGACACCGGTGATCAGCCGCGTCGCGATGGTGCGCGAGATCGTGCGATGCTCGAAATGCGCCAGGTAATGCTCACGTTCGCGCGCGCACAGCACGCGCAGGCCATAGGCCTCGCGCACGTCGGCGGGCATCGAGGGTCCGTGGCTGGCGGCCGGGACCTCGGCTGGCGGCCCGCCCGGTGTGGCCGGCGCGGCGCCATAGGCCTCGGCGATCACGCCCACCTCGCGGTCGACCTTCTCGCGCGACACCTTCAGTACGCGATCGCGCAGCGCCTTGTCGGTTTCGTCCAGCTCGTTGAGCCGGAAGTAGCGCATCATCGGCCGCAAGCTGGGCGCGTTGAGGAACAGCGTCAGCAGCACGAAAAGCGTGGCGACGATGGCGACGAACTCGCGCACCTCCGCCGGCAGGCGGCCGTTGCCGTAGGCCACAAGCGCCAGCGCCAGGGTGACCGCGCCGCGCAGCCCGCCCCAGAACAGGATGGTGCGATAGCCGCGGTTCACCGGCTGGGAGCGGCCGGTCGCCTCCAGCATCGGCAGCAGGCCGAACAAGGTGAAGGCGCGCGCGCCGAAGGCCGCGACATAGACCACCGCCACTGCCAGCACGTGACGCCATTGCAGGTCGTCGAGCACCTGCGCCGCGACTGTCGCTGCCAGCAGGAAGATCAGCGAGTTGGCCCAGAACTCGAGCTGGTGCCAGGTCTCGCGCAACGCCTCCCAGGTGCGCGGCTGCAGTCGCGTCGGGCCCAGCGCCGCCATGGTCAGCGCCGCGGCGACGACGGCGACGACGCCGGAGACATGGATATAGCGGTCGCCCAGGACGTACGCGAGGTAGGCCAGGCCGACGGTGATCGAGGTCACGCCGAGACTGGAATGGCCCAGGCGCATCAGCAGCAGGATCGCCGCGCGCGCCAGCGCATAGCCCAGGGCGATGCCGCCCAGGAACTCGCGCAGGAAGCCGAGGCCGGGGGCGGCCGCGTCGGGGAGCGCGCGGCTGATCAGGACGGCGATCAGGATGCCGAAGACGGTAATCGCGGCGGCGTCGTTGAACAGGGCTTCGCCCTCGGCGAGGATCGACAGCCGCTTGGGCGCGCCGACGTCGCGCAGCACGCCGATCACGGCGGCCGGGTCGGTGGTCGAGACCACCGCGCCCAGCAGGAGGCAGAGGAAGATGTCGAGCCCGGTGACCAGGTGCAGCAGCCCGCCGACGGCGCCGATGCACAGGAACACCGCGACGATCGCCAGAAGCATCACCGCCCAGATGTCATCGAGCAGGCGGCGCACATCGATGGTCAGGCCAGCGGTGAACAGCAGCGGCGGCAGGAAGATGTAGAGGAAGGCCTCGGCCTTGCCGGTGACGCTGCTCAGCCCGTTGACCAGCTCGCCGACGATGCCGTAGCCCCGCGCCTCGCCGCCGAAACGATCGACCAGGACGCCCAGCAGGATCCCCAGCACGGCGAGCAGCACCGTGTGCGGCACGCGAAAGCGCTCGGCGACCGGCAGCAGCAGGCTGGCCAGCGCCAGCGCCGCCGCGATGGCCAGGATCGCACCGATCAGTTCCGCCATACGCTCCGCGCGACCTTGGGCGGTTTCTTGCCTTCCCCCGCTAGCGGGGAAGGTGACTCGACACCGCCCTAGTCTTCCTTCCGTTCCAGCACACCCTTGCGCCACTGGCCCGCGGTCACGGTGCCATCGGGCGCGACCTCGACACCGTAGCCGTCGCGCTCGCCCTCGACAAACCGGCCGTGAAAGCGCGTACCGTTAGGCAGGTGGAGCACGCCCGTACCATGGCGTCGGCCGGCGGCGAACTCGCCCTCGTAGCGCTCGCCCGATGCCAGCGTCTCGACCCCGACGCCGACCAGCGTGCCGTCGCGCCACTCGCCGGACTGGGTCACCACCACGCCGTCGCGGTTGAAGCCGCGCACGCCGAAGCCCTCCGCCTTGCCGCCGACAACATCGCCGGCATGACGCTCGCCCGGCCTGGGGATGAAGACGCCGAAGCCCGCCGGGACGCCAGCCGACCACTCCCCCTCGTAGCCCCGACCGTCGGTGGTGCGCACCGTACCCAGGCCGTCGAGGCGGTCAGCCTTCCATTCACCCGCCTGGCGCTCACCATCGGCCAGCTCGACGACGCCCAGCCCCTCGCGGCGATTGTCGCGCACCGTGCCGACGTACTTCGAGCCATCAGGGAAATCGACGCGCTCGGCACCGGGCAGGTTCGCCTTGCCGGCCTCGGCGGCGCGGATGCGCGCCTCGCCGGCCCGTTCGCGCGCGCGCTGCGCGGCGATGGACGCCCGCTCGGCCGTCGCGTTGGCGCGCACCGCCGTGGCGCTGGAACTCTCGACC
Organism: Alphaproteobacteria bacterium; assembly: GCA_016869975.1. Taxonomy (GTDB): domain Bacteria; phylum Pseudomonadota; class Alphaproteobacteria; order Reyranellales; family Reyranellaceae; genus JAFAZJ01. The sequence goes on from VGCZ01000012.1 coordinate 56,672, forward strand.
ATGCCCTGGCGCGTCGCGCCCCGGGATGCGCCCGGCGCGGGACCCGACGGCGCCTGCGTGACCGGCGGCAACACTTTGTCGATCGCGTCACGCGCCGGCGCCGGCTTCGGCTCGGCCTGTGGCGGCGGTGCGGGTTTTGGCGCGGGGGCGGCTGGCGGCGCCAGTCGCGGCGTGGGTGGTGGCGCGGGGCTCGCCGCGGGCGGCTGAGGCATTGGCGCCGTCGTGGGTGGCGCCGCCGCGGCGGGCGGCTCCGCAGGAGCGGGCGCCGTGGCGACCTGAGTCGGGTGCTGATCGCGCAAGGCGGGCCAGACAAAGACGCCGCCGATCGCGACAACGGCGACCAATCCCATCGCACCGGTCAGACCGCGCCAGGAGAAGACCTGCCGTCGGGTAACAGCCGACCCCGGGTGCTGGATGCGGTCCTCGGCTTGCGCCGTCGGCGCCCGAAGCTGAACGGGCCGGGAGGACGGCTCCAATACGCGCGTGGGCGCGGCTTCGGGATCGTCGAACGACGCCTTAGGGGCGGCACCCACCGCCTCCTCGAGCTTCAGCGCCTCGCGCCATGCCGCGATCGTCCGCGGGCGACTCTCGGGGAACACGGACAGAGCGGCATTGATGGCGGCGATGAAGCGCGGCGTGTAACGGCCATCGGGTACCAGCGGCTTGTAGGGGTCGTCGCGCACGCGCGCCGTGGCTTCCGGCGGCGCCGCGCCCGAGATCGCCTGATGCATGACGGCGGCCAGAGCGTAGATGTCGGTGGCCGGGCTCTGCTTGCCGTCGCTGGCGTATTGCTCGATGGGCGCGTAGCGCGGCGTGACGATGCTGGTCAGCGTACGGTCGCCGCCGCGCATCGCCTGGCGCGCGGCGCCGAAATCGATCAGGACGGGCGAGCCGTCGGTGCGCACGATGATGTTGGCCGGCTTGATGTCGCGGTGCAGGAAGCCGGCGGCGTGCACCAGCTCCAGCCCGTCCAGCACGCCCGCCAGCACCGCGACGACCCGCGCCGGATCGAGACGGCCCGGCCCGGCGATCAGCTCGGCGAAGGGCCGGCCGGCCTCGTGCTCCATCACCATGTAGCCGGTGCCGTTGGCCTCGAAGAAGCGCAGCACGGGCACGATGCCGCGGTGCCGGAAGCGCGCCAAGGTGCGCGCCTCGTCGATGAAGCGGTCCAGCCCCCAGCGATAGGACTCGGCTTGACTACGCGAGCGCGGCGAGACGGTGGCGCCCTGGACGCGCACCGCGAATTCGCTGGGCAGGTACTCCTTCAGCGCCACCACGCGCCGCAGGACGGTATCGGTCGCAAGGTAGGTGATGCCGAAGCCGCCCTGCCCCAGCACGCGGTCGATCCGGTACTCGTTGAGGCGGTAGCCGGCGCGCAGCGCGGAGGGAAAATCGGCGTCAGTCATCGAAAGCCTGGGCGGCCGGGACCGGCCGCCGCGCGGAGATGGGAGGGTTTTGACCGACGATTCGGGCGGGATTGCGGGCAAAGCATCGCGAAAACTGTAAATCAGGCTGGCAGCAGCGCGCCGCCCCCGGGCCGCACGGAAAGCGCGACACGATCACCCTCGCCGTAGACCGGCTCGCCGGCGCGATAGGGGCACTCCGCGACCAGCCTCGCGCCGCCGGCGTCGATGGCGTAGCGCAGCACCGCCCCCAGGTGCTCGCGATGGCGTATGACGCCCATCCCCGACGGCGCGGGCGCGAGTACCAGGTTCTGCGGTCGTACCATCAGGATCGGCCGCGCCTGCGCCGACCCCTCTGCCAGATCGAACGTCAGGCCGCTCGAGTGGCGGAAGGTCGAGCCGGCGAGCTCGCCCTCCAGCAGATTGGCGGCGCCGAGGAAGCCGGCGACGAAGCGATTGGCCGGCCGGTCGTAGAGCTCCAGCGGCGCGCCGACCTGCTGGATGCGCCCGCCATCGAGCACCGCCATGCGATGCGCGGTGGCGTTGGCCTCCTCCTGGTCGTGGGTGACGTAGATCGTGGTCAGGCCGGTCTTGCGCTGCAGCGATACCAGCTCGGCGCGCATCTCCACGCGCAGCTTGGCGTCCAGGTTGCTGAGCGGCTCGTCGAGCAGCAGCACCTCGGGCTGGATCACCAGGGTGCGCGCCAGCGCCACGCGCTGCTGCTGGCCGCCGGAAAGCTGCGCCGGGCGGCGCGCGGCGAGCGCGTCGAGCCCGACCATCGCCAGCGCCTCGGCGACGCGCTTGTCGCGCTCGGCGCGGCCAACCTTGCGCATCTCCAGGCCGAAGGCGACGTTCTCGGCCACCGTCATGTGCGGCCACAACGCGTAGTTCTGGAACACCATGCCGACATTGCGCGACCACGGCGGCAGGTCGGTGATGTCGCGCGCGCCGACGCGGATGCGTCCGGTGGTCGGCGTGCCGAAGCCGGCGATCAGGCGCAGGAGCGTGGTCTTGCCGGAGCCCGAGGGCCCCAGGAAGGCGAAGAACTCGCCGGCGGCGATCTCCAGCGACACGTCGTCGAGCACCGGCGTGGCGCCATAGCCAAAGGTGACGCGCTCGACATCGACGCCCGACGTGCCGCTCATGCCGTGCCTCCCCGGCCGCGCCTGAGGCGCTCGCGCTCTGCGATTCGATGCGAGAACCAGGCGCCGAGCGCCACGACGATCACGGCGATCACGCCCAAAGCCGCGCCGGGCCCGCGACCCGCCGGCGACTGCATGTAGACATAGATGCCGTAGGAGATCGGCGCGTCGACATCGCGGGTCACCAGCAGCAGCGTCTCGCTGAGCTCGACCGCCGCTGTGGCGAAGCTGGTGACGAAGCCCGCCAGCATGCCGCCGGTGATCAGGGGCACGACGATGCGACGCAACGCCGTGAGCTTGCCGGCGCCGAGATTCTCGGCCGCCTCCTCCAGCGATTCATGCACCTGCTTGAGCGCCGCGTCGCAAGCGCGCAGCGCGTACGGCAGCCGGCGAATCGCGTAGCCGATCACCAGCATGCCCCAGAAGGTCGCCAGCGGTACGCCGCCCGGCAGCTCGACGCCGTAGTACGTGCGCAGGATGCCGATGCCGAGCACGAGGCCCGGTACCGCCAGCGAAGCCATGACCAAGCCGTCAAGCAGGCGGCGGCCCGGCAGCCTGGTGCGCGCCACGAGATAGGCGATCGAGACGCCCAGCACGACGTCGATGGTCGCGGCGAGGCCGCAGTAGAGCAGCGTATTGCCCATCATGTGCGCGGAGTCGGCGAACACGGTGGCGTAGTGCTTGATGGTGAAGGCGTCGGGCAGCGGGCTGAACGACCATACCGTGGCGAAGGACAGCAGCAGGATGCCGACATGCGGCGATAGCGACAGCACGACGACCAGGATGATGAAGCTCCACGCCACCGTCTTGCGCCAGCCCACGAGCGGCCGGCGCGCCAGCCCGCCACCGCCGCGCTGCTGCGTGGCGTAGTCGCGGCCGCGCGTGATGAGCCCCGACGCGGCCATCGCCATCAGCGAGAAGGCGACGAGGATCGCCGAGATCACATAGCCCATCGGATCGTTGAGGCCGACCGAGGTGATGCGCAGATAGGCCTGCGGCGCCAGCAGGTTGGTCTGGCTCAAGAGCAGCGGCGTGCCGAGATCGTCGAACACCTTGACGAACACCAGCGCGGCGCCGGCGACGTAGCCCGGCATGGCGAGCGGGAAAACGATGCGCCGGAACAACGTCCAGCCGCGCGCGCCGAGGTTCTGCGCCGATTCCTCCATCGAGGAATCGATGTTGGCCAGCGAGGCCGAGAGGTTGAGCAGGATGAACGGGAAGTAGTGCAGCGCCTCGACGAAGATGACGCCGTTCAGCCCTTCCATGAACGGGATGCGAAAGCCGAACCAGTCGTTGAGCAGCAGGTTCACCGTGCCGTTGCGGCCGAAGATCAGCTGCATCGCCACCGCGCCGACGAAGGGCGGCATGACCAGCGGCACCACGCCCAGCGCCTGGATCAGGCCGGCGCCCTTGAAGTCGAAGCGCGCCAGGAAATAGGCGCAGGGCACCGCCAGCAGCGAGGCGAGGACGACGGCGCCAACGGCGACGTAAAGCGAGTTGAAGAACGATTCGAGGAACAGGCTGGTGCGAAAGAAGTCGCCGAAATGCACCAGCGTGAAGCCGGTCGGCCCCTCGAACGCGGCGACCATCACGCGCGACACGGGCACGATCAGGAACGCGGTGAGGAAGGCCACGATCAGCACCGCCAACGCGAGCTGCGCCGGCGACACGCCCCAGCGCCGCAACAACCCCACACGCCGCGCCGCCAGCGGCGCCTCGAGGGCTACCATGCGGGGCCTCCCCTACCTTCCCCCGCTGGCGGGGGAAGGTATTGCCGCAGCCATGCCGTGGCCTACTTCGCCATCGCCGCGGCCTTGTCGGCGAGCGCCTTGGCCTCGGCGTAGTTCTTCTTGGCGTGGGCGTCCCACCTCTCCTCGAACTCCGCCTGACGCTGGCCAGGCTTCTTGTCCTTCGACACCGGCTGGAAGGCGCCGGCGATGTCCTTGTTGTTGGCGTCGGCCTCGTTGATCGGCACGGTCGAGGCGAGCCTGCGCGCCTCGACGACCAGCTTGGCGCCTTCGGCGTTGGCCTTCTTGGCCAGCGCCGCCTCGGCGGTGTGGATCGCCTTCCACGCCGCGTTCAGCTCCTTCAGGCGGAAGGTCACGAGCCGATCGTAGAGCGAGTTCACCAGCTCATAGCGGCCCTCCGACAGCAGCGAGTCGAAGCTGACCCTGGAACCCAGCGCGGTGTCCTTGAACGGATTGGGATAGCCCGCCGGCGCGTTGGCGTACATCGCGGGCTTCACCGGCAGGCGGCTGATCTTGGGATCGAGCAGGATCTTCTGGCCGGCGTCCGACAGCAGGAACTCGATGAAGGCACGCGCCGCCTTGGGGTTCTTGGCGCCGGCGATGATCCCGACATTGGCCGGCACGATCGCGGTCTCGCCGGGATAGACGAACTCCACCGGGAAGCCGCTGGCCTTGGCCGACAGGCCGAAGAAGTCGATGACGATGCCCAGGCCGTACTGGCCGGAGTTCACCGCGTCGGGCACACCAAAGCTGCGGTCGGAGACCTGCACGAGATTGCCGCCGATCTCCAGCAGGGTCGCCCAGCCCTTCTCCCAGCCCTGCGCCTGCAGGATGTTCTCGACGGTCAGGTGCGTCGTGCCGGAGCGCGACGGCGCGGAGATGCCGATATGGCCGAAATAGACCGGCTTCTTGAGGTCGGCCCACTCCTTGGGCGTCGGCAGCTCGTTCGCCTTCACATAGCGCGTGTTGTACATGATGCCGTAGCCCGAAGCCGCGAAACCGAAGAAGAAGCCCTCGGGGTCGTTGATCGGGAAGGTGCCGACCTTCTCGGCGATGCCCGGCGCCGCGGGCTTGTAGGCCTCCAGCAGCTTACCCTTCTTCAGCACCTCGAAGGCGTCCGGCGCCGAGGCCCAGAACACGTCGGGCGGGTTCGACCGCGTCTCGCGCACATAGGCGACGCCGGCCGTGGTGTTGCGGTTGAGGATCTCGACCTTGACCCCGGGATGGGCGGCCATGAACGCCTTGGCGTAGGGCTCGGTGACGTCCTTGGAGAAGGACGTGATGATCACCAGCCTCTCCTCGAGCTGCGCCCTGGCCGGCGCGGCGAGTCCCAAGCCCGCCGCGACCGCCAATCCCAGCGCCGCGCGCCGGCGCCATTTCGGTGTTCCGCGATCCGTCATCGCAAAGCCTCCGGTCTGTTCGGCGCTTGGTAGCGCGCCGGCGGGACGGGGGCAAACGATGAACGAGAGCGTTTTCCTCAGCCGCGCGATAGCGTCGCCCACGCCGCCACGGCGAGCGGCGGGATCGCCACCAGATCGGCCAGCGCGATCGTCCGCAGCGGGCCCGACGGCGCGCCGTAGAGCGCGTAGAACGCCAGAAAGCCGGCGATGTTGAGTCCCGCCGCGACCAGCGCCGCCGGCCGGATGGCCGGCGCCCAGACCGCCCAGACGCACAGCGCGCCGACCAGCGCCAGCAGGAGCGCGCGATGGCGCAGCAGCAGGAGCTGCGTGGCGTCGTCGGGCGCGACGCCGTAGAGCCGCGTCAGCGTGTCGGGCGCGAAGACCGGCGCGATCGGCAGAAGATGGATGACGCCGACGACGGCGAAGCACAGGGCGGTCCACATGCCGCGCAGCCTGCGGCCGGCGCGGCTGGCGCTCAATTACCTCGCGGGTCGTAGGCGCGCATCAGGTCGCGGCCAGCGCGATCCCGGCCAGCGCCATGGCGCTACCGACAACGCGCGCACCGAGCGGGCCGCAGAGGCGGCGCGCCAGGATGCCGGCGACGTGCAGCGCAATGGTCGTGGCGACGAAGCCCGCCCCATAGGCAAGCGCCGAGGATGAAGGCGGCATCTCCTGGCCGTGCGCAAAGCCGTGGCAGACGGCGAACACGGCCACGACGGCCATCGGCGCCCACACCGGCAACCGGGGTGTCGCGGCGATCAGCAGGCCGATCAGCACCACCGAGCCGGTGATGCCGGCCTCGGCCAGCGGCAGCGTCGCACCCGACAGGCCGACGACCGCGCCCAGCGCCATCACCACGACGAAGGACGCGGGCACCAGCCAGATCGCGCGGCGATCGCCGGTCGCGCCGACATGCGCCGCCCAGATGCCGACGCCGAGCATGGCCAGCAGGTGATCGAGACCGGTCAGCGGGTGCAGCGCGCCTGATCCGGCGCTATCGATGGGATGGCCGGTGTGGGCCTGCGCAGCCGATGCGCCGAGCGCGAGCAGGGTGGCGGCGAAAGTGATGAAACGCATGGCGTGACCTCAAGCAGCTCGAGAGGCGTCCATCGGACGGACCGGCAGCCCGCCCTGACGAACGATGAAGTCGGCGATCTCGGCGACGCCGCGATCTTCCTTCAGGTTCGAGAACACGAAGGGCCGCGCGCCGCGCATCTTCTTCGCGTCGCGATCCATCACCTCAAGGCTGGCGCCGACCAAAGGCGCGAGGTCGATCTTGTTGATCACCAGCAGGTCCGAACGGGTGATGCCCGGCCCGCCCTTGCGCGGGATCTTGTCGCCGGCCGAGACATCGATGACGTAGATCGTCAGGTCGGCGAGTTCGGGCGAGAACGTCGCGGCGAGATTGTCGCCGCCGGACTCGACGAACATCACCTCCATCTTCGGGAACAGCCTGACCATGTCGGCGACCGCGGCGAGATTGATCGAGGCGTCCTCGCGAATCGCGGTATGCGGGCAACCACCGGTCTCGACGCCGACGATGCGCTCGGCCGGCAGCGCGCCGGCGCGGGTGAGGAACTGCGCGTCCTCCTTGGTGTAGATGTCGTTGGTCACCACGGCGATGTCGTAGACGTCGCGCATGCGCTTGCACAGACGCTCGACCAGCGCCGTCTTGCCCGAGCCCACCGGGCCGCCGACGCCCACGCGCAAAGGTCCGTTGCCGATCATGATCTGAACAACCTCGTGTACTGCGTCTCATGGCGCATCGAGCACCAGTCGACAAGGGGCGCCGCGCCGCCGACATCGTCGAGCGACCGCTGGGCGACGGCCCGCGCGCAAGCCCTGGCGACATCAGACTCCAGACCGGCGAGCGCGCGTTGTCCGTCGGTCTGCCCCAACGGAATCGCCCGCACCGCCGCCGAGACGAGGTTGGCGGCGAAAGCGTGCAGGTAGCCGGTCAGCGCCGCCGACAACGCGATGCCATGCCAGGCCGCCGCGACGGCGACAGCGACCGGCAAGGCGATCTCGCCGTCATGCCACGCCAGCAGCGAATCGAGCCGCGCATCCGGCCACGCTGTCCTGGTGATCATCGTGAACGATGTGCCCTGCTGCCGCGACTCCAGCGCCATCTCCGCCGTGCCGCGCCACGCCGTCGCCAGTTCCGCCACCTGATCGAGCCCGCCCTCGTCGCCCGCCTTGGCCGCGCGCCACGCCGCCGCGAACAGCGCGCCATCGACGCAGCCGGCGCCGTTCGCCAGGACACCGGCGATCCACGCGCGCAGCGACTCCCGATCGCGCACGAGGCCTTCCTCGATCGCGTACTCCAGCCCGTGGCTGTAGCTGAACGCGCCGATCGGATAGGCCGGCGACAGCCAGGCCAGCAGGCGAAAGAGCTGGCCGCCGTCGACTTGTTCCTTCTCCGCGCCTAGGCGGGGAGAAGGACAAGAGCGATCCACCTCAATCATGGCCGTGGCGTCCGCCCGAGCCGTGCGCGTGGGGGTGGCGGTGGTCGTGGTTGTGCTGGCCGTAGGCGCCGCCCTCGGGGTTGAACGGCGCCGACACGGCGCGCACCTCGGCGCCCAGGCCCTTGAGCATGTCGACGATCACGTGATCGTCGCGGATCAGGATGCGATCAGCCTCGATCTGCGCCGGCAGATGGCGATTGCCCAGATGCCACGCCAGGCGAACGAACAGCGCCGGATCCTTGGCGCGGATCTCGATCAGCGTTTCGTCGGCGGCCTTCACCATCACATAGCCTCCGTCGTCGAGCGCCAGCCCGTCGCCGTCGCGCAGCACCACGGGCTCTGGCAGGTCGAGCAGGAAATCGGTGCCGCCATCGCCCAGCAGCCGCAGGCGCCGGCGGTAGCGATCGTCGTAGATCAGGGTGATCGAGTCGGTGCGTTCGGCCGGCGGCCAGACGCCGGACGGAACGACCCTGGCGGCGCGGCGCATGCTCACGCCTTCCACGCTGGGACCTTGCGAACGACGTCCCACATCATGCGATCGAGCGCCTCCGCGGTGCCGCCGGCGCCTCTGACACGGCTGTTGGCCAGCGCCGCCCAGCACAGGCCACGCGCGCTTCGCACCATCACCGCCGTGGTCCCCGCCAGGCTGCCGGCGTGCCACCAATCGTTGTTGCGATTCACCGACCAGCCCATGGCGTAGCCGGGCTGGACCGACGACGGCGTGGTCATCACGCGCAGCGTCTCGGGCCGCAAGATGTCGCGCACGGTCGGGAAGCCGTCGACATGGGTAAGAAAGCGTACCAGGTCGCTCGCCGTACCGATCCAGCCGCCATTCGAGTCCATGCGCGCGACATCGATCTCGTAGGGCTTCTCGACCTCGTCGTAATAGACGACCTCGCCCGCCGCGCGATCAGCGAGCTTGTTGCCGGCGATGCGCATCTCCTCGATGCCGCAGCGCTTGAGCACCTGGTTGCGCACGAAGGTCTGATAACTCTCGCCCGAGACCTTCTCGATGATCCGGCCCAGCACGCAGTAGCCGAAATTCGAGTAGGCGTAGCTATTGCCCGGCGGATGCTTCGGCGGCTGGCCGGCGAGCGTCGCGGTGATCAGCTGCTTGTGGTTCTTGCCCGGCTCGCCGAACATCGGATCGGTCTTGTCGTTGGGCCAGCCGCCGGTGGTGTGCGTCAGCAGGTGCTCGACAGTGATCTGGCTGACGAAGCGCGGATAGGAGGGGCCGTAGTCGACGCCCAGCACTGTGCCATAGCCGAACACGCGCTCGGTCAGATGCAGCTTGCCGCGCTCGACCAGGGTGAAGATCGCCGCCGCGGTGATCGGCTTGCTGAGGCCGGCGATGCGGAACAGGCTCTTGGGCGTCACCTTCTCGCCAGCGTTCTTGTCGGCATCGCCATAGCCCTGCGCATAGACCGGCTTGCCGGCCGCCGTGATCGCGATCGACAGGCCGGGAATGGCGAGCTGGCGCATCGCCGCCTCGACGACGCCATCCATCGCCGCGCGCTCGGCCTCGCTGGGCTCCACCGCGGCCGCCTGTGCGTGTGCCCGGCCCGCAACCATCATCGCAGCCGCGCCACCGGCCAGAGTCGTGCGGCGATTGAGATTCATCGTCGGCTCCGAATCACGTCGGTGCATGCCATGCCGGCACCCTGCGCACTATACTCCACATCATATCGTCGATCGCTTTGCTGTCGTCGCCAGCGCCGCGTACACCGCCATTGCAGAGTGCGGCCCAGCACAGGCCGCTTGTGGTGCGAACCATGATGGCGGCCGTTCCCGGCAGGCTGCCACCGTGCCAGTGCGTGCCCTCGGCGTTCACGTGCCAGCCGCGCGCGTAGCTCGCCCGCGGCGGCGACGGCGTCAGCATCGTGTTCAACGAGTCCGGCCGCAACAGGGTGGGTAGCATGATCAGGAAACGCACGAGACTGGTCGCGCTGCCGGCCCAGCCACCGTGCGAGTCCATGCGTGCCACGTCGACAGTGTACGGAAAATCGCCAGGCCGGTTGCCATCATAGTAGACCACCTCACCCGGCGCGCGCGGCTCGCGCGTGTTTCCAGAGATGCGCATATCGATCGCGCCGGACCGCAGGAGGATCTCCCGGCGCACGAACGCCTGATAGCTCTCTCCCGTCAGCTTCTCGACGATACGACCCAGCACACAGAAGCCGAAGTTCGAATAGATGTACTTCTCGCCGGGCGGGTGCTCGGCCTTCCGGTTCGCGAGCACCCAGGTGATCAGCGCGCGATGATCCTCTCCGGCGAGGTCGACCATCGGGTCGGCGGCGTCGTTGGACCAGCCGCCCGCTGTATGCATCAGCAGGTGATCGACCGTGATCTGGTCGATGAACTGATGGTACGGCGGCGCACCAAAATCGGTACCGAGCAGCGCACCTGGACCGAACACCTTGTCGGTCAGCTTCAACTTGGCACGCTCGATCAGAGTGAAGATCGCCACCGCGGTGATCGCCTTGCTGGTACTGGCGACGCGGAAGATGTGATGCGACGTGACCTTCTCGTCGTGCTCGCGGTCGGCGTAGCCGAAGGTCTCGGTGTACACGACCCGGCCGCCGGCGCCGATCGCGATCGACAGGCCGGGAACGCCGTACTTCCGCATCATCGCCTGCGCGACGGCGCTCATGGCCGCGCTTTCGCTGGCCGTCGGCAAGACGGCGGGCGCTTGAGCGCCGGCTGTGCCGGGTCCGGCAAACGCCGCCGCGCCGAGGCCGCCCAGGAGGATGCGGCGCTTCAGCATCAGAACAGGAAGTAGCGCTGCGCCATGGCCAGAACCGTGGCCGGCTCGCAGGTCAGCAGCTCGCCGTCGGCGCGCACCTCGTAGGTCTCGGGATCAACCTCGATCTTCGGTGTCGCGGCGTTGTGGATCATCGAGCGTTTGCCGATGCCGCCCCTTGTGTTCTCCACGGCGATCATCGGCCGCGTCAGGCCCCATTGCCTGGCGACATCGGCGGCGATGCCGGCGGCGCTGGTGAAGATTACCGAGCTGGCGACAAGGTTGCGGCCGAAACCGGCGAACATCGGCCGGTAGTGCACCGGCTGCGGCGTCGGGATCGAGGCGTTGGGATCGCCCATCGGCGCCATGGCGATCGAGCCGCTCTTGAGCACGAAGTCCGGCTTCACGCCGAAGAAGGCCGGCGACCACAGCACGAGATCAGCCAGCTTGCCGACCGCCACCGAGCCCACGTGCTTGCTGATGCCATGAGCGATGGCGACGTTGATCGTGTATTTCGCGACATAGCGCTTGGCGCGCGCGTTGTCGTTGTCGCCGGTCTCTTCTCTCAGCCGTCCCCGTTGCTTGCGCATCTTGTCGGCGGTCTGCCAGGTGCGGATCACCACCTCGCCGACACGGCCCATCGCCTGGCTGTCCGAGGACATCATGCTGAAGGCGCCCATGTCGTGCAGGATGTCCTCGGCCGCGATGGTTTCGCGCCGGATGCGGCTGTCGGCGAAGGCGACGTCCTCGGGGATGCGCGAATCGAGGTGATGGCAGACCATCAGCATGTCGAGATGCTCGTCCACGGTGTTGACCGTGTAGGGCATGGTCGGGTTGGTCGACGAGGGCAGCACGTTGGCCTCGCCGCACAGACGAATGATGTCGGGCGCGTGGCCGCCGCCGGCGCCTTCGGTATGGAACGTCGCGATGGTGCGGCCCTTGAACGCCGCGCGCGTGGTCTCGACGAAGCCGGACTCGTTGAGCGTATCGGTGTGGATCGCGACCTGCACGTCGTAGCGATCGGCCACGGCGAGGCAATTGTCGATCGCCGCCGGCGTCGTGCCCCAATCCTCGTGCAGCTTCAGCCCGCAGGCGCCGCCCTTGATCTGCTCCTCGATGCCCGCCGGGAGGCTGGTGTTGCCCTTGCCGAAGAAGCCGAGATTCATCGCGAAGCCTTCGGCTGCCTGCATCATGCGACCGAGATGCCACGGGCCGGGTGTCACCGTCGTCGCCAAGGTGCCGTGCGCAGGGCCGGTGCCGCCGCCCAGCATCGTCGTGACGCCGCTGGCCAGCGCCTCCTCGATCTGCTGCGGGGCGATGAAGTGGATGTGGCAGTCGATGCCGCCTGCGGTGAGGATGCGGCCCTCGCCGGCGATCGCCTCGGTGCCGGGGCCGATGATGATGTTGACGCCGGGCTGGATGTCGGGATTGCCCGCCTTGCCGATGCCGACGATGCGGCCATCCCTGATACCGACATCGGCCTTCACGATACCCCAGTGATCGAGGATCAGCGCGTTGGTGATCACGGTGTCGACGGCGCCCTCGGCGCGCGTGCGCTGGCTCTGGCCCATGCCGTCGCGAATCACCTTGCCGCCGCCGAACTTCACTTCCTCGCCGTAGATCGTGTGGTCCTTCTCGACCTCGATGATCAGATCGGTGTCGGCCAGCCGCACCTTGTCGCCCACGGTGGGACCGAACATCTGCGCGTAGCCCTGGCGCGAGATGCGCGCCGGCGCGTTGCCACCGCTGGCGCTCGGCGCGGCGGCCGGCGCCAGCGCGCCCGAGACCTTGGCGTTGAAACCATAGACCACGCGGTCGCCGCCGATCGCCACGAGTGTCACCTCGCGCGTCTGGCCCGGCTCGAAGCGCACCGCTGTGCCAGCGGCGATGTTCAGGCGGAAGCCCTTGGTCCTCTCGCGCTCGAACTTCAGCGCCTCGTTGGTCTCGTAGAAATGATAGTGGCTGCCGACCTGCACCGGCCGATCGCCGCTGTTGGCGACGCTGAGCGTCAAGGTCTCTCGGCCGGCGTTCAGCACATGCTCGCCGGCGGCCGTGATGATCTCGCCCGGTTTCATCGCGGCGTCCCTCAACGGATCGGGTTGTGCACGGTCACCAACTTGGTGCCGTCGGGGAAGGTCGCCTCGACCTGGATCTCGTGGATCATGTCGGCGATGCCGTCCATGACCTGGTCGCGCGTGACGACGGTGCCGCCGTCGCGCATCAGCTCGGCCACGCTGCGCCCGTCGCGCGCGCCCTCGACGACATAGTCGGTGATCAGCGCCACGGCCTCGGGATGATTGAGCTTCACGCCGCGTTCAAGGCGGCGACGGGCGACGATCGCGGCCATCGCCACGAGCAGCTTGTCCTTCTCGCGCGGTGTCAGGTTCACGACGTTTCCCCCTGCGTCATCGCCAGGTCAAATGCATCACACATGCCACACACGCGGCAACCTTCGAGGTCCGCCCAGCGCGTCTTGGCGCATGAAGGCCAGCCATTCCATCAGTCCACGCCGCACCGCCAGCGGCTCGCCCAGGAAGCGGGCCAGCAGCACGCCGTTGACCACCGTCACGCCCGCTCGCGCTGTACTACCCTCGGCGACCAGGCGCGACGCTTCCAGCCAGCGCGCCGCCTCCGGCCCGGCGAAGATACCGGTCGCCAGCGCGGTCGCCCCTGCGAAGCCCGCGACATCGGGCGGCGCACCGTCGAACGCCAGCGCATCGGCCCAGACCAGCCTGCCGCCGCGCCGCAACCGCCAGCCGTCATACACGCCACCACGGGTGAAGCGCTCGCCGCTGGCGCCGCGACCCAGCACGACCATCTCGCAGGCCAGCAGCCGCGCATCGTCGGCGAGATCGGCCTCGACCCGCCGGCGCAGCCGGGCGCCATCGAACACGATCGTCTCCTGCGGCAGCCATTCCAGGGTCGCGCCCGCGCCAACGCGCAGCGTGCTGTCGATGCGCGCCGGCGCGTCGGCCGCCAAGGCCGCACGATAGATCTTCTCCGCGGCCTGTGTGGTGGCCGTCGCGATGCCGCCCTCGACCTCGACGCCCAGCCGGACGCGATCGCCATCGGTCAGCCCGCCCGACGTGGTGACGATCACCGCCTGCGGCGGCTCGTCGGCCTCGGCCCGCGGGAACAGCACGCGGCACGGATCGGACTGCCACAAATGCGCCAACGCCATCGCGCCGTCGCTGCGCCGGGCGAAGCGCACCGCGACGCCACCATCGCCGCGCTGCAGCCGCGGTGGCGCGACGATCTGGCTCGTATCGGGCATGGCCGCAGCATAGACGGCGCGCCGCCCGCCCGCCACGCGTCGCGGTTGGTCAATTCTTGTGCGACATGCCCGATAATCGACCGATCAGCGATGGCGCGCGATGAAGCTCTGCACCAGCGGCGACCAGATGGCGACGCCGGTGGCAGCGCCGAACAGGCCGTGGCCGTCATTGCCGAAGGCCGGCAGGAGGCGGTAGTCGGCGTTGCCGCCGGCGGCCTTGTAGGCGTCGGCCATGTCCTGGCTCAGCTTGGGATCGAAGAAGGTGTCGTTCTGGGTATAGATCCACAAGGTCGGCACGCGCGCGGTGCGGCCGAACTTGCCGGCGGCGTCGACCAGGTTGCGCGGCGCGCAGTTGTTGTTGGGCAGGTTCATGCTCCGCCCGCCGCGGCCGCCGGCGAAGTTGATCATGACGGGCACGCCGGCGGGGTTGCGCGCCGAATACGCCACGGTCGCCCAGCCGCCGGCCGACTGACCGACGACCACGGTCTTGTCCGCCCGCACGAAGGGCTGCGTGTGCATGTACTGCACGGCGGCGTCGACATCCTTCGCCGCTTCGATGCCCGCGCCGTAGTAGTCGCCGACCTCGCACGAGCCGTAGTTCTCGTTCCAGCGCCCGCCGGTCTCGCCATAGCCGCGCCGCAACGGCGCGACCACGACATAGCCCTGCTGCACGAACCACGCCGATGCAGCGGCGAAGCGCGGGCGCTGCATCTGGTCCCGGCCGCTGACCGGTGAGCCGTGATTGAGGATCGCCAGCGGCCGGCGCTGCTCGCCCGGCGGACGATACACGGTGGTCACCATCGGCCGGCTGGCATCGGCGCTGGGGATCTTCCAGACCTGCTCGCGATGGTCGCCGATCTCACCGGTCTGCGGCCCCAGGCCCTGCGCGGACGCGCCACCCGCCAGCGTCACCGCCGCCAGCAGCGCCCACACCATTCCGCGCATCGAGAGCCTCCACCTGTGCCACGCGGCGCTTACCTTGCCCGGCCGTGCGCGCCGCTGCTAGCGTCGCCGCATGACCCTGACCGAAGAATTCGACGCCACGCTGACCGACGCCGAGCGCGCGATGATCGCCAAGGCGCGTTCCTTCGCCGAACGCGTGGTGGCACCCAACGCCAAGGCTTGGGAATACGCGCGCAAGCATCCCACCGATGCCATTCGTCAGGCCTGCGCTGAGGGCCTGCACCTGATCGAGCTGGAGAAGCGCTTCGGCGGCGAGGCGCTCAGCTTCTCCTGCAAGATGCGGGTCTGCGAGGAGGTCGCGCGCCACGACTTCGCCTTCGCCTTCTCGCTGGTCAACGTGCACAACTCGATGGCGCGTTTCGCCCGCGACGCCCATCCCCAGATGGTCGAGCGCCTGCTGCCGCGCATGCTCAAGGGCGAGCTGATCGGCTCGCCCGGCCTGACCGAGCCCTGGGCCGGCAGCGACTTCGCCGCCATCCGCACCACGGCGACCAAGGTCGCCGGCGGCTGGGAGCTCAACGGTGCGAAGGCCTGGATCACCAACTCGGCCGTCTGCGGCCTGGCGCTGGTCTACGCCCAGACCGACGCGTCGAAGGGCTGGCGCGGTATCGCCGGCTTCATGGTAGAGGCCGATCGGCCGGGCTTTATTCGCGAAGCCCCATTTGAGCTGCATGGTGGCCACGCCATCGGCGCCGCCGGCTTCCGGCTGGAGAAGTACGTCGCGCCCGACGAGGCGATGACCGCCAAGCCCGGCGAGGCGTTCAAGATGGCGCTGTCGGGCATCAACGGCGCGCGCACCTATGTCGCGGCCATGTGCTGCGGCATGCTGGAATCATCGATCGCCGTCGCCACCAAGTACGGCAGCGAGCGCACGTTGTTCGGCGGCACCGTCATGGACCTGCAGGGCGTGCGCTGGAAGCTGGTCGACGCCGCCAACGATCTGGAAGCGATGCGCGCCCTGACCTACCGCGCCGCGCGCATCATCGACGCCAAAGGCGACGCGCAGGAAGCCGCCGCGCACGCCAAGAAATTCTCCGGCGACAAGACCATCCAGCACATCGCCAATTGCATCCAGGCGATGGGCGCCAACGGCCTGCGCGCCGACTACCCGCTGGTGCGCCACATGAGCGGCGCCAAGATCGCCAGCTATACCGACGGCACGACCGAGATTCAGAACGAGCGACTAGGGCGCGTGCTGATCGATCGCCACGGCAAGGCGTAGGCCTTCGATGATAGGCTGCGGCGCATGAGTAGCCGCGTTATCCGCACCATCGAGATGCATACCGGCGGCGAGCCGACGCGCATCGTCGTGGAGGGTTGGCCGGAACTCACCGCGCCCACGCTGCTGGGCAAGCGGCGCGAGGCGCGTGAGCGGCACGATCATCTCCGGCGCGCGCTGATGCACGAGCCGCGCGGGCATGCCGAGATGTATGGCGCGCTGCTGGTGCAGCCGGACCATCCCGAGGCCGATCTCGCGGTGCTGTTCCTGCACGGCGAGGGCTACAGCACCATGTGCGGGCACGCGACGATCGCGTTGGCGCGCTGGGCGGTGGATACCGGCCGGGTCGCCCGGGTTGAGCCCGAGACTGTCGTGCGCCTTCAGTGTCCGTGCGGCCTCGTCGTGGCGCATGTCGAGGTCAAGGACGGCAAGACCGGCCGCGTGCGCTTCGACAGCGTGCCGTCCTTCGCCTACCAGCTCGACGCCATTGTGCTGACCCAGACCTGGGGGCCGGTGCATGTCGATATCGGCTATGGCGGCGCGTTCTACGCCATCCTCGATGCGACGACGATCGGTCTCGATGTGCGTTCGTCGGCGCTGCGCGACATCGTCGATGCCGGCGAGGCCATCGCCGAGGCGGCAAAGAAGACGCTGCGCCTGGAGCATCCCGACGAGCCCGACCTCGCCTACATCTACGGCACCATCCTGACCGATGGCGGCATCGGTGCGGTGAACGATGGCGACTGGCCGGGCGCCAGCCGCAACATCTGCGTCTTCGCCGGCCGGCAGGTCGATCGCAGCCCCACCGGCAGCGGTGTCAGCGCGCGCATCGCCGTGCAGGTCGCCAGACGGCAGAGCAAGATCGGCGATGTCTGCGCCTATGAGAGCGTCACCGGCGCGCGCTTCACCGCCAAGGCCCTGTCGGAAACCCGCGCCGGCCGGCACCGCGCGGTGATCGTCGAGGTCGCGGGCGAGGCGCATTATACCGGCGAGAGCGTCTTCCGCTTCGAGGACGACGACCGCCTGAAGTGGGGCTTCGATCTGCGTTAGCTGGGACCGCCGGCGGTCCCAGAAGAAGCCACTTCCAACAGCTCGTGCAGTTGGCTTTCGCGCAGGCCCAGCGCGTCGAGATGCGCCACCGTGTTGGCGACGTAGTCGAGGCAACGGCCGCGCACGCCCACGCCCTGGCGGACTAGCACGGCGGCTTCGGCGAGCGGCAGCTTGCCGAGATAGCCAGGGTGCTCGCGGTTGGCGAGGTAGAGCAGCGCCTCGACGATGCTGCCATCGTCCAATGTCAGCGGCCGCATGGTCTCGAAGTAGACGCCGTCGTTGAGGATCTCGCGATCCCAGAGATAGCGGCGGACGGCGTCGTAGTCGCCATCGGGCAGGCGATGCGCCAGGCCGCGGCAGGCGCCGCCGGGCAGCAGCCCCAGGATCAGGCCAGGCACCTCGGGCGTGCCGCGATAATGCTCGGACTTGATGCAGAAGGCGCGATGCCAGCCCGGCAGCCGCGCCGGCCGCGTCTCCTTTGGCGTGAAGCCGGGATCCCACATCAGCGAGCCATAGGCGAAGACCCATTCCGGCCGCGCCGCGATCGGCGTCACGCTGGAATGCGGATAGCGTGGTCTCGCCATGCTCAGCTCCGGCTCGCCAACGCCACGCCGGCCACCGTGACGCCCATGCCGATCAGCGCCACGACGCCGAAGGTTTCGCCGAACAGCGGCAGCGCGATCAGCGCAGTGCAGGGCGGCACGAGATAGAACAGGGCCGCGACCTTTGATGCCGCACCACGACGCATCAGCCAGAACAGCAGCATGTTGGCGCCGATGCTGAGCGCGAGGACCGCCCAGACCATCGCGCCCAGGAACTCCGCCGTCCAGCGTACGGTCATGGTCTCGAACAGCAGGGCGCAGACGGCGAAGACGATCGCGGCGTAGGCGTACTGCACCACCATGCCGGTGCGCAGGTCCATACTGGGCAGGAACCGCTTCTGGTAGAGCGTGCCCAAGGTGATGCCGAGCAGCGCGACGCCGGACAACGCCACAGAGACGGTCGTGGCCTCGCCGATGCGCGCCTTTTCCCAGATCACCAGCGCCGCGCCGATCAGGCCCAGCAGCAGGCCGATCCATTGCCGGCGCGAGATCGCCTCGCCGAGCAGCGGGCCGGCGAGGATGGCGGTGAGCAGCGGCTGCAGCGAGACCAGCAGCGCCGAGACGCCCGCGGGCATCTGCCGCTCGATACTGGTGAAGACGCCGCCGATATAGCCGACATTGATCAGCACGCCGACGACCAGCAGGTGCATCCAGGTATTGGCGCCGCGCGGCCACGGTGCGCGCATCGCGACCGCCAGCGCCGCCAGCAGCACGACCGCCGCGACATAGCGGATGGTCAGCAGTGTCGCGGTCTCGGCGTAGGGCAGCGCGCCGCGGGCGACGATGAAGCCGGTGCTCCAGATCAGCACGAAGATCGCCGGCGCGGCGAGCGCGGGCACGGCGGGGCCCTCAGGCCTGCTTCATGTCGATCAGCGCGCGGCGGATGTCGCGGGTGCGGGTGAAGAGCTCGAACAGCTTGTCGCCCTCGCCCCAGCGGATGGCGCGCTGCAACGAGAAGAGATCCTCCTGGAAGCGCCCGAGGATCTCCAGCACCGCCTCGCGGTTGTTGAGGAACACGTCGCGCCACATCGTCGGATCGGACGCGGCGATGCGCGTGAAGTCGCGGAAGCCGCCGGCGGCGAACTTAATCACCTCCGACCGGCGCTCGCCCGCCATGTCGTCGGCGGTGCCGACGATGGTGTAGGCGATCAGGTGCGGCAGGTGCGAGACGATGCCCAGCACCATGTCATGCCAGTCCGGCGCCATGAACTCGACCATGCTGCCGCACGCGGTCCAGAACGCCGCCAACCGGTCGACCGCGCCTTGGTCGGTGCCCTCCAGCGGCGTCAGGATGCACCAGCGGCCGTCGAACAGCGTGGGAAAGCCGGCCTCCGGGCCGGAGTGCTCGGTGCCGGCGATGGGATGCGCCGGCACGAAATGCACGCCCGCCGGAACATGCGGGCGCATGTCGCGGATCACCGCCTGCTTCACCGAGCCGACCTCGGAGACGATGGCGCCCGGCTTCATCGCGGGCGCGATGGTCTTCATCGCCTCGCCGCAGGCGCCGACCGGCGTGCAGATGATGACCAGGTCGGCGTCTTTCACCGCCGCGGCGAGATCGGTGCCGCAATGATCGACGACGCCGATGCGGTTGGCGGTGTCGGCGGTCTTCTGGCTGCGCGTGGCGGCGACGACGGAGCGCACCAGGCCGTCGCGCCTGGCGCGCAACGCGATCGACGAGCCGATCAGGCCGATGCCGATCAGCGCCAGCTTGTCGAACAGCGGCGCCGGCTTCGCGGTGTCGCTCATTTCTTGGCCGCGACGAACTTCGCCAGCGACTCCCGCACCGCCTTGACCTCGTCCTCGGTGCCGACGGTGATGCGCAGGAACTCGGCCAAGCCGTAGCCCGCAACCATGCGCGGGATCAGGCCGTCCTTCATCATCGCCTCGTTGGCCGCCGCCGCGCGCTGGGCCGCGCCGAAGCCGACCAGGATGAAGTTGCCGACGCTGGGCAGCACCTTCAGGCCGAGCGCCGTGAGCTCGCTCGACAGCCAGGGCAGCCAGGTGTCGTTGTGCACGCGCGACGCCTCGGTGTGCGCGGTGTCCTCGAGGGCGGCGACACCGGCGGCCTGGGCGGCGAGGTTGACGTTGAAGGGCTGGCGCAGGCGGGCCATCACGTCGATCAGGTGCGGCGGGCCGTACATCCAGCCCAGACGCAGGCCGCCCAGCCCGTAGATCTTCGAGAAGGTGCGGGTCATCACCACGTTCTCGTTGCGATCGACCAGCTCGACGCCGGCGTCGTAGTCGTTGCGGGACACGTACTCGGCATAGGCCGCGTCGATGATCAGCAAGGTGGTCTTGGGCAGGCCGGCATGCAGCTTCTTCACCTCGTCGCGGGTGATGTAGCTGCCGGTCGGGTTGTTGGGATTGGCCAGCGCGACGATGCGCGTCCTGTCCGTCACCTTGGCCAGCATGGCGTCGACGTCGGTGCGGTAGTCCTTCTCCGGCGCGGCCACGGGCTTGGCGCCGACGCCCAGCGCGTTGATGGCGTACATCAGGAAGCCGTGCTTGCTGTAGACCAGCTCGTCGCCCGGCCCGCAGTAGGAGCGCACCAGCAGGTTCAACAGCTCGTCCGAGCCGGCGCCGCAGACGATGCGCGCGGGGTCGAGGCCGTAGCGCTTGCCGATGGCGGCGCGCAGCTTCTCCGAGCCGCCATCGGGATAGCGATGCAGCTCGGCGGCGACGCGGGCATAGGCGGCCATCGCCCGGGGGCTCGGACCGAGCGCGCCCTCGTTGGACGAGAGCTTGCTGACCTTGGCCACGCCCTCGACGGTGTCCTTGCCGCCGACATAGGGCGCGATGTCCATGATGCCGGGACGCGGCTGCGGAATGGTCATCGGTTCTTCCTGCGTTAGATCTTGGGCGGCACGGCCCAGGCGCCGAGCGCCACCACGCGCGCGCGCTCGACGCCGAGCGCCGACCGCAGCGCCGGCAGGCGCGGGTCCTGGTCGGCGACGAAGGTCGGCACCTCGACGAGGTCCCACCACGTGCCGCTCTGCTCGACATCGATCACCGAGGTCGGCGACGGCAGTCCGGCTTTGGTCACCGCGCCGATCAGGCGGCCGCGGCTGATCTCGACCGGCGATTCGACGGCGAACAGCGCGCGGTCGTCGCCGCTGGCCTCGGCGTCGAGCCGCGCCAGGATGAAGGCGTCGAGGTCGCGGCCACGGCTGTTGGGCATGGCGACGAAGGGCAGGCGCTGGAGGATGTTGGGCGTCGTCGCCTCGCCGCTGGTCAGGCGGATCCACCACGGCGCTGGCTCGTCCTGCACCGGCGCGGGCACGACGCCGATGACGTTGGGATCGAGCCGCATGGCGGCGATCACCTGGGCGGCGGTCTCGTGCGCCTGGAACGGGATCTGGGCGCCGAAATGGTCGCGCGCCAGGTCCCAGTAGCCGGGCCGGTCGGCCGGCCGGCAGACGGCGACGCGCACCGGCCCCTGCAGGAAGGTGAAGGCGCCCATGATCTCGCGCCAAAGCCGCACCAGAGCGGGCTTGGGGAACTTGCCCGCGTGCCGCGCCAGCAGGCGGCGCAGCACCTGGGCCTCGCGCCCCGGGCGCAGGGCCAAGCCGCCATTGCCGCCCTTGGCGGCGGCGATGCGGCCGACCAGCTCGGCACGGCGCATCAGCAGATCGTGGAGACCGTCGTCGATACCATCGATCTGGGCGCGCAAATCGTCGAGGCTGGGAGCGTCCATGGCGGGGCTGGCGTGGCGGGAGGGCGATAGGTTTAGTCGGGCGTCGGACCAAAGGCAAAGTAAACATTGACAGCCCAAACAGCCCTCCCCTAGCTACGGCACCCCGCGCCCGTGGCCGTTCGTCGCGCCGCAGCGGCCCCGAGTTTCAGCCCATGGACACCGCGGTTCAGCACCCCACCGACACGCCGCCCGGCGACCCGCTTGCGGGTCTGACGCCGGCGGCGCGGCGCGCGCTGGACGCCTCGCACAGCGTCTGGCTGGGACCGCTGAAGCTGGATTGCGGCATCGAGCTGGCGCGCCACCGCGTCGCCTACCGCACCTACGGCACGCTCAACGCCGATCGCAGCAACGCGGCGCTGATCTGCCATGCGCTGACCATGGACCAGTTCGTCGCCGATACGAACCCGGTGACCGGCAAGGAAGGCTGGTGGCTGAGCCTGGTCGGCCCCGGCCGGCCGCTCGACATCTCCAAGTACTTCGTGATCTGCGCCAACGTGCTGGGCGGCTGCATGGGCAGCACCGGCCCGCTCGACATCAACCCGGCCACCGGCGGGCGCTACAACCTGTCCTTCCCGATGGTCACCATCCGCGACATGGTGAACGCCCAGGCCCAGCTGCTCGACCATCTCGGCATCGAGAGCCTGTTCTGCGTCGTCGGCGGCTCGATGGGCGGCATGCAGGTGCTGCAATGGGCCGCGTCGTATCCCGACCGCGTCTTCGCGGCGCTGCCGATCGCCACCGCCGCGCGGCATTCGGCGCAGAACATCGCCTTCCACGAGGTCGGCCGCCAGGCGATCATGGCCGATCCCGGCTGGCATGGCGGCGACTACGGCGCGCACGGCACCGTGCCGGCGCGTGGGCTCGCCGTGGCGCGCATGACCGCGCACATCACCTATCTCAGCGAGTCGGCGCTGCAGCGCAAGTTCGGCCGCAACCTGCAGGACCGCGCCGCCGTCGGCTACAGCTTCGACGCCGACTTCCAGGTCGAGAGCTACCTGCACTACCAGGGCAAGTCGTTCGTCGAGCGCTTCGACGCCAATGCCTATCTCTACATCACGCGGGCGATGGACTATTTCGACCTCGCGGCCGAGTACGGCGGCACCTTGGCGACGGCGTTCCGCGGCAGCAAGACGCGCTTCTGCGTCATGTCGTTCACCAGCGACTGGCTGTTTCCGACGCACGAGAACCGCGAGGTGGTGAAGGCGCTCAACGCCGTAGCCGCCAACGTCTCCTTCGTCGAGGTCGAGACCGACAAGGGCCACGACGCCTTCCTGCTCGACGAGCCCGAGATGTTCCGCACCCTCGACGGCTTCCTGCGCGGCGCCGCCAACGCGCGTGGCCTGAAATGAGCCCAGCGGAGCGCGGCAAAATCCGCCTCGACCTGCAGCTGATCGCCGACATGATCGAACCGGGCACGCGGGTGCTCGATGTCGGCTGTGGCGACGGCGCGCTGCTCGACTATCTGCAGCGCGAGAAGCGGATCGATGGCCGCGGCATGGAGCTGAGCCAGGCCGGCGTCAACGCCGCCGTCGCCAACGGCCTGTCAGTGATCCAGGGCGATGCCGATACCGACCTCGCGCACTACCCCGACAATTCCTTCGACTACGTCGTGCTCAGCCAGACCCTGCAGGCGACGCGCGAGCCACGCCGCGTGCTGGAGCAGATGCTGCGCGTCGGCGAGCACGCGGTGGTGTCGTTCCCCAATTTCGCTCACTGGCAGGTGCGCGCCCGCCTGGTGTTCGGCGGCCGCATGCCGGAGACCGACGCGCTGCCGCACAAATGGTACGACACGCCCAACATCCATCTGTGCAGCATCGACGATTTCCGCGCGCTGTGCGCCGAGATGGGCGTCACTATCGAGAAGGCGCTGACGCTCAGCCGCCACGGCCGCCCACTGCCGAACCTGCCGCTGCCGCTGGCCAACCTGCTCGGCGGCCAGGGGTTATTCCTGCTGCGGCGGCGCTAGGTCTCGTTCTTGCAGGAGTGCTGGCGATGCATCAGGCTGTCGCCTAACAGGAGACCATCAGATGAACCGCCGTTCTCTAGTCGCTGCCACCGGCGCGCTGCTGCTGTCCACCGGCACCGCCTTCGCGCAAGACTTTCCCAACCGCCAGATCAACTGGGTGATCCCCTATCCGCCCGGCGGCACGACTGACACCATGGCGCGGCTCACCGCGGCGAAGGTCTCGGAGATCCTCAAGACGCCGATCATCCCGGTCAACAAGGCCGGTGCCTCGGGCACGGTGGGCAGCGACAGCGTGCGCACGTCGCCGGCCGACGGCTACACCATCCTGTTCAACGCCAGCCTGTTCGTCATCGGCAAGCAGCTCTTCAAGAGCCTGCCCTACGATCCGCAGACCGACTTCCAGCCGCTGGGCCGTGTCGCCGGCGCGCCGCTGCTGCTGGTCGCCAACCCCGCGGTGAAGGCAACCTCGCTCACCGAGCTGGTGGCGGCGGCCAAAGCCGATCCCAAGGCCTACAACTTCGCCATCTCCTCGCTGGGCGCCGCGGGCCACCTCGCGACCCTGGAGTTTCTGCGCCTGGCCAAGCTCGACCTGACCCTGGTGCCCTACAAGGGCACCGCACCGGCGCTCAATGACGTAGTGGCCGGCACGGTGCAGCTGATGATCGACCCGATCGCCTCCACCGGCCCGCAGGTCAGGGGCGGCAAGCTCAAGGCGCTCGCCATCACCAGCGCCAAGCGCGCCGCCGTGGCGCCCGACGTGCCGACCGCCGCCGAGGCCGGTATGCCCGACCTCGTGATCGGCTCGTGGTATGGCGCCTGGGCGCCCAAGGGCGTGCCCGCCGACGTGGTCGCCAAGCTCGCCCGGGCGCTGGAGCAGGCAGCCAACGATCCCGAGTTCAAGGCGAAGCTCGAGCAGCTTGGCCTGGAGCCGGTGTTCGACGGCCCGGAGGCGTTCCGCAAGTTCATCGCCGCCGATGTCGAGAAGAGCGCGGCGCTCCTGAAGGCGGCGAACTACCAGCCGGAGTGATCAGGCCGCGATCGTCGCGACCTTGGGCTGAACGACGCGCAGCCACTCCGCCGCGTCGAGCTCCATCGAGCGGTCGAGCCGGCCGGCGTTGAAGAACAGGCTCTGGTTCGACAGCAGCGCCTGGTCGACCACGACGCTCAACGTGTCGTGCAGCGCGAAGGGCGGCACCGCGCCCATGACGCAGCCGGTGATCGCCTGCGCCGTCTCGGGCGAGGCGAAGCCGCATTTGCGCGCGCCGAACAGCGCGGCCACGGCGGCGAAGTCGAGCTTGCGATTGCCCGGCAGGATCGCCAGCACGTGCCGCCGGCCGCCACCGCCGCCGCGCACATCGAGCACCATCGCCTTGGCCGCCTGCTCCGGCCGGTTGCCGCGAATGACGCTGATTCGTTCAGAGCGTCCCTCGGGCTCGTGCTCGATGACGCGATAGCGCGCGCCCGACGTGTCGAGCAGCGCGCACACGCGCTCGAAGGGCGACGGCAGCGGTCGTTCGTAGAAGAAGTCCCACGCGCCTTCGCCATTGCGCGCGAAGCCGTGCCGCTCGTAGAGATGCGCCGACTCGCTGCCCTTCACCACTTCCAACCGCACGACACGGCCCGAGCGATCGGCCTCGGCCAGCAACGCGCGCAGGATGGCCCCACCGAGCCCGCTGCGATGGAAGCGCGGCTCGAGGTAGAAATACTCGAGCACCCAGTGCTCGTCCTCGCGGCGGAAGCAAACGCAGCCGGCGATCGCGTCCTCCACCAGGATCACGCGCATCCAGTCCAGGTCGAAGCCTTCGCCGAAATACTGACGGGCGCGATCGGGATCGAAGCGGCCGATGCGTTCAAGGGCCGGGCGCATGACCCTCAGCCGTAAGTCGAGCAGTGGCTCGAAGTCCGCCTTGGTGGCGGCGCGGAACGACCAGTCGGCCGGCATGGCGCTCAGCCAAAGACCTTGTCGGTCAGCACCGCCAGCGTCTCGTCCAGCGGCCGCACCTTGCCGTCGGTCGGGACAGCGCCGGCGTCGACGGTGCGATGCAACGCCTTGTAGGTGGTCTCGCTCATCAGCGGCGGCACGCCGGTCTCGCGCAACATCTGCGCCACCAGCACCATCTCGTCGCTGCGCCTGCCCGCGTGCACCAGATGAGTCTCGACCATGCGCGCGAGGAACTGGCCGAAGCCTTCGTGGTCGACGTCGCCCAGGCAGCCCATCACCTCGTCGAGCAGGCCCTGCCGCCGCGCGGCGACGAAGCTCTCGATCGCCAGCGCCTCGACGCCCTTGATCAGCACGCTGCGCAGCACTTTCACCGCCGACGCGCTGCCGGGCTTGGGGCCCAGCACAGTCACGTCGAAGCCGTTGGCATTCATCCAGTCGGCGGCGATCGGCGCGTTCGGACCGGCGAGCAGCATCGGCGCTTTCTGCCCGCGGCCGAAGAACGATCCCATGACCGCGACATCGACATAGCGCGCGCCCGCGCCTTCGACGACGGCGCGATCAGTCTCGGCCATCGCGCCGGTGACGGTGCACAGATCGAGGTAGAACGCGCCTGCCTTCAGCAGCGGCGCTGCCGATCGCGCGACATCGAGCGCGAACTCGCCGGGCACGGCGCTGATGATCAGATCCGCGTCGCTGAGCGCCGCCGTGTAGGCGCGCTCGATCGCGACATCGAGGCGACGCGCCTCCTCGCCCAGCTTGCGGCCACGCGTGTCAAGATCGAGCGCGGTGTCGATGGCGATCAGCCGGCGCGGCCGGTTGTCGCCGGGACGGGCGGCGCCGCGCCAATTCTCGGCAAGGCCACGGGCGATCGCGGTACCGGCTTCGCCAAAGCCGATCAACGCTATGGTCAGCGGTTCGAGAGACATGATGACGGTCGGGCTATCGGAGATGACTGGTTCGGGTGAGCTTTACCTTCCCCCGGAGGGGAAGGTAGATGCAAACCCATATGCCATAGCGCTGATGATGAGAGGAACGCCGGGTTACGTGCTGGACGGCGTTGGCTCGCCATCGGTCGTCGGCTCACGCGCGTCGCGCGAATAGGCGACTTTCAGCTTGGGGCGCGCCACCAGCGCCGGGCGCTGCTCGCGCGTGCCGGTCGCGGCATAGATCTGCTTGCCGGCCTCAACGATGGTGACGCCGGCGAAGCGGCCGAGCAGGCGTTCGCCCAGCCGCTCGATGGTGGGCGCGGCGCGCAGCAGCAGGCGCGAGCGCACCGGCGGCAGGTAGAGCGCGCGCGATTCGCGTATCGGCGTGAACATGTTGGCGCGCAGCAGGGCGGCGAGCTGGCGGCCCGAATACGGCTCGCCGAACGAGAAGGGCGAGCGCTCGAGCTGCGACCACAAACCGGTGCGGTTGGGCGCCACGACCAGCAGGCGGCCGCCATCGGCCATGACGCGCCAGACCTCGCGCAGCAATGGACGCACCTGCTCGGCGCATTCCAGCGCGTGCACCAGCACCATGCGGTCGATCGTGCGGTCGGCCAGCGGCAGGTCGAGCTCGTCGACCAGGGCGGCGAGGTTGTCGCCTTCGCGCGGCCAGCGCAGCACGCCCTGCGCCGCCGGCATCAGCGCGAAGACGCGCTCGGCCTCGTCGACGAACGGACGTAGGAACGGTACCGCGTAACCCAGTCCGGCGACCCGCATGCCGCGCACGTCGGGCCATAGCTCGCGCAGCCGCGCGCGCAGCAGGCGCTGGGTCACCTGGCCCAGGCTTTCGCCATAGAAATCGCGCAGATCGACGATGTCGTTGAACATGCCAGCAGTATAGCGTTTGGGACCGCCGGCGTCTCCCCGGCTCTTGGCGATTGTCGAAGCGGCACGATGATGCCGGCGAGCCGCCGTCGATCCCAAAGACACGGCCCTCACGCCCAGATGAGAAATTCGCGACGGTGCCAAACCCCGGGGCTATGGTATCGGACTACCAGTTCGCATCCCCGGGGAAAGGATCGATCATGGCCAAGATGAAGCTGCTCTACGCGCCGTCGTCGCCCTATGTGCGCAAGGCCATGGTGCTGGCGATGGAAACCGGGCTCGACCGCAAGATCGAGACGGTACCGGTCACTACCACGCCGATCGCCCCGGCGGCCGAGGTCACGGCGCGCAACCCGGTGTCCAAGATTCCGGCGCTGATCGACGGCACCCTGGCCCTCTACGACTCGCCCGTGATCTGCGAGTACCTCGACAGCAAGCATCGCAAGAAGAAGCTGTTCCCGGCCAAGGGCAAGGCGCGCTGGGTGGCGCTGCGCCAGCAGGCGCTGGGCGACGGCCTGCTCGATGCCGCGCTGCTGGCGCGCTACGAGAGCTTCCTGCGCCCCGCCGACAAGCGCTGGCCACAATGGTCAGACGGCCAGATGGCCAAGATCAACGGCGCCCTCGACGCGATGGAGAAGGAGGTCGCCTCGCTCAAGGGCGCGCCGACCATCGGCCACATCACCATCGCCTGCGCGCTGGGCTATCTCGACTTCCGCTTCGCCGATCTGGGCTGGCGCGACAAGCGCAGGAAGCTCGCGGCCTGGCACGCCAAATTCGCCCAGCGTCCGTCGATGAAGGCGACGATGCCGCCCGGCTGATCGTCTTGGACGCCGACGCGCTGATCGCCGCGCTGGGCCTGCGACCGCACCCCGAGGGCGGTCACTACCGCGAGATCTATCGCGCGCCGCCCGAAGCCGGTCGGACGCGTGGCGCCACGACGGCGATCTTCTTCCTGCTGCGCCAGGGCGAACGCTCGCACTGGCACCGCGTCGACGCCGTCGAGATCTGGCACTGGTACGCTGGCGCGCCGCTTGCGCTGGAGATCGCCGAACCAGGCGCGCCTCGCCGCACGATCACGCTGGGCACGGACTTCGCGGCGGGCCAGACGCCGCAGGGCGTCGTGCCGGCCCATGCGTGGCAAGCCGCCCGTTCCCTCGGCGACTGGACGCTTGTCGGCTGCACCGTCTCGCCAGCCTTCGAGTTCGGCGGCTTCGAGCTGGCGCCGCCCGGGTGGGAACCGACCTGACGCAACACGACTATCCTACGGTTCGACAACGACCACGCGCGCGCCCATCATCGTCGCCCCCACAAGTCGCGCGCCGCCATCACCGCGCCGGCGACGACCAGCGCGGCCGCCAGCAGCAGCGCCGTGCTGGCCTGCGCGCGGCCGGCGACGATGAGCGCCAGGGTCGAGAGAATCGGCGTGAGGTAGCTGAGCGCACCCAAAGCGCGGATGTCGCCGCGCTTGACCGCGATGTCCCAGAGGTAGAAGGCGGCGCCGACCGGGCCGAATCCCAGGGCAGCCAGCGCCAGCCAGGTCGTCGTGCCCGAGGGCGACACCGTGGTTTCGAACAGCAGGTGCGCCGGCAACGCCAGGAGCGCGGTCACGACGCAGAAGCCGGCGACCGCGTCGGTCGGCACCTCGCCGAAGCGGCGACTGATGGTCGAGTACAGCGACCAGGCGAAAGCGCAGCCCAAGGCGGCGAGATAGCCCTTCCAGTGATCGCCGGCGAAGCCGAGATCGCCGCGGCCCAGCGCCAGCACGACGATGCCCGCCAGGCCGAGCCCGGCGCCGGCGAGATGCCACCAGCGCAGTCGTTCGCCGGCGACGGGCGCCGCCAGCAGCACGATCAGCAGCGGCCAGAGATAGTTGATCAGGTTGGCCTCGGCCGCCGGCGCCAGGCGCAGGGCGACGAAGTAGAGCAGGTGGTAGCCGAACAGGCCGGCGACACCAAGCAGCCAGACGGGCGGCGGCCAACGGAAGGCGGCCAGCGGCGAGCGTCCCGATATCGCGATCCAGGCGAGGCCGGCGAGGCCGCCGACGGCGAACGTCATGGCCACGAGCTGGAACGGCGGAATCTCGCCGGTGGACACGGTGAGCAGCGCCAGCGCCGCCCACAACAGGATCGCCGCCAGGCCGCTTAGCGTGGCGCGACCGCGCGCCGGCGATGGGCTCGTCATGGCGCGCGAAACTACAGAGAGCGACGCGCGGCTTCCAGCCGCTATGCTAGGATTCGATCATGCCGCTGCGCCGCGCCCCCAGCCCGGGCAAGCTCTTCCTCGCCCGCCTGGCCTTTGCATTGGGTTGGCTGGCGGCGCTGGCGATCCTACTGCTCGGCCCCGGATACCGATTCGGCCATATCGACCTGATGATGGTCCAGCGTGTGCTGACGATCGGCGCCTACGTCGCCATCGGCGCGGTCGTGCTGGGCCTGTCGGTCTCGCTGCTGCTGCCCACCGCCGGACCCGAGCGCGGCGTGGTCGCCGGAATCTTCGACATCGGCCATCGCCTCGCGGCGGCCGTCGCCTTGCTCAGCTTGATCGGCCTGGGGCTGGCCACCGCCGGCCGGGCCTTCGCGCCCGACATCGCCGCGCGCCTCGAGCCGCCGTTGGTCATCGCCGTCGCCGCCATCGCCGCCGCCGCAGCGATCGTGCTGGGCATCCTCGCCTCGCTCGCCGCGCCGCGCGGCAGCGGCAAGCCCGGCGTGCTCTCCGCCCTGTTCGGCGTCGGCCTCGGCCTCGTCGCCGCCTATATCCCCCTGTCGTGGCGGCTGGCGGCGCAGACATTGCCGCCGATCAACGACGTGTCGACGGATACCCGCGATCCGCCGCGACTCGTGGCGCTGCTGCCGATGCGCGGCGACGCGACGACCGCGGCCGAGCACGCCGGCGATCGTGTCGCGCGCCTGCAGGCGGCGGGTTATCCCGACATAGGGTCGGTGATGCTGCCCGTGGCGCCGAGCGAAGCCTTGACCCGCACCGAGCAGGTGGCGCGCGCGCTGGGCTGGAACGTCGTAGCGGTCGAGCCCGACGACGGGCGCATCGAAGCGATCGCGGTGACGCCGTGGTTCGGCTTTCACGACGACATCGTCATCCGCGTCAGACCGGTGCCCGAGGGCAGCCGGATCGACATCCGCTCGAAGTCGCGCCAGGGGCTGAGCGACCTCGGCGCCAACGCCCGGCGCGTCCGCGCCTTCGTCGCGCGCCTGACGCCGTAGGCGCTACGCCTTCAACGCCGGATCGACGTCCTGGCCGTAGAAGGTCGCGTAGCTGTTGCCCTCGAGCGCCAGGCCGACGATCTCGACCATTTCGGCGAGCTGTTCCTCTGTGGCGCCCTTCTTCTTGGCCAGCGCCGTGTGCGAGGCGCTGCAATAGTGGCAACCATTGGCGACACTGACCGCGAGATAGATCAGCTCCTTGGTCACCGCGTCGAGCGCGCCCGGCGCCATGGTCGTCTGCGCGCGCTGCCAGAAGCGCTTCATCACCGCGGGATGTCGCGCCATCGCCTTCCAGGCGTTGTTGACGTCGGGCACACCCCGCGCGCGCTTGATGTCGTCCATCACCGCGCGCGCCTCGGGTGCCGCGTCGGCATAGTCGATGAGCTTGCCGTAAGCCATGGTCGCCTCCTGTGGGACAAGGCGGCCATCATAGACGGCTTCACGCCCCGGGCGGTCGCACACCGAAGCTGGAGGCGGCGAGGCCAACGGCCGCGACGTCGGGCGCGGCGACCGACGGCTCCTCGTCGATGGCGCGAAACAGCGCGGTGATCTCGCCGTTGGCGGCGAAGACGAGGAAGCGGCAGCGCTTGGCCGCGTGCGCGCGATGCGCCCGCGTGAGGTCGGCGGGCACGTGCACGGTCTCGCCGACAGACGCGGTGCGCCACATACCGTCGAGCAGCACGTCGAGCGCGCCCTCCAACACGTAATACGTCTCCGGCCAAGGCTGCCGATGCGGCGGCGGCCCGAATGGACCGCGGGTCACCACCTCGAACAGCGTGTGGGGTTGGCCGTTCGCCGTGGCTTTGACGATCACCCGATCGCCCATCACCGTGAAGGCCCGACCACCTCCATCGGCCAGCACGCCAGCCTGGCGTAGCTCCCCCGTATCATCCTCGCCCATTCTTCGCCCCCCTTGAGCGTCACCCTGCTCCCGGTGGTACGATTCATCCGCCGTGCGCGATGCCTGCACGCTGTCACGGATTCGTGACAGCGTGCAGGTGCGTGCGTGCGGTAAGCGGACATGGACGTCGTGGGAGTTGCGCGATGCGGCGACGAGCGTTCCTAGGCACGGCGGCGATGATGGCAGGCGCGCTGTCCGCGCCGGTCAGCGCCCAGACCGCTCCCGTCACCTTTGTGCTCATCCATGGCGCCTGGCATGGCGGCTGGTGCTGGCAGCTGCTGACGCCGCTGCTCGAGGCGCGCGGCCACGAGGTGATCGCGCCGACCTTGGCGGGATTGGGCGAGCGCGCCAGCGAGCTCAGCGCCGACATCACGCTCGACACCCACATCGAGGAGGTCGTCGATCTGCTCGACCGACGGCGTGTGCAGAACGCGGTGCTGGTCGGCCACAGCTACGCCGGCGTGGTGATCAGCGGCGTCGCCGACCGTGTGCCGCATCGCCTGCGACGCCTGGTGTTCCTTGACGCGGTGATCGTCGAGAACGGCCAGACGCTGGGCGGCGCCCGGATGACTGGCAGCGCCGCCGCCTTGCCGCCGATGCCCGCGTCGGCCTTCGGCGTAGTCGACGCCATCGAACGCGCCTGGGTTGAAGCCAACCTGACGCCGCACCCCGCCAACACCTTCGCCACGCCGCTGCGCCTGACCAACCCGCTGGGCAACGGGCTGCGCTGCATCTACGTCGCCTGCACGCGGCCGGCCATGGCGTCGGTCGGGCGGTACCTCCAATTCGCGCGCTCGCGGCTGGGTTGGTACGTCGAGGAGCTGGCCACCGGCCACGATGCGATGGTCACCGCGCCGGCGCCGCTGGCCAATCTGCTGGTCCGCCTCGCGGTCTAGTCCGTCGCGGCTCGCGGGAGGGCGGTGCGGCTGGGCCAGCCCTCCCTCATCAGGCGTAACCGAGGATGCGCGAGATCATGCGGCCGGGCACGAGCGCGCCCGCGCCGGCGCCGAGGATCGCGCCGACGTAGAGGCCGATGACGAAACGTCGATGGGCGCGGATGTTGCCCGCGCGCGCCGACCAGATCGCCGCCGTCACCATCAACAGCACGATCACCGACAGGCCGTGGATGACGCCGAAGGGACCGACGACGGGATCCTTGGTCACAATGAAGAACGAGCTCAGCGCCGCCGCGACCATCGACGCCATGTACGTCCGGCCGGCGGCGCGATGCGCCGGCGTGCCCTTGGGCGTCACGAACATCCCGGCGCCGAGCACGGCGGCGACCAGCACCGACACGAGATGGATCTTGGTCGCGATCGGCGCGACGGCGAAGGGCTCGATGGTCATCGGACGCTCCCCGGCCTGGACCGCGGTTGCCGCCGCGTCGCCAGGCCGATAAGTTGTCATTGCCAACATAAGCATTCCCGGAATGTTGTCAATGCCAACTTCGCGCACTCGCCCGAAACCCGTCGACCGCTACCATCACGGCGATCTGCGCGCGGCGCTGCTGCGCGAGGCCGGCCATGTGCTGGCGACGGCGGGCCCCGAGGCGCTCAGCCTGCGCGAGCTGGCGCGCGCGCTGGGCGTGTCGCACAACGCGCCCTACAAGCATTTCGCGACCCGCGACGCGTTGCTCGCGGCGCTGGCGACCGAGGGCTTTCGCGAGCTCACCGCCGACGGACACGAAGCGGCGGCCAACGCACCGCCAGATGAGGTTATGCGGGCGCGGGCGATGGCCTATATCCGCTTCGCCTTGCGCCGACCGGCAGTGTTCAAGCTGATGTTCTCGCGCGATGTCAGCGGCCGCGCCCATGCCGAGTTGGGCGGCGCCGCGCGCGCCGGGTTCTTCGCGTTACGCCACGCGGTGGCCAGCGGCGCCACCGATCGCACCGCCAACGACGCGGCATTGGCCGCGTGGGCCTTCGTGCACGGCATCGCCCACCTGCTGATCGACAAGCAGATCCCCGAGGTGCTGGGCGCCGGGCGCCCGCCCGAGGAGCTCGCGCGCGACATGGTGCGGGCCTTCGGCCGGCCGCGAGGCGGAAGCTGACATCGATCTGACGTGGACGACCGGACCGCGCTCGCGCAAACTTGCCGCGCCTCCGACGCAGACCGGAACGCCAGGGAGAGAAGCGAGACATGCCCACTCATCAGTACGGCCGCCGCCGCGCCATCGCGTTGGGCGCGGCCAGCCTCGTCGCCGCCCCCACCATCGTGACCGCGCAGGCGGTGTGGAAGCCCGATCGGCCGATCACCGTCTACAACCCGCTGGCCGCCGGCGGCGTCACCGACGTGCATCTGCGCTTCCTCGGCGAGCGCGTCTCGAAGCTGCTCGGCCAGCAGGTGATCGTCGACGTCAAGGCCGGCGCCGCCGCGACCTTGGCGGCCGCGCAGCTGCTGAACTTCAAGCCCGACGGCCACACGATCGCCTGCATGACGATCAACAGCCTGCGCTATCCGCACTACCAGCAGACCAACTGGCATCCGCTGCGGGATTTCACCTACATCCTGGGTCTGTCGGCCTACACCTTCGGCGTCGTCTGCAAGTCGGACGCGCCGTGGAAGACGATCGACGACCTGATCGCGGCCGGCAAGAAGGAGCCGGAGAAGTACAATTACGGCACGTCGGGCATCGGCGGCACCGGCCACCTGCTGATGATCGAGACCGAGCAGGCGACCGGCGCGAAGTTCACCCACGTGCCCTACAAGGGCGGCGCCGAATGGATGCAGGCGTTGCTCGGCGGCCACATCCATTTCGTCCCTGATGGCGCGCAGTGGGCGCCCTTCGTCGACAATGGCCAGGTCCGCGTGCTGGCGATGGCGACGGAGAAGCGATTCCCGAAGTACCCCGACACGCCGACCCTGGTCGAGCGCGGTATCAACGCGGTGGCGCACAGCCCCTACGGCCTCGTCGGCCCCAAGGATCTGCCGGCGGGAATTGTTGGCGTGCTGCACGACGCCTTCAAGCAGGCGATGGACGATTCCGCGCACCAGCCGTTGCTCGATCGCTACATCCAGGTGCCCTGGTACAAGAGCCCCGCCGAGTACCGTGCCTTCGCCGAGAAGTACTTCGTCGACGTCAAGCCGGTGCTGGTGAGGGCCGGCCTGGCGAAAGACTGACGCCGGCGACTTCCCGATGTGACGCGCGCTATCATCCGCCCGTCGATGCGGTACGGAGCGGATGATGGCGGCTGAGCTGAAGCGGCGCGACTACACACCTGAGGCGAAGGCGCCGCTCGCGGGCGTACGCGTGCTCGACCTGTCGCGGCTGGTGGCCGGCAATATGCTGACCCAGGTGTTGGGCGATTTTGGCGCCGAGGTGATCAAGGTCGAGCCGCCGGCCGGCGACACCTTGCGCGGCTGGAAGGTCAACGACATCGAGACCAACTGGAAGATCTACGCCCGAAACAAGAAGAGCCTCGGGTTGGAGCTGCGCAAGGCCAGCGCGCGCAAGCTGTTGCTCGATCTCGTGCCCTCGGCGCAGATGTTCGTCGAGAGCTTCCGCCCCGGCACCTTGGAAAAGATGGGGCTGGGACCCGATGTGCTATTGGCGCGCAATCCCAAGCTGGTGATCGTGCGCATCTCGGGCTGGGGTCAGAATGGCCCCTACGCCAAGCGCCCGGGCTTCGGCACCCTGGTCGAGGGCATGTCCGGCTTCGCCTCGTTCAACGGCTTTGGCGACCGCGAGCCGGTGCTGCCGCCGATGTATCTCGCCGACACCGTCGCCGGCCTCTATGGCGCGTCGGGCGCGATGGTCGCGCTGCGCGAGGTCGAGATGAACGGCGGCAAGGGCCAGGTGATCGATCTGCCGCTGCTCGATCCGATGTTCGTCGTGCTGGGCCCGCAGGCGGCGAACTTCAGGCTCAACGGCAAGGTCAAGCCGCGCACCGGCAGCCGTTCGACCAACGCCGCGCCGCGCAACGCCTACAAGACCAAGGACGGCCTCTACGTCTGCCTGTCGGCCTCGACGCAGAAGATGGCCGAGCGTCTGTTCCGCTCGATCGGCCGCGACGATCTCAACCACGACCCGCGCTACAAGACCAACGCCGAGCGCGTAAAGCGCGCCGAGGAGCTCGACGCCATCATCGGCGCCTTTGTCGGCGAGCGCACCCAGGCGCAGAACGTCGCCTTCTTCGAGAAGGAAGAGGTCACCATCGGCCCGATCTACGACGTGCGCCAGATCCTGCTGGACCCGCACATCCTCGAGCGCGAGCTGATCGCCGACTACCCCGACTCCGAGATGGGCCAGTTCCCCATGCACCACGTCGTGCCGCGCCTGGACGGCACGCCCGCCTCGATCCGCACGCCGGCGCCGAGCATCGGCCAGCACAATCGCGCGCTGCTGAAGGAGGTCGGCGTCGATGACGCGGCCTATGCGGCGTTGAGGGCGGAAGGCGCGGTCAGCGAAGGTGGCGGTGCCGGCGGCGACGAAGAGTAGAAGGCCGAGCGCCGCGCTCAGTACATATGCTGGCCGCCGTTGATGCTGAGCGTCGAGCCGGTGATGAAGCCGGCGTCGTCGGCGACCAGGAACAGCACGCCGCGGGCGATCTCGTCGGCCTTGCCCAGCCGGCCGACCGGGATCTTGGCGACGATCTTCTCCAGCACGTTGGCCGGCACAGCCGAGACCATGTCGGTGTCGGTGTAGCCCGGCGCGATGGCGTTGACGGTGACGCCCTTGGCGGCGCCTTCCTGGGCGAGCGCCTTGGTGAAGCCGTGGATGCCCGACTTGGCGGCGGCGTAGTTGACCTGGCCGTACTGGCCGCCCTGGCCGTTGATCGAGCCGATATTGACGATGCGGCCGAAGCCGCGCGTGTTCATGCCGTCCCACACCGCCTTGCAGACGTTGAAGCAGGAGCCGAGGTTGGTGTTCATCACCTGGTCCCAGTTCTCGCGCGTCAGCCGGCGCATGGTGGCGTCGCGCGTGATGCCGGCGTTGTTGACCACGACATCGATCGGCCCGAGGTCCTTCTCGATCTGCGCCACGGCGGCGGTGACGGCGGCGAAGTCGCCGACGTCGAACTTGTAGACCGGGATGCCGGTCTCCTCCTTGAACTGGGTCGCCGCCACGTCGTTGCCGGCGTAGTTCGCCGCCACGACGTAGCCGCGCAGCTTCAACATCCTGGAGATCGCCGCGCCGATGCCGCGGGTTCCACCAGTAACCAATGCGACGCGAGCCATGATCTTCCTCCCGATCGTTTCGACCGTCAGTCTTCCCTGAAAGCGGCCGCGTTGCTAGCCAGCAATCGGCATGGCGACAATAGCCTAGGCGTTCGCGCGCTTTCGTGTCGCGAATGAGCGTTCAGGCTGGGCGCTGGCGCCCGCGACGAAGGTCGACAGCGCGCTCGACACGAAGGCGTCCCGCCGGCGGATGAACACCGTGCGCACCATCGCCTCGGTCGCCGGCAGCGGATGCACCGCCACGCGATCGGCGCCCCAGACGCCGCCGGCGAGCTGGCGCGGCAATAACGTGATGCCAATACCGGCGGCGACGCAGTTGAAGATCGCTTCCAAGGTGCCGAACTCCAGCAAGCGCGTCGAGACCACGCCGCGCCGCGCCAACACATGCTCCAGCCGCTGGCGATAGGAACAGCCGGCGCGCAGCACGATCAGCTTCAGGTCCCGCCGTCCCGCCAGATCGTCGAGCGAGGCGAGATCGCGGCCGCTGAAGACCGCCAGCTCCTCGCGGAAGACCGGTTCTTCGCGCAGCTCCGGATGGTCGACCGGCCCGGCGACGAAGGCGCCCTCGACGCGGCGCGCCAGCACCATGTCGATCAGCTCCGCCGTGGTGCCGGTACGCACTACGAGATCGACGGACGGCCAGTCGCGGGCGAAGCGCGCCAGCGGCTCGGCCAGGCGCAGCGCGGCCGTGGTCTCCAGGGTGCCCACTGTCAACGCGCCGGACGGCGAGCCGTCGTCGCGCGCCGCGCGCGCCGCGTCGTCGAGCAGGTGCTGGACCCGGGTCGCATAGGGCAGAAGGCGCTGGCCGGCGGCCGTCAGCGCCACGCCGCGGCTGTGGCGATCGAACAGCGGCGCGCCCAACTCGGCCTCCAGCGCCCGCACGCGCGCGGTGACGTTGGACTGCACGGTGTTGAGCGCCTGGGCGGCACGGTTCATGCCGCCCAGCCGTGCCACCGCCTCGAACACGCGTAGATCGGACGCATCCATGACAGGCTCCGGGAGCTATCTTCTGGAACGATAGCATCGATCCCATCAAATCGCTTCCGATAATGTGCTGGGACCCCTAGCTTAAGAGGCGACCACCCTATCGGAGGCGTCCATGTGGCCCGACCGCCGCTTTCTCGATCTCGTCGGCATCGAGCACCCGATCCTGCTCTCGCCCATGGCCGGTTCCGGCACGCCTGACCTGGGCGCGGCGGTGAGCGAGGCCGGCGGCCTGGGCTCGCTGGCCTGCGCCATGCTGACGACGGACCAGATCCGCGCCGGCGTCGGCGTCATCCGCCAACGCACCGACAAGCCATTGAACGTGAACTTCTTCGTTCACAAGCCCCCGGTCGCCGACGCCGCGCGCGAGGCCGCGTGGCGCAAGTCGCTCGCCGCCTACTACGCGGAGTTCGGCATCGACCCATCGACGATTCCCGAAGGCCCCGGTCGCTTGCCATTCGACGAGGCGGCCTGCGATCTGATGGTCGAGCTCAAGCCCAAGGTGGTGAGCTTCCATTTCGGCCTGCCGGAGAAGCGGCTGTTCGAGCGCGTGAAGGAGGCGGGCTGCGTGACCATGAGCTCCGCGACCACGGTCGAAGAGGCGCGCTGGCTCGAGGATCACGGCGTCGACGCGATCATCGCGCAGGGCAGCGAGGCCGGCGGCCATCGCGGCATGTTCCTCACCGACGACATCGCGGCGCAGCCCGGCACCTTCGCCCTGGTGCCGCAGATCGTCGATGCGGTGAAGCTGCCGGTGATCGCCGCCGGCGCCATCGCCGATGCGCGCGGCGTGGTCGCGGCGCTGGCGCTGGGCGCGAGCGCGGCGCAGATCGGCACCGCCTATCTGTTCTGCGACGAGGCCGGCATCGGCCCGATCCATCGCGCGGCGCTCAAGGCGGCACGCGACGACCAGACATCGCTGACCAATGTCTTCACCGGCCGCCCGGCGCGCGGTCTGCTCAATCGCGTGATGCGCGAGCACGGCCCGATCAGCCCACACGCACCGGAATTTCCGCTGGCGACGTCGGCGATCCAGCCGCTGCGCAGTGCCGCCGAAGCCAAGGGCTCCGGCGATTTCTCGCCGCTGTGGTCAGGTCAGGCGGCGGCGCTCGGCCGGGGAGGCCCGGCCGCAACGTTCACCCGTGAACTGATCGAAGGCGCGCGCGAGCGCATGAAGATGCTCGCGCGCTGAAGGCGGAGCGGTTAGCTCCGCTCCACGCACATGGCGATGCCCATGCCGCCGCCGATGCACAGCGTCGCGAGGCCCTTCTTGGCGTCGCGCTTCTGCATCTCGTAGAGCAAGGTGGTCAGCACGCGCGCGCCCGAAGCACCGATCGGATGGCCGAGCGCGATCGCGCCGCCATTGACATTGAGCTTGGCCGGATCGAGGCCGAGCTCCTTGCCGACCGCCACGGCCTGCGCCGCGAAAGCCTCGTTGGCCTCGACGAGGTCGAGATCCTTCACCGTCCAACCGGCCTTCTTCAGCGCCGCGTTGGAGGCGGTCACTGGGCCGATGCCCATCACGGCCGGATCGACGCCCGTGGTCGCCCACGACACGATCTTGGCCAGCGGTTTCACGCCACGCTTCTTAGCCTCGTCAGCGCTCATCAGCACCAGCGCGGCGGCGCCGTCGTTGATGCCCGAGGCGTTGCCGGCGGTGACCGAGCCGCCTTCCTTGGTGAAGGCCGGCCGCAGCTTGGCCAGCGCTTCGGCCGTGGTGCCGTGGCGCGGGAACTCGTCGGTGTCGATCACGACATCGCCCTTGCGGGTCTTCACGGTGACCGGAACGATCTCGTCCTTGAACTTGCCGGCCTTCTGCGCCGCCTCGGCCTTGTTCTGCGACGAGGCCGCGAAGGCGTCCTGCTCGGCCCTGGTGATCTGGTAGCGCTGGGCGACGTTCTCCGCCGTGTTGCCCATGTGATAGCCGTGGAACGCGTCCCACAGGCCGTCCTTGAGCATCGTGTCCGTCATCTTGAGCTCGCCCATCTTGGTGCCGTCGCGCATATGCGCGGCGTGCGGCGCCTGGCTCATGCTCTCCTGGCCGCCGACCACCATGATGTTGGCGTCGCCGTTGCGGATCGCCTGCCAGCCGAAGGCCACCGCGCGCAGGCCCGAGCCGCAGAGCTGGTTGATGCCCAGCGCCGTCTTCTCGACCGGGATGCCGGCGTTGACCGCCGCCTGGCGCGCCGGGTTCTGGCCCTGACCCGCGCTCAGGATCTGGCCCATGATGACCTCGTCAACCTCCTCGGGCTTCACCTTGGCGCGCTCCAGCGCGCCCTTGATCGCGATCTTGCCGAGGTCGTGCGCCGGCACGCTGTTGAAGGCGCCGTTGAACGAGCCGATGGGCGTGCGCGCCGCCGAGGCGATGACGATGTCGGTCATGGGAACCCTCCGTTGTGTCGGCGCCGCCGTCCCAGGGGCGGACGCCGCAGCCGCTGCTTCAGCCACTATATGTGCATGGCCCATGTTGCAGCGCAACAACGTCCCGGGCATCGCTGCGATGCCCGGCGCGACGGGTTAAGGTCCCCTCGCCATGGCCGAATCAGCCATCCGCAAGATCATCCATGTCGACATGGACGCGTTCTTCGCGTCCGTGGAGCAGCGCGACAACCCCGAACTGCGCGGCAAGCCGGTGGCGGTCGGCGGCGCCAGCCGGCGCGGCGTCGTGGCGGCGGCGAGCTACGAGGCCCGCGTCTTCGGCGTGCGCTCGGCGATGCCCTCGCTGACGGCGCAACGGCTCTGTCCCGACCTGATCTTCGTCAAGCCGCGCTTCGAGGTGTACCGCGCGATCTCGCAGCAGATCCGCGCGATCTTTTTCGAGTACACGCCTCTGGTCGAGCCGCTGTCGCTCGACGAGGCCTATCTCGACGTCACCGAGAACCTGAAAGGCGTCGACTCGGCGACCGCTACAGCCCGTGCGATCCGCGCGGCGATCCTGGAACAGACCGGGCTGACCGCCTCGGCCGGCATCTCCTACAACAAGTTCCTCGCCAAACAGGCCTCGGACCACAACAAGCCCAACGGCCAGTACACGATCACGCCCGACATGGGCGAAGCCTTCGTCGCCGGGCTGAAGATCGGCAAGTTCCACGGCGTCGGGCCGGCGACGGCAGCGAAGATGGAGCGGCTGGGCATCCGCACCGGCGCCGATCTCCGCCTGCAGACCCTGGAGTTCCTCACCGAGCACTTCGGCAAGTCCGGCCCACGCTTCTTCGCCATCGCCCGCGGCGAGGACCAGCGCCAGGTGAACCCGGACCGCGAGCGCAAATCGGTCGGTTCGGAGTCGACCTATTTCGACGACCTGACCACGCCGGAGCAGGTCGAGCACGCCATCCTCGAGCAGCTCGACGACGTCTGGAAATATGTCGAGCGCAACGCCATCGCCGGCCGCACGTTGACCATCAAGATCCGCTACCGCGATTTCGAGCAGCACACCCGCAGTCGCAGCATGCCCACGGCGATCCATCGCAAGGACGACGCCGCCGAGATCGTGCTGGCGTTGGTGCGCGCCGCCTTTCCGCTCGCCAAGCCGGTGCGCCTGCTGGGCGTGACCCTGCACAATCTGGAGCGGCCGGCCGCCGAGGCGCCGGCGGCACAACAGATGTCCCTGGGATTGGAATGAGGACGCTTGCGCGTGCCGCCCGGCCGACCAACATGTCGGTCATGGCAAACGATGGCAAAGAGCCCGCCTCGCCGGCCTGCTCGGCGCACGAGATGGGCGACGCCTATATGGGCTTCCTGCCCAGAGACGAGCTGGTCGCCTTCCTGAACACGCTGCTCGAAGCCGAGCGCGCCGGCGCGCGCATCTGCCAGCGCACCGCGCGCGAGGCGCGCGACGCCGGTGACGAGAACCTGGCCGCCTTGATGACGGCGGTGCGCGATGACGAGGCGCATTGGTGCGCCGTGCTGACCCAGGCCATTCGCGCGCTGGAGGGCGCGCCATCTTCGGCGACCGGCGCCTTCTACGAGAAGGCCGCGGCGATCGCCGACCTTCCGGCGCGGGTCAAGTTCATCAATCGCGGTCAGAGCTGGGTCGTACGTGAGTTGCGCAAGACCCTGCCGCGCATTCGTGACGATGCCCTGCACGCCCGGATGAAGGCGATGCTCGCGGGACACGAAGCCAATATCGTCAAGGCCAGCTAGCAGAGGATGTCTATGTCCAGCGCAGACGCACCATCGTCCGAGAACCGAGTCTTCGAGGCGGATGTCGCCCGGTTGCTGCAGTTGATGGTCCATTCGGTCTATTCCGAACGCGACGTCTTCCTGCGCGAATTGATCTCCAACGCCGCCGACGCCTGCGAGAAGCTGCGCTACGAGGCGATCGCCACCCCCGCCCTGCTCGGCGAGGATCCCAAAGCGCGCATCACCATCGCCCTCGACGCCGAGGCCAAGACGCTCAGCGTCGAGGACAACGGCATCGGCATGGGCCGCGACGAGATGGTCGAGGCGCTGGGCACCATCGCGCGATCCGGCACGCGCGCTTTCGTCGAGCGGCTGCAGAGTGGCGAGGCGAACGCCGGCGCCCAGCTGATCGGCCAGTTCGGCATCGGCTTCTATTCCGCCTTCATGGTCGCCGAGCGCGTCGAGGTGATCTCGCGCCGCGCCGGCGCCGCGGAGGCCTGGCGCTGGTCGTCCGATGGCAAGGGCACCTTCTCGGTCGCGCCAGCCGGGCCCGCCGAGGCGCCGACGCGCGGCACGCGCGTCGTGCTGCACCTGATGGAGGACGCGGCGGGCTATCTCGAGCGGGCCGCCATCGAACGCGTCGTGCGCGAGCAGTCCGGCCACGTGCCGGTGCCGATCGCCATCGTCGAGAAGCCCGGCGCCGAGCCGGCGGAAATCGCCGACGGCGCGGCGCTGTGGGCCAAGCCGCGCGGCGACGTCACCG
Source organism: Alphaproteobacteria bacterium (assembly GCA_016869975.1). GTDB lineage: Bacteria > Pseudomonadota > Alphaproteobacteria > Reyranellales > Reyranellaceae > JAFAZJ01. Next base: position 99,260 of record VGCZ01000012.1, read on the forward strand.
CCGAGGAGCACAAGGACTTCTATCGCAGCGTCGCCGGTCAGTTCGACGAGCCAGCGCTGACCGTGCATTACCGCGCCGAGGGCCGGCACGAGTACACCGTGCTGCTCTACGTGCCGGGCACGCGGCCCTTCGACCTGTTCGAGCCCGAGCGCAAAGGGCGCATCAAGCTCTACGTCAAGCGCGTGTTCATCAGCGACGATGTCGAGATCCTGCCGCGCTACCTGCGCTTCGTGCGCGGCCTGGTCGACTCGGCGGACATCCCGCTCAACGTCTCGCGCGAGATGATCCAGGAGAGCCCGGTGCTGGGCGCGATCCGCAACGCCGTCACCAGCCGCGTGCTGAGCGAGCTGGAGAAGCTGGCGGAGAAGGAGCCCGAGACTTTCACGAAGATCTGGGACGCCTTCGGCGCCGTGCTCAAGGAAGGCCTCTACGAGGATTTCGGCCGCCGCGACACGCTGATGAACCTGGCGCGCTTCCACAGCACGTCGGATGGCAAAGGCTGGCGTGGCCTCAAGGACTATGTCGGCGCGCTGAAGCCCAACCAGACGGCGATCTACTACATCACCGGCGACGACCAGGCGCGGCTCGAGGCCTCACCGCATCTCGAGGGCTTCCGTGCGCGGGGTATCGAGGTGCTGCTGTTGACTGATCAGGTCGACAGCTTCTGGGTCACCGCGGGCGCGGCCTTCGACGGCAAGCCTTTCAAATCGATCACCCAGGGCGCCGCCGATCTGTCTTTGATTCCGACGCTCGACGCCAAAGACGACGCAAAGGCGGAAACGACCCCGGTGATCGAGGGCTTCGTCGCCTTCATGAAGACGACGCTGGGCGACGCGGTGGCCGACGTGAAGGTCTCCGATCGCCTGACCGACAGCGCCGTCTGCCTGGTGGCTTCGGCCTCCGGCCTCGACCGCCAGCTCGAGCGCATGCTGGCCGGCGCCGGCCGGCTGCCCGAAGCATCCAAGCCCATCCTGGAGATCAACCCGCGCAACGCGCTGATATCGGCGGTGGCCGCCCTGGCCGACGACAAGGCGGAGCTCAAGCGGGACATCGCGCATCTATTGCTCGACGAGGCGCGGGTTCTTGACGGTGATCGACCGGCCGACGCCCGGGCCTTCGCCGACCGCCTCGCGCGCACGCTGACACGGGCCCTCGGATAGGTCGCGACTGAACAATGCGTCGGCGATCACGGCGGCCATCACCAGCGCGCCGCCGGTCACGACAGTCAACGCGGGTATCTCGCCGAAGGCCAGCAGAACCCACAGTGGCGCCAGCGGAATCTCCAGCGAGCCGAGCAGCGCCGCGCGTGGCGCCGCGATCAGCCGCGTGCCCAGGGTCAGCAGCAGGAGGGTGAGGCCGAATTGCGCGCCGAAACCGGCCAGGATGGCGAGCTCGGCGCCGGTTGGCGCAAGAGGCTGTGCCACCGGCGCCACGAGCGCCACCGCGAGGAGGGCCGATAGGCACGACGCAGGCAGCATCGACACGTCGCGGCGGCGGCGCACGATCACCATCAGCGCCGCCATCAACACCGTCGCCACCAGCGCCAGCAGATCGCCGACGATGGCGCCAGCGGCGAGCGCGGCGTCGACCGTGAGCACGACGCCGAGCAGCGCCAGTGCGCTGGCCGCCAATGTCACCTTGCTCTGCCGCTCGCCGTGCCACAGCCAGGCGAGGATCGCGGCAGCGAAGGGCGCAACGGCGAAGATCACCGTGACGTCGGCCACCGTGGTGCGTGTCAGCGCGTTGACGAAGCAGATGGTGGCGATGGCCGAGCACGCCACCACCATCAGCCCCTCGACGCCGACGGCGCGGATCGCGGCCGTCGTGGCGCTGCGGTGGCGCCAGAGGATGTACCCGGCGATCAGCAGCCCGCCGAACAGGCAGCGCCAGAACACCATGGTGAAGGCGTCGACCGTGGTCGCGCGGACGAAGAAGCCGGCGGCGCTGGAGATCACGGCCGAGGCCGCGACCAGCGCGATGCCCAGCCAAGTGCGTGTGGTGCTGTCGGTCATGGCTCGCTCCGAGGCGTTGTCGTCCTGAGCGAAGCGAAGGACCTAGCGGTGGTGCGACCAGCCCCTTCGGCCTTTGTGACCGCGATGCCGCGAGATCTTTCGCTGCATTCAGGATGACAAGGGCATCATCGGGGCTGGCTCCTGACAGCGTTCTGTCAGTAGAGTCGCGACATGCGGCGTGCCGATCGGCTCTTCGACATCATCCAGATCCTGCGCACGGCCAAACGGCCGGTGACGGCGGCGGCGCTCGCCGAGACGCTCGAATGCACGCCCCGCACGATCTATCGCGATGTCGCGACCCTGCAGGCCAGGCGGGTGCCGATCGACGGCGAAGCCGGCGTCGGCTACGCGCTGCGCCGCGGCTTCGACCTGCCACCGCTGATGTTCACCACGGAGGAAGTTGAGGCCATCGTGCTGGGGGCGCGCATGATCCCGCGCCTGCGCGACGCCAAGCTGCAGCGCGCCGCCGAGAGCGTGCTCGACAAGGTCACCGTTGTGCTGCCCGAGCGCCTGCGTGCCGAGTTGGCCTCGACGCGCTTCTACGTCTCCGGCGGCAGCGCGCGGCCAGCCAAGGGCATCGACCTCGGCGCCCTGCGCGGCGCGATCCGCGACAACAGGAAGATGCGCATCGCCTATGTCGACGAGAAGGGCAGGCGCACACGCCGCACCATCTGGCCCATCGCCATGGCGTACTATGTCGACGTCACCGTGATTGGCGCGTGGTGCGAGCTGCGCAAGGACTACCGCCATTTCCGTGTCGAGCGCGTGGCGTCCTCAACCGTCCTCGATGAACAATTCGTGTCCGATCCCGAATTGTTACGAGGCTGGATGGCGCTGGGCAAGGAGCGTATGGAAGAGGCTCTCTGAAGGAGACCGCGATGCTTCGCATGATACTGGCAGTCGTCGTGATCGTTCTCGCCGGCGCGTCCGTCGCCCGCGCACAGAGCTACGACCAGCTCAGCGCCTGGTGCTACGGCGATTCGACCGACGACCAGACGATCCAGGGCTGCGACGCGGTGATCGCCTCGGGGCGCGCGCAAGGCAAGGATCTGGCGGCCGCCTATGGCGCGCGCGCCTATGCCTACAACCGAAAGGGCGACTATGCGCGCGCCATGGTCGATCACAACGTCGCCATCGGCATGAACCCGAGCGACGCGATGCTGCGCAACAATCGCGGCTGGACCTACAACAACATGCGCCAGTACGAGCGCGCGCTGCAGGACCTCGACGAGGCTGTCCGCCTCAATCCGCGGCTGGCCGAGGCCTATAACAATCGCGGCGTCTCCTATAACGGCCTGCGCCAGTACGACCGCGCCATCCAGGAATACGACGAGGCGATCCGCCTGCGCCCGGGCTATCCCGTCGCCACGCGCAACCGCGAGCTCGCCGTCCGCAACCGCGACCAGGCCGGCGGCAGCAGCGGCGGCACCGGGCGCACCAGCGGTGGCAGCCTGAGCGGCGGTCCGACGCCCAGCCCTCCGGTCACCACCGGACCCGCCGTCTCGGGCAACAGCAGCGGCGGTCCCCGAGGCGGCGGTACCGACGTCATCCTGCAACGAAGCCCCGAGACCAATCCTCGCTGAAGCTCTTCCTTCTCCCCGCCTGCGCGGGGAGAAGGGAAGACCTCAGGAATTGCCTGCCCGCCCGATGTTGCGCGTGGCGTACATCAGGCCGGTGAGCGCGGCGAACAGGGCCAGCGAGCCGCCGAGCAGCGACCAGTTTTCGGCCTGCAGCAGCAGGTAGAGATAGGCGAAGAGCGCGGCGCTGCCGGTCGCGAACAGGATCGTGAACTTTCGCTGCCGCGTGGCGTGCCAGGTGTACCAGGCGGTCTGCGCCACGACGCTGGCAGCCGCCAAGGTATAGGCGGCGACAAAGCCCAGATGCTCGCCGGCCGATAGCAGCAGCAGCGGAAACAGCGCCATCGCCGCGCCCGAGAGTGCGTATTGCACGGGATGCAGACGCGCACGGCCGCCGATCTCGAAGGCGAGGTAGAGCGCGAAGACGCAGCCCACCGTCAGCAGCCCGTACTTCAGCATGCGATCGACGCCGCGATAGGGCGTCACCGGCTGCACCAGGTTCACGCCGAAAGCCGAGTCGGCCAGGCGCTTGATCAGGGTCGCCGAGGAGCCGTCGGCCGAGGTGCCGGCGTTGCCGAAGCCGCGGCCGAGGATCGAGACCTGCCAATCCGCATCGAAGCGATCCACGCCGATGCTCTGCCGGATCGGGCGGAACGGACCGAAGAAGCCGGGGTCGGCCCACGGCGCGCTCACCTTCACCTCGGTCTGGTTGCCGGCGGGCTCGAAGGCGATGCGCTCGCTGCCGTTGATCGTGAAGCTGATCTCGAAGCGCACGCCGTCGGCCAGGCGGGCGGCGTCGAGGCCGGCGATGGCCGCGTCGATCGCCGCCTTGCGACGACGCTCGGCGACCACCATCTCGGGACCGCGCGTCGCCGGCTCGAAGGTCAACGGCACGCCGTCAATGGTGGCGCTGGCGATGCGCAGCGCGCGCAGATCGCCCGCCGCCAGCATCAGGCGCGCGCCGCTGAAGCGCAGGCGCGTGATCGCGCCGATACCTTCGCCCTCGCGCTCCTGCCAGCGGAAGCGGCCGCTGAGCTTGACCTCGGAGGTATAGACGACCGCCTCGAACATGCCGCGATGGCGGATCTGCGGCTTCAGCGCCACGTCGATGCTAAGCTGGTCGGGCAGGATCAGCGCCTCGTCGCGGCCGCGCACCGAATCGTGCGGCACCAGCAGCAGCGGCCCGAGCAAGGTCTGCGCGTGGCCCCAGGACGAGGTGATCTCGGCGCGTGCCGACTCGAGCAGCCGCGAGCGGTCGTTGACCGTATCGGCGATCAGCGCCAGCGGCAGGCCGTAGCACAGCGCCAGCACGGCGAGCAGCGCCATCTTCAGGCCCAGCCGCACGCTGAGCGGCCAGGCGGCGACGATCTCGCGCATCGTGGGCGTGCGCGCGGGCCGTGCCGGCGGGCCGGGAGGGGGCGTCGGGCCGGCGGTGATGTCGGTCATGGCTGCGCTGCTCCTGCTATCTTTTCCCTATCCTCGCGCAGGCCGGGAGAAGGTGCCGAGCGCAGCGAGGCGGATGAGGCGCTTGCTCGCGCAACAGGGGCTGTCGTCGTTGTCGAAACACCGGGAAGCCCCTCATCCACCCTTCGGGCACCTTCTCCCCGCCTGCGCGGGGAGAAGGAACATGTGCGCCCGCCGTCTGTGGCCGGCACGGCGCAACGGTGCGCGATGGCCGGAAAGATCGTGCAAAACCGGTGCAGCGCCCTTCCACGCCTCGACATCGCCGCGATGTGCGTGTTTCCTGCACATATGGCACGCATCCTCGTGGTCGATGACGACCGGCATATTCGCGACGTGGTGGTTTTCGCCCTGCGCAAGGAAGGCTTCAGCACCTGCGAGGCGGCCGACGGCGCCGCGGCGCTGGAAGGCGTCGAGAAGGAGAAGCCCGACCTGGTCGTGCTCGACGTGATGATGCCCGAGCTCGACGGCGTCGAGGTCTGCCGCCGCCTGCGCGCCAGCAGCGCCGTGCCGGTGATCTTCCTGTCGTCGAAGGACGGCGAGGTTGACCGCATCATCGGCCTCGAGCTGGGCGGCGACGATTACGTGGTCAAGCCATTCAGCCCGCGCGAGCTGGTGGCGCGGGTCAAGGCGGTGCTGCGCCGGCGCGCCGAAGGCGGCAACGGCGCCGCGGCGCCGGTGGCCGAGGGTGAGCCGCCGCCGCATCGCCTGCTGGTGCGCGGCGGGCTGTCGCTCGACCTCGACGCCCATGTCGCGAGCTGGGACGGCGCGGCGCTGACCCTGACGGCGACCGAGTTCGCGATGCTCAAGGCGCTGGCCGAGCGGCCGGGCAAGGTGTTCTCGCGCGACAATCTGATGGATCTCGCCTACGACGACCGGCGCTATGTCAGCGACCGCACGATCGACAGCCACGTGCGGCGCATCCGCGCCAAGCTCGCCGCCGCCGGCGGCGCGCCGATCGAGACGGTGCACGGCGTCGGCTACAAGCTGGTGATCGCGCGATGAAGTGGCGGCCGCGGCTGCGCACGCTGCTGCTGCTCGCCAATCTCGTCCTGCTCGCCCTGCCGCTGACCGGAGTCTTCCTGCTGCGGCTCTACGAAAGCGCGCTGATCCGCCAGACCGAGTCGGAGCTGATGGGCCAGGGCGCGCTGATCGCCGCCATGTATCGCGTCGACTGGCTGCGCGCGGCGCCCGACGGCGCGTTCTCGACCATGCCGCTCAGCAAGGCGCCGCCGCCCGACGGGCCGTGGCAGCCGATCGTGGCCAATCTCGACCTCGCCGACGATCCGATCCTGCCGGAGATCATCACATCGGAGATGCCCAAGGCCGAGCCGCACGACGTGGCGCGCCGCATCGGCGCCGACATCAAGCCGGTGCTGATGCAGGCGCAGCGTCAGACCTTGGCCGGCATCCGCATCCTCGACCATCGCGGCGTGGTGGCCACCAGCACAGGCGAGGACGAGGGCCGCGCGCTCGACGCCATGGTCGAGGTCGCCCGCGCGCTGGAAGGCCGCGCCACCGCCGTGATGCGCCGCCGTCCACCGGTGCAGCCGGAGTTCCTCTCGCCGCTGTCGATCAGCCGTGGCGCCAACGTGCGGGTCTTCGCCGTCGTGCCGGTGGTCGAGAACGGTCGCGTGCTGGGCGCGATCCTCCTGCTGCGCACGCCGCGCACGCTCGACCAGGCGCTGCACGGCAAGCGCTTCGAGCTCATGGCGCTGCTGGCGTTGATGCTGGCCGCCGGTGTCGGCATGGCGGGCTTCATGGCCTTCACCATCAGCGGGCCGGTGACCCGCGTGGTCGCCCAGGCACGCCGCGTCGCCGCCGGCGAGCGCGGCGCCGTCACGCCGCTGCCGCATCGCTTCACGCGCGAGGTCGCCGAGCTCTCGGCCTCGCTGCAGACCATGGCCGATACGCTCGAGCGCCGCGCCGACTACATCAGGGATTTCACCGTCGAGGTCGGCCACGAGTTCAAGACGCCGCTGGCCTCGATGAAAGGCGCGCTCGAGCTGATGCGCGAGGATTTCGAGGCCATGCCGGGCAAGGATCGCCGGCGCTTCCTCGACAACATGGCCGAGGATGTCGAGCGGCTGGACCGCCTCACCCGCCGCCTGCTCGACCTCGCCCATGCCGACGCGCTGGCACCACGCACCGACGCGCGCTGCGAGATCGGCGCGGCGCTGGCGAGCACGATCGCACGGCACCGCGAGCTGGGCTTGACCATCGATGTCGAGACCGACACGCCGGCGACGGCCGCGATCGACGGCGAAACCCTATCCTCGGTGGTCTCCCTCCTGCTCGACAATGTCCGCCAGCATGCCGGCGCCAAGGCCACGGTGCGCATCGGCTGGACGGTGGGCGACGGCCGAGCCCGCCTGACCGTGGCCGACGACGGCCCGGGCATCTCGTCCGGCAACCGCGACCGCGTCTTCGACCGCTTCTTCACCACCGCCCGCGAGACCGGCGGCACCGGCCTCGGCCTGCCCATCGCGCGCGCCAACCTGGCGGCCTATGGCGGGGATATCAGGCTGGCCGAGGGAACGCGCGGCACGACATTCGAGATCACTCTTCCCGGGAGCGCCGGCAGTCCCGTGCCTTGACCCTGCCGCATGGGCGCGCTACCCCCGCCCGCCCATGTCGCTGACCGAAACCCAGCCCGAATCCGCGCCGGCCGGCCATCCCGCCGCCCGGCGGCGCACCTTCGCGATCATTTCGCACCCCGACGCCGGCAAGACCACGCTGACCGAGAAGCTGCTGCTGTTCGGCGGCGCCATCCATGCCGCCGGCGCGGTGAAGGCGCGCGGCGAGGCCAGGCGCGCGCGCTCGGACTGGATGAAGATCGAGCAGCAGCGCGGCATCTCGGTCACCACCTCGGTGATGACCTTCGAGTACGGCGGTGCGATCTTCAACCTGCTCGACACGCCGGGCCACGAGGATTTCAGCGAGGACACCTACCGCACGCTGACCGCCGTCGACTCCGCCGTCATGGTGATCGACGCTGCCAAGGGTATCGAGGCGCGCACCCGCAAGCTGTTCGAGATCTGCCGCCTGCGCGACGTGCCGATCCTGACCTTCGTCAACAAGATGGACCGCGAGAGCAAGGATCCGTTCGAGCTGCTCGACGAGATCGCCTCGACCCTCGCGCTCGACGTCACGCCGATGAGCTGGCCGGTCGGCTCGGGCCAGTCCTTCCGCGGCACCTACGACGTGCTGCGCGATCGCATGCTGATGTTTTCGGCCATGGCGCGCGAGAAGGTCGCCGACGCCGTCGAGTACAGCGGCGTCGACGATCCGGAACTGGCCAAGGCGCTGCCGGCCGACCAGCACGCCAAGCTGGTCGAGGATGTCGAGCTGGTGCGCGCGGGCTATCCCGAGTTCAGCCGCCAGGCCTATCTCGAGGGCCACCTGACGCCGGTGTTCTTCGGCAGCGCCTACAACAATTTCGGCGTACGCGAGATCCTCGACGCGCTGGCCGCCTACGCGCCCTCGCCGCGCCCGCAACCGGCCACGCCGCGTCAGATCGAGCCGACCGAGGGCAAGGTCGCCGGCTTCGTGTTCAAGGTGCAGGCCAACATGGACCCCAACCACCGCGACCGGGTGGCGTTCATGCGGCTGTGCGCCGGCCGCTTCCAGCGCGGCATGAAGCTCAAGCAGATCGGCACCGGCAAGACCGTCACCATCGGCAGCCCGATCCTGTTCTTCGCCCGCGACCGCGAGATCGTCGACGAGGCGTGGCCCGGCGACATCATCGGCGTGCCCAACCACGGCACGCTCCGCGTCGGCGACACGCTGACCGAGGGCGAGGAGCTGCGCATCACCGGCATCCCCAATTTCGCCCCCGAGATGCTGCGGCGCGTGCGGCTGGCGGATCCGATGAAGTCCAAGCAGCTCAGGCGCGCGCTGGAGGATCTCTCCGAGGAAGGCGTCACCCAGGTCTTCCGTCGCGTCATCGGCGGCGACTGGATCGTGGGCGTGGTCGGCGCGCTGCAGCTCGACGTGCTGCAGACCCGAGTCGAGACCGAGTACCAGGTGAAGATCGCGCTCGAGCAGGCGCCGTTCGAGACCGCGCGCTGGATCTCGGCCGACAGCAAGACCGACCTCGACCGCTTCATGGAGGCGCAGCGCGCCGCCATGGCCGAGGACCGCGATGGCGCACCGGTCTATCTCGCGCGCAACGCGTGGGAGCTCAACACCACCCGCGAGCGCTTCCCCGCCGTACGCTTCGCCGAGACTCGGGAGCGGCACTGATGACCATCACCCGGATCGATCCCGGCCCGCGCCTGGCCGAGGCCGTGATCCACGACGACCGGGTCTATCTCTCGGGCATGATCCCGGAGGACACCTCGCTCGACATCACCGGACAGGTGAAGCAGGCGCTGGCCGAGATCGACGCGTTGCTCAAGCGCGCCGACACCGACAAGACGAAGATCCTCTCGGCGGTGATCTGGCTGAAGGATATCGGCGACTTCGCCGCGATGAACGCGGTGTGGGACGCCTGGGTAGTGCCCGGCCAGACGCCGGCCCGCGCCACCGTGCAGGCCCGGTTCAACGACCCTGATATGAAGGTCGAGATCATGGTGGTCGCGGCCCGCTGACCAGCGCATCATCGACGCATGTTCCCTCGCCGCACATTGCTGCTCGCCGGCCTTGCCGGCACGATCGCTGGGCGATCGCACGCATCGGCGACGATCGGCGAGCCGGCGCCGGATTTCGACCGCCCCGACATCGACGGCCAGCGCGTGCGGCTGTCGGCGATGCGCGGACGCATCGTCGCGTTGGAGTGGAGCAACCCGCTCTGCCCCTTCGCCGGCAAACACTACACCGCCGGCACAATGCAGGCGCTGCAGCGCGAGGCCCGGGACGTCGGCGGCGCCTGGCTCACCGTGTTCTCCGACCCGCCGGATGCGGTCGGTCACGTCTCCGATCTCGAAGCCGAGCTCGTCGCCGAACAGCGCAAGTCGCGAGCGACCGCCATCCTGCTGGACCACGACACGTCGCTGGCGCGCACATTCGGCGCGCGCAACACGCCGCATATCTTCATCGTCGATCGCGCCGGCAGGCTCGCCTATGCCGGCGGCATGGACAGCATCGCCTCGACCCGGGTCGAGGACATCGCCCAGGCCGAGCCCTTCGCGCGCGACGCGTTGCGCGCGGTGATCGCCGGCCGCCCGGTCGAGCGGCCTCTGACCAAGCCCTATGGCTGCCCGATCAAGTATGTGTAGCTAGACGGCCGCCGGCTGGTAGCCTTTGGGCGCTTCCTGCATCAGCGACAGGATGTGGCCGTCGGGATCGCGGAAAAACGTCATCCACAGGTCGTGGTCGTCCATCTTGGCGATGAGGTGCGGCTTGTCGTCGAAGACCACGCCGCGCGCCGACAGCTCCTTGTGCGCCAGCGCGATGTCGGCGACGCGGAAGTAGAGCACGCTCTCGCCCGGAGCCTTCGACGCGGGAGTCTTCTCGATCATCAGCCGCACGCCGGCGCAGTCGAAGAAGCTGAGGTCGCCGAAGCGGAACAGCTTCCGCAGGCCCAGCACGCCGCCATAGAAGGCCTCGGCGCGATCGACGTCGGCGACGGCGCGGGCGATCTGTCCGATGGGTCCCAGGGCGAGCGGCATGGCGGGCCTCCTGCGGACCGCCAATGTAGCGCATAATCCGCCAACGCCGACGCTTAAAGGGGGAGAGCATGGACAAGCTGGTGCGCCGCGTCATCGAGTCGACCGACACGTTCCGCGAGTTGCTGATCCTCTATCTGGTCGTCGTGCTCGCCGGCGCCGCCGTGTTCTGCGTCGCCGAGCAGAAGCCGTTCTGGGACTCGCTGTGGTGGGCGGTGGTCACGGCGATGACGGTGGGCTATGGCGACTTCGCGCCGGTGACGGTGGCAGGGCGCATCGCCGGCATGGTGGTGATGCACGTCGTGCCGCTGTTCATCATCCCGCTGATCATCGTGCGCCTGCTGACGACCTTCGTGAAGGACCAGAACCAGTTCACCCATGCCGAGCAGGAGCGGATCATGGCCGACCTCGCCCGGATCAAGAAGGCGTTGAACATCCCGGACTGAGCCTCAGCCCTGCCACCGCCGCCGTTTCTACGGACAGTCGCCGACCCGCCTGGCCGTCGTCACCGTCGTCATCGTCATCGCCTGCGAGCCCGTCTGGTCGATAGCGGCTTTCATCTCGAGATGCGTGGCGCCGAAGCTGCCGCTGATCCGCGCCGTCGTCCGGCCGTCGTCCTGCGGACATGTCATGACCACGTCGAACGCGCCGCCGCTCAGGGATTCTTGATCGAAAGTGCAGCGCGCGCCGCGCTTCATCATCGCCAGCGGCCCGGCCGCCGCCTCGGCCGGTGTGATGCAGCGGCTCAGCACCTGCGGGGTCTTGAGCGCCTCGGTCGCCCGCGGGGGCGCGTTCGGAATGTCGAACGACGTGACCTCGATCCGAAGCTCCCACTTGCCGGGCTGCATCTGGGCGGACGCCACGGTGGGCAACAGCACGATCGAGAGCGCGACGAAAATCGGACGCATCGGAAACCTCACGCTGAGCGGCGCGCCTCTACCCGCGCAACGCCTTGATGTTGGCGGCGTAGCGTGCCGGGCCGCCGCTGAACACCGCAGTGCCGGCGACCAGCATGTCGGCGCCGGCGGTGACCGCTTTCTTCGCGGTATCGGGATTGATGCCGCCATCGACCTCGAGATCGATGGTCCGGCCGCTGGCATCGATCATCTTGCGCAGCGCGGCGATCTTGCCGAGCTGACTGTCGATGAAGCTCTGCCCGCCGAAGCCGGGATTGACGCTCATGACGAGCACGAGATCGATGTCGCCGATCACAGGCTCGACGACGGCGACAGGCGTCGCCGGGTTCAGCACCACGCCGGCCTTCTTGCCCAGCGACTTGATGAGCTGGATCGAACGATGAGGATGCGCGCCGGCCTCGGGGTGCAGCGAGACGATGTCGGCGCCGGCCTCGACATAGGCCGGGATGTAGGGATCCACCGGGGAGATCATGAGGTGCACGTCGAAGGGCAGGGTCGTGTGCTTGCGCAGCGCCTTCACCACCATCGGCCCGACGGTGATGTTGGGCACGAAATGGCCGTCCATCACGTCGACATGCACGCAATCGGCGCCAGCGGCGGCGATCGCCTCGACCTCGCGGCCCAGCGCGGCGAAGTCGGCGGAGAGGATCGACGGCGCGATGCGTGTGCGCTGCTGCATGGCGCTGCCCTATCAGGTCGGGCAGCGGCCAGCAAGACGGCTAGACGAAGTGGTGGAAGACGTAGGCGCTCTTGTTGCTGTCCCAGGCCCAGGCCTCGCCGACATGGCCGCCGGTCTCGCCGACGCCGGCGAGCCATGACAGCTCGGGCGCCTGCAGATCGGCGATGATGGCGCCGCCCCACGCGCCCGAATGCGTGTGCGTGGCGATGGCGCCGCCGAACGGCGCCAACCCCGACAGCCCGCCGCCCAGCGACGCGTGACCGAGGTCGACCAAGAGGTCGTGCGCCATCGGCACGACGGGCGCCGCTTCGCCCCATCCCGCGGCCGCGGGATGGTCGGACAGCATGTGGACGTCCTCGGCCGTGCTTGCGCCCATGATCAGATCGTAGGTCTGGCCGCCCGGGATCGGCAGGCGTGGCGCGTCGTGCGCGGCGCCGCTCCAGTCGCCGATCTCGTCATCGCTGAAGAACGGCTCCTCGTGCGATCGATCGACCTGCACGAGTTCGGACACCACCATCAGCATGTCGACGGCTAGGCCCGTGTCCGGCAGGGCGAAGAGACCGGCGTCGACCGTATCGTTCAGGATCACGCCATGATCGAGGAGCCAGGCGACATCGATCGACAGGCCGTCTGTGCCGGCGATCAGCGGCGCGGGATCGCTGCCGCTCGCTGTGAAGTCACTCATATCGTCACCATCACGAGAGGAATGCGGCGACTATGGTCTTGGCGAACGTGTTCGCGGTGGCCCGCGTCACGTTTTCAGTATGGTCGATATATAGGTCGAAAGCCGTTGATGCGGTAGGGAAATCAGCGGTCGTTCGCGCGAATGAATTCGCGCACCCTTGGCATAATCTGCTCGCGCCATTTGCGGCCGTTGAAGATGCCGTAGTGGCCGACCGCCGGCTGCTCGTAGTGTGCGTGGCGCTCGGGCGCGATGTTGGGCGTCAGCGTGTGCGCCGCCTTGGTCTGGCCGACGCCCGAGATATCGTCGAGCTCGCCCTCGACCGTCATCAGCGCCGGCGCCGTGATCCTCGACGGATCGATCGGCCGCCCGCGCGACACCCACACCCCGCGCGGTAGCTGATGCTCCTTGAAGACCACTTGGATGGTCTGCAGATAGAACTCCGCCGTGAGATCCATCACCGCGAGATACTCGTCGTAGAACGTGCGATGGCCCTCCGCCGAGTCACCGTCGCCGCGCACAAGGTGCTCGAACTGCCTGACATGGGCGTTGATGTGGCGATCCAGGTTCATCGTGATGAAGCTGGAGAGCTGCAGGAAGCCGGGATAGACGCGGCGCATGAAGCCCGGGAAGCCGAAGGGGACGTTGGCGATAACGGCCTGGCGGAACCACATCATCGAATTGCGGGTCGCTAGGTCGTTCGGCACCGTCGGGCTGATTCGGGTGTCGATCGGCCCGCCCATCAGGGTGATGCTGCGTGGTTGGCGCGGATCGTCGGCGGCGGCCATCAGTGACGCCGCGCCCATGACCGGCACCGACGGCTGGCACACGGCGATGACATGCGCAGGCGGGCCGATATAGCGCAGGAACTCCATGACGTAGTCGATGTAGTCGTCGAGGTCGAAGTTGCCTTGCGCCAACGGCACCTGCCGCGCGTCGATCCAGTCGGTGATGTGCACGTCGTGCTCGGGCAGGAGCGCCTGCACCGTGCCACGCAACAGGGTGGCGAAATGGCCCGACATCGGCGCCACGACCAGCACCTTGGGATCCTGCCGCGCCGGCCGGCTCGCGAGATCGCGGCGGAAGCGCACGAGATTGCCGAACGGCTTGCGGACGAGAATCTCCTCGTTGACCGCAACCTCGCGGCCATCGACCACGGTGCTGGTGAGCGCGAAGTCCGGCTCGCCATAGTCGCGTGTCAGCCGCGAGATGATCTCGGCGCCGGCGGCCATCGACTTGCCGAAATGGGTCTGGGACCAGGGATTGTACGGGCTGCTGTAGATATCCTCGATCCAGTCGGCCGCCATCCGTACCGGCTGCGAGAGCTGCCGGTTCCAGTGATACAGGTGATAAAGCATTGCGTGTGAGCTGCCCCCGAGGGACCGGGACGATGCCGGTTTATTGCACCGCAATATGGGCGATTTGAAGGGCTTTGACTACAGCAGCGGCTTGAGAGCCCGGGCGATATCCTCGGCCTTGGCCTGATGGGTGAAGTGTTTCACGAAGCGGAAATCGCGATCCATCAGATAGAAGATCGACGAATGGTCGACGAGATAGGGCGCCCCGCCCTTGCTGGGAACTTTCTGATAATACACGCGAAATGCCTTGGCCGCGGCGGCGACCTGGTCCTGCGTGCCGGTCAGGCCGACCATCGTCGGGCCGAACTGGGCGACGTACTCCTTCAGCGCGGCTGGTGTATCGCGCTCGGGATCGACGGAAATGAACAGCAGGTTGACCTTGGCCGCGGCCTGCGGGCCCAGCTGGTCGACGCCGGTCTGCATCAGCAACAGCGAGGTCGGGCAGACGTCGGGACAGTAGGCGAAGCCGAAGTAGATGACCGTCGGCTTACCGCGAAAGTCTTGATCCGTAACGCGTTTTCCGTTGTGATCCACCAGTGTGAACGGTCCGCCGATGGACGGCGCACCGCCACTGATCTCGATACCAACCCATGCGATGCCCGCGATAATCGCCAGCACCCAGGCACCCAAGATCAGCTTCACCGACCGCGTCATGGGTCATGACCATGGCGATCAGATGCCATCTTGGCAATCGCCGGGCTGATCGATTCAAGCACTCGTGTTCATTGTGGATATGTTATGTTGAATCAATAATATAAAACGACTTCCTAAGGTGCATGCAGATACTTTGGAAGCCCA
>VGCZ01000013.1 GCA_016869975.1 Alphaproteobacteria bacterium
CCGGTAGCGAGTACACGCTGGTCCTTGCCGGCGGCTTCAGCGATGGCCACGGGCGCTTCGACCGCGGTGACATCTGCGTCGCGGACCCGTCCGTCGAGCACAAGCCGGTGGCCGATCACGACCAGCCCTGTGTCTGCCTGGTGGTCGCCGAGGCGCCGGTGCGGCTCACCGGTTTTTTCGGTCGGCTTCTGAACCCTTTCCTGAAGCGATAGCTGCGTTGACCCCGCGTGCGGGCGCGGGTGATGGTTCCCCGGCTTGAACTCCGGGGGGCGAGATAATGGCGTACCGTGTTCTGATCGCGCAGTTCATGCACGAGACCAACACGTTCTCGAAGCTGCCGACGACGTTGGACGACTACCGCCGGCGCTGGTTGGCACCCGGATCGGAACTGGCGAGCCGCTTCAAAGGCACCAAGACCGAGATCGGCGGGCTGCTCGACGCGGCGACTCGCTATGGCTGGGACCTCGTGCCCTCGATCGCCGCCAACGCCACGCCCTCGGGCAAGGTGACGGCTGAGGCCTGGGCTCATATCCGCGACGGCATCGTCGAGAGCGCGCGCAACGCCGGCAGGATCGACGGCATCTGCCTCGCCTGCCATGGCGCGGCGGTCACCGAGACATCCGACGATCCTGAAGGCGAGCTGCTCGAGGCGCTGCGCGCCGTCGTCGGGCCCGACGTGCCGATCAGCATGACCTTGGACCTGCATGCCAATGTCACCGACCGCATGGCGTCGCTAGCCAGCGCGCTGATCAGCTACCGCACCTATCCGCATATCGATCAATACGAGCGCGCGCAGCAAGGCGCGGCTTTGGTGCAGGCGGCGATGGAGGGCAAGAAGCGCCCGCGCTGCCTGGCGCTGCAGCCGGCGACGATCTCCGGCGCCGATGGCGGGCGTACAACGCAGCCCGGACCGATGCTCGATCTGCTGGCCCGGGCCGACGCCTTCGAGAAGGAACCGGGCATCAATGTGGTCAGCGTGCAGGCGGGCTTCGGTCCTTCGGACATTCCCAATGTCGGCCCATCGATCGCGGTGAGCTACGAACCCGGCCAGGAAGGCCGCGCCCGCGACATCGCCCGCCAGCTCTGCCAGGAGATCTGGGACCGCAAAGCGGAGAAGACCGTGGGCATGGCCAGCGTCGAGGAAGCCATGGCGCGGCTGAAGTCACGCGGCGAAGCGGCGGGGCCGCTGGTGCTGGCCGACGGCACCGACAATCCCGGTGGCGGCGCCTATGGCGACGCCACGCGCGTGCTGAAGGCGCTGATCGACGCCGATGCGCGGGACGCGGCGGTGGGCACGATTTTCGATCCCGCGGCCGTACGGGCGGCGATGAAGGCCGGTGTCGGCAACAGCGTCACCGTCGATCTCGGCGGTCACCACGATCCCGAATTCGGCGCGCCGATCCGCGTGACGGCGACGGTGCGGCTGCTGTCGAACGGCGAGTTCGTCAATGACGGGCCGATGCAGCAGGGTGTGGCGACGTCCATGGGTCCGACCGCCGTGCTGCGCATCGGCGGCATCGATGTGATCGTCATCTCCAATCGCATCCAGACCATCGACCGCCAGGTCTTCCTCAGCCAGGGCATCGACCCGGCGCGTCGCCGCGTGCTGGTGGTCAAGAGCGTGCAGCACTTCCGCGCCGCCTTCGCACCCATCGCCGGTGAGATCATGGTCGTGGATTCGGGCGCGCTGTGCTCGCCCGACGTGCGGCGTTTCAAGTACACCAAGCTGCGCCGGCCGGTCTGGCCGCTCGACGACGTCGCGTCGCCGTTTCCGAACTGATGGCGTGGGGCGCTGGCGCGATGGTGGGCGCGGTAGGGATTGAACCTACGACCCCACCCGTGTGAAGGGTGTGCTCTCCCGCTGAGCTACGCGCCCGATCGAGGCGCGGTATAGGGTGCCGGACCGCCCCTGTCTAGGGTCTCGGCGGCCGCAGGCGGGCGAGCGCGGCGGGGATGTCGGCGAAGCGCTCGACCACGGCATCGGCGCCCAGCCGATGCGCTGGCGTCTCGGTGTAGCCCCAGGAAACCGCCACGGTCGGCAGGCCGGCGCGCTGGCCGGCGTGCACGTCGTGTATCGAATCGCCGACCATCGCCGCCTGGGCGCGATCGGCGCCCATGCGTGCCAGGAGGTTCAGGATGTGGCCGGGATCCGGCTTGCGTACGTCGAAGGTGTCGGCGCCGGCGACATCGCTGATGTGGTCCATCAGGCCGAGCCGCCGCAACACGTCGCGCGCCGACGCTTCGTACTTGTTGGTGCACACCGCCAGGCGGACGCCGGATGCCACCAACGCAGCGAGGGTCTCGGCGACCCCTTCGTAAACACGGGTATGGATGACGGGCCGCTCGGCGTAGTGGCGCACGAAGTCGTCCACCCGCGCCGACAGCGCGGCATCGTCGAGCATCACGCCGCGCAGCGCGAAGGCCTTGCGGGTACGCACCCGGCCGCCCTCGCCCATCAGCGAGCGCATCGTCGCCTCGTCGAGCGGTGCCAGCCCGTGCTCGGCCAGGACCCGATTGACCGCCTCGCCGACATCGCGGGCGCTGTCGATCAGGGTGCCGTCGAGGTCGAAGACGATGGTGCGGAAGGGAAAGGTGGCGAGGTCCAGCGGCATGCGCCGCCTCTCTTGCGGCAGGGGATGATCGATGGCAAGGGGGGCTTCGCATGCTAATCTTGGCGCTGCTCGTTTCGGCGGGCCAAACAACACAGGAACGATGCCCCTGACCCTCTCTGTCGTCTTGCTGGCGGCGGGCGCCGGCAAGCGGATGAACTCGGACCTGCCCAAGGTGCTGCACCGCGTCGCGGGCGTGCCGATGGTGGCGCACGTCGTCGCTGCGGTGCGTGCGCTGAAACCCTCGGCGGTGGTGGTCGTGATCGGCGCCGGGCACGAGGCGGTCGGCCGCGCCGTGGCGCCCTGCGCGACGGTCACGCAGGACCCGCCCAAGGGCACTGGCCACGCGCTGATGACGGCGCTGCCGGCGCTGCCCGTTGGCGGCGAGGTGCTGGTGGTGCTGGGCGACGCGCCGCTGCTGAGCGCCGACACGACGCGCCGGCTGGTCGAGGCGCGCCGCGAAGCCGGGGCGGCCGTCGCCGTGCTGGGCTTCCGCGCCGCCGATCCGGCGCCTTATGGCCGGCTGGTCTGCGACGCGGCCGGCGAGCCGATGAAGATCGTCGAGGCGCGCGACTGCACGCCGGAGCAGTTCAAGATCGACCTGGTGAACTCCGGCGTCATGGCCTTCGACGGCGCGCTGTTGCCGGCGTTGCTCGACCGGCTGCGTCCAACCAACGCGCAGGGCGAGTACTACATCACCGACCTGGTCGAGCACGCGCGCGCCGTTGGTCGGCGCTGCGTCGTGGTCGAAGGGCCCGAGGCCGAGTTCCTCGGCGTCAACTCGCGGGTCGAGCTGGCGGCTGTCGAGGCGGCGATGCAGGCCCGCCTGCGCCGACGCGCGATGGATGGCGGCGTCACCATGATCGATCCCTCGTCGGTGTGGCTGAGCGCCGACACGGTGCTGGGTCGCGACGTGCGCATCGAGCCGCACACCGTCTTCGGTCCCGGCGTGCGCGTCGGCAATCGCGTCGACATCAAGGCCTTCTGCCATATCGAGGGCGCAGAGATCGGCGACGACGCCGTCGTCGGTCCCTACGCGCGCGTGCGGCCGGGCAGCCGCATCGGCCGTGCGGCGCATATCGGCAATTTCGTCGAGGTCAAGAACGCCACCCTGGGCGAGGGCGTGAAGGCCAACCATCTCGCCTATGTCGGCGACGCCGATATCGGCGCGCGTAGCAACATCGGCGCCGGCGTGATCTGCGTGAATTACGACGGCTTCGGCAAGTGGCGCACGGTGGTCGGCGCCGACGCCTTTGTCGGCTCCAACGCCGCGCTGGTCGCGCCGGTGCGCGTCGGCGATCGGACCAACGTCACCGCCGGCAGCGTGATCACCTCGGATGTCGCCGACGACGCGGTGGCCTTCGGCCGCGCGCGGCAGGACGACAAGCCGGGCGCGGCGCCAGCCATGCGCGCCAAGCTCAAGGCACGCGCCGCCGATCCGGCGATGAAACACCGCAAGGCCTGAGGAAGGACCCTCCACGATGTGCGGTATCATCGGCATCATCGGCAAGGCGCCGGTCACGCCCCTGCTGGTCGACGCGCTCAAGCGCCTGGAATATCGCGGCTACGACTCGGCCGGTGTCGCCACCCTGATCAACGGCCATATCGACCGTCGCCGCGCCGAGGGCAAGCTGGTCAATCTCGAGGCGCGGCTGAAGAGCGAGCCACTAGCCGGCACGATCGGCATCGGCCACACCCGCTGGGCGACACACGGCAAGCCCAGCGAACGCAACGCGCATCCCATCGCTACCGATCGCGTGGCCATCGTGCACAACGGCATCATCGAGAACTTCCAGGAGCTCAAGGACGAGCTGGTGGCCGAGGGGCGCCGTTTCGAGAGCGACACCGATACCGAGGCGGTTGCGCAGCTCCTGACCTCGTACCTGGAGCGCCAGATGTCGCCCGAGGCGGCGATGGGCAAGGCGATGGGACGCCTGCGCGGCGCCTTCGCGCTGGTGGCGATGTTCAGCGGCCGCCACGACATTCTGATGGGCGCGCGGCGCGGCAGCTCGCTGGCGGTTGGCCATGGCGACGGCGAGATGTATGTCGGCACCGACGCGCTGGCGCTGGCGCCCTTCACCAGCCGCGTCACCTATCTCGAAGACGACGACTGGGTGGTGCTGAGTTCGTCCGGCTGCGCCGTTTATCAAGGCACGACCAAGGTCGAGCGCCCGGAGAAGAGGAGCGGGCTCTCGGGCGCGATGATCGGCAAGGGCAACCATCAGCACTTCATGCTGAAGGAGATGCACGAGCAGCCCGCGGTGATCGGCGACACCTTGCAGTCGTACCTCGATCCGGCGACGCGCGCGGTGCGCACGCCGTCCTTGCCGTTCGACTGGAACACGGTCAGCCGCATCACCATGACGGGCTGCGGCACGGCGTTTTACGCCTGCATGGTGGCCAAGTACTGGTTCGAGAAGCTGGCCCGCCTGCCGGTCGAGATCGAGGTCGCCTCGGAGTTCCGCTACCGCGAGCCGCCGCTGCCTGAGGGCGGCGTGTGCATCGCGGTGTCGCAGTCGGGTGAGACCATCGATACGCTCGAGGCGCTGCGCTATGCCAAGTCGCAGAAGCAAATCCTGCTGGCGGTGACGAACGTGCCGGAGAGCGCCATCGCGCGTTTCTCGCACGCCGTGCTGCCGACGCTCGCCGGACCGGAGATTTGTGTCGCCTCGACCAAGGCGTTCACCACCCAGCTGATCGTGTTGCTCAATGCAGCCATCGCCGCCGGCCGCGCGCGCGGAACCTTGAGCCGCGAGGACGAGGAGCGGCTGGCGCTGGCGATGATCGAGCTGCCGGCGCGCATCAACGAGACGCTCAACATGGAGGACGACTATCGCCGCATCGCCGAGAACACGCTCGCCCAGGCGCGCGACGTGCTCTATCTCGGTCGCGGCGCGTCCTTCCCGGTGGCGCTCGAAGGTGCGTTAAAGCTCAAGGAGCTTTCCTACATCCACGCCGAGGGCTACGCCGGCGGCGAGATGAAGCACGGCCCGATCGCGCTGATCGACGACGCCGTGCCCGTCGTGGTCGTGGCGCCCAGCGACTCGATCTTCGGCAAGATCGCCTCGAATTTCGAGCACAAGATCGCCTCGAATTTCGAGCAGGTGCGCGCCCGCGGCGGCAAGCTGGTGCTGCTGAGCGATGCCAGAGGCGTGGCGAAGCTGGGCGCCAAGGCCGAGACCTCGATCGCCGTGCCCGACATCGATCCCGTCGTGGCGCCGATCCTCTACACCGTCGCGGTACAGCTGCTGGCCTATTATACGGCGCTCGCGAAGGGCACCGATATCGACCAGCCGCGCAATCTCGCCAAGAGCGTCACGGTCGAATAGCGGCGGAGGTCGCCATGGATCTCGAGGCGAAAAAGCGCCATCTGCTGGAGCACGGCTTCTGCGTCGTGCCCGGTGTGCTGACGCCGGCCGAGACGGACGAGGTCCGTGCCCGGCTGTGGCGCGCGGCCGAGGAGAGCGAGCGGCTGGGCGTGCCGACGCGCCAGATTGGCCTGGATCCCAACGAGCACAATGTGCGCGTCTTCTATCTGCTCGAGCGCGACGCGATCTTCCGCGAGCTGATCCAGCATCCCATCGCGATCGAGTTCGTAAGCGCGCTGCTGACGGACGATTTCCTGGTCTCCAACTTCACCGCCAACATCGCGCTGCCCGGCAGCAAGTCGATGGAGTTGCACTCCGATCAGGGCATCGTCGTGCCGGAGCCATGGCTGCAGCCCTGGAGCGTCAACGTCATCTGGTGCCTCAACGACGTCGACGAGGAGAACGGCGCCACGCGCTACATCCCGGGCAGCCATAGGTTCCAGACCGCCGCCGAGGTGCCCGAGGATGCGCCGCGGAAGACCGTGCCGTTCGAGGCGCCGGCCGGCTCGATCGTCGTCATGGACGGCCGCGTCTGGCACACGTCGGGGGCCAACGTTTCCAGGTCACGCGAGCGCGCCCTGCTGTTCGGTTACTACTCGCGCTCCTTCGTGCGCCAGCAACAGAACTGGAACGCCAGCCTGTCGCCTGAAACGCTGGAAGCGCTTTCACCGCAACTGCGCGCAAGGCTCGGCCTCGAACCGCGTGCCAACGTGAAGCTCGGCGCGCGGCTGCGCGTTCGTCCGGATCACGGCCGGCGACCGGCGACATGATAGCCGGTTGACCGCCGCTTTCAGCGCAGCGGCGTCCCGGGCTGCAGGCCGCCCGACGGTGGCGGAGGCGGCGGTGTCTTCGCCGGTCCAGGACCGGGGGGCTTGGCGACCGGCGGCTTGGCGACCGGCGGCTTGCCGGCCGGCGGCGCCGTCTTGGGTGTCGCCACCGGGGGCGTCGTCGGCGGCGATGAAGGGGCGAGCGGCGTCGCGCTGGCGATCTGCCACTCCGACGGGTTGATCTTGCCGTCGCCGTCCAGGTCCAGGCGCCGGAAAGTGGCCATCGCCCAGGCGCGAATCTCGACGGCGTCGATGACACCGTTCTTGTTGGCGTCGATCTCGTTGAAGCGCTGGGTCACCTGCTCGCGGCGCTGCTGGTAGGGCGGCTGGCCGGGAACATTGGTCGCCGGGCCGGCGAGCACCAGGAAGGTCTGAAGGGTGATCTTGCCGTCCTTGTCGGGATCGAGCCGCTCCATCAGCCGGGCGGTCTCGAAGCCGACGAACTCCTCGACATCGATCACGCCGTCGCCGTTGCAGTCCGGATTGACTCGGCAATGCTCGGTGCGGGCCTTCTGCCGCTCTTCCTCGGCGATGCGCTCGACCAACAGCGCCTCCTCGCGCGTGACCCGGCCATCGCCGTCGAGGTCGGCTTCGCGGAAGCTCAGCGCCGCCGACGTCTGGAACTCCGCCCGGCTCACCCGGCCGTCATCGTTGGTGTCGATGGCGCTGAACTGTTGGTCGTAGAACGCGCGTCGGCGGCCCAACGTCGCCGGGTCAGGCGGCGGCGGGGCGAAGGGCGGCTCGGCCAGCTTGACGAACTCCGCCCGGGTCAACAGGCCGTCCTTGTCGGCATCGAGCTGGTCGAAAGCCGTCATCCGATGCGCGATGAACCGCTCGCGGCTGACGACGCCGGTGTTGCCGGTGTCGATCTCTTTGAACCAGGACGGCAGTTGCGTCGGCCCTTGTTGCGCCGCCGGTTGTTGACCGGACGCCGGCGATTGCAGCAGCGGCGCCGCAAGCGCGATCGTCGCGAGAAGTCGTGTCGTCCGGCCGCTCAGAGGGGCCTCCCTGTTGGCTAGCGGCCCAACGGCACGCCCGGCTGCAATCCGCCAGGGCCGGGCGCCGGGGCCGGCGCGGGGCGCGGACCCGGCGCGGGCGCCGGGCGTGGCTGGGCGCCGGGTGCGACTGCGGGTGCCGGAGCCGGCTTGGGCGCCGCCTGCGCCGGCGGTTGCTGCGGCTGGGGCGTGTTGGCCGTCTGCCATTCCTGCGGCGTGATCTTGCCGTTGCCGTCGAGATCGATCTTCTTGAACAGCGCCGTCGCCATGGCGCGGATGTCGGCCTGGTCGAGCTGGCCGTCCTTGTTGGCGTCGAGCTCCTGGAAGCG
This sequence comes from Alphaproteobacteria bacterium, assembly GCA_016869975.1. GTDB lineage: Bacteria > Pseudomonadota > Alphaproteobacteria > Reyranellales > Reyranellaceae > JAFAZJ01. The sequence goes on from VGCZ01000013.1 coordinate 8,129, forward strand.
CTTGGTGAGCGCGTCGCGGCGCTGCTGGTAGGGCGGCTGGCCCGGCGGGTTCTGGTTGGGCTGGCCGGCGAGCACCAGCCACTCCTGCAGGCTGATCTTGCCGTCCTTGTTGGTGTCGAGCTCGAGCATGCGGCCGGTCTCGAAAGCGACGAACTCCTCGAGATCGATCGCGCCGTCGTTGTTACGGTCCGGGTTATTGCGGTTGCGCTTTTCGATCTCGGCGTCGATCTGCGCCTGGCGGTCGCGCGCCTGGCGGATCACCAGCAGCACTTCCTCGCGCGTCGCGCGGCCGTCCATGTCGATGTCGAACTCGCGGAAACCCAGCGCGATATAGGCCTGCACCTCGCCGCGCGTCACCTTGCTGTCGGCGTCGGTGTCGATCGTCTCGAACTGCTTCTCGTAGAACGCCCTGCGATCGGCCAGCGGCGGCAGGTTGGGGCCGTCGGGCGTGAAGGGGGGCTCCGCCAGCTTGAGAAACTCCTCCTTGCTGAGCGTGCCGTCCTTGTTGGTGTCGAGCTGGTCGAAGAGCTTCATGCGATAGGCGATGAACTGCTCGCGCGTGACGACGCCGGTCTTGGCGGTGTCGATCTCGACGAACCAGTCGGGCAGCTGAGGCGGTTGCGGAGCGGCCACAGGAGCTGGAGCCGGAGCCGGCGCCGGAGCCGGAGCAGCGGCGGGTGGTGTGGCCGCGGGCGGCGCGGGGGCGATGCGCGGCGGGCCGGGCGGGGTCTGCTGGGCAAACGCCGACAGCTGCGGCACCAGGGTCAGCGCCGCGGTCAGGCTGATCACCGCGAATTTCGTCATCCCGTCACTCCGCACTGCGTTGGGCGCAGCGGCCCCGTACCGCATGCGACCCCGCGCGGCGGCGAGATATCGGTCCCCCTACCGGCGCCTGTCAACCCTGAGGGGGGATTGAGTCGCCATTGAGGCGTGTCCGCTCAGCGGAATCGCCTTGCGAGGACCGCGCTGCGTCGGGGTGCCGCTATTGAAAGGCAAAGTCGAATCGTACAAGGTGCGCCGCCACGACGGACGGTTTACGTCCGCATCGGCAGGGAGCGGCAAGGTCTCCACCATCCGCGACGCGATGGAACGGTCGCGCGCTCGGCGAACCGGGACGGCGACGTCGCCGGCTCAGGAGCTGTGACGGTGGGTGATGGAGGAGAGCCGCGCAGGGAGACGACCGGACGCCCATGACGGCCATTGCAGAGACTAGCCGCGCCCCGCGACCATCGTCCGGCGAACCTTTGTTGAGCGTTCAAGGCGTCTCCGTCCGCTTCGGCGGTATCGTGGCGCTGGACGGCGTGACCTTCGACGTTTTCCCCGGCCAGATCGCCGGCCTGATCGGCCCCAACGGCGCGGGCAAGACCACGCTGTTCAACTGCCTCAGCCGGCTCTACCAGCCGAGCAGCGGCGACATCCTGTTCGAGGGTCGCTCGATCCTCAACTCCAAGCGCCACGATATCCCGGTGATCGGGCTGGGCCGCACGTTCCAGAACGTGGCGCTGTTCGACAAGATGAGCGTGATCGACAACGTCAAGGTCGGTTGCCACAGCCAGACCGGCGCCAGCTTCTTCGCCAACGCGCTGCGCCTGCCCTCGGTGCGCGCCGAGGAGCGCCGCATCACCGAACGGGCGCGCGAGCTGATCGAGTTCATGGACCTCGCGCCCTTCACCCAGTTGCCGGCCGGTCCCTTGCCGTTCCCGATCCGCAAGCGCGTCGAGCTGGCGCGAGCACTGGCCGCCAGCCCCAAGCTGCTGCTGCTCGACGAGCCGGCCGCCGGCCTGAACCACGACGAGATCGAGATTCTGAAGGAGCAGATCCGCCGCGTGCGCGATCTGCAGCACGTCACCGTGTTGCTGGTCGAGCACCACATGAGCCTGGTGATGTCGGTGTCGGACAAGGTCGTCGCCATCGATTTCGGCAAGAAGATCGCCGACGGCACGCCGGCGGAAGTGCAGCGCGATCCCGAGGTGATCCGCGCCTACCTGGGGACCTCCTGAGATGACGACGGTTCTCGAGGTCAAGGACCTCAAGGCCTATTACGGCCAGACCCAGGCGCTGCACGGCGTCAGCTTCGAGCTTCTCGAAGGCGGCATCACCACCCTGCTGGGCGCCAACGGCGCCGGCAAGACGACGACTCTCAGGGCCATCTGCAACATGGTGCGCACCGAGGGCGACGTGGTCTTCCAGGGCCGCTCTATCCGCGGCCAGGCCACCGAGTCGATCGTGCGCCTGGGCTTCGCGCACGTGCCCGAGGGTCGCGGCACGTTCACCACGCTGACCGTCGACGAGAATTTGCGCATCGCCGCCTACACACGCTCCGACAAGGCGGCGGTGAAGCGCGACCTCGACATGGTGTTCGAGTATTTCCCGCGCCTGCGCGAGCGCATCCAGCAGCAGGCCGGCACGCTGTCGGGCGGCGAGCAGCAGATGCTGGCGATCAGCCGCGCGCTGATGCTGGGGCCGCGCGTCATGCTGCTCGACGAGCCGTCCTTCGGCCTGGCGCCGCTGATCGTGCAGGAGATCTTCCGCATCATGCGGCGCATCAACACCGAGGCGAAGTGCAGCATGCTGCTGGTCGAGCAGAACGCCGCGCTGGCGCTCGACCTCGCCGACCACGCCTACGTGCTGGAGACCGGCCGGGTCGTGATGTCGGGGCCGTCCGACGTCGTGAAGAACGACGAGAACATCCGCAAGTCGTACCTGGGCTACTGAGGGCCGCGCCATGGAACAGCTCATGCAGCAGGTCGTCTCGGGCCTCGCCAACGGCGCGATCTACGCCTGCGTCGCGCTGGCGCTGGTGATGATCTTCGTCTCGACCGACCACATCAACTTCGCCCAGGGCGAGATGGCGATGTTCTCGACCTATATCGCCTGGCAGCTCATGCAGTGGGGCGCCGGCTTCTGGCCGGCGTTCTTCATCGCCATCGCCGTCTCCTTCGTCGGCGGCCTGACCATCGAGCGCGTGATCTTGCGGCCGCTGCACACGGCGCCGGTGCTGTCCATCGTCGTGGTCTTCATCGGCCTGCTGGCGATCTGCAACTCGATCGCCGGCTCGGTGTGGAGCTACCTGATCAAGGAGTTCCCGTCGCCCTTCCCGAAGGACACGTTTGGGCTGGCGGGCCTGATCGGCCCGCATCAGTTCGGCGTCGTGCTGGTGACGATCGTCGTGCTGTCGCTGCTCTTCGTCTTCTTCCGCTTCACACCGCTCGGGCTCGCCATGCGCGCCGCGGCGCAGAACCCGGTCTCCGCCCGTCTGGCTGGCGTGCGCGTCGACTGGATGCTGGCGCTGGGCTGGGGCCTCGCCGCCGCGGTCGGCGCGGTCGCCGGCACCATGGTGGCGCATATCGTCTACCTCGATCCCAACATGATGGGCGGCATCCTGCTCTACGCCTTCGCCGGCGCGCTGCTCGGCGGCATCTCCAATCCCGGCGGCGCGGTGCTCGGCGGCTTCATGGTCGGCGTGCTGGAGAACCTCGTCGCCTTCATCGGCAACGCCATCGAGAAGTCCTTCGGCGTCTATATCATCGGCAACGGCGAGAAGCTGACGGTGGCGCTGATCATCGTCATCACCGTGCTGACGGTTAAGCCGAGCGGCCTGTTCGGCCGCGTCGTCGTGAAGAGGGTCTAGCCATGGCCACGACCGAGACCGCCGCCGCCGCGGACGCTGTCGCGCGGCAAGCCGCGACCGCCGAGCCGCCGGCCCGCGCCGCCGCCGTCAAGCCCTGGGTCTGGGCCGTGGTCGCCGTGGCCTTCGTCCTGCCGCTGCTGAAGTTCGTGATCCCGGGCGTGATCTCCGATTACCGGCTGTTCGTCATCAGCACGATGATGATCGCGGCCATCGCGGTGCTCGGCCTGAACCTGCTGACAGGCTTCAACGGCCAGATCTCGCTCGGTCACGGCGCGTTCTACGCCGTCGGCGCCTATACCGCCGCCGTGATGCTCGACAAGATTTCGTGGATGCCGGACTACTACTTCCTGACCATCCCGGCGGCCGCGGTGATGTGCTTCGTGGTCGGCTATCTGTTCGGCCTGCCGGCGCTGCGGCTCGAGGGCCACTATCTCGCGCTGGCGACCTTCGCGCTGGCGCTCGCCGTGCCGCAGCTGCTGAAGTACAAGTGGCTCGAGGGCCTGACCGGCGGCGTGCAGGGCGTCGTTCTGCTCAAGCCATCGCCGCCTTTCGGTCTGCCGCTGAGCGAGGACCAGTGGCTCTACTACTACATCCTCGTCATCATGGTGGCGCTGTACTTCATCGCCTTCAACATCCTGCGCGGTCGCAACGGCCGCGCCATGATGGCGATCCGCGACCACCAGATGGCCGCCGACACCATGGGCATCGACACGGCCCAGTACAAGACGGTGACCTTCGGCATCAGCGCCGCCTATACCGGCATCGCCGGCGCGCTCTCGGCCTCGGCCATCGCCTACGTGGCGCCCGACAGCTTCGGCTTCTTCCTGTCGATCTCGCTCCTGATCGGCCTGGTGGTCGGCGGCGTGGCGTCGTTGGCGGGTTCGATCATCGGCGGCGTCTTCACGGTGCTGGTGCAGAACTCGGCGCAGGCCCTGTCGAAGTTCGTCAAGAACGACCTCGGCCTGCCGTTCGACCTTTCGGCCTACGCCGTCTACGGCATTCTGCTGCTGATCCTGATGTACGTCATGCCGCTGGGCATCGCCGGCGGCATCGTCATGGCCTGGCGCCGCCTGCGCGGCTGACCAGGCACGCTTCGTTAAGTGTTCGCGACAACGCTCTATAGAGGAGGGCTTCTCAATGGCGACGAGTAGGCGTGGTTTCGTCGGCGGCATGTCGGCCGCCGTGGTATTCAGCGGTGGCGCCGCGTTTGCGCAGAAGAAGTATGACGACGGTGCGACTGACACCGAGATCAAGATCGGCCATACCAATCCCTATTCGGGCCCGGCCTCGGCCTATGGCGTGATCGGCAAGGGCATCGAAGCCTACTGGAAGATGGTCAACGACAAGGGCGGCATCAACGGCCGCAAGGTCAAGTTCGTCAGCCTCGACGACGGCTACAGCCCGCCCAAGACCGTCGAGATGGTGCGCCAGCTGGTCGAGCAGGAGAAGGTGCTGTGCGTGTTCAACACGCTGGGCACGCCGACCAACACCGCGATCCATCGCTACATGAACCAGCGGAAGGTGCCGCACCTCTTTGTCGCTACCGGCGCGTCGAAGTGGGGCAAGCCGAAGGAGTTCCCGTGGACGATGGGCTTCCAGCCCGACTACCACACCGAGGCGGCGATCTACGCCAAGCACATCCTGGCCAACGTCAAGGATCCAAAGATCGCCGTGCTGATGCAGAACGACGACTACGGCAAGGATTACTGGGAAGGCTTCAAGGACGGCCTCGGCAAGGATATCAACAAGGTCGTCCGGCACGTGACCTACGAGGTGACGGATCCCACCGTCGACTCGCAGGTCATCCAGCTCAAGGATTCCGGCGCCAACGTCTTCTTCAACATCGCCATTCCGAAGTTTGCTGCCCAGGCGATCCGCAAGGCGGCCGATCTCAACTGGAAGCCGGTCCACTATCTCAACAACGTTTCCTCGTCGGTCGCCTCGACCCTGAAGCCGGCGGGTTACGACAACAGCCAGGGCATCATCACCGGCCTGTGGCTGATGGACCCCACCGACAAGCAGTGGAACGACCATCCTGAAATGAAGACCTGGCGCGAGTGGATGGCCAAGTATATGCCCGGCGCCAACACCGAGGACGGCAACTACATCTACGCTTACGCCGTCTCGACCCTGATGCTCGAGACGCTGAAGAAGGCGGGCGACACGCTCACCCGCGAGAACCTGATGAAGCAGGCCGCCAGCCACCAGAAGCTGCGCGTGCCGCTGGTCCTGCCAGGCATCACCGTCAGCACCAGCCCGACCGACTTCTACCCGGTCCAGGCGATCCGGCTGGCCCGCTTCAAGGGCGAGACCTGGGAGCTGTTCGGCGACGTGCTGTCGGCGGAGAGCACCTGAGCCCGGGCCGGGACGCTTAAATTCCACGAATCGACGCCGCCGGGCTCCGCCCGGCGGCGTTTTTCACGAGTCCGGGATTCGACTCTGGCGGCCAATTGCCGCATCCTTCCCCATGACCGAGCGTCAAGTATCGGCATTAAGGGAGGATTTATCGTGAGGACTACCAGACGTCTGCTCATGGGCGGCGCGGCCGCGATGCCCGCGTTGTACGTGTTGGCCCCTGCTTTCGCGCAGAAGCCCGGGGCGAAATACGACGACGGCGCGACCGACACCGAGATCAAGATCGGCAATACCAACCCCTATTCGGGCCCGGCCTCGGCCTACGGCGTGATCGGCAAGGCGATCGAGTCGTACTGGAAGATGGTCAACGACCAGGGCGGCATCAACGGCCGCAAGGTCAAGTTCGTCAGCCTCGACGACGGCTACAGCCCGCCCAAGACCGTCGAGATGGTCCGCCAGCTGGTCGAGCAGGAGAAGGTGCTGGCGCTGTTCAACACGCTGGGCACGCCGACCAACACGGCGATCCACCGCTACATGAACCAGAGGAAGGTGCCGCACCTGTTCCTGGCGACCGGCGCCTCGAAGTGGGGCAAGCCGAAGGAGTTTCCGTGGACCATGGGCTTCCAGCCCGACTACCACACCGAGGCCGTGATCTACGCCAAGCACATCCTGGCCAACGTCAAGGATCCGAAGATCGCCGTGCTGATGCAGAACGACGACTACGGCAAGGATTATTGGGAAGGCTTCAAGGACGGCCTCGGCAAGGACATCAACAAGGTCGTCCGGCACGTGACCTACGAGGTGACGGATCCCACCGTCGACTCGCAGACCATCCAGATGAAGGACTCCGGCGCCAACGTCTTCTTCAACATCTCGATCCCGAAATTCGCCGCGCAGTCGATGCGCAAGGCGGCGGAGATCGGCTGGAAGCCGGTGCAGTACCTCAACAACGTCTCGGCCCAGGTGTCGACGACGATGAAGCCGGCCGGCTTCGAGAACGTGCAGAACGTGATCACCGCGGCCTGGCTGATGGATCCCACCGACAAGCAGTGGGACGACCACGCCGAGATGAAGACCTGGCGCGAGTGGATGGCGAAGTACAATCCCGCCGGCAACGTGCAGGACGTCAACTACTGCTACGCCTACGCCGTCTCGTTCCTGATGCACGAGACCCTGAAGAAGTGCGGCGACGTGCTGACGCGCGAGAACCTGATGAAGCAGGCCGCCAACCACCAGAAGCTGCGCGTGCCGTTGGCGCTGCCCGGTATCACGGTCAGCACCAGCCCGACCGACTTCTACCCGGTGCAGGCGGTGCGCCTGCAGCGCTTCAAGGGCGAGACCTGGGAACTGTTCGGCGAGATCCTCGCGGCCGAGAGCACCTGAGCTTCAACCGGCTATCGCCGGGCGAGAGGGGCCGCCGGACCTGGTCCGGCGGCCTCTTCCTTTTGTTCGGCTGCGAGCCTGCTCGCTGGAGGCGCCGACGCCGCTGCCCGGAAGCATGATCAACCCCTGGCAACTCTCCGCCGACGTTCTCGCCGACGGGAGCGCCTGAATCTTCGCTCTCCCCGCGGGCGGGCAGAGGGAGCCGATCAGCGCGCCGGCGCCTGCGTGCGTGCCTTGCGCTGGCTGAACTCGGCGAAGCTCAGCTTGCCGTCCTTGTCCGTGTCGCGCCGCATGAGCGACTGGTCGGCGCGGGCGATGAAGTCGGCGCGGCTGATGGTGCGCTGCTGGGTGTTGCCGGCGCGCTGGCCGCGGCGGCCGGCACGCATCTCCTCCGGCGTCAGCTGGCCGTCCTTGTTGGTGTCGAGGCGGTCGAACAGGGCGGCGCGCGCAGTCTGCATCTCGCCGCGGTCGATGAAGCCGTCCTTTTTGGTGTCGATGCGCTCGAACGCCGCCTGGGCGCGGCCCTGGCCACCGCCGGTGTTGGTCGGCCCGGACGCGGGCTGGGCGAGGGCGGGCAGGGCGACGAGGCCGGCGACCAGGGCGGTGGCGGCGATGCGGATCATGGACATCTCGATAAGGCTCCGAATGTGTGGATGGTGGCGATCACCACCCCTCCTTCGACCTCTACGGACCGTGAGAGCAATTCATCCCCGCGATCTTCAAACCGGGTCGGCGAAACCGATATAGTCGGACCCGTGAGGTGGGATAGGGACGGTTTCGCGGCGGTAACATGGCGAAACGCTCCGGAGGACGTCGCATGAGCGCTTACGACTACGACCTTTTCGTCATCGGCGCCGGCTCCGGCGGGGTGCGCGCCAGCCGCGTCGCCGCCGCGCATGGCGCGCGCGTGGGCATCTGCGAGGACGACCTGGTGGGCGGCACCTGTGTCATCCGGGGATGTGTCCCGAAGAAGCTGCTGGTCTACGGCAGCCATGTACACGAGGAGGTCAAGGACGCTGCCGCGTATGGCTGGACGATCCCCGAGCCGACCTTCAACTGGGCCACCCTGCGCGACAACGTGCAGAAGGAGGTCATGCGGCTCAACGGCATCTACAAGACCCTGCTGAAGAACGCCGGCGTCGAGCTGGTGGTCGGCCGAGGCCGGCTGATGGACGCGCACACCGTCGCCGTCGGCGAGAAGATGATCACGACGGACAAGATCCTGCTGGCGACCGGCGCGCGGCCTTGGCGGCCCTCGATCCCCGGCGCCGAGCTGGCGATCGTCTCCGACGACGCCTTCCATCTGCCCAACCTCTCCAAGCGCATCCTGATCGTCGGCGGCGGCTATATCGCGGTGGAGTTCGCCGGCATCTTCAATGGACTGGGTTCCGAAGTGAGTCTGGCGCTGCGCCGCGACCTGGTATTGCGCGGCTTTGACGAGGAATGCCGCAAGGCGGTGCAGACCGGCATGACCGACAATGGCGTGCGCTTCCGCCCCGAAACCGAACTGGCGAAGATCGAGCGGTGCGGCGATGAGCTGATCGCGACCACGACCAAAGGCGAGGCGATCGAGACCGACTGCGTGATGTACGCCACCGGCCGCGTGCCCAACACGGCGGGGCTCGGCCTCGAGAAGGTCGGCGTCACCTTGAACAAGGCCGGCGCCGTCGCGGTCGACGAGTGGTCGGCCTCGACCGTGGCCAACATCTACGCCGTCGGCGACCTCACCGACCGCATCAACCTGACGCCGGTCGCGCTGATGGAAGGCCACTGCTTCGCCGACACGGTGTTCGGCAACAAGCCGCGCAAGGCCGACCATCAGGACGTGCCGTCGGCCGTGTTCAGCCAGCCGCAGATGGCCACCGTGGGCCTGACCGAGGAGCAGGCGCGGCGCGTTTATCCCAGGCTCGACGTCTACGCCTCGACCTTCACGCCGATGAAGCACACCCTGACCGGCCGCAAGCAGAAGACCTTCATGAAGCTGCTGGTCGACGCCGAGAGCGACCGGGTGGTCGGCGCCCATATGGTGGGCGACGACGCGGCCGAGCTGATCCAGGGCGTGGGCATCGCCGTGAAGGCGCACGCCACCAAGGCGATGTTCGACGCGACCGTGGGTATCCACCCCACGGCCGGCGAGGAATTCGTCACCATGCGCACAAAGCGGCCTGATCCGAAGCCGGTGGCCAAGGCGGCGGAGTAGGCTAAGTATCTGAAATATCAATATCTTCCTCCGAAGGGAAGGCGCCCGAAGGGCGGATGGGGGATGTCGAAGACGCACGCAGGAGTCCGTCTTCGACATCCCCTATCCGCCGCGCTACGCGCGCCACGTTCCCCGTCCGGGGGAAGGTAAAAGCGGGCCCCCAACGCTGGCGGCGTCTGTGGAAAAATCGTAGAACCTTGCGCCCGCCGAACCCCGGCGGGGCGATGGAGGATGTCATGAACGCGATCCAGGCTGCGGCGCAGCGCAAACCGACCGACCTCAGGGCGGCGGGCGCGGCGGCGTTTCCCTGGTCCCCCGAATCGTGGCGTTCGTTTCCCGCCCAGCAGATGCCGACCTACGACGACAAGGCGACGCTCGAAGGCGCCGAGGCGCGGCTGCGCCGCTACCCGCCGCTGGTCTTCGCCGGCGAGGCGCGCAAGCTGACCGCGGCGCTGGCCGATGTCGCGGCCGGCAAGGCCTTCCTGCTGCAAGGTGGCGATTGCGCCGAGAGCTTCCAGGATTTCACCGCCAACACCATCCGCGACATGTTTCGCGTGCTGCTACAGATGGCGGTCGTGCTGACCTACGGCGCCGGCGTGCCCGTGGTGAAGGTCGGCCGCATGGCCGGCCAGTTCGCCAAGCCGCGCTCCTCGGACATCGAAGAGATCGACGGTGTGAAGCTGCCGAGCTATCGCGGCGACAACGTCAACGGCTTCGAGTTCACGCCGGGCGCGCGCAAGCCCGATCCCGAGCGTATGGTGCAGGCCTATAACCAGTCGGCCGCGACCCTCAACCTGCTGCGCGCCTTCGCCCAGGGCGGTTACGCCGACCTGCACGAGGTCCATCGCTGGAATCTCGACTTCGTGTCCAATTCGCCGGCCTCGGCGCAATACGAGGATCTCGCCAAGCGTCTCGACGAGACATTGACCTTCATGGCCGCTTGCGGACTCACCTCGGCGACCACGCCGCAGATCGCCGAGACCGACTTCTTCACCAGCCACGAAGCGCTGCTGCTGCAGTACGAGCAGGCGCTGACCCGCGTCGATTCGACCTCGGGCGACTGGTACGACTGCTCGGCCCACATGCTGTGGATCGGCGATCGCACGCGCCAGCCCGACGGCGCGCATGTCGAGTTCCTGCGCGGCGTGAAGAATCCGCTGGGCTTCAAGGCCGGTCCGACGACCAAGCCCGACGACTTCCTGCGCCTGTTGGACTCGCTGAACCCGCGCAACACCGCCGGCCGCATCACCGTCATCGCCCGCATGGGCGCCGGCAAGGTGGGCGACCATCTCCCGGCGCTGATCCGCGCCGCCAAGCGCGAGGGCCGCACGGTCGTCTGGTCGTGCGATCCCATGCACGGCAACACGGTGAAGGCGGCCAACGGGCTCAAGACCCGGCACGTCAGCGCCGTGCTGCAGGAGGTGCGGGAGTTCTTCGCCATCCACCGCGCCGAGGGCACGCACCCCGGCGGCGTGCATTTCGAGATGACCGGCCAGGAAGTCACGGAGTGCGTTGGTGGCGCCGTCGACATCACTGTCGAGGGCCTGACCGCGCGCTACGAGACGCAGTGCGATCCCAGGCTCAACGCCAGCCAGGCGCTCGAGCTCGCCTTCCTGCTCGCCGAGCAGCTCAAATCCGAGCGGCTGTCGCGCGAGCGGTCCGTCGTATCCGGCAAGTAGAACGTTCGTCCGGTTCCGCCGTCGCAAGGTGGCGGAAGAGGCGAAGGGGGAAGCCATGCATCCGGTCGACAGCGATATCACCCGGTTCACCGACCATTACTTCAACCGCACCAAGGCGGTGGTCGGCAAGTTCGGCGACAGCCGGGTGACCTACGCGATCTTCATGCGCCGCCCGGTGATCTGCGCGCCCAGGCTGGCGCTCGACTGGCTGCGCGAGCTGATGGCGACGCGCGGCACGCAGATCGAGATCGATCTGCGCTATCCCGAGGGCAAGTGGGTCGGCGCCGGCGAGCCGATGATGTACATCACCGGCTCTTTCTTCCATCTCGTCGACCTCGAGACGATCTTCCTGCAGAAGCTCGGGCCCGCCTGCGTCGCCGCCTACAACGCCTACACCATGTGCGCGGAGATGCCGAAGACGGCCTTCCTCGCCATGGACGCGCGCCACTGCGCCGGCACCGAGATGGCCGAGATGATGGCCTACGCCGCCTCGGTCGGCTCCAAGCGTGCGCAGCGCAAGGACGGCGCCGTCGGCTTCATCGGCAACGCCACGCACGCCACGGCGCATTTCTTTGGCCGCGAGCAGGGTCTCGGCACCATGCCGCACGCCCTGATCGGCTACGCCGGCTCGACCCTGCGCGCGGCGCAGATGTTCGCCGAGACCTTCCCCGGTGAGCCGATGACCGTGCTGGTCGACTACTTCGCGCGCGAGGTCACTGACTCGCTGGCGGTGTGCCGCGGCTTCCCCGAGCTTGCCGCCGCCGGAAACCTGTCGTTGCGCCTCGATACGACGGGCGGGCGCTATGTCGAGGGCCTCGATCCGGCCCGCTCTTACGCCGTGATGGAGAAGCACGCCCGCGAGTCGACGCGCGGCTATCGCTCCGAGGAGGAGCTGCGCCACCTGATCGGCACCGGCGTGTCGGCGGCGGCGATCTTCCATCTGCGCGAGAATCTGGACGCCGCCGGCTTCCCCAAGGTGAAGATCGTGGCCTCCTCGGGCTTCGGCCCGGCCAAGTGCCGCGTCATGGCCGAGGCCAAGGCGCCGATCGACGTCGTCGGCTCGGGCTCCTTCCTGCCCGCCAACTGGACCGAGACCTACGCCACCGCCGATATCGTCGAGTACGACGGCACGCCGCGCGTGAAAGTCGGCCGCGAGTTCCTCCATCGCCGCCGCGGCGGCAATGGAGAGCCGAAGTAGGCCAGATATGACGGACCGGGCCAACCTCTCTTCTCCCTGCGAAGGCGGGAGAAGGAATGCCTTGGCGATCCATATGCGAGTGTGTCTGTTCGCGCGACCTCGCTGACAGGGCGATTCGGTCCGGCCGGATATTGATCTAGAGTATCGACATGACCGAACAGCTTTCCATCGCCATTGCCCAGCTCAACCCGATCGTCGGCGACGTCGCCGGCAATGTTGCCAAGGTGCGCGCCGCGCGCGCCGAGGCGGCGAAGCAGGGCGCCGACCTCGTGATCTTCGCCGAGCTGGTGCTGTCGGGGTATCCGCCCGAAGATCTCGTGCTCAAACCGGCTTTCCAGCGCCGCCTGCACCAGGCCGTCGAGGAGCTGCGCGCCGACACCGCCGATGGTGGCCCGGCGCTGCTGGTGACCACGCCCTGGCGTGAAGGCGACAAGCTGTTCAACGCCATCATCGCGCTCGACCGTGGCGAGATCATCGGCAAGCGCTTCAAGGTCGACCTGCCGAATTACGGCGTGTTCGACGAGAAACGTGTCTTCGCGCCCGGCCCGATGCCCGGGCCGATCGTCTTCCGGGGCGTGCGCATCGGCGTGCCGATCTGCGAGGACGTCTGGACGCCCGACGTCGTCGAATGCATCGCCGAGACCGGCGGCGAGATCATCCTCGTGCCCAACGGCTCGCCATTCGACGTCGACAAGCCAGAGACACGTCTGCAGCTGGGTGTGGCGCGCGCTGTCGAGAGCGGCCTGCCGTTCTGCTACGTCAACCAGGTCGGCGGCCAGGACGAGCTGATCTTCGATGGCGGCTCTTTCGTCATCGGCGCCGACCGCAAGATGCGGGTCACCTTGCCGAGCTTCCGCGAGGCCGTGGTCACCACGAAGTGGACACGCGGCGCCGATGGCGGCTGGGATTGCGCCCCCGGCCCCATCGCGCCGACTCAGACTCGCCTGGAGTCGATCTACGACGCCATGTTGCTGGGCCTGCGCGACTACGTGAACAAGAACAAGTTCCCGGGCGTGGTGATCGGCCTGTCGGGCGGCATCGACTCGGCGATCACTGCCGCCGTCGCCACCGACGCGCTGGGCGCTGATCGCGTGCGCACGGTGATGATGCCGTCGCCCTATACCAGCAGAGACAGCCTGGAGGACGCCCAGCAGTGCGCCACCATGCTGGGCATCCGCTACGACATCGTCTCGATCGAGCCGGCGATGAAGGCCTTCGGCGAGATGCTGGCGCCGATCTTCGCCGGCCGAAACGCCGATGTCGCCGAGGAGAACATCCAGGCACGCGCGCGTGGGCTCACCTTGATGGCGATCTCCAACAAGTTCGGCGGCATGGTGGTGACCACCGGCAACAAGTCGGAGATGGCGGTCGGCTATTCGACGCTCTACGGCGACATGTGCGGCGGCTACAACGCGCTCAAGGACGTCTACAAGACGACCGTCTTCCAGCTCTGCCACTGGCGCAACCAGCACCGCCCGCAGGGCGCGCTGGGGCCCGAGGGGCGCGTGATCCCCGAGCGCATCATCACCAAGCCGCCCTCGGCCGAGCTCAAGCCCGACCAGAAGGATCAGGACACGCTGCCGCCCTACGATCAGCTCGACCGCATCCTCGAGGGCCTGATCGAGCGCGACCTCGCCACCGAGGATCTGGTCGCCGAGGGCCACGACGCGGTCACCGTCACCCGCGTCTGGCGCATGTTGGAGAACGCCGAATACAAGCGCCGCCAGGCGCCGCCCGGCGTGAAGATCACCAGCCGCTCGATCTCGAAGGACCGCCGCTATCCGATCACCAACGCGTTTCGCGGTTAGGTTTGGTTACCTTCCCCCGAAGGGGGAAGGTAAGACCAAGTCAGACAATCCACATGCGATAGCCCTGCCCTTCGGGGAAGCGAATGGCGGCCGACAACATCGTGAAGGGCGGTGAACCGCCGCTTTCGCTATGCTGCGCGCATGACTGGAACAAGCAGACGACACTGGGTCCTGGGCGCCGGCGCGCTCGCCATCGCCGGTCTGGCGGCGACGCGCACGGCATCGGCGAAGGCGCCGGGTCCCTTCGAGGTGACGCGCTCCGACGAGGAGTGGCGCCAGCGCTTGACGCCGGAGCAGTACCGCGTGCTGCGCAAGGGCGGCACGGAGCGCGCCTACACCTCGCCGCTGGACCGTGAGAACCGTGCCGGCGTCCTCCATTGCGCGGGCTGCGAGAAGCCGCTGTTCTCCTCGGCGCACAAATATGACAGCCGCACCGGCTGGCCGAGCTTCTGGCAGCCGATCGACGGCGCCGCGATCGGCACCAGCCCCGAATGGACCATATTCGGACGCCAGACCGAGGTGCATTGCGCGCGCTGCGGCGGCCACCAGGGCCATGTCTTCGAGGATGGCCCGAAGCCGACCGGTCTGCGCTATTGTATCAACGGGGTGGCGCTGCTGTTCCGCCCGTCCGCCGCCTGAGGATCGCGCCGATGCGTCGTTGGTTGCTCGCCCTTGCCGTGGCTCTATGGAGCCTGCCCGCGCTGGCACAGGGGCCGACGCCCGCGCCCAAGCCCGGCCTCGCCGTGGCGGTCTTCGCCGGCGGCTGCTTCTGGTGCATGGAGCCGCCCTTCGACAAGCTCGACGGCGTGGTGGCGACCATCTCGGGCTACACCGGTGGCACCAAGGCCAACCCGCGCTACGAGGAGGTGACCTCGGGCCGCACCGGCCACTACGAGGCGGTGCGTATCGACTACGATCCGGCGAAGGTGAGCTACGAGACGCTGTTGCAGGTGTTCTGGCGCAATATCGATCCGCTCGATGCGAAAGGCCAGTTCTGCGACAAGGGGCCGATGTACCGCTCGGCGATCTTCCCGGTCGATGACGCCCAACGCGCCGCGGCCGAGGCGTCGAAGGCGGCGCTGGAGGCGTCCGGCAAGCTGCCCGGTCGTATCGTCACCGAGATCCTGCCGACGGCGCCGTTCTACGACGCCGAGGACTACCACCAGGATTACTACAAGAAGAACAGCGGCAAGTACGCTTACTACCGCTGGAGCTGCGGCCGCGACCGCCGCCTCGAGCAGATCTGGGGACCGCAGCCGAAGAGCTGACGGCCCCCGCCGCGGACCTACTCGATCTTGATGCCGCCGGCCTTCACGACGGGCGCCCACTTGGCGATCTCGTCGGTGATGAACTTCGCCGTGCGTTCCGGCGTTGTCTCCGGCGTCGGCACCGCGGCGATGTCCTCGAGGAACTTGATCATCTCCTTGTCCTGCATGAGCTTGCGCGACGCCTGGTCGATCGTCTCGACGACGTCCTTGGGCACGCCCGCCGGCGCCAGGATCAGGTTGAACGTATAGGCCTCGAAGCCCGGCAAGCCGGCCTCGATCACGGTCGGAATCTCAGGCGCGATCGCCGCGCGCTTGGCGTGGGCGAAGGCGAGGATGCGCACCTTGCCGGCCTTGTGATGCTGCAACATCGTGCTGAAGGTCTCGAACATCCAGTGCACCGTGCCGGGCAGCAGGTCCTGGATCGCCGGCCCGGAGCCGCGATAGGGCACATGTACCACCTCGAGGTTGCCGGCCTCGCGCTTGAAGTACTCGGTGGCGATATGAAGGATGCTGGCGGGGCCCGACGAGGCGTAGGAGTACTTGCCGGGATTCTTCTTCATCAGATCGATCAGGCCCTTCACCGAGTCCGGCATCGAGGGATGCGTCACCAGGATCAGCGGGTTGACGCAGATCGAGGAGATCGGCGTGAAGTCCTTGAGCGGATCGTATTGCGGCTTGACCACGGCCGTCGGCAGGATCGCGTGCGTCGAGGATGTCGCAAAAAGCAGGGTATGGCCGTCCGGCTTGGCGCTCTTGACATCGATCGAGCCGATCGCGCCGGCGGCGCCGGCCTTGTTCTCGACGACCATGGTCTGGCCGAGAATCTCGGTCATCTTCTGCGCTACCTTGCGCCCGATGATGTCGGTCGGGCCGCCGGCGGCGAAGGGGATGACCAGCTTGATCGGCGCAGACGATGGATACTTGGCCTGGGCGCGCGCGATGGCGGGCGCGGCGACGGCGCCGAGGCTTGCGGCGATCAGTGTGCGACGCTTCATGACGGTGATTCTCCCAACCGAATTCCTGGCGTTCTCTACACGGGTCCCAGCGTTTCGTCGAACAGATCGAGCATGGCCCGCCACGAGCGGCGATCCGTCGGCTCGTGATAGGCGAACCCAGGCATGTTCAGCCCGTCGGCGGCGGGATTGGTGAAGCTGTGGCCGGCGCCTGAATACAGGATCAGACGCCAGTCGACCTTGGCGGCCGCCATCTCCGTCTCGAAATCGGCGCGCTGCTGCGGTGGAATGATCGGATCCTCGGCGCCGATATTGACCAGGATCTTGCAGCGGATATTGGCCGCGTCCTGCGGCCGCGCGGTGGCGAGGCCGGAGTGGAAGCCCACGGCACATCTAAGGTCTTCGCCGGCGCGCGCCAGCTCCAGCGCCGTGGTGCCGCCAAAGCAGTAGCCGATCGCCGCCAGCCGGGCGACATCGACCTCGCGCCGCGCCGCCAGGAGCCTGAGCGCGATGCCGGCGCGCACGCGGATGCCGGTCGGGTCGGCGCGCCAGGGCGCCAGGCGGGGCATGATGTCGGCGCGGTTGGCCAGCGGTTTGCCGTCGCCGTGGTAATCCATGGCGAAGGCGACGTAGCCCAGCCGCGCCAGGCGCCGGGCGATGATCTTGGTGTGGTCGCTGAGCCCCGGCCCCTCGTGGCAGACCAGCACGCCGGGCCGCCGACCCGGCCTTGTCTCGTCGACGGCGAGCTGGCCGACCAGGCGCGTGGGGCCGTCGAAATACTCGATGTCTTCGATGTGCATGTTGTCATCCCCGCTTGGCGGTCCGGAGCTTAGACGGTGGCGTCGCGCCGCTCCAGCGGACCTTGACCGACCGCCAGCAAGCCCCCACAACCACGCCCGCCATGGCCAGCGCCCCCGTCGTCCGCTTCGCACCCAGCCCCACGGGCCGACTGCATGTCGGTAACGTGCGCGCTGCGCTGCTGAACTGGCTGTTCGCGCGTCGGCATGGCGGCGCCTTCGTGCTACGGCTCGACGACACCGATCGCGAGCGCTCGACCGAAGCCTTCGCCCAGGGCATCCAGGACGACCTGCGCTGGCTGGGTCTCGAATGGGATCGGCTGGAACGCCAGTCGGCGCGCTTCGCCCGCTACGACCGTGCCCGCGATTCGCTGATCGCCGCCGGCCGGCTCTATGCCTGCTACGAGACCCCGCAGGAGCTGGAGTTCAAGCGCAAGCGGCAGATGGCCCAGGGCAGGCCACCGGTCTACGACCGCGCGGCGCTGAAGCTGAGCGAGGCCGATCGCGCACGGCTACAGGCCGAGGGCCGCACGCCACACTGGCGCTTCAAGCTCGAGCCGGGTGACGTGCGCTGGGCCGATCTGGTGCGCGGCGCGCAGCACATCGACGAGTCGAGCCAGAGCGATCCGGTGCTGATCCGCGCCGACGGCACCTATCTCTACACGCTGCCTTCGGTGGTCGACGACATCGACTTCGCCATCACCCATGTGATCCGCGGCGAGGATCACGTCACCAACACCGGCACGCAGATCCAGCTCTTCACCGCGCTGGGCGCCACACCGCCGGGCTTCGGCCACTTCCCGCTGCTGACCGACGCGCAGGGCGCCGGCCTGTCGAAGCGCGCCGGCTCGCTGTCGCTCCTGGAGCTGCGCGAGCAAGGCATCGAGCCGCTGGCGATCGCCGGGCTGCTGGCGCGGCTGGGCACCAGCGACGCCATCGAGCCGGTGGGTGCGCTGGCACCGCTGATCGAGAGCATCGATTTCGGCCATGTCGGCCGCGCCGCCGCACGCTTCTCGCTCGACGAGCTGCGCGCGCTTTCGGCGCGCACCGTGCACGCTCTATCCTATGCGGCGGCGCACGAGCGGCTCGCGGCGCTGGGCGCCGATCTCGGCGAGGCGTTCTGGATGACCGTGCGCGGCAACCTTGCGACGGTCGCCGACGCCGCGACCTGGGCGGCCATCGTGCGCGGCCCCATCGCGCCCACAGTCGAGGACGTGTCCCTGCTACGCGCCGCCACTGATGCGCTGCCAACCGAGCCGTGGGACAGCGGGACCTGGAAGGCCTGGACCACGGCCATCGGCGTGGCCACCGGCAAGAAGGGTCGCGCTCTGTTCCATCCGCTGCGTCTGGCGCTGACGGGACGCGAGCAGGGGCCGGAAATGGCAGGGATGATTCCCTTGATCGGCCGTGCTAAGGTGCTCGCCAGGCTTCGAGGAGACGTCGCGTGACTTTCTTCGGACGGCGATGTAGGGAGGGCGGCCCCGCCTGAGGGGTTCGACCAACGCGGGCGGCGACGCCGCCGCGCGTGGCCTGCCGTCTTCCATCCGGAGTTCTCCCGTGTCCTTGCAGATCCACAACACGCTCACGCGCGAGAAAGAACAATTCGCGCCGCTCGATCCGTCGCATGTGCGCATGTATGTCTGCGGCCCGACCGTCTACGACTACGTGCATATCGGCAACGCGCGACCGGTCGTCGTCTTCGACGTGCTCTACCGCCTGCTGAAGCGGCGCTATCCGCGCGTCACCTACGTGCGCAACATCACCGACATCGACGACCGTATCATGGTGCGCGCCGCCGACAATCGCGAGACTATCGAGGCGCTCACCACGCGCACCGCTGACGCCTATCGGAGCGACATGAAGCGGCTGGGCGCGCTGTCGCCCGACTTCGAGCCGCGCGCCACCGAGTTCGTGACGCAGATGGTCGGCATCATCGAGCGCCTGGTCGCCAAGGGTCACGCCTACGCCGCCGCCGACCACGTGCTGTTCAGCGTGCCCTCGATGGACGACTACGGCCGCCTGTCGCGACGCTCGCGCGACGAGCTAGTCGCCGGCGCGCGCGTCGAGGTCGCGCCCTACAAGAAGGATCCGGCCGACTTCGTGCTGTGGAAGCCGTCGTCGCCGGACCAGCCGGGCTGGTCGAGCCCCTGGGGTCGCGGCCGGCCGGGTTGGCACATCGAGTGCTCGGCGATGAGCGCGCAGCATCTTGGCGAGACCTTCGACATCCACGCCGGCGGCCTCGACCTGATCTTCCCGCATCACGAGAACGAGATCGCCCAGAGCCTCTGCGCCTTCGGTCACGGCCTGATGGCGAAGTACTGGATGCACAACGGCTTCCTCAATATCTCGGGCGAGAAGATGAGCAAGTCGCTGGGCAATTTCTTCACCGTGCACGAGCTGCTCGAGCAGTATCCCGGCGAGGCGATCCGCCTGCTGCTGCTGTCGGCGCATTACCGCCAGCCGCTCGACTTCACGCATGAGGGCCTGGTGCAGGCCAAGGCGACGCTCGATCGCTGGTACGGCCAATTGCGCGGCAAGACATTGCCCGAGTTGAACGCGGTACCCGCGTCCGTCGAGGACGCGCTGTCGGACGACCTCAACACGCCGCTGGCGATCAGCGCGATCCACCAGCTCGACGATCCCGCGCAGTTGCGCGCCGGCGCCTTGGCGCTGGGCCTGCTGCAACAGGATCCCGAGGCCTGGTTCCGCTGGACGCCTGAGGGCGCGAGCGGGCCGACCGAGGCCGAGATCGACGCCGCGATCGCCGCGCGACAGGCGGCGCGCAAGGCGAAGAACTTCGCCGAGGCCGACCGCATCCGCGACGATCTCGCGTCGAAGGGCGTCGTGCTCGAGGACGGCCCGAAAGGCACGGTCTGGAAGCGGGGCTGATGACGCTGCGCGTCTATCACATTGCCGAGGCCGAGAACTGGCCGTCGATCCAGCGCGACGGCCTGCTTTCTGCGCGGGCCCTGTTCGAGCGTGCCGGCGCGCGGGCAGCGGATCGTGCGGCGGTCGAGAAGCACCGCCCGGCGCGCGCCGTGCTGAGCGACGGCACGGTGATCCGCGACCAATCGCCGATGCCGCCGGCGGCGCTGAAGCCATGCCTGCGCGGGCTGACGCCGGCTCAATGGTATCAGCTGCTCAACGGCAAGGTCTTCTTCTGGTTCGACGAGGATCGCGTCGAGCGCCATCTGCACGCCTGCCGGCGCACGGCGCAGATCGCGCTGACCATCGACGCCGAAGCGCTGTTGGCGCGCCACGCCGCGCGCGCTTCGGTGGCGCCGTTCAACACCGGCAACGCGCGCCGCAAGCCGGCGGTTCGCGGCCGCGCCACCTTCGTGCCGTGGGCAACATGGCGGGCCTCGGGCTGGCGCTCGGAGAGCGATGGGCTGGGCACGGCCTTGCGGTCAAAAAGCCACAAGCCCGCCGAGCTGACCATCGATCGCGCCGTACCCGACATCCTCGACTTCGTCGTTGCGCGGCGGACAGTGAAGGCGTCCAGCTAAGGCGCGTCATAGCGGTCCTTCAGCCGCACCCAGGCCATCGGGAAGTCGAAGCCGCCCTCGTCGCGTCCCTTGGGCACGAGGTCGAGCAGCTGGTAGGTGCCGTTGAGCGCGTCGAGGCCGCGCGAGTAGGTCGAATAGGTGTGGAAGATCGCGCCGCTCTCGTCGCGCATGAAGACGCACAGTCCTGGCGCCTCGCCGCCGCCGAAGGTCTGGGTGCCGAAGTTGTAGTTCGGCTTGGCGGGCTTGCCGTCGGAGGGCGGGAAGGACACGCCGAAGTCGAAGTTGAAGTCGTTGTCGAGGGACGACACCCAGGGGAAACGCCAGCCGAAGCGTTCCTTGACCTGCGCGATCTTGGAGATCGGCGCGCGCGACACGGCGGCGAGTTCGACATCGCGATGCGCCAGGTGCACGCGCGTGGCGTCGTGATGCTCGGCCCAGAACGAGCAGCTCTTGCACGGTTCGTTCCAGTCCGGCCCGAGCATAAAGTGGTAGACGATGAGCTGGCCGCGGCCGGCGAACAGCGCGGCGAGACTCACGGGGCCCGACGGTCCGGTGAACACGTAATCCTTGTCGATGCGCACGCGTGGCAGCGCGCGGCGTAGTGCGGCGACCTCGTCACGCAGGCGGGTGAGCTCCTTTTCCCGGCGCAGAAGGGTGCGGCGCGCGTCGAGCCAATCCTCGCGTTTGACGATCGCTGTCATGATGGTCTCCCTATCGAGCCGCTTGACTCGGATGGTCGGCGGGCATTAATTAACTCATAGGTTAATAACAGTCAAGGCGGGCGGACCATGGATGGCGTCACCGGCATCGACACGCGCCAGCTGCGCATCGTCAGGCGTTTCAAGGCGCCGCGCGAGATGGTGTTCAAGGCATGGACCGACAGCGCGATGTTCGCGCTCTGGTTCGGCCCGGATCGCTTCCGCGCGACACGCTGCGCGCTGGATGTGCGCGAGGGCGGCGCCTGGTCGGCGACACTCGAAGGACCGGAGCGCAGCCATTCTGTCAGCGGCAAATTCCTCAAGGTGAAGGCGCCGTCCAGCCTGGAGTTCACCTGGGCGTGGCACGAGACCGGCGATCCGTCGACGCCGCGGGAGCACGAGACCGTCGTCAGCGTCGAGCTAATCGATCGCGGCGAGGAGACCGACATGGTCTTCACCCAGGGCCTGTTCCGCAACGAGGGCGGCACGAGGGGCCACGCCGAGGGTTGGACCAGCGGCTTCGACTGTCTCGATCGCCTGCTGGCCGGTGCCGAGCCGAAAACCGCTTGAACGAGGAGGGCGACCATGGCCGACAGGCCTCCGCCCCACTTCATGCCGCATCTCGACGTCGACGGCGCCGCCGCGGCGCCCGATTTCTACAAGAAGGCCTTCGACGCCGTGGCGATGATCCGCATGCCGGCCGAGGACGGCATGCGGCTGATGCGCGCCTCGATCAGGATCGGCGACGGAGTTGTCATGCTGCATGACAGTTTCCCGGAATGCGCCGAGATGGCGACATCAGCAATCCCAGGGCGCTGGGCAAGAGCACGGTGACCATCCATCTCCACGCGCCCGATGTCGACAAGACCTACAAGCGGGCGATCGCCACGCCAGGCTGCGCGACCCCTTCGGCCATGTCTGGTCGCTGGGCACGCCGATCAACAAGTAGGCCGGTCTAGAGAGTTGTGACATACTCAACCGCCGTGCCCACGGCGGAGGGATGTCTCATGGCCAAGACAGCCATTTCCGACGTCCTGGAACGGGACGAGACGCCGGAGCCGCCAGCGATCGGGCCGGGCGACATCCTGCGCCAGATCAAGGTCGATCTGCTCGACAAGGAAGTGCAGAGCGCGGCGACCTATTCCTATCTCTGGCTCGCCGACCAGATGGGCCATATCGGCATCGGCCTGCTGATCACCGCGGCGGCGGCGGCGTTGGTGTCGATCTTCGGCTCGCTGGCGATCTGGTGGCATTGGGTGGTCGCCGCCGCGGCGCTGGCCGCCATCCCGGTCGGCAAGGAGGTCTGGGACTTCCGCAAGTTCAACGCCAGTGCCAACCGCTATTTCGCCGTCGACCGCTTGCTGCTGATCGGCAACGCGGCCACCGCGACGCTCTACATGCTGGCCGGAATCCTGGCTGGTGTGGTGATGGCGATGCCGTTGCCGTTCGTCGCTGCAAAGACCTGGACATGCGTCGTGCTCGGCGTCGACATGACGATCACCCTGGTGCTGCTGACGCGGATCGCGATCGTCGTCGGTGTCACCATCCTCGCGATGAGCGGCGTGCTGTGGTGGGTGCGCCAGAAGATCGTGTGGCAGAAGGCGGCGCTGCCCTACCTCTCGCGGCTGTCGCGCGTCGAGGTGGAGTTCACGCCCGACGCGCCCGACCAGCCCGGCCCGATGATCGAGGCCTACGCCGCCGGCGCCCTCGACGTGGACGGCAAGGCGACCGAGCGCCCGCTGCTGCTGCTCGGGCCGCTGGGCGTTGGCAAAACCGGTCTCGCCGCTGCGATCGGCACCGAGGCCGCCTTCGCCGGCGCCAAGGTGCGCTACGTGTCGTTCAGCAAGCTCGCCCAGTCGGCGTTGGCGCAGCGCCGGGCGCATGATCGCGCGCAGGCGATCGACGCCGCTGACGCCGGCCCGCCGAATATCCTCTATTGGCAATGGCGCCGCGCCCAGCTGGTGATCGTCGACGACATCCGCCCGGGCCTGGGCGAGCGCGACTATGTCACCCTCCAGGAGTTCCGCGAGCGTTTCGCCGAGGACCGCAAGCTGGGCGCCGCCGGCCTGCGCACGCTGCTGCGGCGCCGCTCGGTATGGGCGATCGGCGTCACCGAGGCTGAGGAGTCGGACTGGATCGCCGCCTTCGAGGAGCTGTTCGGGGTGCCGCCGCTGGTGGCACGCCTGCGCCCGACGCCGCGCCACGGCTCCGGTCTGGAGGCCATAGCGCTTCGGACCTGAGACGGCCGAACTTGGTCGGAAACCCCATAGAGTCGGGTTTCCGACCTTTCCGGCTGACCGTATCCGGGACTTTCGGCTCACTGCGCCGACCTCTTCGACGAACTGGATTTCGTCCGCGTGCTCGACGGGCTGGCCGCGTAATGCTTCGTGCGCCGATACGTGGTCGACGGCGTCGCGTACGGGGTGATCTTGAGCTTTGCTCGGCACCAGCGCGTCAACAAGAGGGAACAGCTGTCGAGGCTTCCGACACCCGTGGACGACGCGTGCTCCACGCGTGAGGGAAATGTCCAAGGGGAAAGGGAAAGGAAGGGAACGGATATCTCGACTTCGTCGGACGGCGGCGCGCCGTCCGCTTGTTTGTCAGGCCTTGACCTCGAAACCACCGACGCGGCAATCCCGGAGAATCTCCGGCTTGAAGCGCAGGCCGTGGCCCGGCGCTTCCGGTGGTTTCAGGAAACCGTCGATCGGGATCGCCGGCTCGATCCACAAATCGTCGTTCCAGTCCATGTACTCGAGGTAGTTGGCGTTGGGGATCGAGGCCATCAGGTGCACCGTCAGCTCGTGGAAGAGGTGCGGAGCGATAGCAATGCCCCAGGTCTCGGCGACGGCGGCGATCTTGCGCAATTCGGTCAGCCCGCCGCGCATCGGGTCGGGCTGCAGGATCGGCGTGCTGGGCGGGCTGACGAAGAACGGCCGCAGGTCGTAGCGCGTGAAATGGCTCTCGCCGCCGACCACGCGGGTCTTCAGCGCCGCCGCGACGCGCTTGTAGCCCTCGAAATCCTCGCAGACCACGGGCTCCTCGAGCCAGTAGGGATCGGCCTCGTCGATGTGGTGGCCGGCCTGGATCGCAGTGTCGGCGCTCCAGCCCATGTTGACGTCGATCATGATCTCGATGTCGGGCCCCAACGCGTCGCGCATGGCGTGGACATTCCGCACGTCCTCGCGCCACGGGCGGATGTGCGCGACCTGCATCTTGATCGCCTTGAGCCCCATGCTGGTGAAATGCCGGGCGCGCGCGATCATCCCGTCGCGGCCCAGCCCGCGCCAGCAGCCCGAGCCATAGGCCTCGACCTTCGATCGCGAATTGCCCCACAGCCGATGCAACGGCAGGCCTGCCCGTTTGCCGACGATATCCCACAGCGCGATGTCGACGGCCGACTGGCAGAAGGTGGCGATGCCGCCGCGGCCCAGCCAATAGGTGCTCTTCCACAACGTGGTCCAGATGCCCTCGACCTCGGTGGCGTCGCGGCCCAGCACCTTGGGCGCGATCATCTCCTTGAGGCAGGCGTCGAGCGTGAACAGCCCGCCCGACAGCGGCTGCAGGTAGCCCATGCCGGTGACGCCACCCGCCGTCTCGATCTCGAGCACCAGCAGCTCGCGATGGGTCGGCGGCATGATGCCGTTGGGCGGCGGATCGCCGATGAAGGGCACCCGCAGCAGCGTGGTGCGCAGCGCGGTGATCGTGGTCGGTGAGGCCATCAGAGCTGCTTGACGTAGTTGATGCTGATGCCGATCGCCTGGTCGAGCGAGCGGCGTTCCCTGAAGCCCGCCTCGAAGCCCTGCACGATGGCCGCCGCGCGCTCGTCGGGCCGGCCGTGATGCTTGGGCGAGTTCACCATGTTGTCGCCGAAATTGTACTGGGTGAGCGCGAAGACGGCGGCGGGGAATTGCGGGCGGCTGAGCTTGCGTACCCCGGCGAAGTAGCCGGCGAAGAAATCGGCCTGCAGCTCGACGCGCTTCACGGTGGGCTGGCCGGCGCCGACGATCTGCGTCAGGCCGCGCTTGTATTGCAGGATATGGCCGAACTCGTGGGCGCAGACGGCGGCGACGCTGACGTCGGGATGCTCCTTCTGGCGCATCAGGCGGCGCAGCAGGCCCTTGCCGAAGAGCACCGTGCCGTCGCCGCGATTGAGCCGCACGCGGTTGGTGGCGTAGGCGTTCTCGCCCTCCGAATCGTCGAAGTAGCAGAAGCCGGGCAGCACGTGCAGCAGCTCGGACATCGCCGAAAGCGTATGGGCGAGCGCGTAGTCAAACTGCGAATCGCCCGACTTCGGGAACAGCTCCTCATTGCCGGTCAGCGACAGCCAGGGTGGAGCGCTGCGGTTGAGCAGGATGTTGGCCGCCGGATCGGGCAGCATGCAGCCGGTCAACTCATGGCCGCCGATGTTATGGGCATGCGCACAGGTCGTGCCGGTGCCCCACAGGATGGTCAACGCTCCACCAAAGATCGTCTCGCGACGCGTCCACATGGTTCGCTCCCAGATTAGCACAGATTGGGGAATCGTCGGCAGGCTTCCGACGATGGAGGGTTCACGTCGGGCCTGGGATTCGGGTCGTTCGCGGGCGACGGCCGCGGCTGCGCCTGGGGTGGCTGCGCTTGGGGTGGCGTCGGCGGCGGTGCCCAGGGCGGTGCCGGCGATGCCGGGCCGCCAGTACCCGGCCCGGCCGGCTCGGGCTCGGTCACAATCCTGCCGGGCTGCTGCTGGGGCGGTCGCGGTTGCGATGGCGGCGGCGGCGCATTGACGGTGGGCGAGGGCGGCGGCTGGCGCGACGGAGGCGGCGCGCCACGAGGATCGGCCGGCTCGGGCTCGGTAACCACCCGGCCGCGCTGGGCCAGCAGCTCGGCGGTCGCCGGAGCGGTGAAAGACGGCAGCACCAGGATGGACAGTGCCACGGCGACAGGCCAGGCACGTCGACGAACTCTCCCAGGCACCAGCATCCGCCCCAAACTCCCCTGATGCGAACCTGATCACATTACACCAGCCGCGCGTCGGAGCCGAGGCTGGAAAATGGCGGAGATACGGCACGGCCGGCTGGCACAAGCGCCGAATGGTTCGCAGAATGCCTGCCGATCACCGGGAGCACCCACGCCATGGCCGAAAGCACACCAACTGGACCGATCGCCGTCGACGCCGCCTCGGTTGCGCCCCGCACCAAGCCGTCCAACTACCCCGAGCCGTTCTTCAGCCGCATGGCCAAGCGCGAGAAGCGCCAGCTTGGCGATGTCTTCGGGCTGAAGAATTTCGGCGTCAACCTCACGCGCCTGGCGCCGGGCGGCGAATCGGCGCTGCTGCATACCCACAGCATGCAGGACGAGTTCATCTACATCCTGCAGGGCGAGCCGACGCTGGTGACCGAAGCGAGCGAGACTGCTCTGAAGCCCGGCATGTGTGCCGGCTTCCCAGCCAAGGGCATGGCGCACCAGTTGGTCAACCGCACCGGACGGGACGTGGTCTATCTCGAGATCGGCGATCGCACGCCGGGCGACGAGGGCGGCTATCCCAACGACGACATCCAGGCGGTGATGGGCGCCGACGGCAAATGGCTGTTCACCCACAAGGACGGGCGGCCGTATTGATGCCCTGGACCATCGCCATCACCGGGCCCGACCTCGCTCAGCCTGGCCTCGACGTGCTGAGCGCGGCCGGCTGTCGCGTGCTGTTCATCCAGGACAACAGCACTGACGCCGAGCTGCTGGCGCTGGTGCGCAAGGAGAGGATCGACGGCATCCTGGCACGGCACGGCGTGTCGGGGAACGTCATCCGCGCCACCGACACGATCCGCTGCATCTCGCGCCACGGCGCCGGCTACAACAGCGTCGATGTTCCCGCGGCGACGGCGAAGAAGATTCCGGTGCTGGTCGCCGCCGGTGTCAATGCGCAGTCGGTGGCCGAGCTGACCATCGGGCTGATGATCGCCGTGGCGCGCTCGATCCCGATGCACGACGGCAATCTGCGTCGCGCCCGCTGGATCAGAGGACCTTCAGGCACGCAGCTCGCTGGCCGTACCATGGACATCGTCGGGCTGGGCGCCGTCGGCAAGCGCGTGGCGCGCGCCGCTGCGGGGTTGGGCCTGAATGTGATGGCCTACGATCCCTATATCAACGCGGTGATCGATGGCGTCGAGCGTGTGGGTTCGCTCGACGATCTACTGTCGCGCGCCGAGGTGCTGACGTTGCATTGCCCGCTGACCGACGAGACCGAGGGCATGATCGGCGCGGCCGAGCTCGCGGCGTTGCCCAAGGGCGCCATTGTGCTGAACGCGGCGCGTGGTCCGGTGATCGATGAGGACGCGCTGGTCGCGACCCTGCGCTCGGGCCATCTGCTGGGCGCCGGGCTCGATACGTTTCGTGACGAACCGCCCTCGGCCGACTGCCCGCTGCTGTCGCTGCCCAATGTCGTGCTGACGCCGCATATCGGCGCACACACCGGCCACGCCACCGACGCGGTGTCGGCGACGGCGGCCGAGAACCTGCTGCGGATACTCGACGGCAAGCCGGTCGATCCGGCGCTGTGCGTGAACCGCGTGGTCCTTCCGGCTTGATTTCCATGTAAGTCATGACTTGCTGTTCGTGATGTCTATCGAAACAGCTCTGGCCGCGCTGGCCACGTCGATGTGCCTGAAGGTGTTCGGGCGACTGCATCGGGGACCACGTGCGGTGAACGCCATAGCTGCAACCACTAGACCCCGGAGCACGCCATGAACGACACCCCGATGATCGAGCCGGTACGCATAAGCGTGCGGGTGAAGGCGCCTGTCGCGCATGCTTTCGAGCTCTTCACCAGCGGGATCGAGCGCTGGTGGCCGCGCCATTTCACCATCGGCATGAAGCCGATCCTGGAGGTGATCATGGAGCCGCGCCTGGGCGGGCGCTGGCGGGAGCTCGCCAAAGACGGCAGCGAGATGGTGGTCGGCACGATCATCGTCTGGGAGCCGCCGCATCGCTTCGCGATGCTGTGGCAGATCGACGCCCAATGGCAGGCCGACGTGACGATGAAGTCGGAAGTCGACGTGCGTTTCGCCGCCGAGGATGCCGGCACCACCCTAGTCGAGCTGATGCATCACCGCTTTGAAACCATGGGCGCCGAGGGTGGCGGTCGATGCGCGCGGATGTCAACGGTGGCTGGCCAGGCATCATCGAGTGCTTCGTGCGCGAGGCCGACCGCGACGTCACGGGAGGGGGAACGTCGTGAGCAGGCCGCAAATCCTCCGATAACGGTACGCGCTGCCGCTCAGTGCGGGCGATGGCCGAGGGCGGTGCGTAGCCAGGCCAGCACGTCGGCGCTGACCTCGTCACGGTTGGTCTCGTTGAGCAGCTCGTGGCGGGCGCCGTCGTAGAAGCGATGCGTGACGTTGCGTAGCCCGGCATCGCGGTAGGCGATCAGCAGGGATGGCAGGCCCTTGGCGCCGTCGCTCACCGGGTCGGCGGTGCCGGCGATGACGTGGATCGGCAGGTCCTTCGGGATGCCGGCGATCAGCGTCGGGTCGATCTGCCGCTCGACCCCGCCGATCAGATCGATCCAGAGCTGGCCGGTGGGCACGAAGCCGCACAGCTTGTCGGCGACATAGGCGTCGACCTCGGCCGTGTCGCGCGACAGCCAGTCGGCGTCGGTGCGGTTGGGCCGGAAACGCTTGTTGAAGTCGGCGAAGGACAGCTTCAGCAGCAGCGCGCTGCGCCCGCGCGGCCCCAGCCGCCAGCGCTCGAAGCGGGCGATGGCCTTGCCGACGGTCGCGATCGGCGGCGGCTTGCCGTTGGAGCCACAGAGGATGGCGCCGACATAGTCCGCGCCGCGCTCGGCGATGGTCCATTGAGTCAGGAACGAGCCCATGGAGTGGCCGAAGATGATCACCGGCAGGCCGGGGTGATCGGCGGCGATGCGTCGGCGCAGCAGCACCATGTCGGTCAGCACGCGCCGCCAGCCGTCGCGTTCGGCGAAGAAGCCGAGATCCTCGGGGGTAGGTGCCGTCAGCCCATGGCCGCGATGGTCGTCGGCGTGCACGGCGTAACCGTCATCGGTCAGCGCCTGGGCGAAACGGGCATAGCGGCCGGCGTGTTCGCCCAGCCCGTGGGCGAGCTGGATCACGGCCCTGGGATCGCCGTCGGGCAGCCAGCGATGGACGTGCAGGGCGTAGCCGTCGTCGGCCGGCAGGGTGTAAGGGGCGGTGCGCATCGCCGCAGGGTGGCACGGAATTGGCCGGAGCGCGCCACCGGAGTGGCGCGCCCCCCGGCCGTCATGCGATACCGCGCCCAGGCTGAGAAAAGGATCAAGGCACGTGGCCGACGACAATCGGGTCTACCTGTTCGACACCACATTGCGCGACGGCGCGCAGACGCAGGGCGTCGACTTTTCGGTGGCCGACAAGGTCGCCATCGCCCGGGCGCTCGACGACATCGGCATTGACTACATCGAGGGCGGCTGGCCGGGCGCCAATCCGACCGACGATCGCTTCTTCGCCGCGCCGCCCGCCTTCAAGCGCTCCAAGTTCGTCGCCTTCGGCATGACACGGCGCGCCGGGCGCAGCGCCTCGAACGATCCTGGGCTGAACGCCCTTGTCGGCACCAAGGCGCGCACCGTGTGCATGGTCGGCAAGACCTGGGACTTCCACGTCGACGTGGCGCTCGAGCTGGGGCGTACCGAATACGTGGAGATGATCGCCGACTCGGTGGCCTACGCCAAAACGCGCGCCGAGGAGGTGATGTTCGACGCCGAGCATTTCTTCGATGGCTTCAAGGCCAATCGCGACTACGCGCTGACCTGCGTGCGCGAGGCTTATGCCGCCGGCGCGCGCTGGGTCGTGCTGTGCGACACCAATGGCGGCACCTTGCCGCACGAGGTCGAGCGCATCGTCGGCGAGGTCAGCCGCGAGATCCCCGGCACGGCGCTCGGCATCCACACCCACAACGACACCGAGAACGCCGTGGCCAACACCTTGGCCGCGGTGAAGGCCGGCGCGCGTCAGGTTCAGGGCACGATCAACGGCCTGGGCGAGCGCTGCGGTAACGCCAACATGATCGCGCTCATTCCGAATCTCGCGCTGAAGATGGGCTTCAACGTCGGCATGAGCGCCGAGAAGATCGCCACGCTCACCCATCTGTCGCGCTTGCTCGACGAGCGGCTCAACATCGTGCCCAACCGCAGCGCCGCCTATGTCGGCACCCGCGCCTTCGCGCACAAAGGCGGCCTGCACGTCTCGGCGGTCGAGAAGGACCCACGCACCTACGAGCACATCGATCCTGAATTGGTCGGCAACCAGCGCATTATCGTCGTCTCCGACCAGGCCGGTCGCTCCAACGTCGTGGCGCGTTTCCGCCAGATCGGGCTGGAGATCGATCCCAAGAGCCCCGACGTGTCGAGGCTGCTGGAGATCGTGAAGGAGCGCGAGGCCAACGGCTACGCCTATGACGGCGCCGATGCGTCGTTCGAGCTGCTGGCGCGGCGCGAGCTGCACACCGTGCCCGACTATTTCGCGCTCCAGAGCTTCCGCGTGCTGGCGGAGCGCCGTTGGAACGCCAAAGGGGATCTGATCACGCTCTCGGAAGCGACGGTGAAGCTCGACGTCGCGGGGCGACGCGTCATGGAGGTCGGCGAGGGCAACGGCCCGGTCAACGCGCTCGACCAGGCGCTGCGCAAGGCGCTGCTGCCACATTACGAAGCGCTTGCCGACATGACCTTGGTCGACTTCAAGGTGCGCATCCTCGATTCGGCCGGCGGCACGGCCGCCGTCACCCGCGTGATGATCGAAAGCGAGGACGGCGCGGGCCGGCGCTGGAGCACTCTGGGCGTGTCGCCCAACATCATCGACGCCGCCTACAACGCGCTGTACGACGCCATCACCTACAAGCTGTTCCGCGACGGGGCGAAGGTGGCGGGTGTGGCTTGAGCAAATCCTCGTCGCCCCCGCCTGCGCAAGGCGATCGCATATCGATTTGGCACTATCTTCGGGCCGCGCCGGTCCAGCGGCGCTCTTGATGCGTCGCTGGAGCGACGCGGTCCAATCGGCTTGAACGCCACCGACGGGTCGGGGCCGGCCATCGGGGGAAGGTCAAAAAGGCGCGGCAGCCATGCCCGTCAGCCGGCTGACGCGGCCGGGCGGGGGCGATGGCGGCGTGCTATAAGGCGGGCATGCGCATGGTCTCGGGAGGGGCCATGTCCGATGTCGAGGGTCCCGTTGGTAGCATCATGAGCGAGCAGCAGTCTGCCCCGGCGCCTCAGCCGCGCCGGCGTAGCCGGCGGTCGCTGGCGCGCGCGGTGATGTGGCTGCTACCCGTCGCGGCCATCGCCATCGGCATCTGGAGCTACCTGGCCTCCGGCCGCTACGCCAGCACCGATAACGCCTATGTGAAGGGCGACCGGGTGCTGATCGCGCCGGAGATCGCCGGCGTGGTGGTCGAGGTGCTGGTGCAGGAGAACCAGCCGGTCGCCAAGGGCCAGCTGCTGTTCCGCCTCGACGACGCGCCCTACCGGCTGGCGCTGGCCAGGACCGAGGCCGAGCTGGAGAGCGCGATCGCCGAGATCCAGGGCCTGCGCGCCAGCTGGCGGCAGAAGCGCGAGGAGGTGAAGCTCTCGCGCAGCCAGGAGACCTACGCCCAGGGCGAGTTCGAGCGGCAGAGCGATTTGGCGCAGCGCAAGATCGGCCTTGGCACCAAGATGGACGAGGCGCGGCGCGATCTCGACGTCGCGCGTCAGCGCACCGCCATGCTCAACGAGGAATTGCTGCGCATCGAGGCGGCACTGGCCGGCGATCCCAAGATCAAGGCCGAGGATCATCCCAAAGTGCGCCAGATTCGCGCGGCGCGCGACGAGGCGATTCTCAACCTCAAGCGCACACGCATCGAGGCGCCGATCGCCGGCATCGCCGCGCGCAGGCCCGTCGTCGGCGCCTATGCTTCGGCCGGCACGGCGATGATGACGGTGGTCGCCGATACCGGCCTGTGGATCGAGGCCAACTTCAAGGAAACCGACCTGGCGCGGGTGCGGCCCGGCCAGCGCGTGAGCTTCCACGTCGACACCTATCCCGATCGCACCTGGCATGGCGTGGTCACCAGCATCAGCCAGGCGACCGGCGCGGAGTTCGCCGTGCTGCCGCCGCAGAACGCCTCGGGCAACTGGATCAAGGTGGTGCAGCGCATCCCGGTGCGCATCGAGGTGCGCACCACCGACCGCGACCCGCCTCTGCGCATGGGCATGAGCGCGTCGGTCGATATCGACACCGGCCACAAGCGCTCGTTCGGCGATCTGGTGGCCAGCGTCGAGCGCCTCTTCGGGTTGGGCGGCGCCAACGCCCAGACGGGCGACGCGCGCGGCAAATGACCGCCGCCGCGGTCGAGGTTAAGCATCGCGGCTTGCTCGCGCTGGTGATGATGGCCGCGACCATCATGCACGTGCTCGACGCCACCATCGCCAACGTGGCGCTGCCGCACATGCAGGGCACGCTGTCGGCGACCCACGACCAGATCTCCTGGGTGCTGACCTCCTATATCGTCGCCTCGGCGATCGTCACGCCGTTGACCGGCTTCCTGGCCGGCCGCTTCGGGCGGCGTCCGGTCTTCTTCTGGTCGGTGGTCGGCTTCACGATCGCCTCGATGCTGTGCGGCGCGGCGATGACGCTCGACCAGATCGTGATCTTCCGCGCCCTGCAGGGCGCCTTCGGCGCGGCGCTGGCGCCGCTCTCGCAATCGACCCTGCTCGATGTCTATCCGCCGAGCAACCACGCTTCGGTGATGGGCTTCTGGGGTGTGGGCGTGATGGTTGGGCCGATCATGGGCCCGACCCTGGGCGGCTGGCTGACCGAGGAATTCACCTGGCGCTGGGTGTTCTACATCAACGTGCCGGTCGGCATCCTCACCGGGCTGGGCCTCTTGCTGCTGATGCCGAAGGAGGAGCCACGCCGGCGGCCCTTCGACTTCACCGGCTTCGCGCTGCTCGGCCTCGCGATCGCCTGCATCCAGCTCGTGCTCGACCGCGGCGAGCTGCTCGACTGGTTCGCCTCGACCGAGATCATCATCGAGACAGTGGTGGCCGGCGTCTGCTTCACGATGTTCGTCATCCACCTGAAGACCACCGACCATCCGTTCTTCGACCTGCGACTGTTCGAGGATCCGAATTTCTCGGTAAGCCTTCTGTTTACGGCCACTTGCGGCATGGGTCTGATCGCTTCCTCGGCGCTGATGCCGCCGTTCCTCGCCTATCTCGGCGGCTATCCGGCGCTCACGATCGGGCTGGTGATGGCACCGCGCGGTATCGGCATGATGTTCGCGATGCTGATGGTCGGCCGGCTGGCGCGACGCTACGACCCGCGCATCCTGATGGGGTCCGGTCTGATCATCACCGCTGGTTCGATGTGGGTGATGACCGGTTTCACCACCGACATCGACACCTGGGCGGTGATCTGGACCGGCGTCGGCCAGGGTTTCGGCCTGGGCTTCGTCTTCGTGCCGATCAGCGTCTTGATGTTCGCCACCATGTCGCCGGCGCTGCGCACCGAGGCGGCGGCGATCAACGCGCTGATGCGCAACCTCGGCGGCAGCCTCAGCATCGCCATCCTGGTTGCGCTGGTGTCGCAGAACATCCAGCTCAACCGCTCCGAGCTCGCCGGTCACATCAGCCCGCTCAATCCCAACCTCACCTTGCCGGCGCCGGGCGTATCGATCCCGCTCGCCATCTGGGACGCCGAGCTGACCCGGCAGGCCACCCTGATCGCCTATCTCAACGATTTCCGCGCCATGACATGGTTCATGCTCGCCACGCTGCCGCTGCTGTTCCTGTTGCGCCGTCCGCCGCCAGCGCAGGCGCCTGGTAAGCCCGCCTGATGGGCCGGCCGTCGAAGGCGTCGCGGCCGGCCTCGGCCGCGCCTGTGGTGATCCTGGTGCGCCCGCAGCTCGGCGAGAACATCGGCATGGCGGCGCGCGCCATGCTCAATTGCGGCCTGGGCGAGCTGCGTCTCGTGGCGCCACGCGACGAGTGGCCCAATGTCCGGGCCGAGCGCGCCGCGTCGGGCGCCGACGACGTGCTGACAAACGCACGGGTGTTCGACACCGTCGCCGGAGCGGTCGCCGACCTGCAGCGCGTCTACGCCACCTCGGCGCGCGCCCGCGAGCTGACTCAGCGCGTCGCGCCGCCGCGGGAGGCCGCCACCGACATGGCGCGCGCTGTCGCGGCGAAGCGACGTGTCGGCGTGCTGTTCGGGCCGGAGCGCGCCGGGTTGGAAAACGACGATCTGGCGCACGCCGATGTCGTCATCACCATCCCGCTCAACCCGGCCTTCTCCTCGCTCAATCTGGCGCAGGCGGTGCTGCTGGTCGCCTATGAGTGGTCGCAGGCGATCGGCGAGACAGGCGCCACAACGCTGGTGACCAACGACGCCACGATCGCCAGCCGCGAAGAGCTGGAGGATTTCGTGCGCCGGCTCGAGGCCGAGCTCGACGAGGCCGGCTTCTTCAAGGTGGCCGAGAAGCGGCCGCGCATGATGCAGAACATCCGCGCGCTGTTCTCCCGCGCCGAGGCCACCGACCAGGAGATCCGCACCCTGCACGGCATCGTCAGCGAGCTCGTCGGCAAGCGTCGTCGCAAGATACCGCGATAGACCCGCGCCGCTTGGCACCGCGCGATCGCGCCGATACAGTCGCTGCCAATCACGGCGCGATACCAACAGGCGCCGACGTTGGGAGGGATGCCATGCGCAGGCGCGGCCTGATCGCTTCGACTGTTTCGTTGATTGTCGCGCCGGCGATCGTGCGCGCGCAGGCGGCTTGGCCCAACCGGCAGGTACGCTTCATTGTGCCGTTTCCGCCCGGCGGCGGCACCGACACGATCGGCCGCATCATCGCCGATCAGCTCGGCAAGACCTTCGGCCAGACCTTCGTTGTCGACAACAGGGGTGGCGCCGGCGGCACCGTCGGCACCGTCGAGCTCGCGCGCGCGGCGCCTGACGGCTACACCGTGGGCATGATCACCGTGGGTTCGCACGGCATCCATCCGACGCTCTACGCCAAGCTGGCCTACGATCCCTACAAGGACTTCACGCCAATCTCGATGTTCGCCTCGCTGCCCAACCTGCTGGCGCTGCATCCGTCGGTGCCAGCCAAGACCGTGGCCGAGCTGATCGATCTCCTGAAGAAGAACCCCGGCAAGTACACCTTCTGCTCATCCGGCGCCGGCACTTCGCTGCATCTGAGCGGCGAGCTGTTCAAGCAGATGGCCGGCGTCGACATGCTGCACGTGCCCTACAAGGGCGGCGGGCCGGCGTTGATCGATCTGGTCGCCGGCCAGGTGCACATGATCTTCGGCAACGCGCCCAGCACCTGGCCGCTGGTCAAGGACGGCAAGCTGCGCGGCATCGCGGTGACCTCGCCGGAGCGCTCGAGGATCATGCCCGAGTTTCCGGCCATCGCCGAGACCGTGCCCGGTTTCGCCGCCACCTCGTGGTATGGCCTCGCCGGTCCGGCCGGCTTGCCGCAGCCGATCGTCGAACGCTTCGAGGCGGCGCTGCGCGAGATCCTCGCCAAGCCCGAGGTGACCAAGCGCTACGCCGAGCTCGGTACCGACATCCCGCCGCTCGGCAAGGCCTATCTCGACAAGTTCTATCCGGAGGAGATCGCCCGCTGGGCGCCGGTCGTGCGTGCGTCGGGGGCGCGGGTCGAGTAATGCGTCTGGGTTCCGCAGGGAACACCCCGACCGGCCGGTTTCGCGCTATAAAGAGCGTATGAAACTGCTGAGCTTCAGAGCCGAAGGTCGCGCCCTGTACGGCGCGGTGGTCGGCGAGGGCGTGGTCGATCTGGCGGATCGCGTGGGCGATCGGTACCCGACCCTGCGCACGGCGCTGGCCGGTGGCGCGTTGGCGGAGCTCGATCGCATCGCCCGCGGCGCGCCGCCCGACTACGCGCTGCGCGACATCGCCTATGACCCCGTGGTCCCGGCGCCGGACAAGATCCTGTGCGTCGGCCTGAACTACCGCACCCACGCCGCCGAGATGGCGCGCGAACTGCCAGCCAATCCCAGCGTTTTCGCTCGCCTGCACAATACTTTGGCGGCGCATGGCGACACGCTGCCCAGGCCGCGCGTCTCGACCCATTTCGACTTTGAGGGCGAGCTGGCGGTGATCATCGGCAGAGGCGGTCGCCATATCCGTGCCGAGGACGCGCTGAAGCATGTCGCCGGCTACACATGTTTCCTCGATGGTTCGGTGCGCGACTTCCAGAAGCACTCGGTGACGGCGGGTAAAAACTTCCCGCGCACCGGCCCGCTGGGGCCGTGGATGGCGACGGCGGACGAGATTCCCGATCCGACGACGCTCACGCTGGTGACGCGCCTCAACGGTACCGAAGTGCAGCGCGACACTGTTGACCATCTGATCTATCCGATCCCGACCCTGATTCAGTACCTCTCGACAATCACCCCGCTGGAACCCGGCGATATCATCGCCACGGGCACGCCGCACGGCGTCGGCGCCGGGCGCACGCCGCCGTTATGGATGAAGGCGGGCGATGTGATCGAGGTCGACATTTCGAATATCGGCGTGCTGCGCAACGCCGTGGTCGACGAGACGTAAGGGGAGGCTCACGCCATGTCGCTGGTAGTCCGTAACTTCGTCGCAGGCGCGGTACTTGCTCTGGCGTCGCTGGGCGTGGTCCAGCCGGTCGCCGCCCAGAGCGTACAGCGGGTCGCCCTGGTGCTTGGCAACGGCACTTATCTTGTGCAGCCGCCGGTGCCAGCTTGTCCGCTGGCGGCCCGCGCCGTCGCCGATCGTCTGCGCGCCGCGGGTTACGATGTCGTGGATCGCAACGATGTGAGCGGCGGTGGTTTCGACGCCGCCCTCGCCGATTTCAGCGGCCGGTTGGCCAAGGCGCCAGGCGCCGGCGCCTTTATCTACATCTGCGGGCGCGGCGCCAGCCTCAACGACCGCGCGTTCCTGCTGCCGGTGTCAGCGACCTTGGAGCGCCCCACTGACCTGTTCACCCAGGGGGTGCTGGTCAAGGCGATCTACGACGCCCTGTCCCGCAATAGCGCTGGTCCTTCGGTCGTGGCGCTCGACGTCATGCCGCCATCGGGCGCTAAGCCGACTGGCTTTGACACCGTGGCACAGGCGGCAAGTTCGGACGGGATGGCCGCGATCACCGTGTTCGAAGCCTCGCCTGGTCCCGCGGGCACACCGATGTCGGGGGCGCTGATTGCGACTTTGGGCAGCGCGCCGACGATCGAGAACGGCGCCTTCCTGACCGCACTCCAGCAGCGCCTGGGCTCGACCTCGGCCAGCACGATCGCGGTGGTGCGCCAGCCCAAGACCACCGGCCTGGTCGTCGGCCGCCCGGCTGTGGCGCCGCCGCCGCCCGTCGCCCCACCCGTGGCGACGCCGCCAACCCCGCCGGTAGCGCAGCCGCCAGCCCCGCCCGTCTCCGCGCCGCCCGTCGCTACGCCACCCGTCGCCACGCCGGTAGCGCCGCCGCCGCCGGAGGCGACGATGCCTGAAGAAGACCTGATGACGCTTGAGCATCGCCGGCGCATGCAGGAGGCGCTCAAGCTGCTGGGGTACTATACTGGGCCGCTAGATGGCGTATTCGGTCCTGAAACGCGGGCTGCGATCCGCCGCTTCCAAATGCAGACCATGGCGGAGCCGACGGGGCGGCTGACGCCGCAACAGGCCAGTCGCCTGGCAACCGTTCGCTAGTTGGGGGATTACGTCGTCATGGGACTGAAAGCCAAATTCAACGTCGTGATGGCCGTGGCCTTCCTGATCGGCCTCGGACTGGCAGCGTTCCTGGCCAACCAGGCGTTGCGTGAGAGCGGTCGCCAGCAGGTATTGCGTGACGCCAGCATGATCATGGCCCAGGCGCAAGCCGTGCGCGGCTACACCGTGACCGAGGTCGAGCCGCTGCTGCGCGAGCAGATGAAGGCGCGATTCCTGCCGCACTCCGTGCCGAGCTGGGCGGCGCAGACCGTGTGGCGCTTGATGCTGAAGGAGTTCCCGGACTATGCCTACAAAGAAGCGGCGCTCAATCCGACCAATCCGGCGGACCGCGCCACCGATTGGGAGGCGGACATCATCGAGAAGTTCCGCGCCGATCCCAAGCTGACCCAGTGGGTCCTCGAGCGCGACACGCCCACCGGCCCCGTGCTGGTGCTGGCCAAGCCGTTGCGCGTCACCAATCCGGCCTGCCTGATCTGCCACACCACGGCAAAGGAGGCGCCGCAGACCATGGTCGACCTCTACGGCCCCAACAACGGCTTTGGCTGGAAGCTCAACGAGACGATCGGTGCGCAGGTCGCCTCGGTGCCGATGGCCGTCGTCGACAAGCAGGCGGATCGAATGCTGATGCTCTACGTCGGCGCGTTGGCCGTGGTGTTCGCCGTGGTGATCGTGCTGCTCAACGTGATGTTGCACTACATCGTCGTGAAGCCTGTGCGCCAGATGTCGGCTGCCGCCAATGACGTCAGTCTCGGCAACATGGATGCGCCCGAGGTCGAGGTGAAAGGCCGCGACGAGATCGCTTCGCTCGCGGAATCTTTCAATCGCATGCGGCGCAGCCTCGCCAACGCGATGAAAATGCTGGGTAGCTAGCCACAATGCCACCGCCTTCGGCGCCGCAGAAGATCGGCCGCTATATCGTAGAGTCGACCATCGGCAAGGGGGCCATGGGCGTGATCTATCGCGCCCATGATCCCATGATCGACCGGCCGGTCGCGCTGAAGCTGGTGAATATCGACCTGCTCGAGGGTAATGGCCGGGCCGACTTCGTCGAACGCTTCCAGCGCGAGGCGCAGGCTGCCGCGCGCTGCGCCCACAGCAATATCGTCGCGATTTACGACTACGCGCTCCATGGCGAAGATCCCTACATCGCCATGGAGTTCGTCGCCGGCCGCAGCCTCGCGCAGGTGATCGATGGCGGCGGCCGCCTGCCGATCGACGTCTCGGCGGCGATCGCGCGCCAGATGCTCGACGCGCTGGCCTGCGCCCATGCCCAGGGCATCGTGCATCGCGACATCAAGCCAGCCAACGTCCTGCTGACATCCGATGGCCGCGTGAAGGTCACCGATTTCGGCATCTCCCGGATCGGCGGCTCC
The DNA here is from genome assembly GCA_016869975.1 of Alphaproteobacteria bacterium. GTDB lineage: Bacteria > Pseudomonadota > Alphaproteobacteria > Reyranellales > Reyranellaceae > JAFAZJ01. The sequence goes on from VGCZ01000013.1 coordinate 47,684, forward strand.
TCGCTGACCCAGACCGGCGCGATGATCGGTACGCCCAACTACATGTCGCCGGAGCAGGGCCGCGGCGAGGAGGTCGACGCACGCAGCGATCTGTTCTCGACCGCGGCGGTTTTCTACGAGCTGCTGACCGGCGCGCGCCCGTTCCCCGGCCGCAACTTCCACGAGGTCACCTATCAGCTGCTCTATGGCGAGCCCATGCCGCTGTCGAAGCATCTGCCGGAGGCGCCGGCGGCGTTGGTCGCGTTTGTTGCCAAGGCGCTGGCGCGCGATCCGGCGCAGCGCTTCGCGACGGCGGATGCGATGAACACCGCGCTGGCCAACGCCTTGCGCGGCACCGTCCTGGCGGACTCGCCGGGCAATGCCGCCACGGTGATCGGACCGTCGCCGACGGCGGTGATCGGCCCGCACCTGCAGGAGATCGAGCGCAGGCTGGCGGCCTATGTCGGGCCGATCGCCGGCTACCTTGTGCGCAGCGCGAGCGGGCGCAGCACCTCGATCGAGGAGCTCTGCAAGAGCCTCAGCACCAGCATCGACAAGGTCGAGCAGCGCGAGGCGTTTCTGCGCGACGCGCTCAAGGTCTCGCGCGTCGGTGCGGGCACCGGCACGTCGGGCCTCGTCGCCTCGACCTTGATCGCGCCGCAACCCAACGCGGCGACCGCTTCCATACCGCAGGCCGATATCGATCAGGCCCAGGCCGAACTCGCCCGCCATATCGGGCCGATCGCCCCGCTCTTGGTGCGCCGCGAGCGGGCGGCGGCGCAGAGCGCCGAGGATCTCTGGCAGCGCCTGGCCAAGCACATCGACAAGCCGGCCGACCGCGAGGTCTTCCTGCGCAACCGCGCCCCGCGCTGATAGGCGGAACTTATCCGTCCGGGCATGTTGCGTCCGCCTGCCGCCTGACCCTAGCATCGTGGCAGTCAGGACAATGAAAACCGTGCGGGCAAGCCGCGCACAGGGAGGGTGTGACGATGACAGAACTCGGTTCGCGCAAGGCGACGCCGGTGCGCAGGCGTGTGGTGCTAGGCAGTGCGCTTCTCGCGCCGATGATCGCCTCGGGCGTGGCGCGGGCGCAGGATGCCTGGCCCAACCGCGCGGTGCGCTACATCAATCCCTTCCCGGCCGGCGGCGCCACCGACACGCTCTCGCGCATCTATTGCGCCAAGATGAGCGAGCTGACCAAGCAGCCCTGGGTGGTCGAGAACCGCAGCGGCGGCGGCGGCGACGTCGGCGTCGACGTGGTCGCGAAGTCCGATCCCGACGGCTATACGGTGGGTCTCGGCGGCATCGCCAGCCATGGTATCTCGGCGACGCTCAAGAAGGGCAAGCTGCCGTTCGATCCGCGCAAGGATTTCACCTTCATCAGTGGGTTGTGGTTCCTGCCCAACATGCTGATCACCAACCTCGACCTGCCGGCCAAGAACCTGCCCGAGCTGATCGAGCTCTTGCGCAAGAATCCCGGCAAGTATTCCTACGGCTCGGCCGGCGCCGGCACGACATTGCATCTCAGCGGCGAACTCTTGAAGCTGATGGCCAAGGTCGACGTGTTGCACGTGCCCTATCGCGGCGCCGCGCCGGCGATCATCGATCTCATGTCAGGCCAGATCCAGCTGATGTTCGACAACATCCCCGGCGCGCTGGCCCAGGTGCGGCCGGGCAAGGTGCGGCCGATCGCCGTCACCACGCTCAAGCGGAGCCCCTCGGCGCCCGACGTGCCGACGATCAACGAGGTGCTGCCCGGCTTCGACATCACGTCGTGGACCTGCGTCTGCGGCCCGGCGCGCATCCCGCAGCCAATCGTCGATCGCATCAACGCGCTGTCCAAGCAAGCGCTGGAATCGGCCGATGTCGCCGGCAAGTACCAGGATCAGGGCGCCACGGCGTGGTGGACCAGCCAGGCGGATATCGTCGCCTATCGCGACAAGGAGGAGACGCGGCTCGGCAATATCATCACCCAGGCCAAGATCACGCTCGACTGACGGCACGTCAGGGCGTTGATTTTCTTGAGTCTTTCGCCGTTTGACTCGGGCCGCGCGATGCGTATAGTCCGCGCCTTCTTCCGGAGAACGTGGATCGGCGCCCCAGGGCGCCGATCCCGCCCGGGTGCGCCGCACCCGATCCAGGCCTATCCGGACAAACGTGTGACGAAGGAAATCCGTTCGTGAGCAAGCGCGAATCGTCGAAGTACAAGATCGACCGACGCCTCGGCGTCAACCTCTGGGGCCGTCCGAAGAGCCCGATCAACAAGCGCGAGAGCCGCCCCGGCCAGCACGGCGCAAAGCGCACCAAGCCGACGGATTTCGGCAACCAGTTGATGGCCAAGCAGCGCATCAAGGGCTACTACGGCAATGTCAGCGAGCGCCAGATGCGTCGCTACTACGCCGAGGCGATGCGCCGCCGCGGCGACACCGGCGAGAACCTGATCGCGCTGCTCGAGCGCCGTCTCGACGCCGTCGTCTACCGCATGAAGTTCGCCGCCACCGTGTTCGCCTCGCGCCAGCTGGTGAGCCACGGTCATGTCCGCGTCAACGGCCGCCGGGTCAACATCGCCTCCTACCAGGTGCGCGACAACGATGTGATCTCGCTCGGCAACAAGGCCAAGGACCTCGCCGTCGTCATGGAGGCGAGCCAGCTCGCCGAGCGCGACGTGCCGGAATACATGCAGGTCGACCACAAGGAGATGAAGGGGACCTATCTGCGCGCGCCCAAGCTCTCCGACGTGCCGTACCCGGTTCAGATGGAACCGTCGATGGTGGTCGAGTTCTACAGCCGCTGATCGTCTCGTCCTCTGTCGGACGCGCGAACCCCGGGCAGAACGCCCGGGGTTTTTCGTAGGCGGAGTCTCAGCGCGGCGCGCGACCCCTCGCGACGATCACGCGGCCCTCGAGCTGCGCCGATACCGTGCCCAACTTGCGGATATGATCGACGACGTGCTTGGAGACCAGCAGCGCGTCGTTGGGGCCGACGAGCATGCGCGCACCGACGAGCGCGACATAGCCGTCGCCGCCGCGCGCCAGGAAGTCGTTGGTCACCACCTTGTAGAGCCTGTCCGGCTCGACCGGCTTGCCGCCGACCAGGAGCGCGACAACGCGATCGCCATCGGGCCGCGTCAGGTCGGCGCGGATGGTCATGCCCGAGACCTGCGGGAAGCGCCCGACCTCGTTCTCGGCGCCGGCGAGGCCGGCCTCGATCGCCGCGCGCAGCGTCTTGCCGCTGACCTCCAGTACGAGGGCGCGGTTGAGGAAGGGTAGCTCGGCGAGGATCAGCCGCTCGGTGATGTCGCTGCCGGCTGGATAGACGTGGTTGCCGCGGAAACCGCCGCCGTTGAGCAATGCCACGTCGGCGCCGGTGGCGGCGCGCAGCGCGTCGGTGAACAGATTGCCGATCGCCGCCTCACCGCCGCGCACCGCGGCGTTGCGGCTGTCGAGTTCAGACGTGGTGCGGCCGATGACGATATCGAGCGACTTCGACAGTCGCGATTCATAGACCGCGACCCGCGCGGCGACCTCGGGATCAGGCGCCACGTCGGCGGTGTCGATGATGCGGAAGCGCGGCCACCACGTGACCTTGCGCTTGCCGGCCACCGTCTCGACCTTGACCGACAGGTCGATGGTGGCGACGACGAGCCCGTCCATCGCCGCCTCGACGATGGCGACGCGGCCGTTGTAGCGCAGGTAGAGATCGTGGTCGTCGCCCGAGAGGATGACGTCGGCGACGCCCGAGTCGACCAGCGCGTCGTCTATATCGCGATTGGAATGCGAGACCAGGACGATGATGTCGGCGCCCTCGCGACGGAGCTTGGCGGCTTGCGCGGTGGCGGTGTCGAGCATCGAGGCGATCTTCAGCCGGCCGGGCATCGACTTCTTGTGGCTATCCTCTGCCGTCAGCCCGATGACGCCGATCTTGACCTCGCCGTAGCTGTGGATCCGCGAATCGACGACGCCGGGGATAACGGAACCGTCGGCCTCGCGTAGATTGGCGGCGTAGACCGGGAAGCGCGCCTCGCGCAGGCGCTCGAGGAAGACGTCGGGGCCGAAATCGAACTCGTGGTTGCCCGGCACGAAGACGTCGATTGGCATCATGTTGAGCAGATCGACCATGTGGGCGCCCTTGTCGAAGCCCGACATCAGCGACGGCGAGAAGGTGTCGCCGGCATGCGCCACGAGAACGTGCGGGCCGCGCGCCTTCTCGGCCTTCACCACCGCGGCGACGCGCGGCATGCCGCCACGACCCTCGCTCTCGTTCATGTTGTAGATGTCGCAGATCAGCACCAGCGAGATGCGCGTCTCGCCGGCCCGTGCGAGCGACGCCACCGCCGCGAGCAGCGCCGCCGCGAGGAGCCTGACGATTAGGCGCATGCTACTTCTTCGGCGCGTCGGCGGGCTTGGCCGCCGCTGGTTCGGCCGGCGGTGGCGGCTCCTTCTGCATCGCGCCGGTCATCGGGATGAAGTAGACGCCAAGGTCCTTCTTGGAATGCACCTTGCCGTCGGCGTCCTTGCTGAAGACGTAGAGGAACTGCTCGCGCTTGAAGGGCTGGCCGATCGGGATCACCAGGCGGCCGCCCGGTTTGAGCTGCTTCAAGAGCGGCGGCGGCACGTACTGCGCCACGCAGGTGACCATGATCAGGTCGAAGCCGTCCTTCTCCTCGGGCCAGCCGAAAAATCCGTCGCCGATGCGCGTCTCGAGGTTGTTGTTGAAGCCCAAGGGCTCGAAGATGCGCGCTACCGCCTTGCCCAGCGGCTCGATGATCTCGATCGAATAGGCCTTCTTGACGATGCGCGAGAGGATCGAGATCTGGTAGCCGGAACCAGTGCCGATCTCCAACGCCACGCTGTTGGCGGTCGGCCTGCAAAGCTGGGTCATATAGGCCTGGCCGCGGTAGTCCGACAGCGCCGAGCCCAACCCGATGGGCCAAGGCTTCGACTCCCCCTCATAGGCGACGGTGGCGAAGTCCGCCTGCGTGGCATAGTTGTAGTGATAGTACTCGCGCGGCACTTCGCGGAAGGCGCGGACGACCTCCGGATCGGCCGCGCCGAAGTGGTGATGTAACACGCTCGCGATGGTGTTCAGCGCGGCCGGCCGGCGCCTCTGCATCGCCGCCCATTCTTCGGCCGAGATCTTGACGTTGCGACCGCCTGCCTTCATCGCCGCGACGAAGGCGGCGTAGGTCCAGGGCGCGGGCTGGGCGTGGACGATCGCCGGCGCCGCCAGCGTCGCACCGGCGGCCGTCATCAACGCGCGCCGTCGGGTCAGAATCATAGGTCCGGTCTCCCTTCCGGAGGATCGAAATGCGGCCACCAACCTAAGGCTTCGCGGTCATGATTCCTAGCGGATCTACCGCACCCGGTACGACAGCGCGGCCCTATCGGCCCTGCGAGATGCGGCCGGTCATCGGGATGAAATACACGCCGACGTCGCGCCGGCTGTGGATCTTGCCGTCTTTGTCCTTGGTGTAGACGTAGAGCACTTGCTCGCGGCGGAATGGCTGGCCCACGGGGATGATCAGCCGGCCGGTGCCGGGCTTGAGCTGGGCGAGCAGCGGCGGCGGCACGTGCTGGGCGACGCAGGTCACCATGATGATGTCGAAGCCTTCCTTCTCCTCCGGCCAGCCGAAATAGCCGTCGCCCACCTTGGTGATGACGTTGTCGAAGCCCAGCGGCTTGAAGATCTTGGCCACGGCGCGGCCCAAAGGCTCGATGATCTCGATCGAGTAGGCCTTGGCGCAGACGCGGGAGAGAATCGAGATCTGGTAGCCCGAGCCGGTGCCGATCTCGAGCGCGTTCTCGCCCGGTTGCGGCCTGGACAGCTGGGTCATGTACATCTGGCCGAGATAGTCCGACAGCGCCGAGCCGTAGCCGATCGCCCAGGGATGGGCGTTGCCCTCGTAGGCCGAGGCGCCGAAATCGAAGGCGCCAGCGTAGTTGTAGTGGAAGTACTCGCGCGGCACCTCGGCGTAGGCGCGCAAACTGTGTGGGTCTGCCTCGCGGAACTTGCCGCGCAGGTAATTCTCGACGATGCGCAGCGCCTGATCGCGCCGGCGCATGACGCCGTCGAAGGTCGCCTTGTTCATGCCGATGCGGCGCTCGCTGGCGCGCATCGCCGCGACGTACTGGTCGTAGTCCCAGCCGCCGCCATAGGGCTGCGCCAGCGCCGGCGCGGCAAGGGCGGCGGCGGCGCCCTGGGCGATCAGCGTGCGGCGGGTCAGCGAGACCATGGACAGGGCTCCGGGTTACTTGGCCGCCACGCGGTCGGCCGGCAGGGTGAAGACGACGATCGCATAGAGGGCGGCGCCCAGCAGCAGCAACGACTTCAGCCCGACCGAGACCGCCAGGAGATTGGCCAGCGGCGTCGAGATAATCGAGCAGGCGCCGTTGACCGCCCAGGCCCAGGGCAGGAAGGCCAGCCGGACGCCCTGGAACTGGCTCAAGCCCAGCGCCATCGGCATGCCCAGCGCCACCGACACCGGCAGGGCGACGGCGACCAGGATGGCGATCTTGACGGCGAAGGGTTCGGTGGCGGTGGCGATCAGCAGCGGGTCGAGCCAGATGAAGGCGACCCCGCACCAGACCAGGACGGTCAGCACGGCAACGCCCAGCCAGGTCCGTGGCCGGTCGCGCACGCGCTCCGCCAGCAGGCTGCCCGCGCCCGAGCAGACCAGCATCATGGCTAGCACCAGGCCGAAGGCGAAGACGCGGTCGTGCAGGTACTGCGAGGCCTTCTCGATCAGGTAGATCTCGAGCGTCAGGAAACCCAGGCCCAGCCCGGCGAAGTACACCGCCGACTTGGCGAAGCGGCCGATCGGCAGCGCGGTGCCGCGCCGCGTCATAAGCGGCATCAGCAGCACCAAGGTGGCGATCACCAGCGCCTGCGCCAGCACCGCGAGATTGATCAGGTAGACCAGCTCCTCGCGCGGCACGAGCTCGATGCGGTCGAGAATGGTCTCGACCCGGGTGAGCGGCAGCACGGCGTGGAAATAGGGTCGGTCGATGCTGGGCGGCTCGAGCTTGAAGAAGGCGTGATAGGGCGAAGCCTGGCCGGCGACCCCCGCGTTGGCCTCCTCGCTCAGCGGATCGGAACCGGGAGGTTGCGCCTGGGTGACGTCGAAAGACACGACGGGCAGCTCGTTGAAGACCGTGCGCTTCACACCCTGGCGCGCCGGCGGGAAGACGACATCGAAGGAGCGCTCGTCGCAGAATTTCTCGAGCTCGGCGATCGCCTCGGGGGTCCAGGGCGTGGCGCTGAGCAGGATGCGCACATTCCACGCCGAACGGTAGATGACGATGTGCTTGTCCGGCTCGGCGATACCGGCGCGGCGCAGCCCCTCGCGGGCCGTGCCGAACATCTTCACGGCGTAGACCGTGAACTCGCGGATCGACACCGGGATCGACAAGGTGCCGCCGGGCTTGAGCATGCCGACATAGTCGCCGAGCACCTCGACCGACAACGCGGCGCGGTTGGTGTCGGATTGCCCGAGGAACTCGCGCGTGATGTCGATCACGTCGAACGGACCATCGCGTGCGACCACCCGTGTCGCCAGCGGGCTGGTGTCGCGGATCGTCACGCGCTGGTCGGCCGGAAAGGCCGGCGCCGGCCCAATGCCGCGCAGAAGTGCACGGCGCAGCGCGTCGTCCGGCTCCAGCGTGACGACGCGCGTGGCGCCGGCGCGCAGCGCCTCGTGGATGCGAAAGCCGCCGGCGGCGCCCAGCAGCAGCGTCCGCTCGGGCGGGCGCAGGCGATAGGGCAGGGCATCCAGCGCGGCGGCGAAGTAGCGTGTGTCGACATCGGTCGTGCGCGGCAGCGCGGCGAGGCGGTTGCCGTCGGCGTACAGGCCATAGGCGCGCGGCATGGTCGCGCCGGCCATGACGTCGGGATTGTTGGAGATGTCGGTGTCGAGCCGCTCGGTGAAATTGTCGAGCAGTTGGTAGAGGCCCTTGGGCGAGGTCACCGTGGCCAGGACGCGCGCGTCCTGGGTGTTCATGGGCGCGAAGACTTCCTTGTACTCGTTGATGCGCGCCTGGCCGAGGAAGAGAGCGGCGACCACTGAGACGACCAGCGTGGCCAGCGCGGCGATGCGCACGCGCGATCGCGGCCAGACCGACGACATCTCCAGGCAAGCGGCGAGCGCCAGCACCGGCAACAAGCAGGGCACCAGCCAGAACGGGTGCACCACGAACATCAGCGCCAGCAGCAGCGCCGCGCCCAGCCCGGCGCCGGCGAGATCGAAGGCGTAGACCCGGCCGATGCGATGGCTGTAGTGCACGAAATAGGCCGAGAGGTAGAGCCCGACCATGAAGAAGAACGGGAAGATCGCGGCGTAGTACTGCGCGATGTTGAGCAGTTGGTCGTACCAGAGCTGCTTGTTCTGCAGCTCCAGCGGGTTGAACGGCACGACGGTGACCCAGACCCAGCCCAGCGAGGCGGCCAGCAACATCAGGATCGGCAGCGACGGCAGCAGGACGGGCAGCGATCGGATCAGCAGGCGCGAGAACAGCGAGGCCACCACGCCGCTGGCCGCCAGCCCGGCCATGGTCATGGAGATCACCCAATAGCCGTACTCCGACCAGCTGGCGATGGCGAAGAAGCGCGTCAGCGCGATCTCGTAGGCGATCGAGGCGAGGCACACGAGAAAGAGAGGGACAAGACGCGCGGCCGGAACGTCCTTGATCGCGTCTGTCGCCACGCCCGGCTACTCCCCACTGCCCCTCGCGGACGCCACGCGTCCGGCCGCGCGACTGTAACGGCTGGCGGACGAAGCGCAATCGCGCTGTAGCCGCTATTCGCGAACAACGTGGTACGGCATGATCCGGGGCGGCATAGAGTTTTAGAGTTTGCTCTTGAGTTCGTCGGAGTGCGTGAGCATTCGCGACATTGACTGCGTGCGGGGGCGCCCGAGTGCGGGTCGTCGCACGCCGATTCGGGGAGGGCTCGATGAAGAACATAGTGCGTTCGGCGATCGCCGGCGCGGCGCTGGCCTTGGCGTCCGTGGTCGGCGCGCAGGCCCAGACCCTGCGCGTGGTGATGCATTCCGACGTCAAGGTGCTCGATCCGGTGTGGAGCGGCGCCTATATCACGCGCAACCACGCCTACCTGATCTACGACACGCTGTTCGCCCTCGACGAGAAGTTCCAGCCCAGGCCGCAGATGGTCGAGAGCTGGAAGGCGAGCGACGACAAGCGCACCTGGACCTTCACCCTGCGCGAAGGGCTGGAGTGGCATGACGGCAAGCCGGTGACGGCGGAGGACTGCGTCGCCTCGCTCAAGCGCTGGGGGGCGCGCGATCCGATGGGCCAGAAGCTGGTCCTGTTCATGCAGGAGATGCGGGTCCTCGACGCCCGTACCTTCGAGATCGTGATGAAGCAGCCCTACGGCCTGGTCATCGAGTCGCTGTCGAAGCCCAGCGTCGTGGTGCCCTTCATGATGCCCAAGCGGGTGGCCGAGACTGATCCGTTCAAGCAGATCTCCGAGCACATCGGCTCCGGCCCCTTCGTCTTCAAGCAGGACGAATGGAAGCCGGGCGAGAAGGTGGTCTACGTCAAGAACGCCAAGTACAAGCCGCGCGCCGAGCCGTCGTCGGGTCTGGCCGGCGGCAAGCATGTCCAGGTCGACCGCGTCGAGTGGGTCTGGATCCCCGACCCGCAGACCCAGGTCAACGCCCTGCTCAACGGCGAGATCGACGTGCTGGAGCAGGTGCCCTACGACCTGATTCCGCTGGTCGAGAAGGACAAGAAGATCAAGCTGGTGAAGGCCGAGATCGGCAACCAGTACGTCTTCCGGCCCAACTGGCTGCACGCGCCGTTCAACAACGAGAAGATCCGCCAGGCGGCGCAGATGGCGCTGAATCAGGAGGACTTCCTCAAGGCCGTGGTCGGCGACCCGCGCTTCTATCGCCCCTGCAAGTCGCTCTATCCCTGCGGCTCGCCGCTGGAGTCGACAGCCGGCATGGAGGGCAAGATCGAGGGCAACGCCGCGAAGGCGCGCGAGATGCTGAAGGAGGCCGGCTACGACGGCCGGCCGATCACGCTGCTGCACGCCACCGACACCGCCGCGCTCGCCAATCTCGCGCCGGTGGCCAAGGCGCTCTTCGAGCGCGCCGGCTTCAAGGTCGACATGCAGTCGATGGACTGGCAGTCGCTGGTCAACCGCCTGCTGACCAAGAAGGGCCCGCCCTCGGAGGGCGGCTGGGATGTGTTCCTGACCTACTGGTCGATGGCCGATCTGTTCGATCCGCTGATGACGCCGTTCCTCCAAGCCAATTGCGAGAAGAGCCGCGCCGGCTGGCCGTGCGACGAGCAGATGGAGCGCCTGCGCGAGAAATACGCGCTGGCCACCGACGCCGCAGAGCGCAAGGCCGTCGCGCTGGAGGTGCAGCATCACTACATGAAGATCGTCACCCACGTGCATCTCGGCGAGGCCTTCAGCGTCGCCGGCCTCGGCGCGAGGGTCGAAGGATGGATCAACGCCCCGGTGACGGTGTTCTGGGGCGTGACGAAGAAGTAGCGTCGACAGGTTGTCCGTTCCCTGGCCTTCGCGGGGAGAAGGGAAGAGAGCCATCGTTGATCGCCGCACCGCCAGCTCTGGCGGCGACGGTCGGTCGGGCATAGGGTTGGCGTCACAGAACGTCGCGGGCGTGTCCCATTTCGGCGGCCGCTCATTGGCGTTGGGGAGGGTTCGATGAAGAACTTTGTCCGGTCCGTCCTGATCGCGGCGGCGTTGAGCCTGGGTGTCGCGCTGGCGCCGCCAGCGGCGGCGCAGACCACGCTCAAGGTGGTCATGCATTCGGATCTGAAGACCTTCGATCCGATCTGGAGCGGCGCCTATATCGTGCGCAATCACGGCTACATGGTCTGGGACACGCTGTTCGCGATGGACGAGAAGTTCCAGATCAAGCCGCAAATGGTCGAGAAGTACGAGACCAGCGCCGACGGCCTGACCTGGACCTTCACGCTCCGCGACGGGCTGGAGTGGCACGACGGCAAGCCGGTGACGGCGGAGGACTGCGTCGCCTCGATCAAGCGTTGGGCGGTGCGCGACTCGATGGGCCAGAAGCTCGCCCAGTCGGTCGGCGAGTACAAGATCATCGACGCCAAGACCTTCCAGATCGTGCTCAAGGACAAGTTCGGGCTGATGCTGGAGTCGTTGGGCAAGCCCAGTGTCGTCGTGCCGTTCATGATGCCCAAGCGGCTGGCCGACACCGATCCGTTCAAGGCGATCGATGAGGTCGTCGGCTCCGGCCCGTTCATCTTCAAGAAGGACGAGTGGAAGCCGGGCGAGAAGGTCGTCTACGTCAAGAACCCGAAATACAAGCCGCGCGTCGAGCCGGCCTCGGGCATGGCCGGCGGCAAGGTGGTCAAGCTCGACCGTGTCGAGTGGCTGTGGATCCCCGATGCGCAGACCCAGGTCAACGCGCTGATCAACGGCGAGATCGACATGCTCGAGACCGTGCCCAACGACCTGATGTCGCTGCTCGAGAAGGACAAAGGCGTCACGCTGATCAAGGGCTCGGTCGGCTTCCAGTACGTCTTTCGCATGAACTGGCTCAACCCGCCGTTCAACAACCCGAAGATCCGCCAGGCCGCGATGATGGCGCTGAACCAGGAGGACTTCCTCAAGGGCATCATCGGCGACGCCCGCTTCTATCGCACCTGCAAGGCGCTGTTTCCGTGCGGCTCGCCGCTGGCGACCGACGCCGGCATGGCGGGGCTGATCGAGGGCAACGCGGCCAAGGCACGCGACATGCTCAAGGAGGCCGGCTACGACGGTACCGTGATCGCCATCCCGCATCCCACCGACCTCACCGTGATCGCCAACATGGGGCCGATCGCCAAGGCGCTGCTCGAGAAAGCCGGCTTCAAGGTCGAGCTGCTGCCCAGCGACTGGACCACGGTGGTCAATCGCCTGACCACCAAGAAAGGGCCACCGTCGGAAGGCGGCTGGAGCGCCTTCTCGACGGCGTGGAGTCATATCGACATCCTGGACCCCGTCATGGCGCCCTATCTTGTCGCGACCTGCGACAAGGCGCGGCCCGGCTGGCCGTGCGACGAGAAAATGGAGAAGCTGCGCGACGCCTATGCCCGCGAGTCCGACCCGGCGCGGAAGAAGGCGATCGCCGAGGAGGTCCAGCTCTACAACCGCGAGATCGTCACCCACGTGCAGCTCGGCGAGTGGTTCGCGGTCACCGCCATGCGCAAGAACGTCACCATCGACGGCGAGCCGCCGCCGGTTCCGGTGTTCTGGGGTGTATCGAAGAAGTAGTCAGATTGACGTTTACGTTAACGTAAAACGAGTCTAGGCTTCTCCCGAGTAGCCGCCGGGAGAGCGGCCTGTGCGCATGGAGGAAACGATGAGCGACTCGTTCCGTGACGATCAGCACATCACCCGTGATCCGGCCTATCGCGTGGTCGCCCCCGACGATTTCCCGGCGATGATCGAGGTCGATCGCTACGACACGCGCTCGGACGCCTTCGACGGCATCATCGGCGCGACGCACGACCATTTCTGGGATCCGTTCAACCCCGTCTATCTCGACTACACGACGCCCTTCGACGTGACGAAGGAATACATCATGCCGCCCGAGCGTGTGCCGGAGCTGCAGAGCGCGGTGGGCGATCGGCTCGACGAAGGCCAGAAGATCCGCCTCGCCAATAACATCACGCGCTTCCGCATGTCGGGCATCCTGCACGGCGAGCAGGGCGCGCTCTCGCTGTCCGCGTCGCTGTGCGACATCCTGCTCGATCCCGGTGCGCAGGAATACGCCGCCAACCAGGCGCGCGAGGAAGCGCGCCACGTCGCCGGCTTCGGCCGCTACATCAAAGTGCGCTGGGGCTCGCCCTATCCCTGCAGCCCGGAGCTCGGCAAGTTCCTCAACGAGATCGTGCTCAGCCCGATCGTCTACAAGAAGCTCGTCGGCATGCAGATCATGCTCGAAGGCCTCGCCATGGGCGCCTTCGCCGACACCTACGCCTATACGCGCGATCCGCTGCTGAAGCGGCTGGTGCAGCTGGTGATGACCGACGAGGCCTTCCACCACAAGTTTGGCAAGATCTGGGCCGACCGCACCCTGCCCAACCTCACGCAGGAGGAGCACGACAAGGTCGAGGACTGGGCCGCGCACGTCTTCGAGTCGCTGCTCTTCAACCTCACCAGCATCAGCCAGCGCCCGTATATCTACGAGGAATTCGGGCTCGATCCGAAATGGGTGCGCGAGGCGATCCGCGAGCGCTTCGGCAGCAACAGCCGCAAGAACTCCATGAAGGAGAGCACCAACATCTTCCGCGTGCTGGTGAAGACGCTCCTGAAGGCCGGCATCATCACCGACCGTACGCGCCACGTGTATAGCCCCTGGCTCGACATCGACGAACTGCACGGCGAAGGCGACTCGATGGTCGGCGACGCCGTCGCCGCCGAGGGCATCGAGTTCCTGCGCGAGATCAACCGCAAGCGCCGGGGCGGCCAGCGACTGGTGGGCTGAACGCTTTCCGACATTCCGGGCGAAGCGAGGAATCTCCTTGAAGCGGAGCCCTCGCTGGCGGGAGAGTCGTCGCCGACGCTCGGCATGACGGTGATCGCATGACCGCATCACAGATCTTGAAGGATACCATCGCGCGCGAGGGCCTCGCGCACGCGATGGCGGCGCATAATCCGCTGTCGGCGCGGTTGGCGGAGCGCGCGGGTTTCCACGCGATCTGGGCCAGTGGCTTCGAGCTGTCGGCCGCCTATGGCGTACCCGACGCCAGCCTGCTGTCGATGACACAGCATCTCGACATGACCCGCGCGATCTGCGAGCAGGTCGCCATTCCCGTCATCGCCGACATCGACACCGGCTACGGCAATGCCATCAATGTCGGTCATGTCGTCGCGGCTTACGATCGCGCTGGCGTCGGCGCCGTGGTGATCGAGGACAAGACATTCCCCAAGGACACCAGCCTGCTGGCTGGCGGCCGGCAGGAGCTGGTCCGTATCGAGGAATTCCAGGGCAAGATCGAAGCCGCCTGCGCCGCGCGCTCCAAGGACGGGCCGCTGGTGATCGCACGCACCGAGGCGCTGATCGCCGGCGCCGGGCTGGACGAGGCACACCGGCGCGGCCGCGCCTATGTCGAAGCCGGCGCCGACCTGATCCTGGTGCACTCCAAGCAGAAGACGCCGCACGAGGTGCTGGCCTTTTGTGCGCATTGGGATCTGAAGACGCCGATCGCGCTGGTGCCGACGGCCTATCCCGACCTCACCGAATCCAAGATGCGCGCCACCGGCAAGATCGGCCTGGTGATCTACGGCAACCATGCGATCCGCGCCGCCGTCAGCGAGATGAAGCGCGTCTTCGCGCGTATCCGCGAGGAGGGCGGCATCAAGTCGGTCGACAAGGAGATCGTCTCGGTCGACGAGATCTTCGAACTGCAGGACGTGCCCGGCATGAAGGCGCGCGAGAAGCGCTTCCTGCGGTAGCACGCTGTCATCCCGAGCGTAGCGAGGGATCTAGGATCAGCCTGGATCCCTCGCTACGCTCGGGACGATAGATCCGTTCGCAGGAGCACCATGACCGACCGCAAGCCCAGCCGGCTGAGCGCCGATATCGATCTCGAAGCCGACGGCAAACGCACGGGCTTCGTGCGTATCCCGCACTCGGTGCATCGGTCCGCCTATGGCTGGCTGCCGCTGCCGATCGCCTGCGTCAACAACGGCGAGGGCCCACGCGTGCTGCTGATGGCCGGCAACCATGGCGATGAGTGGGAGGGCCAGCTCGCGCTGGGCAAGCTGATCCGCACGCTGGAGCCGAAGAACGTGCGCGGCAAGCTCACGATCCTGCCGTCGTCGAACTTCCCGGCGGCGATGGCCGGTATGCGCACCTCGCCGATCGACGAGGGCAACCTCAACCGCTCGTTCCCGGGAAACCCCGACGGCACGATCACGCAGCAGATCGCCTACTTCATCGAGTATTCGCTGATGCCGAAGTGCCAGTTCCACTTCGACCTGCATTCCGGCGGCAGCTCGCTGATCTACATTCCCAGCAGCCTGTGCCGTCTCGATCCCGATCCGACGCGGCGCAAGGCGCAGATCGCGCGCATGCGCGCCTTCGGCGCGCCGATCGGGTACGTCAGCACCTCGCCGCAGGGCGACGAGCGCACCGCGACCTCAGCGGCGATGCGCCAGGGCGTCGAGCACATGGGCACCGAACTCGCCGGCGCCGGCGCGGTGACACCCGCGGCGTTGAAGATCGCCGAGGAAGGCCTGCTGCGCGTACTGGCGCATATCGGCGTGCTGCACGGCCTCGACATTCCACCGCCACCGAAGACGCCGACGCGGCTGATGCGCGTCGAGGGGCCGGACTACTACGTCTACGCGCCCGATGGCGGCGTGTTCGAGCCGTTGGTCGAGCTCGGCGACGATGTCGTCGCGGGCCAGCCGGCGGCGCACGTACATCAGCACGACACGCCGTGGCGCGAGCCTGTCGTGGCGCGCTTCGCGCGCGCCGGCACGGTGATCTGCAAGCGCCAGCCCGGTCGCACCGAACGCGGCGATTGCCTGTTCCATCTCGCGACGGACTACGTCGAGTAGAACGCTACTCCGCCGCCTGCCGCGGGGAGTCCGCGGCCGCGTCCTCGGCCTGCCATTTCGAGCCCAGCGTCGCCAGCGTGCCCAGCACGCCGCGCAGCTCGTGGCCGCGCGCGGCGAGCGCGTAGGTCACCTTGGGCGGGATCGTCGCCTCGTAGTGGCGTGTGACCAGGCCGGCCTGCTCCAGCGAGCGCAGCCGCTCGGTCAGCATCTTGGCCGACACGCCGCTCACGCGCCGCTTCAGCTCGCCAAAGCGCTGCGGGCCGTGCTCGCCCAGCGTGTAGAGAATGTAGGTCGTCCACGGCCCCATCAGCAGCCGCAGGATGAAGTCCATGGGACAGGAGGCGGGGTTCTCCCCGCCGCTACTCTTCCCCTTCAGCATGGTCGGAATCCTCGGCTTGATCGCGTGATGGCGAACATTTGGGGATTGTCGGTAGTTACGTCAAGGTACTTACTCTAGAAAGGTTTCTTCTGCGCCCGTCTCCCAGTCGAGCGGCGAAAGGCTCACCTGAGCTGATCCGGCGTAGGCCGCCTAAGGCTCGGCCGCTGAACGGCGTCCGAGCGCTTTGTTGCGAGTGCGTCCTAGTTCTCTTTCGCAGGCCCGTGCGCATGCGGTCACAAATGTCGCGCCATCGCTTAGCGGTGCGTTGATTCGGGGGAGAAGCTGGCGGATACTTCCGTCAGACGAAAGAGTGCGAATCGAACGCACGGGTCGGGGAGCGAAGCGCAACCAGCCATCGCGGGCACGCCGCGAGGCCGCTCTCTGATGACGCGATCGTCGAGGAGGTGCCATGGGCTCGATGAAGATCACCAGGCGCGGTGCGCTGAAGCTGACAGCCGCAAGTGTGGGCGCCTCGACGCTCACCGCGCTGGGCTTCTCGCCGGCGCAGGCGCAAGGCGCGGTGCGCGCCTTCAAGCTCGAACGCACGACCGAGACACGCAACACCTGCCCGTACTGCTCGGTGGGCTGCGGCGTGATCATGTACTCGGTGGGCGATCGTTCGAAGAACGTCCACGGCAAGATCATCCATATCGAGGGTGATCCCGACCACCCGACCAACCGCGGCACGCTCTGCCCCAAGGGCGCCGGTCTGATCGACTTCATCAACGCCAAGACGCGCCTGCAGTACCCCGAGTACCGCGCGCCCGGCGGCAAGGAGTGGAAGCGCATTTCATGGGACGAGGCGATCGACAAGATCGCGCGTCACGTGAAAGCCGACCGCGACAAGAATTTCATCACCAAGAACGCCGATGGCCAGACGGTGAACCGCTGGCTCACGACCGGCTTCCTGGCGGCCTCCGCGACCTCCAACGAAACGGCATGGATCACCTACAAGGCGGTGCGATCCATGGGGATGGTCGTCTTCGATAATCAAGCGAGGGTTTGACACGGTCCGACGGTGTCCAGTTTGGGCCCGACTTTCGGACGCGGTGCGATGACGAACCTGTGGGCTGACATCAAGAACACAGATCTCGTCGTGATTATGGGCGGTAACGCCGCCGAAGCGCATCCCTGCGGCTTCAAGTGGGTGACGGAAGCCAAGCACCACAAGAAAGCCAAGCTGATCGTCGTCGATCCGCGCTTCACGCGCTCGGCGGCGATGTCGGATCTGTTCATCCAGATCCGGCCGGGTACCGACATCGCCTTCTTGGGCGGCGTCATCAAGTACCTGCTCGACAATGACAAGCTGCAGAAGGAGTACGTCCTCAACTACACCAACGCGGCCTACATCCTGCGCGCCGACTACAAGTTCGAGGACGGCCTGTTCTCGGGCTACGACGAGGCCAAGCGCGATTACAACCGCGCCAGCTGGGAGTACGAGTTCGGCGACGACGGCTTCGTCAAAGCCGATACGACCCTGCAGGACCCGCGTTGCGTCTTCCAGGTGATGAAGGCGCATTTCGCGCGCTACACGCCCGAGATGGTCGAGCGCATCACCGGCGCGGCGAAGGACAAGTTCCTCGAGGCGTGCAAATGGATCGCCGAGACGTCGGCGCCCGACAAGGTGATGACGTCGATGTACGCGCTGGGCTGGACCCAGCACTCCAAAGGCTCGCAGAACATCCGCACCATGGCGATGATCCAGCTGCTGCTGGGCAATATCGGCCTGGCGGGCGGCGGCATGAACGCGCTGCGCGGGCACTCCAACATCCAGGGCCTGACCGATATCGGCCTGATGAGCAACCTGATCCCCGGCTACCTGACGTTGCCGACGGATGCGCAAGCCGACTTCGCGGCCTACATGCGGCCGCGCGGCTTCAAGCCGCTGCGGCCCGGCCAGACCAGCTTCTGGCAGAACTACGACAAGTTCTTCGTCTCCTTCATGAAGGCGATGTGGGGCTCGGCGGCGACCAAGGAAAACGACTGGGCCTATGACTATCTGCCCAAGCTCGACGTCGGCGCCTACGACGTCCTGCGCGGCTGGGAGATGATGCACCAGGGCAAGATCAACGGGTATTTCTGCCAGGGCTTCAACCCGCTGATGTCGTTCCCCAACCGCGGCAAGCTCGCCACGGCGATGGCCAAGCTGAAGTTCCTCGTGGTCATGGACCCGCTGGCCACCGAGACCAGCGAGTTCTGGCAGAACCACGGCGAGCACAACGCCGTCGATCCGGCGAAGATCCAGACCGAGGTCTTCCGCCTGCCGACGACGGTGTTTGCCGAGGAGGACGGCTCGCTCACCAACTCCGGGCGCTGGCTGCAGTGGCACTGGAAGGGCGCCGAACCGCCCGCGGAGGCGATCACCGACATCGAGATCATGGCGAAGATCTTCCTGAAGGTACGCGAGCTGTACCAGAAGGAGGGTGGCGCCTATGCCGATCCGATCCTCAAGCTGACCTGGGACTACGAGAAGCCGCAGCATCCCAGTGCGGAGGAGCTCGCGCGCGAGCTCAATGGCCGCGCGCTGGCCGACGTGCCCGATCCGCGCGACGCGGCACGGCTGGTACTGCGCCGTGGCCAGCAGCTCAACGGCTTCGGCGAGCTGCGCAACGACGGCACGACGATGTGCGGCAACTGGATCTACTCCGGCTGCTGGACCGAGGCCGGCAACCAGATGGCGCGGCGCGACAACAGCGACCCGGGCGGGCTGGGGCTGACGCCGCGCTGGGCGTGGTCGTGGCCGGCCAATCGCCGCATCCTCTACAACCGCGCGTCGGCCGACGTGAAGGGCGCGCCGTTCAATCCCAAGCAGAAGCAGGTTTGGTGGAATGGCGAGCGCTGGACCGGCTACGACGTGCCCGACTACGGGCCGTTGGTGAAGCCCGAGGCCAGCGTCGGCCCGTTCATCATGAACCAGGAGGGAACGGCGCGGCTGTTCACCCGGGGCATGATGCGCGACGGGCCGTTCCCGGAGCACTACGAGCCATTCGAGGCGCCGGTGGCCAACCCACTGCACCCGAAGGTCGGACCCAACCCGGTGGCGCGCGTCTTCAAGGGCGACATGGAGGTCTTCGGCAAGGCCGCCGACTTCCCCTATGTCGCCACGACCTACCGGCTCACCGAGCACTTCCACTTCTGGTCCAAGCACGTGCGCATCAACGCGATCACGCAGCCCCAGGAGTTCATCGAGCTCGGCGAGGAGCTGGCCAAGGAGAAGGGCATCTCGAGCGGCGATCTGATCGAGGTGCGCTCCAACCGCGGCCGCGTGAAGGCCGTCGCCGTGGTCACCAAGCGCATCAAGGTGCTGAAGATCGACGGCAAGATGGTGCACACCGTGGGCATCCCACTGCACTGGGGCTTCACGGGCGAGACCAAGAAGGGCTTCGGCTGCAACCAGCTGACGCCCTACGTGGGCGACGCGAACATCGAGACGCCGGAGTACAAGGCGTTCCTGGTGGACGTGAAGAAGCTCGGCACGACGGCGGCATAGGGAGGCGACGATGAGCAGTCTTCAGTCTCTCGACATCCGCCGTCGCTCGGCGACGGTGACGCAGTCACCAAGCCAGCGCGAAGCGACCGAGATCGCCAAGCTTATCGACGTCTCGCGTTGCATCGGCTGCAAGGCCTGCCAGGCCGCGTGCCTGGAATGGAACGACCTGCGCGAGGAGGTCGGCGTCAACGTCGGCGTCTACGACAACCCGCACGACCTGACGGAGAACACCTGGACGCTGATGCGGTTCACGGAGATCGACGTCGACGGCCGCTTCGAATGGCTGATCCGCAAGGATGGCTGCATGCACTGCGCCGATCCGGGCTGCCTCAAGGCCTGCCCGGCGCCTGGCGCGATCGTGCAGTACAAGAACGGCATCGTCGACTTCATCTCGGAGAACTGCATCGGCTGCGGCTATTGCGTGAAGGGCTGCCCCTTCAACATTCCGCGCATCTCCAAGAAGGACGCCAAGGCGTACAAGTGCTCCTTGTGCTCCGATCGCGTCGCCGTCGGCCAGGCGCCGGCCTGCGCCAAGGTCTGTCCAACGCAGGCGATCTCCTTCGGCACCAAGAAGGACATGGCCGCCTGGGCCGACAAGCGCATCGCCGATCTCAAGGAGCGCGGCTACAAGAGCGCCGGGCTCTACGACCCGCCGGGCGTGGGCGGCACGCACGTGATGTACGTGCTCAAGCACGCCGACCGGCCGCAGATCTACGCCGGCCTGCCCAAGGACCCGAAGATCAGCCCGCTGGTCGAGTTCTGGAAGGGCGTGACCAAGCCGCTGGCGCTCGCGGGCGTTGGCCTCGCGGCGCTGATCGGCTTCTTCCACTACGTTACGCACGGACCGAACGAGGTCCAGGCGGAGGACGAGGAAGCCGCCGCCAAGGCGCGGCGTACGCCGGCGGAGTGATCGCCGGCGCGGCAGGGCGTGGCGCGGGAGCCGGCGTACCCGGCCCCGCGCGGTAGTACAGGGAGGGCCAGGACATGGCCGACAAGAACAACATTCTCGATCGCTACACCGCGGGCGCGCGGCTCAACCACTGGATCAACGCCATCCTGATGATATGCCTGGTGCTGTCAGGCATGGCGCTGTTCCATCCCTCGCTGTTTTTCCTGACTGATCTGTTCGGCGGCGGCACGATGGCGCGCATCGTCCATCCCTGGATCGGCGTGCTGGCGATGCTGAGCTTCCTCGGCCTGTTCATCCGCTTCTGGCGCTTCAATCTGTGGACCAGGGACGACAGCGCCTGGATGCGCAACGTCAAGCACGTGGTGTCGGGCGACGAGGCCAAGGTCCCGGAGGCCGGCAAGTACAACGCCGGCCAGAAGCTGGTGTTCTGGCTGATGTCGATCCTCACCATCCTGCTGCTGACCAGCGGGCTCGCCATGTGGGACTCGCAGTTCGGCGAGTACACCACGATCGATCAGAAGCGCCTGGCGGTGGTCGTGCACGCCGGCGCGGCGGTGGCGCTGTTGATCGTGGTGATCACCCACATCTACGCCGCGATCTGGATCCGCGGCACGATCCGCGGCATGACGCGCGGCTCGGTCACCGGCGGCTGGGCGTGGCGCCATCACCGCAAGTGGCTGCGTGAGGAAGTGGGCAAGACCAAGTGAGTCTCAAGGGACGCGTCGTCCCCGATCCGGTCGATATCGGCCAGATCGCGGCGCCGCCCTTCGTTCGCTTGCCCGATATCGCCACGCATTTCGCGGCGCGCGCGACGCGGCTGGACGCGCTGGCGCCGGGCAACCCGCTCGAGCCGTTTTTGCGTTTCGTCGCCGACATCGCGCGGGCGCAGCACAAGGCGGCGGGCGCGTTGTCCGCCGGCATGCTGCCTGGCGATGATCACATCGCCTTCTGCAAGGCGCACCGCTTTGCGCTGATCGAGCGGCTCACGTGGGTGCGCGACGCTTCGTTCGTGTCGGGCGCGCGCGCGATCGCCCGCGCGCTTATCGGCGTGAGGATGCCCGAGGCGGCCGCGAGCGCGCTCGCCGCCTTCACCGCGCGCGACGACAAGTCGATCGACGCTCTGGCCGACCGCCTGCTGCGGGAGGAGCAGGAACCTTGGGACATGGCCGAGGTCCCGTTTGTTGCGGCGGCCTTGGAACTGCATTGGGCGCGCATGGCGGCGCGGCTCGACCCGGCGGTGCCGGTACCGCTGGAGCCGCGCAGCCTCTGCCCAGTCTGCGGCTCTACCGCGTTGACCTCGGTGGTCGAGGCGGCGGCCGGCCGGCAAGGCTCGCGCTTCCTCTGTTGCGGCTTGTGCCAGGCCCGGTGGAACTACACCCGCATCCAGTGCGCCCATTGCGTCTCGACCAAGGGTATAGCCTACCACCACGTCGAGGGCGGCTCGAAGGCGGTGCGCGCCGAGACCTGCGACGAGTGCCGTACCTACACCAAAGCGCTCTATCTCGAAGAAGCGCCCGACCTCGATCCGGTGGCCGACGACCTTGCCACCCTTCCGCTCGATCTCCTCGTTGGCGAGGCCGGCTGGCGGCGCGCGCGGCTGAACTGGTACCTGATGCCGCAGGACGAGGAGGCGCCCGAGCCGCTGAGCGCGACCTCCGCGTGATCGGCGCGCTCCGCAGATGGATGGCTGGCCGCGAGCCGGCCGACGCGGCGTTGGCGCGCGCGCGCGCCGCTTTCGACGCCGGCGATGTGAGCACCGCCTTCGACATCTGGCACGCGCTGGCCCATCAGGGCATAGCGCGCGCGCAGGCCAATCTTGGCGGGTTGTTCGCCACCGGCGTCGGCGTCGAGCGCGACGACGACGAAGCGGCGCGCTGGTTCCGTATCGCCGCCGAGGCGGGCGACTCGGTGGCCCAGCAGAACCTGGCGCTGATGTACTATGAAGGCCGCGGAACCGACGGCGACCTGACACAGGCCGCGCGCTGGTACGCGCGCGCCGCCGAGGCCGGCGAGACCGAGGCACGGAACATGCTGAGCTGGATGGCTTACGAGGGCGTCGGCATGGAACGCGACGTGGCGCTGGCGCGGCGCTGGGCCGAACCGGCCGCCGCCGCCGGCAGCGCCTCGGCGATGAGCAGGCTGGGCCAGATCTTCCACAACGCCGAGGGTGTCGAACGCGATCCCGAGGCCGCCGCCCAGTGGTTCTCCAAGGCGGCGCGGCTGGGCGATACCGAGGCCCAGGCGATGCTCGGCGCCGCCTATCATCTGGGCCTGGGCGTTCCTCGCGATCAGATGCTCGCCTATCGCTGGCTGGCGCGCGCGCAGCGCCGTGGTAACGAGGTGGCCGCGGGTTTCCTGCCGCGCGTCTCGCCGCTGTTGAGCGAGTCGCAGCGCGAGGAGGCCGAGCGGCTGATCGCGGCGGGCGACGGCGCCTAGCGGAGAGGGCTCGACCATGCCGGCTTTTGTCGACGATTTGCGACGGCGCGCGGAGGAGGCGGCGCGCGCCGAAGCCGCCTATCGCGCCGAGTCGCGCGATCGGCTGGCGGCGCTCGAGCAGGCGCGCGTACTGGCCTATCGCCGGGTCGGGCTGATCGACGCGCTGGCCAGGGCGGTCGCTGCCGGGGAGGACCGCGCGAGCGCGACCGACGCCGGCGTCACGGCGCTCTGCGACATGACGGGCTGGTCTTCGAACGAAGCCGCCTATGACGAGGTCCGTGCGCGCCTGGGCGCCGTCGCCGACGAAGCCTGGCTGGCCGAGCACCCGACGGAGGCCGACGGCAAGCCAATCGATGTGGCGTTGGCTTTCACGCACTTCGAGGCGTGGTACGCCGAGCGCTTCGGCGCCGCCTTCACCTCGCTGATCGCGCGCGACGTGCCCAGCCTCACGCCGCTGGTCGACTTCTGACATGGCGGCGGCCTTCGACGCCTGGCTGCGCGATACCTTCGCGCGCACCAAGGGCTTCACTGCGCTGCTGGTCCTGGTGAAGCGAGACCGCGACACCATATGGCCGCTGGGCTCATCCTATGCCAACGTCATCGGCAACGAGATGTCGTGGCGCGAGTTCCGGGACATGCTTGACCGCTCGAAGCTGCAATGGGACGCGGTCGCGGTCTTTCCTGCCGCTGGGCCGAATGGCGGTCCGCTGCCCGACGGTCAGGCGCGTTTTCGCCTGAAGCAGGCGCAGGACCGCCTGATCGAGGATCACGCCACGATCAACGAGGGCGCCTTCTTCGACCGCAAAGGACGGCCGCTCCGACTCGATCCGGCTTGACCTGTCGTCCTGCCTTGCGCTCAGGACGACGGAGCTGAATCACAGCCGTCGAACTCCTCCGCCGCCATCTTGGCGAGGAAAGGCTCGATCGCCGCAGGCCCATAGAGCAGCGCGGCGCTCGCCGTCGCCCAGTCGTCGGGCCTTACCAGCACGAACCAGCCCTCGCCATAGGGATCGCGATTGACCGGCGAGGGGTCGTCCATCAGCGCCTCGTGGCTTTCCACCACGTGGCAGCCGAAGGCGATCTTGGCTGGGCCGACATACTTGCCGGCCTCGACAACGGCGCAGGCCTGGCCGGGCTCGAGGCGGCGATCGGCGCGCTTGGGCGTGGCGCCCACCACCTCGCCGCCCATCGCCACGGCGATGCGGGTCGGGCCGACGCGCACCAGCCCGTCCGCTTCAGGCCGGTACCACAGCATGTTCTCGACATCGTACCACAGATCGTCGGGCAGCTCGCAGCCCTTCACATCGGCCATCGCCGCTCCTCAATAGGTCAGCACGCGGCAGTCTTCTTCCATGATCTTCTGCACCAGATAGCCCGCGCCGACGAGGCCGGCGCATTCCGGGATCAGCTCCTCCCTGGTCATGTCGAAAAGTTCGAGGTTGTTGGAGCAGGCGTAGAGCTTGGCGCCGTTCTCGTGCGCTTCCTTGATGAAGTCGTAGACCGTGGTCTTGGCGCCCGCCTTCACGCGCAAGGTCTCGGCCACGCCGCGCTTGAGCAGCCGGCCGGCGGTGGCGGTGCAGATCACCTCGACCTCATAATCCATCGCCGCGGCGACGGCAGCCTGATAGAACGGCGCGCCCAGTTCCTCGCCGTTGCGCGGATCGGTGTTGACCATCACGATCACGAGCTTCTTCATGGCGTGAGGCTAGCATGTCTGCGCTGCGGGTGCTCGATTTCGGCTCCGTCTCGCCCGTCATGTCGCTGGCGATATGGCACGGCGTCGCCGACGCCATGGGCGCGGCCGACGATCCCGTCATGACGCTGTCGAACCCCGACGCGCCCTTTATCTGCGTCGGCTTCCACCAGGACGTGGCGCAGGAGGTCGATGCGGCGTGGTGCGCCGCCCAGCGCATGCCGGTCATCCGTCGCGAGGCCGGCGGCGGCGCCGTGCTGCTCGACGCGCCGCATCTCTTCGTGCATTTCATCTATCCGCGCCGGCTGGCGAACGGCCGCGCCGCGACGCTCTATCCCCGCTTCATCGCGCCCTTGGTCGAGACCTACCGCTCGTTGGGTGTGGCGGCGCGGTATCGCGCGCTGAACGACATCCATGTCGATGACCGCAAGATCGGCGGCTCGGCGATCGCGTCGATCGGCGAGGCCGTGGTGTTCGCCGGCATGATCCTGTTCGACTTCGATGCCGAGCGCATGGCGCGCGCGCTGCGCGTGCCGTCGGAGAAGTTCCGCGACAAGCTGCGCACCTCGCTCGGCGACTACATCACCAGCCTGCGCCGCGAGCTGGATACGCCGCCACCGCGCGAGCGCGTAGTTGAGGTGCTTCTGAGCCATCTGCCGCGCACGCTCGATGCCGATCCGCAGGCGAGTGAGGCGCGCGAGGATGAGCGCCTGGCCATCGAGCGGCGCGCGGCGTCGCTTCTCGACCCGGACTGGACGCACAAAGCGGGAAGACGCGCGATCGCCGATGGCGTGAAACTCATGGCTGGCGCGGCGCTGGTCGAGGCCGACTGGAAAGCGCCGGGTGGGCTGCTACGGTTTCGGGCGCTGGCGCGCAATGGCGTGCTGGTCGATCTGGATCTGGCGGGCGACTTCACCTGCTTGCCGATCGACGGGCCGACGCGGCTCGCGTCAGCCCTGCGTGGGTCGCGGCTCGACTTACCCGATCTGCCGGCGCGCATCGACCATCATATCGCCACGCTGGGACTCGACATGCCGGGCGTCGGCGGCGGCGATCTCGCCGCCGCGCTGATCGGCGCTATCCCCGAATGGGCGGCGCGGGCGCCTCTCGCGCCATCGCCGTAGGCGCCGCTTCCCCAGGCGGACGATTTGCGCCATCTTGGCCGGCACATGAAAAGACGCGCGCTCATCACCGGAATCACGGGGCAGGACGGCTCATATCTCGCCGAGCTGCTGATCGCCAAGGGATACGAAGTTCACGGAGTCCTGCGCCGGGCCAGCCTGTTCAACACCGATCGAATCGACCATCTGTATCGCGATCCGCACCAGACGGGGCTTCCGATCCACCTCCACTATGGCGACCTGACCGATGGCGCCAGCCTGCGCCAGGTGCTGGGGACCGTGCAGCCCCAGGAGATCTACAATCTTGGAGCGCAAAGCCATGTACGGGTGTCGTTTCAGATACCGGAGTACACGGCCGAGACGGTGGCGATGGGAAGCCTGCGGCTTCTGGAGGCGGCTCGCGACCACGTCGAGCGGCACGGCCAGGCCGTCAGGATCTACCAGGCCGGTTCGTCGGAGATGTACGGCGCCGCGCCGCCGCCGCAGAACGAGCGCACGCCGTTCCGCCCCCGCAGTCCGTACGGGGTGAGCAAGGCCGCGGCGCACTGGTACGCGGTGAATTATCGCGAGGCCTATGGCCTGTTCATCTGCAATGGCATCCTCTTCAATCACGAAAGCCCGCGCCGCGGCGAGACCTTCGTGACGCGCAAGGTGACGCGCGCCGCCACCCGCATCAAGCTCGGGCTGCAGGACAAGCTCTACCTGGGCAACCTCGACGCGCGCCGGGATTGGGGGTTCGCCGGCGACTACGTCGAGGCGATGTGGCGCATGCTGCAGCAGGATGAGCCAGATGACTTCGTCATCGCGACCGGCGAATCGCACAGCGTTGGCGAGCTCGTCGAGCTGGCCTTCGGCGAACTGGACCTCGACTGGTCCCGGCATGTCGAGATCGATCCGCGCTACTTCCGGCCGAGCGAGGTCGATCACCTACGGGGTGACAGCGCCAAGGCACGCGAAGTGCTGGGATGGGCGCCGAAGACCAGTTTCTCCGAGCTGGTGAAGATGATGGTCGTCGGCGATCTCGATCTGGCGCGGCGGGAGCTGGCGCTCGAGGAATTCGGCCGGCAGGAACCGCGGCGAGGCGCCGCGCACTCATGAGGCGGCGACGATGACCGGCACCTACTCGCTGGCCGGCAAGAAAGTCTATGTCGCCGGTCACGCCGGCATGGTCGGCAGCGCGCTCTCGCGGCGACTGGCGGGCGAGTCGTGCGCCGTGGTGACTGCCACCCGCGCCGAGGTCGATCTGCGAGACCAGGCTGCCGTCCTCGACTGGATGCGGCGTGTTCGTCCGAACTGCGTGATCGTCGCCGCCGCGACCGTGGGCGGCATCCTCGCGAACTCCACACGCCCGGCAGAGTTCCTCTACGACAACCTCGCCATCGCCGGCAATCTCATCGAGGCGGCGCGCATCGCCGAGGTCGAGAAGCTGCTCTACCTGGGCTCTACCTGCGTCTATCCACGCCTGGCGCCACAGCCGATTGCCGAGGAGTCCTTGTTGACCGGCCCGCTTGAGCCCACCAATGAATGGTACGCCATCGCCAAGATCGCGGGCCTGAAGCTGTGCGCCGCCTACCGACGCCAGTATGGTTGCGACTTCATCGCGGCGCAGCCCACCAATCTCTACGGCCCCGGCGACAACTTCAATCTCGCGAGCGCACACGTCATCCCGGCGCTCATGGCCAGGATCCACGCAGCCAAGCTGGCCGACGCGCCTGCTGTGGAGTTGTGGGGCACGGGAACTCCGCTGCGCGAGTTCCTCCATGTCGACGATCTCGCCGACGCGCTCGTCTTCCTGCTGCGGCGCTACTCCGACGAGATGCACATCAACATCGGGTCGGGCGAAGAGATCTCGATCGGCGATCTGGCCGCCACCCTCACCGCGGTGATTGGCTTCGGTGGCGCGTTACGCTACGACCGCAGCAAGCCGGATGGCACGCCGCGCAAGCTGGTCGACTCGAGCCGGCTCCGATCCATGGGCTGGCGCGCCTCGACGTCGTTACGCGACGGGCTGGCGAGCACCTATGCTTGGTACCTGCGGCACGTCGGCGGCGATGTTCGCACCTAAGGTCAGTTGCCCTTCTTGCTGATGTTCCAGAACACCGCCGCGGGGCCCTGCAGCCAGCCCTCGACCACGCCCTTGCGATAGGCGCCGAAGGCTTTGTACTGGCCGACGACGAGGTAGTGCGCCTGCTCCATCACGCGATCCTGGATCTTGAACGCCAGGTCCTTCTTGGCCGCCTCGTCGGTGGCGCGCGAGTAGTCGGCGCGCAGCTTCTCCAGGGTCTCGTCGCACGGCCAGCCGAACCACGCCTTGTCGCAGCCGCCATGGGTGAAGGCGTTGGCGACAGGGTTGGCGGCGTCGACCGCCACGGTCGTGGTGAAGAACATGTTCCAGCCGCCCTGCGCCGGCGGCTCCTTCTTGGCGCGGCGCGAGACCACCGACTGCCAGTCCATCGACTGCATGTCGACCTTGAAACCGACGCGCTCGAGCTGCGCCTTGGCCACCGGCGCCAGGCGGTTCGACGATTGCAGGTCGGTCTGATGCATCAGCACGATCAGTGTGCCGTCGTAGCCCGCCTCCTTCAGGAGCGCGCGCGCCTTCTCTAGGTTCGGCTTGAGCAGCAGGTCGCCGAAGGTCTTGGTGTGCGGGTTGCCGCAGGTGAGCGGCGCGTTGCACTCGAAGTAGATGTCCTTGTCGCCGACCTGCGCCTCGAGATAGTCGCTCTGCGCCGTGGCGTAGAATGCCGCCAGTCGGACCTTCACATTGTCGAACGGCGGGTGCAGGTGGTTGAAGCGCCCGATGATCTGGCTGCCCGCCGGATTCCAGCCGTAGAGCGCGACGTTCTTGTCCTTCTGCAGGATCGGGAAGAGGTCGGGCGGCGGCACCTCGATCATGTCGATCTCACCCGCGAGCAGCGCGTTCACCGCAGTCAGCGGATCGGGGATCGCCAGCCATTCGACGCGGTCGACCTTGACCACTTTGCCGCCGGCCATGCCCGAGGGCGGCTCATTGCGCGGCTTGTACTTGGGATTCTTGACGTAGACGACCTTGTCGCCTGGCTTCCAGTCCTTGCCGCTGAAGATGAACGGACCGGAGCCGGTGAAGTCCTTGATCTGCTGATTCGACGGCGTCGCCGCGACACGCGCCGGCATGATGAAGGGAACCAGCGAGCTCGGCTTGCCGAGCGTCTCGATCACCAAGCCGTAGGGTTCCTTGAGCACCACACGCGCCGGCATGATGAAGGGAACCAGCGAGCTCGGCTTGCCGAGCGTCTCGATCACCAAGCCGTAGGGTTCCTTGAGCACCAGCTTGAAGCTCTTGGCGTCGATCGGGGTGATCTCGGCGACGCGCGTCCACATCTGCTGGGCCATCGAATCGCGTTCCGCCCAGCGCTTGAGCGAGGCGACGACATCGGCGGACGTCACCGGCTGGCCGTCGTGGAACTCCAGCCCGTCGCGGAGCGTGAAGGTCCAGACGAGTTTGTCATCGCTCACCGTCCATTTCTCGGCCATTTGCGGGCGGATCGCGAGCGTCGCGTCCTGGCCCAGCAGCGTGTCGTAGATCAGGTAGCCGTGATTGCGCGTGATGTAGGCGGTGGTCCAGATCGGATCGAGGATCTTGAGGTCAGAGTGCGCCACCACGCGCAGTGTCGTCTGCGCCTGCGCCGCTGCGGCGATTGCCAACGCGACCGCGCCGACGGCCGCCGATTTCGCGATTTTCCCGATGAACGACATGGTCCGTCTCCCGTCGCCAAAGTCCGGCGGCACGATAGCAGGTGCGGGCGCCTCGCCAAATCGCTTAGGCTCCCGCCACGCGAGACGGGAGTGAAGACATGGCGAATGCGGGCGTCTATCGCTATCCCCACATGGACCAGGTGGTCTTCGGCAAGCCCTGTGCCGAAGCCCTCGCCGAGGAGACCGCGCGCATCGGCGCCAACAAGGTCTTCATCGTCGCCAGCGGCACGCTCAACCGCTCGTCTGATGTCGTGAAGACCGTCGTCGGCAGGCTGGGCAATCGCCATGCCGGCACCTGGGACCGCATCGCCGCGCACACGCCGCGTACCGACTGCGTCGCCGCCGCCAATGCCGCGCGCGAGGCCGGCGCCGACCTGATCGCCACCGTGGGCGGCGGCTCGGTGACAGACGCCGGCAAGATGATCCAGCTCTGCCTCGCCAACGACGTGACCAAGCCGGAGCAGCTCGACGACTACAAGCGCGTCACCAACGCCGATCCGCCGACGCGCAAGCCGGTGAAGGCGCCCACGGTTCGCCAGGTCGCGATACCGACCACGCTGTCGGCCGGCGAGTTCAACCCCGACGCGGGCTGCACCGACACCGCGACAAAGAAGAAGGAGTCGTACTTCCATCCGCTGCACGTGCCGCGCGTCGTGATCCTCGATGCGGCGGCCACGGTGCACGCCCCGCTGTGGCTGTTCCTGTCCAGCGGAATCCGCGCCGTCGACCACGCGGCCGAGGACATCTGCTCGCCGCGCTGCAACGCCTACTCCGAGGCCGCCGACATCCACGCGCTGAAGCTGCTGAGCCGCTGCAACGCCTACTCCGAGGCCGCCGACATCCACGCGCTGAAGCTGCTGAGCCGCGGCCTGCGCGGCGTAAAGGCGGACGAATCCGACATGGCCGCAAGGCTCGACTGCCTGATGGGCATGTGGCTGTCGGTGGTGGGCTCGCAGGCCGGTGTCGACAAGGGCGCCAGCCACGCCATCGGCCATATCCTCGGGGGCACCGCCGGCGTGCCGCACGACTACACCTCGTGCGTGATGCTGCCCTACGTCATGCGCTGGAACAAATCAGTGAACGCCGAACGCCAGGCGGTGGTCAGCGAGGCTTTGGGCCGGCCCGGTGTCGACGCCGGCGACGCGCTGCACGAGCTGATCAGCGGTCTCGGCCTGCCGCGCACGTTGAAGGAGGTCGGCGTCGAGCCCGGCCAATTCGACCTGCTGGCCGAGAACACGATGCACGATCGCTGGACCTATACCAACCCGCGCAAGATCAGCGGGCCCGGCGACATCAAGGCGATCCTCGAGATGGCGGCCTGACGCGCCGGAGCCGGGCCTTCACCGTGAGCGTGATGCGTCAATCGCGATAGAACACGGCGCGCGTGCGCCACTGCCCGTCGTCGCCGCGGCAGGCGATGCCGCTTACCGTCTCGCGGCGCGCACCGATCGTCTCGACGCGTTCGTACTCGCGGCAAAACTGGTCGCTTTGGTTCTTGAAGGTGCGTGTCGGCTTCACGATGCCCGATGCGCCGCTGTCGGGGTTCTCCCAGCTTACCGGCGTGCCGCTCACCTGCGTTTCCAGCGCGCGACGCAACGTCGCCTCGGCCAGCGCCGCGTCGCGCGCGCGCTGTTCGCTCGCCAGCTCGAAGTTGCGCCGCGCGAGGAACTCGCCCGTGCCGAAGCCCAGTCCAGCGCCGATCAGCAGCGCGACGCTCGCGGCGATGGCGGCATATGGCGCGAAGCGTCGCCAGCTCGTGACGGGACGCTCCGTCAGGCAGGGTTGGGGCAGCGGCGGCAGATTGCCGTGTGTGGCCGGAGCCAGCGCCGCATGCAACAAGGCGCCACTGCCAGCGAAGGCCTGCAAGCGCTCGGCCAGGCGTGTATCGCGTGCGAGATCGACTTCGAGCGCTTCGGCTTCGGTACCGGCGAGCTCGCCGTCGAGATAGGCCAGCAGGGTGGCATCGTCGTATGTCGTCATGAGTGTCCGCCTCCTGTGGCGGTCTGGACGGCCGAGCCGTCGACGAAATCGCGCAGCGCGACGCGGGCGCGCGCGACACGGCTGGTGAGTGTGCCCACCGGCAGGTCGAGCACCTCGGCGGCATCGCGATAGGAAAGGCCTTCGACCGCGACCAGCAGCAGCGTCGCACGCTGTTCCTCCGGCAATCGTCCGATGAAGCCGCGCACCTTGGCGAGCGTGATGCTGGCTTCCAGGGCGCGCGCCTGGTCGCGCGCCGCCAAGGTGTCGGGGTCGACCGGCGTCAGATGCGCGCCGCGCACGCGGTTGGCCTGCTGACGGTTGATGTGGATGGTCTGCACGATTCGGTACATCCAACTGTCGAGACGCGTGCCCGCCTGCCACTGGGCGATACGGCTGATGGCGCGCTCATAGGCGGCCTGCACCAGGTCGTCCGCCTCGTCGAGCGAGCCGGTGAGCCCGTACGCGAAGCGCCGCAGGCGCGGCTGCAACGCGGTCATCGCCGTCCAGGTTTCCTTGTTCATCGTCGGCGTCGGGGCCACGCGTTTTCGTGGCCAGTCTCGCGCCGTGGCGACGGGACAACAACAGAACTATTTCCTCGATCGCCGGGATGTGGCGGCCCGGTGAGCTGTTATCGCTACGTCGAGGACCGCCCAGGCGATGGCGTTCGCGGCAGACCAAGCGTAGAGTCCGCACAGCTTCATTCGACGAGACGTCAATGGATAGCGATAGCGCCCATATCGAGCTCGCTCCGCCGCCGGCACGGCGACGCCGGATGCTCGCGCTGTTGCTCGCCGTGACCCTGGGTATGTCGGCGACGACCGCCGACGCGTCCGGCGGCGGGAGCGGTGGTGGCGGCGGCTCTGGCGGCTCCGGTGGTGGTGGCGGCCCCGGAAGCGGCGGTTCTGGGAGCGGCGGCCCCGGAAGTGGCGGCCCTGGAAGTGGTGGCAATAGCGGACCTGGGGGCTCGGGCGGTTCGGGCAGTGGCGGGGCCGGTAGCGGTGGATCCGGGCCGGGCTCCGGGCCCGGATCGGGCGGCCAATCGACCGGTGGACAAGGTCCAGCCGGTGGTCCTGGTGGTATCGGCGATGTTTCACCGATCGCGCGCGATCTGACCCCGAAAGAGGAGGCCGACCTCATCGCGCGCCGGTGGAGCGATCCACCCGGGATACCGTCGCCGAAACGGTAGGCGGCAAGGGTGCTCAAGCTCTCACGCTCTTCCGTGGCGGCGCTGGCGCTTATGGTCGTGGCATCGGCTGCGGCCGCGCAGGAGATCGCCCGCGCGCCGCTCGAGCCGATGGACCAGGCCATCGCGGACGAAGCGCGAATTCGCACCTTGGAGACGACACCCAGTCGCGTGCGCGTGAGCTGGCACGGTGTGACCGCCGGCGTTAACGGCGGGATCGAGCCGTTGCGCACGTATCTGGCGCGTAACGGCATGATGTGCCGTGAGTTCGAGGAGACCACGCAGCTCCCCGATCAGGCTCTGGTCGTAAATCGCCTCGCCTGCCGCGACGATAAGGGCCGGTGGCATATCGTTCGTTGAGTCGCGGTTCGGGATGTAAGTCTGTCCTCGCCTGTTCTCTTGGTGACCGGTGCGTCGTTGATGTGCTCCCGGTCGTCCACGAGGCAGGAGAAATGCCATGACTTTCGTCACATCGCGCGCCCGCGCCCTCTCGACGCCAATGATGCTGGCCGTGGTTGCTGGCGTGCTCAGCGTCGCGCCCTATGGATTCAAGGTCACCGATGAGGGCGCCACGGTCTCCGTCGTGTCCGCCGATGCGCGTGGCGGAGGTGGTGGCGGTGGCGGTGGCGGAGGTGGTGGCGGTGGCGGCGGTGGCGGCAGCGGCAGCTCGGGCCCCGGTTCGGGCGGTGCGTCGGCGTCGGGCAGCTCCGGCCCCGGCAATGGCGGCAACTCCGGTCCGTCCGCCAACTCCGGTCCGGGCAACGCTGGCCAAGCGGGTGCCGGCCAGACCGGCGGCGGACGCGGCGTGTCGGGCCGGGGCGGCGGGCACGGCGTGGGGCATGAAGCCAACCACGCGAACCACGAACCCAACCATGCCACCAATCCCGAGGCGCACCACCATTCCGCGGATGCTCCGGGCCATCGCTAAGGCAGCGCGATCAACCATCCATCGAAGGCCGCTCTCGCAGCGGCCTTCTTTCCCGAGCGCCGTCCCAAACGCAAAGGCCGCCCGCGAGGGCGGCCTTTTCAGGGGCGCTTCGGCGGCCTACGCGGCCTGCTGAACGGCGACGCCCTTGTCCTTGAAGACCTGCTCCAGCTCGCCGGTCTCGTACATCTCGCGCACGATGTCGCAGCCGCCGATGAACTCGCCCTTGACGTAGAGCTGCGGGATCGTCGGCCAGTCGCTGAATTCCTTGATGCCCTGGCGGATCGCCGGGTCGACCAGCACGTTCACACCCTTGAAGCGCACGCCCATGTGGTCGAGCACCTCGACCACGGCAGCCGAGAAGCCGCATTGCGGGAACACCGGCGTGCCCTTCATGAACAGCACCACGTCGTTGGTGGTGACCTCTTCCTTGATGCGGTTGGCGACATCGCTCATCGCTGTCTCCTGTGGATCCTGTGGGACCAGTGTACCCTAACTGGCCCCGGGCGCCATGGTCGTCAACTTCAGGGCGTGCAATTCCCCGCCCATGCGGCCGCCGAGCGCGGCATAGACCATCTGGTGCTGCTGGATGCGGGATTTGCCGGCGAAGGCCTGGGATATGACTGTCGCCGAGTAGTGGTCACCGTCGCCGGCCAGGTCCTCAATCCGGACCTCGGCGTCGGGCAGGCCGGCCTTGATCAGGCGGACGATGTCGTCGGAAGCCATGGGCATTGACGGGTCCCTCAAGCCGCTTCACCGGCCATGTAGGCCGGGAGCCAGGTTTCGTGCGAGCGGCGCAATTCGCTCAGCGATATGGCCATCAGGCCCTCGACCGTCAATGCGCCGCCGCCCGACGTGCCGATCCTGCGGGCTGGCACGCCTGCCCGGGCGGCTGCGGCAATCACGGCGTCGGGTCTGGCGGTCGCCAGCAGGTAGCGGCCCTGGTCCTCGCCGAACAGCCAGGCATGCGGGGCGATGTCGCCGGGTGCCTCGATCGTGGCGCCGGTCGCGCCCGCCATCGCCATCTCGGTGAGCGCGATCAGCAGGCCGCCGTCGGACAGGTCGTGGCAGGCCGCGACATGGCCGGCGCCGATCTGGCCGCGCACGAAATCGCCGTTGCGCCGCTCGACCGTCAGATCGACCGGCGGTGGCGCACCTGCCTCGCGGCCATGGACCTCACGCAAGAAGATCGACTGGCCGAGATGGCCTTTGGTCTCGCCGACCAGCACCAGCGCCAAGCCGGCCTCGCGCAGCGCGATGTCGACGCAGCCCTCGACATCGGCCAGGAGGCCGACGCCGCCGATCACCGGCGTCGGCATGATCGGCCGGCCCTCGGTCTCGTTGTAAAGCGAGACGTTGCCGGAGACGATCGGGAAGTCGAGCGCGCGGCAGGCCTCGGCCATGCCCGTGATGCAGCCGCCGAACTGGCCCATCACCTCGGGCTTGGTTGGGTTGCCGAAATTCATGTTGTCGGTGCAGGCCAGCGGCCGCGCGCCCACGGCGGTGAGATTGCGCCAGGCCTCGGCGACGGCCTGCCGACCGCCAGTCTCGGGATGCGCGGCGCAGTAGCGCGGCGTGCAGTCCGACGTGATCGCCAACGCCTTGGGCTTGTTGGCGGCCACGCGCACGACGGCCGAATCGCCGCCCGGTCGGATCGCGGTGTTGCCCATGATGAGGTGATCGTATTGCCGCCAGATCCATGCCTTCGACGCGAGGTCCGGGCAGCCGATCATCTTCAGGAGCGCCGCGCCGTAGTCCTTCGGGGCCGGCACGTCGGCGATCGCCAAGGTCGACGGCAGCCTGGTCTCGGTCCATGGCCGCTCGTACATCGGCGCCTGGGTGACCACCGGTGGGATCGGGATGTTCGCCACCACGTCGCCATGCCAGCGCAGCACCATGCGGCGCGTGTCGGTGAGTGTGCCGATGACTGCGAAATCGAGCTCCCACTTCTCGAAGACCTTGCGCGCCATTTCCTCGCGGCCGGGCTTGAGCACCATGAGCATGCGCTCCTGGCTCTCCGACAGCATCAGCTCGTAGGGATTCATGCCGGTCTCGCGCATCGGCACGCGATCGAGATGCAGCTCGACGCCCAGCTCGCCCTTGTCGGCCATTTCGAACGAGGAGGAGGTGAGACCGGCCGCGCCCATGTCCTGGATGGCGACGATGGCGTCGGTCGCCATCAGCTCCAGGCAGGCCTCCAGCAGCAGCTTCTCGACGAAAGGATCGCCGACCTGAACGGTGGGCCGTTTGCTCTCGCTGTCCTCGCTGAACTCGGCCGAAGACATGGTGGCGCCGTGGATGCCGTCGCGGCCGGTTTTCGAGCCGACGTAGACGATGGGATTACCGAGGCCGGCGGCGGCCGAATAGAAGATGCGATCGGCAGGCGCGATGCCCACGGTCATCGCGTTGACGAGGATGTTCTCGTTGTAAGCGCGATGGAAATTGGTCTCGCCGGCGACGGTGGGGATGCCCATGCAATTGCCATAGCCGCCGATTCCCGCGACCACGCCCGACACCAGGTGGCGCGTCTTGGGATGCGACGGATCGCCGAAGCGTAGCGCGTTGACGTTGGCGATCGGCCGCGCGCCCATGGTGAAGACGTCGCGCAGAATGCCGCCCACGCCCGTCGCCGCGCCCTGGTAGGGCTCGATGTAGGAGGGGTGGTTGTGGCTCTCCATCTTGAAGACGGCGGCCTGGCCGTCGCCGATGTCGATCACGCCAGCGTTCTCGCCCGGCCCGCAGATCACCCATGGCGCCTGGGTCGGCAGCTTCTTCAGCCAGACCTTCGACGACTTGTAGGAGCAATGCTCGCTCCACATCGCCGAGAAGATGCCCAGCTCCACCATGGTGGGATCGCGGCCCATGATGCGCAGTAGGCGCTGGTATTCATCGGGCGCCAGGCCGTGCTCGGCGACGACCTGCGGCGTGATCACCGGCTCGTTGGGCAGCTTGACCGGCGGGTTCTTCTCGGGGGCGTTCATGGTTCAGGCGATCGCGGCGACGAGGCTCTCGAACAAGGCCTTGCCATCGGTGCCGCCGAAGCGCGGCTCGATGGCGTTCTCGGGGTGCGGCATCATGCCGAGCACGCTCTTGGTCTCGTTGAAGACGCCGGCGATGCTGCGCAGCGAGCCGTTGGGATTGCCCGCGGCGAGGTCGCCATCGGCGCCGCAATAGCGCAAGGCGATCTGGCCGCGATCCTCCATGCGCTTGAGCGTGTCGTTGTCGACGAAGTAGTTGCCCTCGGCGTGGGCGACCGGCACGCGGATGATCTGGCCCTGCTGGTAGCGGTTGGTGAACAGGCTCTGGCTGGTCTCGACCTTCAGATGCACGTCACCGCAGACGAATTGCAGGTGCGCGTTGCGCATCAACGTGCCGGGCACGATACCCATCTCGGCCGCGACCTGGAAGCCGTTGCACACCGCCAGCACCGGCACGCCCTTCTCGGCGCGTGTCTTGACCTCGCGCATCACGGGCGAATGCGCCGCCATGGCGCCGCAGCGCAGATAGTCGCCGTAGGAGAAGCCGCCGGGGATCACGATCAGGTCGACCTTGGGCAGCTCGCTGTCGCCATGCCAGACCATTGCCGGCTTCGCACCCGAGGTCAGCGCGATGGCGTTGGCGATGTCGTGCTCGCGATTGGTGCCGGGGAAGACGACGACGGCGGCTTTCATCACGCCACCAGCTCGATGCGGTAGTTCTCGATCACGGTGTTGGCCAGCAGCTTGCGGCACATCTCGTCGAGGCGGGCCTTGGCGCGGGTTTGGTCGGTCTCCTCGATCTCCAATTCTATGAACTTGCCCTGGCGCACGTCGCCGACCTCGGGGAAGCCCAGGCGATGCAGCGCGTTGCCGATTGCCTTGCCCTGCGGGTCGAGGACGCCATTCTTCAAGGTGACGTGGACGCGCGCCTTCATGGTCTCCTGCCTACTGAACGGTGGTGGGGCCGCGATGGTCGCCGGCGCCGGGGTCGAGCAGGATGCCGAGCCGCCGCGCGACTTCCTGGTAGGCCTCCTCGACCTTGCCGAGGTCGCGGCGGAAGCGGTCCTTGTCCATCTTCTCGTTGGTCTTCAGATCCCACAGCCGGCACGAATCCGGGCTGATCTCGTCGGCCAGCACGATTCGGACCATCTCGTCCTCGTACAGCCGGCCGAACTCGATCTTGAAGTCGACCAGCTTGATGCCGATGCCCAGGAACAGGCCTGAGAGGAAATCGTTGATGCGCAGCGAGAGCGCCACGATGTCGTCGATGTCCTGCGGCTGCGCCCAGCCGAAGCAGGTGATGTGCTCCTCGGTGACGATCGGGTTCTTGAGCTGGTCGTTCTTGTAATAGAACTCGAGGATCGAGCGCGGCAGCTGCTGACCCTCGGGGATGCCGAAACGCTCGGCCAGCGAGCCCGCGGCGACGTTGCGCACCACCACCTCGAGCGGGATGATCTCGACCTGCCGGATGAGCTGCTCGCGCATGTTCAGCCGACGGATGAAATGGGTGGGCACGCCGATCTCGTTCAGCCGCGTCATCAGATATTCCGAGATGCGGTTGTTGATCACACCCTTGCCGGTGATCGTGCCCTTCTTCGAGTTGTTGAAAGCGCTGGCGTCGTCCTTGAAGTATTGGACGATGGTTCCGGGTTCGGGCCCCTCATAGAGGATCTTGGCCTTGCCCTCGTAGAGGCGGCGACGGCGGCTCATGGGGCTCTCTCCGGGGCGTCGGCGGAGGAGGCCCGCCGCACCCGTTGCTCACGCCGGGTTCTAGCAGGCGCATACCTTGGGGTGCAACACGCTGGGGCCTGCCGTCGCAGCCTCTTGTGGGTTACCGCGTGCACTACCAAGTCACTGTCAATTCGTGCTTTTTTCGGTTAGATGACGCTGTAGTCAGATTACCGCAAGACCCTTTCCGGAGCCCGCGATGGCCGCCGCCCAGATCACCTACGATGCCGCCTACGACACCGTCGACCGTGACGACTTTCCGGCGATGATGGCCATCAGCCGCTATGGCCGACGGTCCGACGCGTTCGACCGCATCATTTCCCAGACCCACGACCATTTCTGGGATCCGCTGGACCCGACCTATATCGATTTCAGCCAGCCCTTCGACATGGCGACCACGCCTATCCTGCCGCTCGAGAACATCATGGAGCTCAAGAGCGCGGTGGCCGACAGGCTGGACGACCGCCAGAAGATCCAGCTCGCCAACGACGTCACCCACTGGTCGCTGTCGAGCCTGCTGCATGGCGAGCAGGGC
Source organism: Alphaproteobacteria bacterium (assembly GCA_016869975.1). GTDB lineage: Bacteria > Pseudomonadota > Alphaproteobacteria > Reyranellales > Reyranellaceae > JAFAZJ01. The sequence continues at coordinate 86,323 of VGCZ01000013.1, forward strand.
GCGCTCTCGCTCTCGGCCAGCCTGTGCCACATCCTGCTCGACCCGGGCGCCCAGGAATACGCCGCCAACCAGGCGCGCGAGGAGGCGCGTCATGTGGCGGGCTTCACGAAGTATATCGGCGTCCGCTGGGGCGCGCCGCTGCCGGTGGGCGCCACGGTTGGCAGGCTGCTGACCGAACTGGTGACCACGACCGAGGTCTACCGCAAGATCGTCGGCATGCAGATGCTGGTCGAGGGCCTCGCCATGGGCGCCTTCGCCACGCTCAACGCGCAGACCAACGACCCCGTGCTGCGGCGTCTGGTGCAGCTGGTGATGAGCGACGAGGCCTTCCACCACCGATTCGGCCGCATCTGGGCGCAGCGCACCATCGGCAAGCTCACCAAGGAGGAGCACCAGCGCGTCGAGGACTGGACCGCCGAGGTCTTCCAGGTGCTGTTCTTCAACCTCATCAACGCCGAGCAGAAGCAGATTATCTACGGCAAGTACGGCCTGCATTGGGAATGGGTGCGCGACGCCGTGCGCGAGGTGTTCTCGGACGAGGATCGTCGCCAGCAGCTCACCAACAGCACCAATATCTTCCGCGTGCTGATCAAGACCCTGCTGCATGCCGGCATCATCACCGACCGCACGCGCCCGCTCTACGCGGTGTGGGTCGACATGAAGGAGCTGGCGAGCGACGGCGAGGAGATCCCCGGCGCCGCCGTGGCCGAGGAAACCATGATCATGCTGCGCGAGATTAACGCCAAGCGGAAGCGCATCGTCAGCAAGGATATCGGCTTGGCGGCGCAGTAGTCTCTGTTGCCTTCGCCCCTTTGAAGGAAGGTTAGAACAAAGACAATCCAGCCATTACGGCAGTCCTGCCCTGAAGGCGAAGAGACTCTAGGCCGGCTCGGTCAGCGCCGCGGCCAGTGCCATGCGCTCGCGGGGGCCGATATTGATCGTGTCCTCGAGGTAGCGCTCGACGCTGCCCCAGCGGCCCTCGATCGTGTCGAGCGCGGCGGCGAGGAAGGATGGCCGCACCTTGACCAGGGCGGCGCGCACCTCGTCGGGGAACTCCGAGATCGTCAACACCCGGGGCACGTAGTGGTCGTTGCTCAGCAGGTAGTCCGCGACGATGACGTCGCGCGGCACGCCCAGCACCGAGAGGATCAGCGCCGCGGCGACTCCGGTGCGATCCTTGCCGGCGGCGCAGTGGAACAGCAGGGGCTTATTGCCGGCGTTCAGCAAGCGCTCGAACATGCGGGCGAAGGCGTCGTGCTTCTCCAGCGCGTACCAGCGATAGGTCTGCTCCATTACATCCACGGCGACGGCGGCGTCGAGCGGCCCGCGCTCACGGCGGCGGCGCAATTCCTCGGCCACGGTGGGTTCGATCGGTGAATGCAGGCGCACGCCGGGGGCGAAGGCTGGCGCCGCGGCCGCCTCGTTGACGCCGCGGAAGTCGACGATGGTACCCAAATCCAGCGCGTCGAAGCGCGAGCGGCCGGTGGGGCTGAGCTCGTCGAGATTGGCCGAGCGGTAGATGACGCCGCGCTTCACGTGGCGGCCGTCGCGCGTCGCGTAGGCGCCGACACAGCGGACATTGCTGGTACCCTCGATGGGGATCAGGCGGTCGTAGGTGGTCATGGCGCCAATGTGGGACGGGAGTGTTTCAGAATTGATACCGCCGCAGGCCGCCGTCGACCGGGATCACCGTGCCGGTGATGTAGCCGGCAAGCGGCGAGGCGAGAAAGCAGACGAGCGCCGCGATCTCCTCGGGCTCGCCGTAGCGACCGACCGGGATCTCGTTCTCCGACTGCCACTTGCGGTACTCAGGCGTGTAGTTGCGCAGGATCTGTTCGCTGTGGATCCGGCCGGGCGGGATGCAGTTCACGGTGACGCCGTGCTTGCCGACCTCACGTGACAGGCCCTTCGACCACGAATGCATCGCCGCTTTGGCGCAGAAGGCGCCGTTGATGCCGTCGGGCTCGGATTTGCCGGTGATGTTGACGATGCGGCCGAATTTGCGCTCGATCATGCCGTCGATCAACTTGTCGGCGATCTGGCGCTGGCGCGTGAAGTTCAGGGTCATCGCCTCCTGCCACTGCGCCTCCTCGGTGTGCAGCTTGAAGTGGCGGCTGCCGCCGGCGTTGTTGACCAGGATGTCGACGCCGCCGAGCTCCTTGACCGCCGCTCCAGTGATGGTCGCCGGCGCGTCCTCGCGCATCATGTCGCACTCGATCAGCGCCGGGCGCGCGCCGCCCGAGGCGACGATCTCGTCGGCCAGAGTTTCCAGCAGATTGCGCCGGCGGGCGACGACGGCGAGCTTCACGCCCTCCGCAGCGAGCGCCTTGGCGATGCCGCGGCCGATGCCGATGCTTGCGCCCGTGACCAGCGCCGCACGGCCGGCGAGTTTGAGATCCACGGGCTACTTCGATTCTTCCATCACCTGCTTCTTGGCCTCGTCGATCAGCTTGTCCATCTGCTTGCGCACGACACCGGCATCGGCCGGCTTGCCGGCGGCTTTGAGATCGCCCAGCACCTTCTGCAGCACGTCGTCGTCGCCGGCCTTCTCGAAGTCGCTCATCACGACTTCCTTGGCGTAGGCGTCGGCGTCGGGGCCGGCCTTGCCGAGCTGCGTGGCGATCCAATGGCCAAGCAGGCGGTTGCGCCGGTTATTGACCTTGAACTGCAGGTCCTGGTCGCGCTTGAACTTGTTCTCGAAGGCCTTTTCCCGCTCGTCGAAAGTGCTCATCGCGATCCGTCTCCCATGGTCCGTCAGGCGGCTCTGCCATGCGGGTATATAGCCTCGACAGTGGGCATCCGCCACCCTGCGTGGCAGAGTATCCGTCGAACCGGAGGAACAGGCATGAGCGACGATCTGGCGACATGGCGTCAATGGATCGGGCGGGGCGAGACGCGCGAGGACTTGGCCGCTCCTTTTCCACCGCACGCGCTGATCCAGACGTTCGACACCGGCGATGCCCGCCTGAAGACCGGCGACGCGCTGCCGCCCCTGTGGCACTGGCTCTATTTCCTCGACACTACCCCGCGATCGAAGCTCGGGCCGGACGGGCTGCCGGGCCGCGGCGACTTCATGCCGCCGGTGAGCCTCCCCCGGCGCATGTGGGCGGGCAGCCGTTTCACCTTCCACGACGCGCCGCTGAAGCTCGGCGATACCCTGCGCCGCGAATCGGCGATCACCGCGATCGAGGGCAAGAGCGGCAGCACGGGCGAGATGGTGTTCGTGACCGTCCGCCACCGCGTCTTCGGCGCCGCGGGCCTGGCGGTGGAGGAGGAGATCGACGGCGTCTATCGCGAGGCGGCCAAGCCAGGCGAGACGCAGAAGGCCGGCCGTCCGGCGCCCACCGACCCGACGTGGAGCAAGACGATCACGCCCGATCCCGTCCTGCTGTTCCGTTTCTCGGCGCTGACCTTCAATCCCCACCGCATCCACTACGACCAGCCCTACACCACGACCACCGAAGGCTATCCTGGCCTGATCGTGCACGGCCCGCTGATGTGCCTGCTACAGGTCGAGCTGGCCCGCCGCTCGGTGCCCGATCGCAAGATGAAGAGCTTCGCGTTGCGCGCGCTGGCGCCGGTCTATGACCGCGCGCCCTTCGACGTGCAGGCGCGGCGCGAGGCCGATGGCTCGCTGACGACCTGGATCCGCAGTCCCGATGGCGCGATGGCGCAGCAGGGCAAGGCCGTGTTCGCATGACCGCGATAATCGACAAGCTCGAACACTATCGTTCCTGGATCGGCCGGACCGATACGCGTGAGGACCTCGTCACCGCCTATCCGGTGCGCGCGATGATGGCGACGCTCGAGACCGGCGATCCCGCGCCCAGGATCGGCGACGAACTGCCGCCCTATTGGCACATGTTCTATTTCCTGGAGGCCGCGCCGGCCTCGCAGATCGGCCCCGACGGCCATCCTAAGCGCGGCGGCTTCCTGCCGCCGGTCGACCTGCCGCGGCGCATGAACGCCGGCAACCGCATCGAGCTGATCCAGCCGGTGCGCATCGGCGACACCGTCAGCCGCGAGGCCAGGGTCACCGACGTGCAGGGCAAGACCGGCGGCAGCGGTGCCATGGTGTTCGTGACCGTGCGCAACACCATCAGCGGCAAGGACGGCCCGGCGATCGTGCACGAGCAGGACCTGGTCTATCGCGGCGATCCGGCGCCGGACGCGAAGCCGGCGACGCCGAAGCCAGCCCCTACCGACGCGACCTGGTCGCGCACGGTGACGCCCGATCCGGTACTCTTGTTCCGTTACTCGGCGCTGGTCTTCGTCGGTCACCGCATCCATTACGACCTGCCCTATGTCACCCAGGTCGAAGGCTATCCCGGCCTGCTGGTGCACGGGCCGCTGATGGGGCTGATGCAGCTCGAGCTGGCGCGGCGCGAGAATCCTGGTCGCCGCGTGCCGCGCTACGAATTCCGCGCTACCAGCCCCGTCTATCACACCGCGCCGTTCACGGTGAACGCGCGGGCGGAGAAGGACGGTACGGTCACGACCTGGATCGCCAACGCCCAGGGCGCGCTCTGCCAGCAGGGCAAAGTGACATTCGCGACATGAGGGTGATTGCTCCGGATCGTCGCTGACGCGAGCTTGGCGGCAATATCGCCCGGAGCCCCTCATGCCGCGTGTGTCCGAAGTCACCGACGACGGTGGTGACCCGATCCTGAGCAAGGTTTTCGCGCGCCAGCGCGAGATGTTCGGCGACCTGCTCAATCCCACCAAGGTGATGGCGCATTGCCCGCCGATCCTGGAGGCGTCCGGTCGCTTGAGCGCGGCGCTGGAACAGTCAAACCGACTGCCGGCCGGCCTGCGCGCGTTGCTCTATCTCAGGGTAGCGACGATCAATGGCTGTCCCTTTTGAATGGACATCAACGCATCACGTGTGATGCAGGCCGAGACTGACGGCGAAGAGAAGATGCACAACGTCGCGCGCTGGCGCGACGCCCCGGTGTTCAGCGAGGCCGAGCGGCTAGCGCTGGAATTCGCCGAGAAAGCGACCATCACCGGCCAGCGAGTTGAGCCGGAGCTGATCGCCAAACTCAAGAAGCACTTCGACGATTCTCAGATCGTCGAGCTATCGGCGGCCGTGGCGCTTGAGAATTTCCGGAGCAAGTTCAACGTGCCGCTCGGCGTCGAAGCCCAGGGCTTCTGCATTGTACCGGCGCGTTGAGCGCTCGTAGGCGCGGAAAATTGACCCCCGGTGCCATCCTGCCATGATGCGTCCGACGCAATTCGGCGCGGACAGGGCATGGCGGATTCGGCGGAAACCATAGCAAACCATAGCAACGGGGCGCTGGCCGCCCCGTGGCGCATCGGCGTCGATGTCGGCGGCACCTTCACCGACCTGGTGCTGCAGGACGCGGCCGGGCGCATGGTGATCGGCAAGGTGCCTTCGGTGCCGGCCGATCCCAGCAAAGGTGTGCTCGATGCGGTGATCGACGTGGCGCGCAAGCAGGGCATGGCCGTGCGCGATTTGCTGCGGGGCTGCGCCATGTTCGTGCACGGCTCGACCATAGCGACCAATACCATTCTCGAAGGCAAGGGCGCGCGGGTCGGCATGCTGACCACCGAGGGTCTGCGCGATTCGGTCGAGATCCGCCGGGGCTTGCGCGAGAACATGTGGGATCACCGCACGCCGTTCCCGCCGGTCCTGGTGCCGCGCTACCTGCGTCGGCCGGTGCGCGGCCGCATCGCCGCCGATGGCAGCGAGTTGGCGCCGCTCAGGATCGAGGACGTCGATGCCGCTATCGCGATGTTCCGCACCGAAGGCGTCGAGTCGGTGGCGATCTGCCTGATCAACAGCTACGCCAACGGCGCGCACGAAGCCGCCGCCGCGCGCCGCGTGCGCGAAGCCAACAACGCCTGGGCGGTCTCGGTGTCGAGCGAGATCATGCCCGTGGTCGGCGAGTACGAGCGCGGCTCGACCACGGTGGTCGACGCCTATGTCGCGCCGCGCGTCGCGCCCTACCTGCGCGCCCTCGACGAGAAGCTCAGGTCCGAAGGCCTGCCGCGCGGCCTGCTGCTGGTGCAGAGCAATGGCGGTGTGGCCTCGGTGGCGCAGGCAGCGACGCGGCCGGTGAACCTGGCGCTGTCGGGGCCGGCGGCCGGCGTCGGCGCGCTTCAGATGTTCGCGCGCGCCGCCGGCACCGATGATCTGCTGTCGATGGAGATCGGCGGCACGTCCTGCGACGTGATGCTGATGGCCGAGGGACGCGTCGCGGCCGCCGATCACCTGCGGCCGCCGATCACCTGATGGTCGGCGGCTATCATCTCTCCACGCCGGCCATAGAAATCCATACCGTCGGCGCCGGTGGCGGCACCATCGCCGGCGTCGATGCCGCGGGCATGCTGTTCGTCGGTCCCAAGGGCGCCGGCGCGCGGCCGGGGCCGGCCTGCTATGGCTTCGGCAATACCGAGCCCACCGTTACCGACGCGCTCTTGGCGCTGGGCCGCTTGCGTCCCGGCCCGATCGCCGACGGCGCGGTGACGCTCGATGCGACGCTGGCGGAGAAGGCGTTGGCGCAGGCCATCGGCGGCAAGCTTGGGCTGTCGGTCGAGCAGGCCGCGTCAGGCGTGATCCGACTGGTCGAGCAGAACCTGCTGCACGCGGTCGAGCGCATCTCGATCGAACGCGGAGTCGATCCGCGTCGCCTGACCCTGGTCGCGGCCGGTGGCGCCGGCCCGATGCATGGCGCGTCGGTCGGCCGCGCGCTGGGCTGCAAACGCGTGTACGTGCCGCGGGTCGCCGGCGCCTTCTGCGCGTTGGGTATGTTGCATACGGATGCGCGCCAGGACTGGCTGCGGGTCTACGACGGCGACATCGACTCGCTCGATCCGGTCGCGCTGGTCGCCGCCTTCGCCGCGATGGAGACCGAGGCGCGACGCACCCTGCACGCGGAAGGCTTCGACGATGATCGCCTGCTGGTCGTGCGCGCGCTCGACCTGCGCTATCCCGGCCAGCAATCCTCGTTGCAGGTCGATCTGCCCGAAGCGGGCTTTGATGCCGCCGCCGTGCGCCGGGATTTCGAGGCGCAGCACCAGCGGCTGTTCGGCCATATCCAGCCCGGCGGCCGCATCGGCGTCGGCGCGCTGCGCGTTGCCGGCATCGGACGAGTCGGTGCGGTCGATCCGCAGGGACCGTCGGCGGCGACGGACGCGGTGCAGCCGATCGCCACGCGTCGCGTGTGGATCGGCGAGACGGAAGGCTGGGCCGACGCCAAAGTCTACGCTGGCGCCGATCTGCGGCCAGGCCACGTGCTGCGAGGCCCGCTCATCGTCGAGGAAACCACCACCACCGTCTTCGCCGGCCCGCGCGACACGCTCCGTGTCGACGCATCGGGCAATTTCGACATCGCGCTGGAGCAGCCATGACCGTCGATCCCACCACGCTCGATCCCATCGCGCTGGCGCTGGTGCAGAACCGGCTCGACCACATTTCCAGGCAGATGGGTTGGGTGATGACGCGCACCGCGCGCAGCCCGATCTTCAACCAGAGCCACGACTTCTCGTGCTTCCTCGCCGACGCGCACGGCACCTTGATCAGCCAGGCCGACGGCATCCCGATCCATACCGGTGGCGGCGGCTTCGCGGTGCGCGCGGTGCTCAAGGCCTTCGGCGGGCGCATCGAGCCCGAGGATGTGTTCCTGCTCAACGATCCCTACGAGGCCGGCGGCAACCACCTGCCGGACTGGGTGATCGCGCGGCCGGTTTTCATCGAGGGCGTTCTCGCGGCCTTCGCCTGCAATCGCGCGCATCAGTCGGATATCGGCGGCGGCGCGGCCGGCACCTACAACTCCGAGGCCACGGAGATCTATCACGAGGGCATCCGGCTACCCGCGCTCAAGCTGGTCGAGCGCGGCGTGCTGCGCGAGGATCTCTGGGCGCTGCTCAAGCTCAACTGCCGCACGCCGGAGCTGCTGGACGGCGATGTGCGCGCGATGATGGGCTCGACCCAGATCGGCGCCGAACGGCTGCGCGCGCTGCTCGAGGAGTACGGCTTGGAGCGCGGCCTGGTGCTGATCGAGGGCGTGCTGGCGCACGCCGATCGCAGCTTCCGCAATGCGCTGGCCAGCCTGCCCAGGGGCGTGTGGCGCGGCGAGGAGCGCACTGACAACGACTGCTTCGAGACGCGCGATGTGTGGATTCGTGTCGCACTCGATCTGCGCGACGACGAGCTCATCGTCGACTTCACCGGCACCGATCCGCAGATCAGAGGCTTCAAGAACAGCTCGGTCGCCAACACCTGGTCGGCGGTCTACATGGCGCTGGCCTCGTTCTTCGATCCCTCGCTGCCGCGCAATGAGGGCACTTTCCGGAGCGTGAAGATCATCGCGCCCGAAGGCACGATCGTGAACGCGCGGCCGCCGGCCGCCATGACCATGAACACGGTGTTCATCGCGCACGAGATTGTGCACGCGATCTGGAACGCGCTGGGCAAGGCCTCACCCGAGCGCGCCTGTGCTGGCTGGGGCAAGAGCATCCACAACGGTAGCGCCGGCCGCATCGGCACGGCGCGCCCCTATGTCGCCTATCACTGGCACTCGATGGCCGGCGGCGGCGCGGTCGACGGGCGCGATGGCTTCAACCAGATCGGCCACCTGATCGCGCTCGGCGGCCTGACCATTCCCAACGTCGAGGGCTACGAGCGAAGCTATCCGCTGCGGATCACCCGGCACGAGTTCCGTACCGATAGCGCCGGCGCCGGCAAGTATCGCGGCGGCACCGGCATTCAGTACGAAGTCGAGGTGCTGGAGTCGGCGGAGTACTCGTTCCGCGGCGAGGGGCTCAACTACCAGACCGGCTTCGGTATCCAGGGCGGCGGCACGGGCGCGCCGGGCAGCATGGAGCTGACGCTCGCCGATGGCACGGTGATGGCGGCGCCGAAATACGCCGTGCGCCGCATCGCGCAGCCGCTGACCGAGCGCGCGCTGTCACCCGGCGGCGGCGGCTGGGGCAGCCCGTTGGAGCGCGACCCCGAACGCGTGCTGCGCGACGTGCGCGACGAGGTCGTCAGCCCCAAGGCGGCCAACGACGTCTATGGCGTGGTGCTGACCAGCGATGGCCGCGGCGTCGATGCCGCAGCGACAACGGCGCGCCGTGCGGCGCTGAAGACGGCGGCGGCGTGAGACTGGGGGCGCCGGTCCCGCGAGAATCAGCCGAACACTCTCCTGAAGATCGTGTCGACCTGCTTGGTGTGATAGCCCATGTCGAACATCGCCACGATCTCGTCGTTCGACAGGAACTGGCGGATCTCCTTATCGGCGCGGCAGAGCGCCATGAAGGCGGCGTTGCCTTTCCAACCTTCCATGGCGTTGCGCTGCACGGCGGCGTAGGCGTCTTCGCGGCTCATGCCCTTCTGGGTCAGCGCCAGCATCACGCGCTGCGAGAACACCAGCCCGCCCAGCGAGTCGAGATTGCCCTTCATGCGCTCGGCGTAGACCACGAGGTTCTCGACCACGCCCGCGAGGCGGTTGAGCGCGAAGTCGAGCGTCACCGTGGCATCGGGGCCGATCATGCGCTCGGCCGATGAGTGCGAGATGTCGCGCTCGTGCCACAGCGTGATGTTCTCCAGCGCCGGCGTCACATAGGCGCGTACCATGCGCGACAGGCCGGTGAGATTCTCGGTCAGCACGGGGTTGCGCTTGTGTGGCATCGCCGAGCTGCCCTTCTGGCCGACCGAGAAGAACTCCTCGGCCTCGCGCACCTCGGTGCGCTGCAGGTGTCGGATCTCGGTGGCGAGGTTCTCCATGCAGCCGGCGATCACGCCCAGTGTGGCGAAGAACATCGCATGGCGGTCGCGCGCGATGACCTGCGTCGACACCGGCTCGATGCCGAGGCCCAGCGCCTTCGCGACATGCGCCTCCACGCGCGGGTCGATGTTGGCGAAGGTGCCGACGGCGCCTGAAATGGCGCAGGTCGCGACGTCGGCGCGGGCGGCCACCAGGCGCACCTTGCAGCGGCTGAAGATGGCGTAGTGGCCGGCGAGCTTGACGCCGAAGGTGGTGGGCTCGGCGTGGATGCCATGGCTGCGGCCGATGGTTGGCGTCATCCGGTGCTCCAGCGCGCGCTTCTTCAGCGCCGCCAGCACGCGGTCGAGGTCGGCCAGCAGGATGTCGGCGGCCTGGGTGAGCTGCACGGCGAGGGTCGTGTCGAGCACATCGGACGAGGTCAGGCCCTGATGCACGAAGCGCGACTCGGGTCCGATGAATTCGGCCAGCCAGGTCGTGAAGGCCAGGACATCGTGCTTGGTGACGCGCTCGATGGCGTCGATTTTCTCGATCTCTGTGGCCGGGTTGGCGGCCATCGCCGCCATCGCCTTCGTGCCGCCGGCGCGGATCGCCTTGGCCGATTCCCTGGGGATGATGCCCAGCTCGCCCATGGCGTCGCAGGCATGCGCCTCGATCTCGTACCAAATCCGGAAGCGGTTCTGCGGCTCCCAGATGGCGGCCATCTCGGGGCGGGAATAGCGGGGGATCATCGAGGCCTCGGGCGCTTTTTTCGAGGTCTTTTACCCCCTTGCCCACACGACCGCCATGGTAACTGTGGATGCTCGATGATCAGGCTTGACCGCCGCCTATTGCGGGATCGCTACGACCCGGGCTCGCCTCAGCGGCTGCAGGACTGCGCGGTGGATGATGCACGCGGCGTTCTCATCCACTGGACGATGGAAGGCAGCTGGGAGCCCGCTGGGGAGGTCGGCTTCGCCTATGTCGCGCGCTCGCTGGACTTTCCGTTCCTGGTCAATACCGGCGGCGAAAACGCCAGCGAGGGCCGCCAGCAGGATGGCCGGCTCTTCGTGTTCCCCCATGGCTTGCGGAAGGTGCCTTCCGCGCGGCTGAGTGAAGAAGTCGTGCGGCATGTCGCTGTCGATATCGAAGCGGCCTTGCTGCTATGGCCGGGGCTCATCGCCGGAGAGGAGCCGAGAACGGTGTATTTCTGGTTTCCACGATGGCACTCGATCTTCAGCAAGGGCAGCGTCGAGTTCCCCTCCCACGTCGCCCCCGCCTGGTTTGGAGAACTTCTGTGGTTCAGCTGATGATGCGGCCGATCGCCGAGTTTCCCGCCGCCGACCGCTGCGCCATCCGCGGCGTCTTCACCGACATCGACGAGACTGTCTCGACCGACAGCCGGCTGACCGGCGAAGCCTACGCGGCGTTGGAGCGGCTGAAGGCGGCCGGGCTGATGGTGATCCCGGTGACCGGCCGGCCGGCGGGCTGGTGCGACCTGATCGCACGGTTCTGGCCGGTCGACGCCGTGATCGGCGAGAACGGCGCCTTCTGGATGTGGCTCGATCGGTCGGCCGGTGGGCTGCGTACCCGCTATGTCCAGGACGAGGCGACGCGCGCCGAGGGGCGGCGGCGTCTGGAGGCGGTGAAGGCCGACGTGCTGCGCGAGGTGCCGGGGGCGGGCATCGCCTCGGACCAGCCGTACCGCGCCGCCGACCTGGCGATCGATTTCTGCGAGGACGTGCCGGCCCTGCCGCGCGCCGAGGTCGACCGGATCGTCGGCATCTTCGAGCGCCACGGCGCGCAGGCCAAGATCAGCTCGATCCACGTCAACGGCTGGTTCGGCGATTACGACAAGCTGACCACGACGCGGCTCATGATGGCCGAGCTGTATGGCGTCGATCTGGAGGCTACCCGAAGCGAGTGGGTATTCAGCGGCGATTCGCCCAACGATTCGCCGATGTTCGGCTTCTTCCCCAACGCCGTGGGCGTGGCCAATGTGGCGGACTTCGCCGACCGCATGCCGCATCTGCCGCGTTGGATCACGAGCGCCCGCTCGGGCGCGGGCTTCGCCGAAATGGCCGACGTGTTGCTCGACGCGCGTCGTTAGCTTGACCCTGCGCGCCGGCTGGCCGACTGTACGGCCGGAAGGCGATGCCGCCATACGGGGAGGATTTCTGATGCGCCTGTGCACCATCCAGCGCGACGGCAAGGCCGTCGTGGGCGTCAAGACCGACGCGGGAATCATCGATCTCAGCAAGCAGATGCCCAGGGGACCGAAATCCGTCGTCGAAATCCTGGCCGGCGGCAAGGCCGTGCAGGACGCGGTCAAGAAGGCCTGCGCCAAGCCCAAGGCCGGCGCCGTGGTCAAGGAGAAGCAGGCCAAGTACCTGCCGCCGATCCCCAACCCCGGCAAGATCCTGTGCATCGGGCTGAACTACCGCAAGCACGCCGAGGAGACCAACAACCCGATCCCGGGCTATCCGATCGTCTTCTGCCGATTCAACAACACCTTGGCGGCGCACAATGCGCCGATGCTCTCGACCACGCATTCCGAACAGTACGACTGGGAGGCCGAGCTGGCGGTGATCATAGGCAAGCGCACGCGCAACATCCCCAAGGAGAAGGCGCTGTCGGCGGTGGCCGGCTATAGCGTGTTCAACGACGGCTCGGTGCGCGACTGGCAGCGCAAGTCGGGCGGCCAGTTCACGCTCGGCAAGAACTTCGACGGCTCCGGCGGCTTCGGCCCCGACATCGTTACCTCGGACGAGCTGCCCAAGGGCGGCGCGCCGCTGCGCATCATGTGCCGGCTCAACGGCGAGACCATGCAGGACAGCAACACCGAGGACATGATCTTCGACACGGTCACGCTGGTGTCGGAGCTGTCCAAGGTCATGACCCTGGAGCCGGGCGATGTCATCATCACCGGCACGCCCTCGGGCGTCGGTGCCGGCCGCAATCCGCAGGTGTGGATGAAGCCTGGCGACGTGTGCGAGGTCGAGATCGAGAAGATCGGCGTGCTGCGCAATCCGATCAAGGCCGGCAAGTAGCGACCGCCATCCGCTGAAACGCGAAGCGCGCCCCGCAGGGCGCGCTTTTCGCGGCGGCTCCGGGGGCATCGATCTCGATGGCGATTGGGCTTGTCCGCTCCACGCCTCGACCAGTTGCGACGCCGCCTCGGGCATGGAGCTGGCGACGTTTCTACATCGACCGGATCGAGATTGTGTCTCTACAAGCTCATGTCGCGCGCAGTCGCGACGACCGGGTGTCGGTTCGAGCGCCGGGACTTTGAGCACGGCTTCACCGGGACGTGACGCCGACAGAATCGCGGGTACTATTCTTGACGGCGTTCGGCGAGACGTGCCACGCGCCGTGGAGGAGACGATGGCGTCACGGAACGGGCGACACGGCGCGCCGGTGGGCCTGCCGCGTCGAGCCATGCTGGCGGGCGTCGCCGCGGCGGCGGCGATCCCGTCTTTCGCGCGGGCTGCCGAACCCTGCCCGGAGGAACTCGACCGGCAGGTGTCGATGCACCAGTACCGCCTGCAGTATCAGTCCTGGTCCGGCCTGGTACCGCGCGGCGCCGGAAAGGCGACCGGCCAGAACCAGCACTTCATCTCCCATTGCGTGCGCAATGGCTCGTCGAACCTGGTGTTCGTCGACTGGAAGGGCCCCGGCCTTGCCGGCTATGTCGACAACGTCAGGCCGATGTTCGGCTACCGCACCTTCAGCCACGGCGAGTTCACGCGCGAGGCGGCGGTGCTGTGGTATGGCAGCCGACCGACGGATCGCGACACGGATATCGCGATCCCAAGCCGTGCCACGGTCGACTTCGACACGCCGCATTCCAGCACCGGCGCTTTCAACCTGCCCAGCGAGGCGATGGTGCGCGCCGCATGGGCCGGCAGCGTGGGCGCCTACGATGGCTTGGCGAATCTACGGGCGCGAGCCGAGCAGGCGGCCGCGTCCGAGTTCATGCGTGTCAGCCTGTGGTTCTCGGTTACCCTCGAGAAGGGCGACCGGGCGGAGGCGCCGACGCGCGCCAACTATCACGGCGCGTGCACTATCGATACGCGCGGCAACGCGCTCACCGATCTGTTCGGACTGCGCATCGGCAGCGACGCGATCCACCGCGCCATCTTCGGCTCCGCGGCCCCACGCGCCCTGCCCGGCGGCAGGGGGCGGGTGTCCGACGAGTTCGGCGCCAGCGTCGATCTCGGCGTCCGTGCGACGGCGACGCTCACCCTGCAGCCGACGCGCCTGATGATCGTCGGGCCGGACGGCGCGACGCCGATCGCGAGCATCGGCGTCGGCGTGGTCGCCTAGCGAGGTCGCGTCACGGGCCTGCAGGCCCGGAAGCCCGTGCCGGAGTCGGCGCTCCAACCGTGGAATCCCGGCGCGAGGCGGCGGTCGAGCCCAATTGTTCGCCCGGCCGACGCGAACTCAGTGATGCAGGATCTGGCCGAGGAAGGTCTTGGTCCGCTCGTTCTGCGGGCTGTTGAAGAATGTCTCGGGTTCGTTCTGCTCGACGATCTCGCCGCGGTCCATGAAGATCACGCGATCGGCGACCGCGCGGGCGAAGCCCATCTCGTGCGTGACGACCAGCATGGTCATGCCTTCGCCGGCCAGTTCGGTCATGACGTCGAGCACCTCCTTGACCATCTCGGGATCGAGCGCCGAGGTCGGCTCGTCGAACAGCATGATCTTCGGCCGCATGCACAGCGCCCGGGCGATCGCGACGCGCTGCTGCTGTCCGCCTGAAAGCTGGCCGGGATACTTCAGGGCCTGCTCGGGGATGCGCACCCGCTCGAGCAGGCTCATGGCGATCTGCTCGGCCTCTTTCTTGGGCATCTTCTTCACCCAGACCGGCGCCAGGGTGAGGTTCTCCATCACGGTCAGGTGTGGAAACAGGTTGAACGACTGGAACACCATGCCGACCTCGCGGCGAATGGCCTCGATGTTCTTGACGTCGTTGGTGAGCGTGATGCCGTCGACGATCAGATCGCCTTCCTGATGCTCCTCGAGCCGGTTGATGCAGCGGATCAGGGTCGACTTGCCGGAGCCCGAGGGGCCACAGACCACGATCTTCTCGCTCTGCTTCACAGAGAGGTTGATATCGGTCAGAACGTGGAACTGGCCGAACCACTTGTTGACGCTGCGCAACTCGATGACGGTCGGCGCTGCCGAGAGATCGCGTCGCTGACGGGCCATGCGTGGTGCTCCCTGAGCGGCGCTCAGCGCCGAGTTCCTTTGTTGAGCTCGACCTCTAGATACTTGCTGTAGCGAGACATCGAGTAGCAGAAGACGAAGTAAATGGCCGCGGCGAAGATGTAGACCTCGCCAGGGAATCCCGCCCAGTTGGGATCGACCAGCGCCTGGTTGGCCGTGTTGAGAAAGTCGAAGATACCGATGATCAACACCAGCGAGGTGTCCTTGAAGAATCCGATGAAGGTGTTGATCAACGGCGGGATCACGACGCGCAGCGCCTGCGGCAGGATGATCAGCGAGGTCTTCTGCAGGTAGTTGAGGCCCATCGCGTCGGCCGCCTCGAACTGGCCGCGCGGCAGCGACTGCAGGCCGCCACGGATGATCTCGGCGATGTAGGCGCCGGCGAACAAGATCACCGCGACCAGGGCGCGCAGGAACTTGTCGATGTTCGAACCAGTGGGCAGGAACAGCGGCAGCATGACCGAGGCCATGATCAGCAGCGAAATCAGCGGCACGCCGCGGATCAGCTCGATAAAGCCGACGCACAAGCCCTTGACCAGCGGCAGATTCGACCGCCGGCCCAGCGCCAGCAGGATGCCGTAGGGGAAGGCGAAGACCAGCCCATACGTCGCCAGGATCAGGGTCACCGGCAGGCCGCCCCAAAGCCCGGTCTCGACATAGCTGAACGCGTTGATCTCCAATCCCCAGGCCGGGATGACGCCCACAATGCGCAGCGCCAGGCCGATGCCGCCAACGATGGTCAGCGCCTTGTGAATCGCGATTTCGCGCGGGCTCGCTATGCCGGCGCGCATGCCCCAGCCGATCCCGCCGGCGACGAGACCGACGAGGAAGAACAGGGTGAGCGGAAAACGCAGCTCGCCGAACATCAGCAGGAAGGTGACGAAGGAGCCCACCGTCCAGATCACCAGGAGGCGCCAGTTCCACATCCGCCGGTCGCAGCTCAGCAGCAGCATCGCCAGCATGGCGATGCAGGCGAAGAGCGGCCGCCAGTGCTGCTCGTAGGGGAACGAACCAAAGAAGATGTAGCGATACTTTTCGCCGATCAGCGCCCAGCAGGCACCCTGGCCCTTGCCGCATTCCGGTCCGTTCGCGGCCTCGAATGTGGCATGCACGATCGCCCAGTCGACGAACCAGATACCGATCCAGACGACGAACCCGAGCAGCACCACCGTCGTGAGCGCGTTGCCCCAGCTCGAGAAAAGGTTCCGGCGCAACCAGCCCAGCGCGCCTCCTTCCACGGTCGGCGCCGCCCGGGCCTTGCCGGCCCGCTCGCGCTCGGCGATGTCGGCCATGGCTCAGCGCTCCTTCATGGCGATTTGCTTGTTGTACCAGTTCATGAACGCGGAGATCGACAGGCTGACCGTCAGGTAGGCCGCCATGATGATGAGGATGTTCTCGATCGCCTGGCCGGTCTGGTTGATCGTGACGTTGATCGAGGCCACGAGGTCGGGATAGCCGATGGCGATCGCCAGCGAGCTGTTCTTGGTGATGTTGAGGAACACGCTCGTCATCGGCGGCACGATGACACGCAGCGCCTGGGGCAGCAGCACCAGTCGCATCGCCTGCCCACGCGATAGGCCGATGGCGGCCGCCGCCTCGCTCTGGCCCTTGTGCAGCGCGAGGATGCCGGAGCGCACGATCTCGGCGACGAAGGCGGCGGTGTAGAGCGTCAGGCCGACGAGCAGAGCGGTAAACTCCGGCTGGATCACCAGTCCGCCCTGGAAGTTGAAGCCCTTCAGCTCGGGCCAGCTCATCTTGGCCGGGGCGCCGCCGATCAGCCAGACGAGGAAAGGCACCACGATGATGAGGCCGAGGCCAGCGAGGATCGAGGGGAATTGCTGGCCGGTCGCCGCCTGGCGCGCCTTGGCCCAGCGGTGCAATGCCCAGGCCCCGACGATGCCGAGCAGGAACCCGGCGCCGATCCACTTGTGGACCGGATCGGCCACCGGAATCGGGAAATAGAGACCACGATTGCTGAGGAACACCGAGTCGCCCAGCATCCTGATCGCTTGGCGCGGTCCGGGGAAGGCCTCGCTGACCAGCTTGTAGAAAAGAAACAGCCACAGCAGCAGCGGCACGTTGCGGAAGATCTCGACGTACCACTCGCAGATCTTGGCCAGCAGCCAGTTCGGCGACAAGCGGCCGATGCCGATCAGCGTGCCGAGAATGGTCGTGAGGATGATGCCGATCACCGCCACGCGCAGGGTGTTGAGGATGCCAACCCAGATGGCGCGGGCGTACGTGCTCGCCGGCGAATACTCGATCATCGTGTCGCCGATCTCGAAACCGGCTTCGCGACCGAGAAAGTCGAACCCGGTGGCGATCTTCGCCTTCTCGAGGTTCGCCATGGTGTTGCTGACGAGATACCAGGCCAGCCCGCCCACCAGGCCCACAACGACGATCTGAAAGACCCAGCCGCGGATGACCGGGTTGTTCCACGGCGCCACCCTTGTTTGTGGCAGCGAGCCTATAGTGTCGACCGCCATGCTCTACGCCCCCTGTGCGTCGCGGCTATGGCCGCGTTCGACCCATGCCGCGATCCTGGCTGGAACCGCCGCCCGCGCGGGGCGGCGGTTCCGGAGGGGTTCTTAGCGGATCGGCGGAGAGTACTGCAGACCGCCCTTGGTCCACAGCTGGTTCAGGCCGCGTTCGATCTTCAGCGGCGAGCCGGCGCCGAGGTTGCGGTCGAAGGCCTCGCCATAGTTGCCGACCTGCTTGACGATGTTCACGACCCACTTCTCATCGACGCCCAGCGCCTTGCCCATGCCGGGCGTGACGCCGAGGATGCGCTTGATCGTCGGATCCTCGCTCTTCAGCATCTGCTCGACATTCGCCGACGTGATGCCGTACTCCTCGGCTTCGACCATGGCGTACAGCGCCCAGCGCACGATATCGCCGAACTGGTTGTCGCCGTGCCGCACCACGGGGCCGAGCGGCTCCTTGGAGATGATCTCGGGCAGGATGACGAAGTCGGCGGCGGTCAGCGGCGCCGGCACGTTGGCGGCGCGCACCGAGTAGAGGCTCGAGGCGTCCGTCGTGTAGACGTCGCAGCGGCCAGTGAAGAAGGCGGCGCGAATTTCGTCGGCCTTCTCGATGACGACCGGCTTGAACTGCATCTTGTTGGCGCGGAAATAGTCGGCGAGGTTCAGCTCGGTGGTCGTGCCGGGGCTGACGCAGATCGTGGCGCCATTCAGCTCCTTCGCGCTCTTCACGCCGAGCTTCTTGTTCACCATGAAGCCCTGGCCGTCGTAGTAGCTGACACCCGTGAAGTCGAAGCCCAGCGCGGTGTCGCGGGTCAGCGTCCACGTCGTCGTGCGCGACAGCATGTCGACCTCGCCCGATTGCAGCGCGGTAAAGCGCTGTTGCGCCGTCGTCGGAACATACTTCACCTTGGAGGCGTCGCCGAAGATCGCCGCGGCGACGGCGCGACAGACGTCGACGTCCATGCCCGTCCATACGCCCTTGCTGTCGGCCAACGAGAAGCCCGCGGTGCCAGTGCTGACGCCGCAGATCAGCTGGCCGCGCGCCTTGATCGCATCAAGATCCTTGCCCGCATGGGCCGCCCCGGCGGCGCCGATGGTAACGGCCAGTGCGGCAGCGCCCGCAAGCGAGGTAATCGTCCGCATCATATGTCTCCCTGTTGTTCCGTTGCCGGCTTTCGCCGCTTGAGTGACCGATCGTTGAGAAAGGAGCAAGAAGTGTGCCTGTTCACGCGCGTGATGGTAACTCGCGTGCGATCGACGATTCGCCATCAATTAGCGCCGTGATCTCTTGGCTCAGCCTCCCGCCTCTTGGTTAGGCCGGATGCTTACACGGGCATCGTTCTGGCGCAATCGTTTCGTGCAGGCCAACGCTCAGCGCGGGCCTCCCCGCGCCGTGCGGCAAGGTCGGCGCCGACAGTAGTCGGGAAGCATCCAATCAGAGGCGGTCGGTTGCGGGCTGGAAGCCGCTCTGGGCGCCGCGACTGAGTTCGTTGCCGCGCCGCTGCCACTCGCGGAAGGCGACCAGGTCCGCCCCCACGAGATTGCCGCTGCCGGCTTGCACATAAGGCGCCGGGTCGACGAACTGACCATCGATGATGACGCAGAAATGCAGGTGCGGGCCGGTCGAACGTCCGGTGCTGCCGACATAACCGATCACCTCGCCGCGCCGCACCCGCGTACCCGGCTTGGCCGTCGGTGCGAAGGTCGACATGTGGCTATAGCTCGTGGCCAGCTTGTCGTTATGGATGACGCGCACCGTGCGGCCGTAATTGTAGTACCAGCCGGCATAGTCGATGACTCCGTCGGCCGCCGCCATGATCGGGGTGCCGGTACGGCCTTCGATGTCGATACCGTTGTGGAATGCGTAGCCGCCGCGAGCCCACAAGCGGCGATAGCCAAAGGGCGAGGAAATCCGGCTCTCGACCGGCATCAGCATGGCGCCGCCACCCACGCGGGCGCCATTGTCGTCAAAGAAGCCCTCGGGCTGGTTCTGCGGTGAGAACCACCAGATCCGCGCACGGCGGCTGTCGTCGTAGACCGTGGCGGCGACCATGGTGAAGTGACCGTCGGCGCCGCGCTGGCGTACGATCTCGACGTTGGCGGCTGCCAGGTTGAGGCCGGCCGGCGACACGGCGGCCAGTGCGGCGGCGGCGGCCTGCGCCGAGCCTGCGTCGAGGCCCGCGCCGGACAAAGCGCTCACGGCATTGCCATTGGCCCGCACGCGATAGACGCCGGGACCGGCCGCGCCAGGTATGCCGCGCGGCACGCTGGACAGGCGCGGCGCCACAGGGCTGTCGGTCGGCGCGCGCCAGCGGCGCGGATCGTCCTCGGTCTGCACGCCATCGGCCGAAGTTTGCGGCGCCGGTGCGGCGGCAGCGGCGACCTGGACCGTATTGGCCGCAGGCGCGCCGCGAACGACCGTGAACTGCCCGGCATCACCGCGCTGCAACTCGAAGGACGCGCCGGCGCTGCTGAACAGGCGGACATTCTCCAACTGGCGGCCGCCGGCGCCCGGGATCGCGACGCCGACCATAGCGCGGCCCGAGGTCAGGGCCACCGGACGGGCGGCGAGCTCGATCTCGATCGCCCGGGCGGCCGCGTCGGCGTCGACCTTGGCGACGCCCAGCGACGTCAGCTGTTCGGCCCAGCCTCGCTGTGGGTCGACGGCGAAGGCCGAGGCGTCGCCGCCTGGAATGGCGCCCTTGAAGGCGTTGGTCGGCGTCGGCGGTGGCCGGCGCACGACGGCGGTCTTGGCGGTGCCGTGGTTCGTTGGAACGCCGCGATAGACCGTTGGCTTATTCGCGGTGGTGCTGGCCTGCGGCGGGCGCACCTGAAGCTGGGGCGGCTTTGACTGGGCGAAACTCTGGTGCGCGAAAACCAGGCTGGCGGCCGAAGTCGCGACAGCTGTCGCCACGGCGAGGGAGCGCCAACGGCGCGCGATCGTCTCTGGCATGAAACCCCTTCCCGCTTGGTCCCGAACAGGGATGCTACGCCACACAAGTTGTCTTGTTTGCCGGGACGGGGTGGGTCGATCCGCGACGGCGCGTGGATCGGCCGGCCCTGTCCAAAACTTGCCCCTCTTGAGCATGGCGAAATTGAGCTGTAAAGCTGAAATCGTGACAAAATTGCCACACTGTGACTGCGTGGACACGGTTGTTGGGGATAAGGAACCCGTGCGTTGTAGCGGGATAGAGGGGCGGCTGGCGGAGGTACGGCGCCGATTGTGGCGGGTCAGGCGTTGGGCACGGTCCAGGTCGCGTCCTCGTCGAGCGGATAGACCGGCCGCGGCAGCCTGGTCCAGTCGAAGTTCGCGAGGTTGGGTGAGGTCAGGCCGGGATTGTCGACCTCGATGATGTTGTCCGACGTGGTGAATTGGTCGAAGCCGGCGCGGAAATGGCCTCGGCTTTTCACGCACAGAGTCCGCGCCGTCGCCAGGATATCGGGATCGAAGACCTCGAGTTGCATCGGATCGAGGCATTGCTGGCGCAGGGTGATCACCGCGACGCGGATGCCCCCGAGATCGAGCAGGGCGGCCGGGCCGAGATCGGCGGCCACGCCGCGGATCAGGCCGCGGCGGCCGACGAAGGGGCCATCGTGCAGCCTCAGCACGGTGGCGTCGGCCTCCCAGGGCTGGGAGAACGACTGCGTCTCGGCGGTATTGAAACGCGCGCGCAAACGCGCGCCCACCCCCAGGCGATGCGCTTCGGCGGCGAGTGGCGGATCGTTGATCAGGCCGAACAGGACACCTTGAGCGTCCGCCGCCTTCAGTGCCTTGAGCAGGTACATGGTGTTGCCACGCGCGCCGCCGCCGGGATTGTCGGCGCAGTCGGCGAGGATCAGCCGGGGCTTCGATGGATCGAGGCCGCTTTCGACGGCGCGCTGCACAGCGGCGTCGAGCGAGGTCATGACGCGCTTGAAGCGTTGGCGCATGCCCCAGGCCTTGGTGCCGATCTCCAGCGCCACGGCGCGGCCGGGCGTCACGTCGGCGCCCCGCACGGTGACGACCGTGCATAGACCATTGAGGGCTGAATCGGCGAAGGCGAAGCCGGCCATGACCGAGACGTTCATGATCGGCCCGCCCAGCTTGGTCTGACCGTACTGAATGAGGTCGGCGTAGGGGCCCTGGTTCGGGCCGGCGGCGGTCAGCAGCGAGATCGGCGGCGAGACGATCGGCGTCTTGACGATGGTGCAGCGCGTGCGCGTGCCGCCCAGGGCTTCGCGCATGTGGCGGGCGGCCTCGATGCCGCGCTCGCGAATGTCGGTATGCGGGTTCTCGCGGTAGCCGACATAGACGCTGATCGCGTCGACCAGACGCTCCGAGACGTTGGCATGCAGGTCGAAGACGCCGATCACCGGCACATCCGGGCCGACGACGCGGCGGATCATGGCGTAGATCTCACCGTCGGGATCGTCATTGCCCACCGCCAGCGCCGCGCCATGCGAGGAGACATAGACCGCGTCGAGCGGCAGGTTGCGCCTCAGACCGGCCTCGAAATCGACCATCAGCTCGGCGAAATAGCCCGCCTCGACCGGCCCGCCGGGCTGCGCCTGGGCGACGCGCAGCGGGATCGGCATCCAGGCGCCGGTGCGGTCCATCTCGGCGACGAAGCCCGGCAGGTCGGGCAGCATCATCGAGGCCGGCAGGCGCGCGTCCCTGACGATCGCCTCGCCGGCCAGATCGACGTCGCTCGCGAAATCCTCGCGCGTCGCGACCGGCGAGAAGCGGTTGCACTCGATGGCGAAGCCCAAAAGGGCGATGCGCGGCACGGACGCAGGCATGGCGAACTCCTAGCGCGGCCCGCCGAGCACGGACTCGTAGGCGAACAGCGCTGCCTGGCCGCCGGTATGGATGAACACGACGTTCTGATCGGCGCGCCACCGGCCCTTGCGCGCCAGATCGATCAGCCCGGCCATGGCCTTGCCGGAATAGACCGGGTCGAGCAGCAGGCCCTCGAGCTTGGCCGCCATGTCGAGGGCCTCGATCATGCCCGGCGTCGGGATGCCGTAGCCCTCGCCGACATAACCGCCATCGGCCATCACGCGCTCGCGGGCGATCGGGTGCTTGAGCCCGACGAAGGCGGCGGTCGGCTCGACCAGCTTGAAGACGGCGGCTTCCTGCACCGGGCCGGGCTGACGCACGCTTACGCCCAGCACGTCGACGCCGCTTTGCGCCGCCTCGAAGCCGACCACCAGGCCGGCCTGGGTGCCGGTGCTGCCGGTGGCGACGACCACGGTGTCGACGGCGAAACCCATCTCGCCGCTCTGGCGCAGGATCTCCTGCGCGCTGTCGATGTAGCCCAGCGCGCCCACCGGGTTGGAGCCGCCGCCGGGGATCACATAGGGTCGACCGCCCTTGGCGCGGATCTCGTCGGCCACCGCCTCGGCCGCCGGCATCATCGCCGTGCCGCCGGGCACGTAGCGCAGATTGGCGCCCAGCATCTTGTCGAGCAGGATGTTGCCGTTGCGCTCATAGGCTTCGGTCGTCTGCGAGAGTCGCTTCTCCAGCACGATCTCGCATTTCAGGCCGTACTTCGCCGCCGCGGCGGCGGTCTGGCGCACGTGGTTGGACTGCACCGCGCCCAGGGTGATCAGCGTGTCGGCGCCTTGCGCCAGCGCTTCGCCCAACAGGAACTCGAGCTTGCGCGTCTTGTTGCCGCCGGTCGCCAGGCCCGTGCAGTCGTCGCGCTTGACGTAGAGCTTCGGTCCGCCCAGCGCCTTGGTCAGGCGCGGCATGAACTCCAGCGGTGTCGGCAGTTGCGCCAGCTTCGCGCGCGGATACTTTCCCAGCTGCATCGGTCACTCCTCTTGGGCGTCGGCCAGTATGCCGGCGCCCCGCGGCGGCGGGCAATGGCATGCTAGGGTCGGCAGACCCGCGTGCCGCGCAACTGTGAAAGCGTTTGTTGGTAGTACCAACAATCGGTGGTACGACGTCGCGCATGCCGCGCACCCCCGCCGCCGCCCGGTCGACGCTCGACCGGGGCCCGCTGACCCAGCTGGTCGGCTACGCTCTGCGCCGCGCCCAGGTCGCGGTGTTGCGCGATTTCGACCGCACCATGGCCGGCCTGCCGGTACCGTTGTCGCTCGGCGAGTTCGGCATGCTGGTGCTGATCGAGCGCAATCCCGATCTCAGCCAGACGGCGCTGGCGCGCGCCATCGGGCTCGATCGTTCGACCCTGGTGCCGATCCTCGACCGGCTGGAGCGCGACGGGCTGGTGACGCGCAAACCCGCGCCGCGCGACCGCCGCCGCCATGCCCTGGCGTTGGGCAGGCGCGGTGCGCGCCTGATGGCCGGCTATGTCGCCGCCGTGGGCAGGCACGACAAGCGCGTACGGCACGGGCTGTCGCCCCGCGAGAGCGTCCAGCTGATGCGCCTGCTGGACCGCTTGTGCGAGGGCGCGCGATGAGCCCCGTTGTGATGCGCGGGCGTTTGCGGCAAGTATCCGCGCCCTGATCTGGAGTTTGGGTATATGGACGGCGAACGCAAGCTGACGGCGGCAGAGATTCTCGAGCGTTTCAACGGCTCACGGCCGCCGGCCATCGAGACGTTGGGCGGCGAGGTGATCGCGGTCGAGCCCGAGACCGGACGGCTGACCTTCCGTTTCCGGCCGACGGTCGCGATGTGCCACAGCACCGATGTTCCCCAAGGCGGCATCGTGCAGGGCGGTTTCGTCGCCGGCTGGCTCGATACCTCGATGGCCCACGCCTGCTCCGTGCGCTCGAACTTCACCCTGCTCCACCCGACCCTGGAGCTGAAGGTGAGCTACCTGCTGCCGGCGCATCCCAACCGGCTCTACTACGTCGATGCCGAGATCGTGCGCTGGGGTCGCAGTATCGCGTTCCTCGAAGCGCGCTTGCGCGACGAGCATCAGCGGCTGATCGCGACCGCCAGCTCGACGGCGCTGCTGATCCCCAAATGAACAGGCGCGTCGCCCTTGTCACCGGCTCGACGCAGGGCATCGGCGCCGCCGTCGCGCGCCGCCTGTCGGCCGACGGTTTCGCCGTGGCGTTGCATTCGCGCGCCTCGGTCGAGGCGGGCGAGCGCATGGCGGCCGAGCTGCCGGGCGCGAGCTACAACCGCGCCGATCTGTCGGACGAAGGTGAGACGCGCGACCTGATCGCCGCGGTGCTGAAGAAGCATGGCCGGCTCGATGTGCTGGTCAATAACGCCGGCGAAGTGGCGCGTTTCCCGCACGCCGATCTGAAGGCCGCGACACCCCAGGTCTGGCGCCGCATGATGGACGTCAACGTCGTGGCGCCGTGGCTGCTGATCGCCGAGGCCGAGGCGGCGCTGCGCGCCGCGGCCACGTCCGAGCGGCCGGCCTGCGTGATCAACATCGGCACGCACGCCGCCGTACGTCCCAAGGGCTCGTCGATCCCCTACGCGGCGGCCAAGGCCGCGCTGCATCACATGAGCAAGCTGCTGGCGCTGACCTTGGGGCCGTCGATCCGCGTCAACGTGGTGGCGCCGGGCCTGGTCGACACCGCCATGTCGACCGGCTGGGAGGCCGCCTACGAACTGTGGAACACACGATCGCCGATGCGTCGCCCGGCCCAGCCGGCCGATATCGCCGACATGGTCGCCGCCCTGATCGCCAATCCCTACGTGACCGGCGAAGTCGTCATCGTCGATGGCGGATTGAATCTGACGTAAGCTTCCTTCTCCCCGCGAAGGTCAGGGGCCGCGGACGGCCCCGAGGGAGAAGGAAAGGACTGTGCCATGCGTTTCGGTTGGCTGACCCTGCAGCTGTCGCCGTCGCCGGCCGAGGATGGCGCGCGTATCGACGACATCCTTGAGCAGGCGGTCTTCGCCGAGAAGCTGGGCTTCTCCGACGTCTGGCTGACCGAGCACTATTTCACGGGCGAGAGCGTTTACAGCGACGCACTGATGTTCGCCACGGCGCTGGCCATGCGCACGTCGCGCATCCGCATCGGCTTCGCCGTCGTGCAGACGCCGTTCCATCATCCGGTGCGGCTGGCGGTGCAGCTCGCCTTGCTCGATAACCTCAGCAAGGGTCGCATCGATGTCGGCGTTGGCAAGGGTACGGTCTACAACGAGTACGAATTCGTCGGTCACGGCCTGCGCAGCCACGACAGCCGCGAGCGCATGGCCGAGGCGGTCGAGATCCTCGAGCGCGCCTGGCGCGAGGCGCCGCTGACCTACAAGGGTAAGTTCTTCGACGTCCATATTCCCGAGCTGCGGCCCAAGCCGGTGCAGCAACCCGGCCCGCCGCTGTGGCGCAGCGTGATCTCGCCGGGCTCGTTCACCGAATGCGGCCGGCTGGGCGTGCCGATCCTCACCGCGCGCCTGCCGGTGCCGCGTATCAAGGAGCGCTGGGCGCTCTACGAGAAGGGCATCGACGAGGGTGGCCACGACGCCGCGACCCGCGCGCGCCTGCTCGAGCAAAGCGCGCTGTGGCGCAATGTCTACGTCGCCGATTCCGACGCCCAGGCGGAGGACGAACTCACGGAGCTGTTGACCGAAACCCGCCACCACATGATGCACGTGCGCGAGGCATTCAATCCGCCGGACTTCGTCGTCGAGCCCTCCGCGCTCAACCCGTGGACCGATCCGGCCGTGCCGGATTCCGTCGGCGTGCCCTTCGCGCTGTCGACCGGCTCGCTCTACGGTACGCCCAAGCGGGTGCGCGAGCAGGTCGCGGAGCTGCGCGACGTCGGCGTGCGCCATCTGCTTTGCCAGACCGGCTTCGGCGCCATGGACCACGACCGCAACATGGCCTCGATGCGGCGTTTCGGGGAGGAGGTCATGCCGGTGTTCGCCAATGGCTGAGGTCGTTTTCGACTACCTCGACCCGCCGGTTCCGGCCGGGCTGCGCGTCGTCGACGTGCCGGTGATCGACGCCACCGAGTCCTCGATCAAGGGCTTCGGCCAGATCGTGCGCGATCCGCATGCGCATCGCATCGAGATCGTCAAATGGCCGGTGCGGGGATGGCGCCGGCTCGACGCCGGCACCGGCGACGACCGGCACCGGCGACGAAGGCGGCACGACGGAGGGCGTCTTCGCCTGCGAGTGGAAGGGCAACCGTCTTTACGGGCGCAACGAAGCGGTCGGCGGCCACTACGTCATCGGCTTCCGCCAGCC